>NZ_JAUCDS010000003.1:0-169030 GCF_034674885.1 Castellaniella sp.
TTCATCACCTACGTGCCCGCCGTCAGCCTCTGGCTGCCGGGCCTGTTCGGCTGATGCCGCCTGATCGTTCGGTCTGAGTGGAAAGCGGGCGTCCTTGCGAGGGCGCCCGTTTCTTTCTGATCTCCGGAAAATAATAGTAAGATGCTTTGCAGGGTCCATCAGGCAAGCCGGGTGTGGTCTTGCGTCGCGTCGATCAATCGGGGGCGGTCATGGCATTGCGATACGTGCGGGCGGCATCCTGCGTCATGCTGGCCCTGGCGGCAACCCTGCTGTGGCCGTCGGCCGCGTCTGCTCAGGTCGCCAATTTCCATCCTTGCAATGCCCAACCCGCCTTGCCGATCTGCCAGCATGGCTACGGCAAACGCATTGCGGTCCAGCGTTGGGGCGCACAGCCAGACCCCCTGGACCCGGACGCTGCGGCCCGTGCTTCGCTGGTCACGCGCAATCCGACCAAGGAAATCGAAAAGCTGACCTCCACCACGATTCTGGTGAAAGACATGGGTACGAATGATGTCCTGTTCGCCCGCGAGCCGGACGAGGTGCGGCCGATCGCGTCGATCACCAAGCTGATGACCGCCCTGGTGGTGGTCAAGGCCGGCCTCCCCATGGACGAGATGATCAGCATCGACGCCAGCGACAATGCCGTGCCCAGTGAACTGCCGTCGCGCTTGGCGGTCGGTGCCAGCCTCAGCCGCTCGGATCTGCTGCATCTGGCGCTGATGTCGTCCGAAAACAGCGCGGCCCATGCCCTGGGGCGCACCTATCCAGGCGGCATACGGGCATTTGTCGATGCCATGAACGCCCAGGCTCAGGTGCTGGGCATGAGCAATTCCAGGTTCGTGGAACCCGTCGGCCTGTCCAATGAAAACGTGTCCTCGGCCGGCGATCTGGTGCGGCTGGTCAAGGCCGCTGCAGAACAGCCGCTGATCCGGCAGTTCACGACCGACCCTGGAGACAAGCTTGCGGGCCAGACCTTCCACAATACCAATATGTTGGTGGGCAGGCCTGACTGGGCGATCCTGGCGTCCAAGACCGGCACAACCCGCGAGGCCGGCAATTGCCTGGTCATGATGCTGGAGCTGGGCGGTCGGCAGTTGGCCATGGTGCTGCTCAACGCCCAGGGCATGAGCGGTTCGCGCTTTGGCGATGCGGTGCGCGTGCGGCGCGTCCTGAGCAGCAGGATGGCCGCGAAATAGACCCCGTCGCGGGATCACTCCGCGATGATTGTGCGACTTTGCCTGCGGCGGTCGCTTTGGTCCTTGTAGGCGAAGACCAGAGCCAGCACGACGACTGCGGCGATCACGCCAAAGCCCGCCGCAGTGGCCAGGTGCCACGACGAGGATCCGTCCAGCGTCCAGAACACGGCGGCGGTGATCATGGCGATGCCCACGGATGTTCCGATGCGCTGGCCCGTCTGCATGATGGCCCCCGAACTGCCGGCGTAATCCAGAGGCACGTCCATCAGCGTCAGGGCCTGGTTGGGGCTGATGACCGATCCCTGCGCCAGCCCGATGAAGGACAGGGTGAGCAGCAGCCACCAGGCGCTGATCAGGCCATAGGCCTGCAGCAGGATCACCCCTATGCTCAGGCCCAGGCCCAGCAGGGCCAGGAACAGGCCGCCGATGACGATCTTGCGGCCGTAGGCCATGACCCGGCGACCGGCCCAGTCGGCCGCCCAGGACGAGAACAGGGCGGCGGGAATGCCGAACAGCCCCGATTCCAGGGCCGACATGCCCAGGCCTTGCTGTACGTACAGGGCGACCAGCACCCAGACGCTGGTCATGCCCAGGAAATACAGCGCCATGATCAGGACGCCGTTGCTGAAGCTGGCAGTGGAAAAAATGCGCAGATCGACCATGGGGCTGCCGCCTCGGCGCATTACGCCGCGTTCCCAGAGAATCCACAGGCCGGCCAGCGCCAGGCCCAGCGGCAGCAGGGCCCAGGTCAGTGGCGAAGTGCGGGATTCGACGAAGGGGTACAGGACCGACAGCACGGCCAGCCCCAGCAGCAGGGATCCGACGGGGTCCAGGGAACGCCATCCCAGTCGCGCGGCGGCCTGGGCGTCAGGGTTGCCTGCCGCGCCTGGCGGGTGGACGCGGTCCGGGCGCTGGAGCAGGGGCCGGGGAAACCACTTCAGCCCCAGAACGATGACGGCGATGCCGATGGGCACGTTGACCAGGAACGTCAGCCGCCAGCCCAGGTGCAGGCCGCCCAGTTCGATCAGCAGACCGCCCAGCACCGGACCGATGGCCACGGAAAATCCGACGACAGTGCCGAAATAGCCAAAGGCGCGACCGCGTTCGGCGCCGCGGAAATAGTGCTGGATCATGCCCAGGCCCTGCGGGTTGAGCAGGCCTGACCCAACCCCCTGTAGAAAGCGCGCACCATTGAGCCAGTCGGCGTTCGGCGCCAGGCCGGCGGCGATGGACGACAGCGTGAATAGCGCCACGCCAGCCAGGAACAGGCCGCCGCGCCCCATCAGATCGCCCGCGCGGCCCGCCGCAACCAACACTACGCCGAACGTCAGCGCGTATCCCGACAGCACCCACTGCATATCGGATTGCGAGGCGTTCAGGGAGGTCTGGATCGAGGGCAGTGCGACGTTGACGATGCTGACCCCGATCAGGGACATGAAGATGGTGGTCAGCAGGATGCCCAGAATGCGCCACCGGCCAGGGTCTGGCCGGTGGGCGCTGGATGGGCGGGCGGGGTGAGGGAGGTTCAATGCGTGGTCGAGGACGCCTTTTCCTGTTCGGCGATCTGGGCGTGCACCTGCGTCATGTCGACGGCCTTGACCTGGGTGATCAGTTCTTCAAGCTGCGATGCCGCCAGGGCGCCAGCCTGCTGGAACAGCAGCACGTTCTCGCGAAATACCATCAGGGTCGGAATCGAGCGGATGCGCAGGGCCGTGGCCAGTTCCTGCTGTTCTTCGGTGTTGATCTTGGCGAAGGTGACGTCCGGGTGTTTCTCGGCAGCGGCCTCGAAGGTGGGGGCAAACTGGCGGCACGGACCGCACCACGGCGCCCAGAGGTCGATGATCAGGGGTTGTTCGGCCTGGGTGGCTTCCTGGAAGGTTTCCTGGGTGAGTTCAATGATGCTCATGCGGGCTCCTGACTGTGGCAGGCGGCAAAAGGCCGCTTGCCGGATTTCTGATCATATGGGGGCAGTGTACCTGCCTTGCAAGACTCAGCCGGGAAACAGGGCGTACTTGATGACGAACAGCACGGCGACCAGCAGGGTGGCCGGGTGGATGTCGCGAAAACGCCCCGACAGGGCCTTGATCACCACGTAGCTGATGAAGCCGAAGGCCAGGCCATTGGCGATGGAGTAGGTCAGGGGCATGGCTACGGCGGCGATGGCGGCAGGAACGGATTCGGTGATGTCGTCCCATTGCACGTCGACCAGTTCGCGCAGCATCAGGCAGGCCACGTACAGCAGGGCGGGCGCGGTGGCGTAGGCGGGCACGATGCCGGCCAGCGGCGACAGGAACAGCGCCAGCAGGAACAGCACGGCGATGACCAGCGCGGTCATGCCGGTGCGCCCGCCCGCCTGCACGCCGGAGGCGCTTTCGATGTAGGCCGTGGTGCTGCTGGTGCCCAGGAACGAGCCCGCGACGATGGCGCAGCTGTCGGACAGCAGGGCGCGGCCCAGGCGGCCCGGATTGTTCGGCGTGACGAGGCCGGCGCGCGTGGCGATCCCGATCATCGTGCCGGTCGCATCAAAGACTTCTACCAGCACGAACACCAGGATGATGTGGAAGAACCCGGTGTTCAGCACTCCGGCGATGTCCAGCTTGAAGAACGTGGGATCCAGGCTGGGCGGCGCGGAGAAGATGCCCTGGTACTGAGTCAGGCCGGTCACGATGGACAGCAGGGTGATGGCCAGGATCCCGATCAGGATCGCGCCTTTTACCCGCATGGCCCCCAGCGCGGCGATGATGAAAAAGCCCAGGATGGCAAACAGCGTAGTGGCGTGGGTCAGGTCGCCCAGACCGACCATGGTGGCCGGATTGGGGACGACGATGCCGGCGGTCTTCAGGGCGATGATGCCCAGGAACAGCCCGATGCCGGCTGCGATGGCGGCCCTTAGCGAGGCTGGAATGCCGGCCACCAGCCATTCTCGGGCGCCGGTGACGGTCAGGATGACGAACACCACCCCCGAGATGAACACCGCCCCCAGCGCCTGCTGCCAGGAATAGCCCATCTGCGCGACCACGGTGAAGGCGAAGAACGCGTTCAGCCCCATGCCGGGCGCCATGCCGATGGGCCAGTTGGCGACGAAGGCCATGATCAGCGACCCCAGGGCGGCCGCCAGGCAGGTGGCCACGAAGACGGATCCTTTGTCCATGCCCGTGCTCGACAGGATGTCGGGATTGACGAACACGATGTAGGACATCGTCAGGAAAGTGGTGAGGCCGGCAAGCAGTTCGGTACGGGCGTTGGTCCCGTGTTCCTTGAGCTTGAAGAGCTGTTCGAACATGATCTGTCCCCAGATGTTGAAGCGATTTATTGACGACGTATTTTCTGCAACGACCTCATTCTACGGCGCTCAAAACCCTTTTGGGAACAGCGGTACACTGCGCCCTATGCTGATCATCGGATTCGAGAGTTCCTGCGACGAAACGGGCGTGGCGATTGCCTGCACGGACCGTGGCCTGCTGGCGCACGCCTTGCACAGCCAGATCGCCATGCACCGCGAATACGGCGGCGTGGTGCCGGAACTGGCCTCGCGCGACCACATCCGGCGTATCGTGCCGCTGACTCGGCAAGTGCTGGACGAGGCCGGCGTGCGCCCAGAAAATCTGGATGCCGTGGCCTATACGGCCGGGCCTGGCCTGGCGGGAGCCCTGCTGGTGGGCGCGGGCTTTGCGCGAGCGTTCGCCTGGGCGCAGAATGTGCCGGCGATTCCCATCCATCACCTGGAAGGCCATCTGCTGTCGCCCCTGCTGGCCGACGAAGTCCCCGCGTTTCCCTTCGTTGCCCTGCTGGTGTCCGGCGGGCATACCCAGTTGATGCGCGTCGACGGGGTGGGGCGCTACCAGTTGCTGGGCGAGACGCTGGACGACGCGGCCGGCGAGGCCTTCGACAAAAGCGCCAAGCTCATGGGGCTGGGATATCCGGGGGGACCGGAATTGTCGCGCCTGGCGCAGCAGGGGGATCCCCGCAGCCATGCCTTGCCGCGTCCCATGCTGCATAGCGGCGATCTGGATTTCAGCTTCAGCGGCCTGAAAACCGCCGTCATGACGCGCATGCGGGCCTTGCAGGCCGAAGGCCGGGAAGCCGACCCGAGCGCGCGAGCCGACCTGGCCGCCTCGACCGAGGCCGCCATCGTCGACGTGCTGGCGGCCAAATCCCTGCAGGCCCTGCGCCGGACGGGACTGAAGACCTTGGTCGTGGCGGGCGGCGTGGGGGCCAATCGCCATCTGCGGCAGCAGTTGCAGGAGGCGTTGTCGGCATTGGGTGGGCAGGCGTATTTTCCGCCCCTGCAGTTGTGCACTGACAATGGCGCAATGATCGCCTGGGCTGCAGTACAGCGGGTCAAGGCCGGCCTGGTCGACCTGGCGGCGCCGCAGGATGCGGGCTTTGCCGTGCGGCCGCGCTGGGACCTGCAGGACGTCTGCGTCCCTGCCTGAACTATTTCTTTTTGCTGCCGATGCGGCTTTCCTTGCCGGCGAGCAGGCGGGCGATGTTCTCGTGGTGGCGGGCCAGCAGCAGCACACTGATGAAGACGATGACCAGGGCCGTCAGCACGTTGATGCGCCAGGCGACGTTATTGCCCAGCAGGTAGTAGAACGGCGCGAAGATGGCGGCCATGATGGCGGCCAGCGAAGAATACCGGGTCGTGGCCGCCACGATCACCCAGGTCAGCGCGGTCGCCAGCGCCAGCCAGGGTTGCAGGGCCAGCAGCACGCCCAGCGCCGTGGCCACGCCCTTGCCGCCGCGAAAGCGCAGGAACAGCGGATACAGGTGCCCCAGGAACGCCCCCAGGCCCGCCAGCGGCAGCGCGGCGCCGGACAGCCAGCCCTGGGTGATGGCCCAGGCCGCCAGCGCGACGGCCAGCCAGCCTTTGGCGGCATCGCCCAGCAGAGTCAGCAAGGCCGCGAGCTTGTTGCCGCCGCGCAGCACGTTGGTCGCGCCGGGGTTGCCCGAACCGAAGCTGCGCGGGTCGCGCAGGCCCATCACCCGGCTGACCACCACGGCGAAGGACACCGATCCGATCAGGTATCCCAGCACCAGAGCCAGGATGGAACCGCCTATGAAAGAGAATTCGGACATGGAAGAGGGCGGCCGGGCCGTCGCGGAAAATTGGAATGGGGGCATTCTAAAGCGCATGGGCGGCCCCGTCACCCAGACAGGGGATATCCCCGAGTACAATTCGCACCATCCGGTTTCAGGCAGGAAGACAAGGCAATGCGTATTCTGGTCACCAATGATGATGGCTACAACGCGGCGGGCATCGAGGCGCTGGCGGCGGCCTTGCGGCCGCTGGGCGACATTACCGTGGTGGCGCCTGAGACCAATTGCAGCGCGGCGTCCAATTCCCTGACCCTGCGCCGGCCCCTGTCCTTGCGCCAGGCGGCCAACGGCTTTCATTTCGTCAATGGCACGCCCTCCGACTGCGTGCACGTCGCCATGACCGGCTTGCTGGATTTTCGCCCCGACCTGGTAGTGTCCGGCATCAACAACGGCGCCAACATGGGGGAAGACACCCTGTATTCCGGCACGGTGGCGGCCGCTTCGGAAGGCTATCTGTTCGGCGTGCCGTCCATGGCGTTCTCCTTGGTGGAGCGCGACTGGAAGCACCTGGATACCGCCGTCCAGGTCGCGCTTGAACTGGTGACGCGGTTTCGCGACCAGCCCTGGCAGAATCCCCTGTTGCTCAACGTCAACATCCCGGCTGTGCCGTATCGGCAGCTGTCGGGCTTTCGGGCCACGCGCCTCGGGCGCCGGCACCCTTCCGAACCGGTCATCCGCAGCACGACTCCGTATGGCGATGCGGTGTACTGGATCGGGCCGGTCGGCACGGCCCTGGATGGCGGACCCGACACGGATTTCGGCGCCATCGCCTCGCAGGCGGTGTCGCTCACGCCGTTGCGCCTGGATCTGACCGATCATACTCAGACCCAGGCAGTGGCCCATTGGGTGGGCGATCGATGAACAAACCGCGCCATCCGCTGGACCGGTCTTTCCGGATCGCCCGCAGCCCGGTGCGCAGTTCCGCGCTGGGGCCGGGTTATTCCGTGGCCAACAGCAATACCCGCATCCTGGGGCCGCATGCGCCTGCCCAGGGTGGCGCCGCCCTTGCATCCGCGCTGCCTGCCAACCTGGGCCTGAATTCGGATCGCCTGCGCACCCAGATGGTGCGCAGGCTGCGCGAGCAGGGCATTACCGATGATCGGGTGCTGGCGGCCATGCAGACGGTGCCGCGCCACGATTTCGTCGACCAGGGACTGGCCAGCCGCGCATACGAAGACGCCGCCTTGCCCATCGGCTACGGGCAGACGATCTCGCAGCCCTGGGTGGTGGCTTATATGCTGGCCGTCATGTGCGAGGGTCGGGACCCCCAGCGGGTGCTGGAAATCGGCGCCGGCTGCGGCTATCAGGCTGCGGTGCTGGCGCAGTTCGTGCCCGAGGTCTACGCCGTGGAGCGCATTCGCGGGCTCTACGACCAGGCGCGCCTGAACCTGTCCCAAGGGCGTTCCCGGGGGCGGGTGCGCCTGTCCTTTGGCGATGGCATGCAAGGGCTGGAACACCGGGCGCCCTTCGATGGCATTGTCGTGGCGGCTGCGGGCGTTAAAATCCCTGAAGTCCTGCTGCATCAGCTGGCTATCGGTGCGCGATTGATCGCCCCCGAGGGCTCGACGCACCAGAGACTGATTCTCTTCGAGCGCACCGGTCCTTCTTCCTGGCATCGGGTGGAACTCGAAGACGTCCGATTCGTACCGCTGCGTCCTGGCACGCAGACCTAAGTAGGAGAACCATATGCTCGATGGGACGCTGGTGACAGATGCTCCGTTCACCCAACCGCCGCGCACCGGGCGCATGATGATTTTGGCCGCCGTCCTGTCGGCGGTCGCCCTGGCCGGATGCGCCTCGCGCTCTCAGCGGGCCCCGGTTGCGGACCATTCCAACGCCTCTGCGGCCTCCGGGGCGCAGGCGGCTGCGCGCGGCACCTACGTGGTGCGTGCGGGTGACACGCTCTACAAGATCGCCCAGGACCATGGCATGGAAGTGTCCCGCCTGGCCCAGTTGAACAATATTTCCAACCCCACCCAGCTGGCGATCGGCCAGGTCCTGCGCCTGGACGCCAACACGCCTCAGCCGTCGGGCTCGTCCACGGCAGTGGCCACGCCGGTGCAGACCAAGCCTGCCGGCGGCGCGGCCTCCACTACGCCCGAGGCTACCGGCGCGCCAGCCCCCGTGGACACCACGGCTTCCCGCGCCAGCGATGCCGGCCTGGTCAGCTGGGGCTGGCCCGCGGGCGGCAAGATCATCCAGGGGTTCAACAACACCACCAAGGGCATCGACATCGAAGGCGCCATCGGGGCGCCGGTGACCGCCGCCGCCGCTGGCAAGGTCATGTACGCCGGCAACGGGGTTCGAGGACTGGGCAACCTGATCCTGCTGGGCCACAGCGACGGTTTCATCACTGCCTATGCGCATAACCAGTCGCTGCTGGTCAAGACCGGCGAGATCGTCAAGAAAGGCGCCAAGATCGCCACGATCGGCCAGTCCGACACCACCTCGCCACGCCTGCATTTCGAGATCCGCCGCCGGGGCACGCCGGTCAATCCCTTGTCCTATCTGCCTGCTCGATGACGCCCACCCTGGTCTTCGACCTGGAAACCATTCCAGACGCGGCGGGGCTGCGGCGCCTGAATCCCCAGTGGGCCGATCTGTCGGATGCCGAGCTGATCGAATCCGCATTGGCCCAGCGCCGGGAGACGCATGGCAACGATTTCCTGCCCTTGCATCTGCAGCAGGTGGCAGTGATCGGCTGCGCCTTTCGCGATGACCAAGGGTTTCGCGTGCGCACCATCGGCCAGGCCGACGATCCGGAATCCACCCTGATTGCCGGCTTCTTCAAGACGATCGGCCACTACACCCCCACGCTGGTCAGTTGGAACGGCTCCGGCTTCGATCTGCCGGTGCTGCACTACCGCAGCCTGATCCATGGCGTGGCCGCCCCGCGCTACTGGGACACCGGCGAGGACGATCGCGATTTCCGCTTCAACAACTACCTGAACCGCTATCACACGCGCCACGTCGATCTGATGGATGTGCTGGCGAAGTTCAATGGCCGCGCCAACGCTCCCCTGGATCAGTTGGCCAAGCTCTGCGGCTTTCCCGGCAAGCTCGACATGGACGGTGGCCAGGTCTGGCAGACCTGGCATGCGGGCGACCGCGACCACGTACGCAACTACTGTGAAACCGACGTGGTCAACACCTGGCTGGTCTATTGTCGGTATCGCCTGATCAAGGGCGATCTGGACGCCACGTCCTATGCCGCCGAAATCGACCTGGTGCGCGACACCCTGGCCGCCATCGACGCACCGCACTGGAAGGAATTCCTCTCCGCCTGGAATCATGCCTGAACCCATTGTGTACCCCCTGGATATCGAATCGCTGGATCTCGAGGGGCAGGGAATCGCCCATCACGAAGGCAAGGTCGTCTTCGTCGAGGGCGCTCTGCCCGGCGAGCGGATCCTGGCCCGCGTGAAGCGGCGCAAGCCGTCTTACGACAAGGCCAAGGTCGAACGCGTCCTGAAGCCTTCCTCACAACGCGCTCGGCCTCCGTGCCCGCATTTCGGAGTCTGCGGGGGCTGCGCCATGCAGCACCTGGAACCGGCCGCACAGATCGCCGTCAAACAGCGTTCCCTGGAAGACGCGCTGGAGCACATCGGCAAGGTCCGTCCGCTGCAGATCCTGCCCGCGCTGCAGGGGCCGACCTTGGGCTACCGCCATCGCGCCCGCCTGTCCGTGCGGCTGGTGCAGAAAAAAGGCGGCGTGCTGGTCGGATTCCGCGAGCGCGGCAGCAGCTATGTGGCCGACATGCAGTCCTGCCTGGTACTGCCGCCGCACGTATCGGCTCTGCTGATGCCTTTGCGCGAACTGATCGGCAGCCTGTCGCAGCCCCATCGCATGCCGCAGATCGAGGTGGCCGTGGGCGACGCAGCCACCGTCTTCTGCCTGCGGCACCTGGAACCGCTGACGCCGGCCGATCTGGACCGCCTGCGCGAGTTCGGCCAACGGCACGCCATCGACTGGTGGTTGCAACCCAAGGGGCCGGACACCGCCCATCCCCTGGACCCGGCCCGGGCCGATGCGCTGGCCTATGCGCTGCCGGCCTACGGCCTGCGCATGCACTACAAGCCCGCCGACTTCACCCAGGTCAATCCGCACATCAACCAGGTCCTGATCGCGCGGGCCCTGGACCTGCTGGGCATTCAGCCCGACGACCGCGTGGCGGATCTGTTCTGCGGCCTGGGCAATTTCAGTCTGCCGCTGGCCACGCGCAGCCGCGCGGTGGTGGGCATCGAGGGCAGCGCCACACTGGTCGCTCGCGCCCGCGAAGACGCCGCACGCCAGGGCCTGGCTGAGCGGACCGAGTTTGCCGAATTGAATCTGTTCGAGGTCGATGCCGGCTGGCTGCGCGGCCTGGGGCATTTCGATCGCATGCTGATCGACCCCCCGCGCGAGGGCGCCCTGGCCGTGGCGCAGGCCCTGGCGGAACTCGCGCCCGACGAGCGCCCGCGTCGGGTCGTCTACGTATCGTGCAATCCCGCCACCCTGGCGCGCGACGCCGGGATGCTGTGCCATGTGGGCGGATGGACACTGAAGGCCGCAGGCGCGGTCAATATGTTCCCGCACACGGCGCACGTGGAATCGATCGCGGTCTTTGAACCCTGAAGGAAGTCGCATGCGCTCTGGGAATTCCGTTTTGGATATGAGCGGAAAGCGCGTCATTCCCCGCACCGTCTGGATGCTGGGCCTGGTCAGCCTGTTCATGGATCTGTCTTCCGAACTGATCCACAGCCTGCTGCCGATCTTCCTGGTCTCGGGCCTGGGGGCCAGCGTGCTGACAGTGGGGGTGATCGAGGGCGTGGCCGAGGCCACGGCCATGATCGTCAAGGTCTTTTCCGGCGCCATCAGCGATTTTCTGGGGCGCCGCAAGGCCCTGTTGCTGGCGGGCTATGGCCTGGCAACTCTCAGCAAACCCTTGTTTCCCCTGGCGCAGACGGTGGACATGGTCTTCGCCGCGCGTTTCATCGACCGGATCGGCAAGGGCATCCGGGGCGCGCCGCGCGACGCCCTGGTGGCCGACGTCACGCCGCCGGAAATCCGCGGCGCGGCCTTCGGGCTGCGCCAGTCCATGGACACCGTGGGCGCGGTCCTGGGGCCGGCGATGGCGGTCGTCTTGATGCTGGTCTTCGCGGATATCCGGCACGTCCTGTGGTTCGCCGTGGCGCCGGGCGTCGTCGCCATGGGGCTGCTGCTCTGGGGGGTGCGCGAAACGCGCGGGGACCGGGATGGGACGAAGCCGTTTCGCTCGCCCATCCGCTGGCGTGCGGCGCGCGACTTCGGCGCCGCCTACTGGCGGGTGGTGGCGATCGGTGCGGTGTTTACGCTGGCGCGCTTCAGCGAGGCGTTCCTGATCCTGCGCGGAGAAGACATGGGCCTGAGCGCCTCCTGGGCGCCCATCGTGCTGATCGTGATGTCGCTCTTCTTCACTTTGTCCGCCTATCCGGCAGGCTGGCTATCGGACCGTGTGCCGCGCTCCGCCGTCCTGGCGGCCGGCCTGGTCCTGCTGGTGCTGGCGGACCTGGCCCTGGCGGTCAAGGCCGGCGGCGTCGGGTCGCTGCTGGCCGGCGCGGCGCTTTGGGGGCTGCACATGGGGTTCAGCCAGGGGATCCTGTCCGCCATGGTGGCGGACACGACGCCGGCGGGCATGAAGGGCACGGCCTTCGGCATCTTCAACCTGGCCAGCGGCGTGTGCATGCTGCTGGCCAGCGTCCTGGCCGGCTGGCTGTGGCAATTCTGGGGGCCCTCGGCGACGTTCCTGACCGGCGCGGCATTCGCTGCAGTGGCGTTGCTGGGGCTGGGTACGCCGGCGGGGCGCGGACGTCGTGACGGGTAGCGCAGCCGCCCCGGCTGCGGCTGGCCATCGTCTGGCAGGGGGCCACCAGTGACGAAGGCGTGTGGGAGGGCAGGCTGCATCGACGCATTGCCTCTAAAATGCGGCCTGATCCATTGTCCGACCGCCGTCATGCCACCCATCACCAACATTGCCGCCTACCTGTTCGTTTCCCTGGACGATCTGCCGGATCTGCGTGAGCGCATCCTGGCCCGGACCCTGGCGCTGGACTTGAAAGGCACGGTGCTGCTCGCGCCGGAAGGCATCAATGCGTTCCTGGCGGGCGGCCAGGACGACATCGAGGCGTTCCTGGGCTGGCTGCGCGCGGATGCCCGCTTCGCGCCCCTGCAGGCCAAGTACAGTTATTCCGATGCCGTGCCGTTCCGGCGCACCCGGGTCAGGATCAAGCGTGAAATCATCCGCATGAACCATCCGGCGATCCGGCCTGAAGCCGGGCGGGCGCCGGCGGTGGATGCGTCCACCCTGGCGCGCTGGCTGGAGCAGGGCCTGGATGATGAAGGGCGTGAAGTCGTGATGCTGGACACCCGCAATGGTTTCGAGGTGGATGCAGGCACGTTCACCGATGCCATCGACTGGCGGCTGAGCAAATTTTCAGAATTTCCCGCTGCAGTGCGGACGCATCGCGCTGAACTGGCAGGCAAGACGGTGGTCAGTTTCTGCACCGGCGGCATCCGCTGCGAGAAAGCCGCGATTTTCATGGCCGAGGAAGGCCTGACCCATGTCTATCAGCTGGAAGGCGGCATCCTCAAGTATTTCGAGGAAACCGGCGGCCCTGGGTTCGAGGGCAGCTGTTTCGTCTTTGACGAGCGTGAAGCGCTGGGCACGGACCTGGCCGTGCCGGTGGCCTAGCGTCATCAAGGGCGACTGGATGAAGTGCCCCGGTCTCAAGCCGGAGCATCTCTCCACGTCGCGGCCTGCAGGCCGCTCCGATTCGTCAGGCATGGATCAGTCCGCAGGGACTGATCCATGCCCAGACTTATCCAATATCCGTTGCGCCTCGATACGAACGCGTTCGGGGGCGGTGCCGCCGATGTGCTTGCGGGCCGCGACCGAGCCTTCCAGCGTCAGCACCTGGAAGACGTCGTCCTGGATGTCGGCATGGAAGGCGCGCAGTTCGTCCAGGGACAGGTCGGCCAGATCGCAGCCGCGCTGTTCGCAGGCACGTACCGCCAGCGCCACGGTTTCGTGGGCGTCGCGGAAGGGCACGCCGCGCTTGACCAGGTAGTCGGCCAGGTCGGTGGCGGTGGCGTAGCCCTGCAGGGCGGCGGCGCGCATGGCGTCGGGCTTGACCCGCACCCCGCCCATCATGTCGGCGAAGAGGGTCAGCGTGTCGCGAATGGTGTCGGCCGTGTCGAACAGGCCTTCCTTGTCTTCCTGGTTGTCCTTGTTGTAGGCCAGCGGCTGGCCTTTCATCAGGACCAGCAGTGCCATCAAGTGGCCGTGCACGCGGCCGGTCTTGCCTCGGGCCAGTTCGGGCACGTCGGGGTTCTTTTTCTGCGGCATGATGGAACTGCCGGTGCAGAAGCGGTCGGCCAGGTCGATGAAACCGACACGTGGACTCATCCACAGGACCAGTTCCTCGGACAAGCGCGAGATGTGCGTCATGATCAGCGATGCCGCGGCGCAGAATTCGATGGCGAAATCGCGGTCGGACACGGCGTCCAGTGAATTGCGGCAGACCTCGTCAAAGCCCAGGGTCTTGGCGACCCGTTCGCGGTCGATGGGATAGCTGGTGCCCGCCAGGGCGGCGGCGCCCAGCGGCAGGCGGTTGGTGCGTCGGCGGCAGTCGGCCAGGCGTTCGGCATCGCGGCCGAACATTTCCGCATAGGCCAGCAAATGGTGGCCGAAGGTGACGGGTTGGGCCACCTGCAGGTGCGTGAACCCGGGCAGGATGGTGCTGGCGTGTTCCAGCGCCAGCGTGGCCAGGCGGACGCGCAACTGGCCCAGGAGATCAATGGCCAGGTCGATTTCGTGGCGCAGCCACAGGCGGATGTCGGTCGCGACCTGGTCGTTGCGCGAACGCCCAGTGTGCAGGCGCTTGCCGGCGTCGCCGATCAATTCCACCAGGCGCTTTTCGATGTTCAGGTGCACGTCTTCGAGGTCCAGCGACCACTGGAACTGGCCGTCCTGGATTTCCTGCAGGATCTGCGCCATGCCGCGCTGGATGTCGGCCAGGTCGGCCGCGCCGATGACGCCCACGGCCGCCAGCATGTCGGCATGCGCCAGAGAACCCTGGATGTCGAAGGCGGCCATGCGCTGGTCGAAGTTGACCGAAGCCGTGTAACGTTTCACCAGATCGGAGACGGGTTCGGAGAACCGCGCCGACCACGCCTGGGATTTGTTGTCGAATTGATTGTGTGCGGATGGGGTATTGGACATAGTGCGGAAATTATAAATGAGGCATGACCTGCGCTATATTAAAAGCTTTTCAGCGGATACCGGAGATCATGGCGCAACCCGACATGAAGCAGATCACAGCCATCGTCAAGCCTTTCAAACTGGACGAAGTGCGAGAAGCCCTGTCCGAACTCGGGGTGAACGGCCTGACCGTGACCGAGGTCAAGGGCTTTGGGCGGCAGAAGGGCCACACGGAACTGTATCGCGGGGCTGAATACGTCGTGGATTTCCTGCCCAAGATCCGTATCGACGTGGTGGTGGCGGCGGATCAGACCGATGGGGTGATCGAGGCGATCATCCGCGCGGCACGCACCGGCAAGATCGGCGACGGCAAGATCTTCGTCACGCCGGTCGAACAGGCCATTCGCATCCGTACCGGGGAAACCGGCGTCGAGGCCCTGTAGCGCCCGGCTGGGCGGCAGTGGTGCCCTGGGCGACACGGTGGCTTGGTGAACGCTACAATGCGCTCCATCATGGAACCTGTCCGAATTTCAAAATTGATGGCCCAGCGCGGCCTGTGTTCGCGCCGCGAAGCCGATGCCTACATCGAACGCGGCTGGGTCCGTGTGGATGGCCAGATCGTGCGCGAACTGGGCACCAAGGCCTGGCCCAATGCCCGCATCTCGCTGGAACGGCAGGCGACGCGACGCCAGACCGACAAGGTCACGATCATCCTGAACAAGCCCGTAGGCTACGTGTCGCACCAGGCCGACCATGGCTATCGCCTGGCGGCGTCCCTGGTGCGGGCGGATACCCAGTTTCATGCCGGGCAGAGCCGTCGGGCCTTTGACCCGGCGCACGTGCGTGGCCTGGCACCCGCAGGGCGCCTGGATATCGACTCCCAGGGGCTGCTGGTGCTGACGCAAGACGGACGCATTGCCCGCCAGCTGATCGGCGATGATTCCGGCCTCGAAAAGGAATACCTGGTGCGGGTCGACGGCCGGCTGTCGTCTGGCGGCCTGGCGCTGCTGAATCACGGCCTGATGCTCGATGGCCAGGCGCTGCGCCCGGCCAAGGTACGCTGGCAGAACGAAGACCAGCTGCATTTCATCCTGAACGAGGGCCGCAAACGGCAGATCCGCCGCATGTGCGAACAGGTCGGGCTGAAAGTCGTGGGCCTGAAACGCGTGCGCATGGGGCAGGTCGTACTGGGCGACCTGCCGCTGGGACAGTGGCGCTATCTGCGCGAAGGCGAGCGTTTCTGACGCGGTAGCGCGTGCCGGGCGGGCGGCGGCTCGCGGAAATCTGATTCGTCCTGCTCGGCCTCTTTGCCCGGTCGGGCCTGAGTCGGGCGAGTCAGGCTGAATTTCGCCTGCTCGTCCTGCCCCAGGGTCGCCTGCAGCCAGGGCAGGGCTGCGCGCAGTTCGGCTTCCAGCGTCCAGGGCGGATTCACGACGAACATGCCGCTGCCGTGCATGCCCAAGCCGTCTGCCGAGGGTTTGCGGATCGTCAGGCTGGCGTTCAGCCAGTCTACCGGCAGGCGTTCCAGCGCACGCACCATTTCGTGGGCCTGGACGCGTTGCACCAGCGGGTACCAGATGACGAAGCATCCCTGGGCAAAGCGCTGCAGCCCGTCTTTCAACGCCTGCAGCACGTGCCGGTAGTCCTGCTTGTTTTCGTAGGACGGATCGATCAGGATCAGCCCGCGCCGGGGCGGTGGCGGCAGCAGGCGCTTCAGGCCGGCAAAGCCGTCTTCGCGGGCCACCGCCACCTGGCGGCGCGAGGCGCGCATCTGCTGGCGCAGCGTGTCTTCCAGTACCTGTCCTTCGGTGGGGTGCAGTTCGAACAGACGCAGGCGGTCGTCGGGGCGCATGGCATGCAGCGCCAGGCAGGGAGAGCCCGGATACAGATTGGCCACGCCGTCGGGATTGAAGTCCTGGATGACGTGCAGGTAGCGCTCGATCAATGCGGGTGGCTGGGTGGCGCCCAGCAGGCGATCCAGGCCTTCGGTGACTTCGCCGCTTTGGCCGGCCCAGTCGCCGTCCAGCGCATACAGCCCGGCCCCGGCATGGGTGTCGATCACCCAGTAGGGGTTGTCCTTGCGATTGAAGTAATCCAGGACCTGCACCAGGATGGCGTGTTTCAGGACGTCGGCGTGATTGCCGGCATGGAAGGCGTGACGGTAGCTGAACATGGGGCGGCCTAGGGGTTCAGGCCCAGGGCCTGAGGGTTGACGCTGTCGAGCGCGTCCGTGAAGACCGCGTGGCAGCCCCAGGACAGCAGTTCGCGGGCGCGGTCCGGGTCGTTGACGGTCCAGATGGACAGGGTGGCGCCCTGATCCAGGATGTCACGCACCACGGCACGGTCAGCGTATGCAGTGTCGATGTTCAAGCCGATGCAGCCCAGGCCTGTCTGGCGGGCCCGCCAGTCGGACGGCACCGGGCCTTCGATGAGCAGGGCGCGGGGCAGTTCCGGGGCTGCCGTGCGGGCGGCTTCCAGGGCCGTTTCGGAAAAGGACGACAACAGTGGCGGCAGGACAGCGCCCGCCCACAGTCGGGCGGCGGCCCGGGCCACTGCGATGCCGGTGTCGTGTTCGTACCCTGTAGTGGGCTTGATTTCGATGTTGCTGTGCATCACGCATGCCTGCGTGTAGCGGGCGACGGACAGCAGTGTGGGGGCGGGCTCGCCGGTGAAGTCGCGGCTGTGCCAGGCGCCGAAATCATGGTCGGCCAGGGCCTTCCAATCCAGCGCGCTGGCCAGGCCGTGCCCGTCCGATGTGCGGTCGATGTCGTCGTCATGCAGCAGGAAGGGGACGCCGTCCTGGCTGAGCTTGACGTCGTATTCGGCCATCCGGAATCCGTGGGCCACACCCGTGCGCATGGCGGCCAGCGTGTTTTCGGGTGCCAGACGGCCACCGCCCCGGTGGGCAATGAAGGCAGGCCAGGACCAGGCGGGATGCGGTGTCGTCATGAGGATCCGGATGAATGGGGAAACCTGTCCATTTTAGCGGCTTGCCGGGTTGACCTGCAGCCTGAAGATATGCTTGGCCTGAGCGGGCGTCCGGCTGACGGCCGGCCCGGCCGGGCCGCCTGCACAGCCTGGGCATCACAGTGTTAAACTGCGTGACATTTCAGGTGGTCGATTTCGGCCAGCCAGTTGGGGCGACGGTGTTCGCCTTTTTTGTTCCGGATGGTGCCGGTCTCGTCGGCCGTCATCCTTTGCAGGACCTTCGCCCATGTTTGATTTCATACGCACGCACCAGCGCTTGATGCAGTTGATCCTCCTGATCCTGGTGGTGCCGTCTTTCGTGTTTCTTGGCATCAGCGGCTATTCCTTCGTGACGGCTGATCCGGCCGTGGCCGAGATCGGCAAGCTTTCCGTGACCAAGCAGGAATTCACCCAGGCCCAGCGCAATCAACTGCAGCAGATGCAGGAAAGCAGCCAGGGCCGCTTTGACCCGGCGCTGCTGGACAACCCGCAGGCCCGCCAGGCGCTGCTGGACCAACTGATCGATCGCAAGGTCCAGATTGCGGTGGCCACCCAGGAACACTTCAGCGTGTCGGACAACTCTTTGCGCCGCGCAATCGCCGCCATGCCTCAGGTGCAGGTAGACGGCCAGTTTTCCGCCGACCGCTACCACGAGGTTCTGGCGTCCATCGGCATGAGCCCCCGGGATTTCGAAGCCAGCCAGCGGGCCGAACTGGCGCTGGATACGGTGCTGGGCCCGGTGCGTGATACTGCCGCCTTGCCGCAACCCGTGCTGGACAGCCTGAAGCGCGCCCTGACCGAGGAACGCACCGTGCGCCTGCGCGTCTTCCAGGCCAAGGACTACACCAAGGACGTGGCTATCGAACCCCAGGACATCAAGGCCTGGTACGACGCGCACCAGGACGATCTGCGCCTGCCCGAACAGGTGGCCGCCGACTATCTGGTGCTGGACGAAGCTGCCGCCGTGGCCAGTGTGCCGGCCGTCAGCGAAGCCCAGCTGAAGGACTACTACGAGCAGAACAAGACCCGTTATGTGGTGCCTGCCCGGGTGAATGTCAGCCATATCCTGATCAAATTGCCGGCCGGCGCCTCGGACGAGGCCGCAAAGGCGGCCCTGGCGAACGCCCAGGAAGTCAGTCGCCGCGCCCGGACGGAACCGCAGCAGTTCGCCGAACTGGCTCGCAAGGAGTCCCAGGACGCCGGGACGGCCCGGGACGGCGGCACGCTGGGCTGGATTCAGCGCGGCACCTTGCCCTTGCCCATGGAACAGGCCATCTTCGCGCTGAAGCAGGGTGAAATCTCCGACCCGGTCAAGGGCCCGGACGGCTATCACGTTTTCATCGCCAACCAGGTTCAGCCCGAAAAGGGCGAGACCTTCGACGAGGCTCGGAGCAAGGTCGAAGCCGAAGTCCGTCGCCAGCTGGCCGCTGACCGTTTCGCCGACATGGCCACCAAGCTCACCAGCCTGGTGTACGACAATGCGAACAGCCTGGAGCCCGCCGCCAAGGAACTGGGCCTGCAGGTGCGCCAGGTCCAGGGGATTGCCCGTGATCGCCTGCTGACGGCCGACGAGGCCGGCCCCGATGCGGCTGCCAAATCCAAGGACGCTGCCATCCTGGGCGATGTGCGAGTGCGCCAGGCTCTGTTCAGCCGCCAGGTGCTGACCGACAAGCAGAATTCCGGCGTGATCGAGATTTCCCCCGACACCATGATCGTGGTGCGGGCGAATGCCGTGACGCCGGCTCATGTGCCCGACCTGGACAAGGAACAGGCGCACATCCGGACGCTCTTGCTGGCCGAACGTGCGCAGGCGGCTGCAGTGGCCGCAGGCGAAAAGGTCCTGGCGTCGCTGAAACAGCAGTCCTCGTCGGAAGGTTTCCAGGACCCCGTCACCATCAGCCGCCTGGATCCGGCCGGCCTGAGCAAGGCCGTGATGGATGCGGCCTTCGGGGTGCCGCACCAGAACTTGCCGGCGTATGGCGGCGTGTCGCTGCCGGATGCCTATGCCATCGTGCAGCTGGATCAGGTCAAGCCGGGCAGTACCGATAAGCCTGCGCTGGATGGCCTGGGGACGCAGTTGGCACAGATCTGGGGCGGTGTGGAAGAACAGGCCCTGGTGGTCGATCTGCGGAAATCCCTGAAGGTGAAGATCACCGAAGAAGGTCATCAGCTGATCGAGAAGGGCGACAGCAGCAGCAATTGATGACAAGAGCGGCCCTTGCAGGCCGCTCTTGTCATCCTTCGGCCAGGGATGTCTCAGAGGCCTTCTTGGGCAGAGGCATCTCTCCACCCCGTCGCCTGCAGGCGACTCGGATTCTATAGGCGCATTATGGTCCGCAGGGACCTGTCTTGGATTGTGGCATCTCCCCACGTCGCGCCTTGCAAGGCGCTCCGATAATTCCGGCAGAAAAGGTCCGCAGTGAACCTTTTTTAGTCTGGAATTATCCTTTCGCCCGCACGATCTTCTGGACCTGAGGGACGTGCCGGATGGCGCGGATCACCTGGGCCAGGTGTTTGCGGCTGTCGACCTGGACGGTGAGGTGCAGCAGCGCGGTGGCGGCGGCCTCGTCGGGCATGGTCAGTTGCGTGATGTTGGAATCGGCTTCCGTGACTTCCGCCGCCAGGCGGCCCAGCACGCCGCGCTCGTTCAGGACGGTGATGTCCAGACGGGTGCTCAGGTGGCGGGCCGTGGTGGCATCCCAGACGACCGGAATCCAGCGCTCGGGCTCTTTTGCCTGCTGGCGTTGCGCGACCGGGCAGTCGCTCATGTGCACGACCAGGCCATGGCCCAGGCGAATGCCGCCGATGATGGCATCGCCCGGCAGTGGCCCGCAGCATGGCGCCAGCTGCACGGCCTGGCCCTCGTTACCGTGGATGACGATGGGGGCGCCGCTGACTGCGTTGAATTCGTCCACGGCCATGGCTGTGGTTTCCAGCATGGCGTTTTCGGGGGCAAAGCGCCGCGCCACGACGGCGGCAAGGCGTTTGCCCAGGCCGATGTCGGCCAGGATTTCGATGCGCGATGCCCCGCCGGAGCCTTTGGCCAGGCGTTCCCACTGAGGATCGTCGTCCTTCGGGTAGGCGATGCCCAACTGGTCGAAGGCCTGGTTCAGCAAGCGGCGGCCAAAGGCGATGGATTCCTCGTAGCGCTCGGTGCGCAGATAGTGGCGGATTTCGGATCGAGCCCGCCCGGTGCGCACGTAATTCAGCCACTGGGCGCTGGGCCGCGAGGCGGCTGACGTCATGATCTCGACGGCATCGCCGCTGTGCAGTTCCGTGCGCAGCGGTGAGAAATCGCCGTTGATCTTGCAGGCGACGGCATGGTTGCCCACGTCGGTGTGGATGGCGTAGGCGAAGTCCACTGGTGTGGCGCCTCGCGGCAGCGACAGGATTTTCCCCTGGGGCGTGAACACGTATACCGCGTCGGGGAAGAGATCGACCTTGACGTGTTCCAGGAACTCGCCGGAATCGCCTGTCTGGCTCTGGATGTCGAGCAGGGACTGCAGCCACTGGTGGGTGCGTTTCTGCAAGTCGTTCAGCGATGTGCCCTGTTCCTTGTAGAGCCAATGGGATGCCACGCCTTCCTCGGCCACGTGGTCCATGTCGCGGGTGCGGAACTGGAATTCGACCGGCGTGCCGTAGGGGCCGATCAGGGTGGTGTGCAGGGACTGGTAGCCATTGATCTTGGGGATGGCGATGTAGTCCTTGAATTTGCCGGGAACCGGCCGGTAGAGCTGATGCAGGGTGCCCAGGGCCAGATAGCATTCGGGCAGGGTGTGGACCACGACGCGAAAGCCGTAGATGTCGAGCACGTCGGAAAATGATTTCTTCTGTTCGACCATCTTTTTGTAGATGCCGTACAGGGATTTTTCGCGCCCGCTGACCTCGGCGTCCAGACCGGCGGCGGGCAGTGCCGTACGCACGGATTCGGCGATCTTCGTGATGACCTCGCGGCGATTGCCGCGTGCCGCCATCATGGCCTTGTACAGAACGTCGTAGCGGTTCGGGTACATGGCCTTGAAGCAGCGGTCCTGCAGTTCGCGAAACAGGGCATTGAGGCCCAGTCGATGGGCGATGGGCGTGTAGATGTCCAGGGTCTCGCGGGCGACCCGGCGGCGTTTGTCCGGCACCACGGCGTCCAGCGTGCGCATATTGTGCAGCCGGTCGGCGAGCTTGATCAGGATGACGCGCACGTCGCGCGCCATGGCCAGCAGCATCTTGCGGAAGGATTCTGCCTGCTGTTCGGCCTTCGTCGCGTATTCCAGGCGTTCCAGCTTGGTCAGGCCGTCGACGATATCGGCGACGTCGGGGCCGAATTTCTCGGCCAGTTCCTGTTTGGCGACCCCCTGGTCTTCGATGACGTCGTGCAGCAGCGCCGCCATCAAGGAGTCGGCGTCGAGCTTCCAGCCTGCGCAGATTTCCGTGACGGCGATGGGGTGGGAAATGTAGGGTTCGCCGCTTTCGCGGAACTGCCCCAGGTGGGCGTTGTCCGCAAAGCGGTAGGCTTCGCGCACGCGTTCGATATCGCGTGGCGAGAGGTAGCCGGAGATGATCTGCTGCAGGCCTGCCAGCGAGGCGATCGGGCTGGGCGCGGCAGCGGGCAGGGAGGCCGGGGCGTTATGGGGTTTTCGCCGGCGCAGTCTGGGGCCTTTGCGGAGAACCGCCAATAAGCCGGATGATGCGCCGCGAATGCCTGAAAACGCCATGAGCCTGCCTTATCGGATCAGGTCGGGACCTTGCGCAGCATTTCAGTGCCGACCTGGCTCTGGGCGATTTCGCGCAATGCGGTCACGGTGGGTTTGTTGTGGCTCTGGATGCGCGATTCGTGGCCCTGGGCCAGTTCGCGGGCACGATAAGTGGCCGCCAGAGTCAGATCAAAGCGGTTGGGGATTTGCTCGAGGCAGTCTTCGACGGTGATGCGGGCCATAGGATTCCTGATCAGCTAGCGTTGGCGAGAGGTTTGCGGATGCCGAGCTGCATGAACAGGTCGGCGTGGCGGATGGATTGCGTCACATAGCGCAGGCGAGCGGCCGTGACGATGGCCTGCAATTGCTGTGATGCGACGCTAAAGTCTTGATTAATAATAACATATTCGCAGTCCGACGCATGCGCCATTTCACCGCCGGCCGCCAGCAGGCGGCGGGCGATGACCTGGGGTGCATCCTGGCCGCGTTTGTTCAGTCGGGTTTCCAAGGCTTCGATCGAAGGCGGCAGGATGAAGATGCCGATGGCCTGGGGATAGTGCTGGCGCACCTGGCGTGCGCCCTGCCAATCGATCTCCAGGATGATGTCGGTGCCACCAGCGATGGCCTGGGCGACCCGGTCGCGTGGCGTGCCGTAGAAATGCCCGTGGACTTCCGCCCATTCCAGCATGTCGCCACGATCGCGCAGGGCCTGGAAGGTATCCACCGATACGAAACGGTAGTGTTTCTGGTCGCGTTCGCCAGGCCGAGGATCGCGAGTCGTGCAGGACACCGACAGTGCCAGGGTGTCATCCTGGGCCAGCAGCGCGTTGACCAGGCTGGACTTTCCGGCGCCGCTGGGGGCGACCACCATGAAGATGTTGCCGGCGTGGGGCGGATGGGTTTGCGCCGTCATTGCTGCCCCCCATCGGTTGCCGCATCGGAGTCGGGCGCCTGGCCCAGTTCTGCCAGCGCGTCGGCATAGGCCTGCGATCCCGTGCACAGGAAAACGATGGCGTCGCCCGGATTCAGGTTGAACAGGACGTCCTGGATCTGTTCGGAGGCGTCATCGCCGTCGTGGATCGCTGCCACGTGCACGTCGCCGTCGCCCTGGAACTGTTCGGCCGGGACCAGGTCAGCAACCTGTTCCACATCGGCCGGGCGTTGCGCCACATAGACCCGAAAGGGCAGGTCTTCCAGGGTGATGTCCAGGATCAGTCCCTGGTCAAGCTGGGCGATCAATCGACTGTCGAGCGGCATGGGTGGTGGTTTTGTAGTTAACGCTTACTCTCATTATAGACGGTCGGATACGCCGAATTCGGCCACCACCGGCGCGTGATCCGATGGCTTTTCCCAGCCCCGGGGGGTTTTGTCCACCTGGCAGCCCAGGCAGCGCGCGGCCAGATCGGAAGTCGCCAGGATGTGATCGATGCGCACCCCGGCATTGCGCCGGAACGACATCATGCGGTAATCCCACCAGCTGAAGATCTTGGGTGGCTGGTCGAACAGCCGGAAGGTGTCCTGCAGGCCCAGGTCCAGCAGGTCCTGGAAGGCCTGCCGTTCGGGGTCGGACACCAGAATGCCACCGGCCCATGCGGCCGGATCGTGCACGTCGGCATCCGCCGGGGCCACGTTGTAGTCCCCCAGGATCGTCAAATCAGGGTGGGTGGCCATTTCCTGGTCCAGCCAGCGTCGCAAAGCACCAAACCAATCCAGCTTGTAGACGTATTTGTCGCTGTCCACGGCCTGACCGTTGGGGCAGTAGGCACTGATGACGCGCACTGGCCGCCCCTGGGCATCGGGCAGGGTGGCGGCGATGATCCGTTGCTGCGGGTCGTCATAGCCGGGGATGTTGCGCTGCACGTCAATCGGTTCAGCCTTGCTGAGGATCGCCACGCCGTTATAGGTCTTCTGGCCCGCCCAGCAGGCGTGGTAGCCGATGTCCCGCAAGGCGGCCTGCGGAAATTTTTCGTCCGGCAGCTTCAGTTCCTGCAGGCACAGGGCATCAACAGGGTTGGCCTGCAGCCAGTCGATGACGTGGCCCAGGCGGACATTCAGGGAATTGACGTTCCAGGTGGCAAATTTCATATAATAACTATTTATAATCAGCTACTTATAATATAAATTTAACCTAAATTATAGGTTAAGTTTCCAGCCTCTATCGCATGGGGCGACCCGTGGTCTGTGTGGATCGCGTGAGTGCCATCATGGTACCAGCCAAGACGATTGATGGTTATCCGACCAAGAGTGAACAATTGATCCGCAGCCCGATTGGACAATGGGCTTAAATCCAGCCTTCCTGTTCCGCTTTACGCCCTTCGGTCTGCATCGCCTCGCACAGGGCGCGCAGGCCGGCAGGCAGATCGGATCGCGCCAGCAGGCGCTGCAGCAACTGGCGGTCGTGGTCGTTCAGGGGCCAGTATTGCGGGGTGGCGGCCCATTGCTCCAATCCCATCTGGTGGGGCTCCCAGTCCAGGCCGGCGGCCTGCCACGACGCGCCGACCTGGCAGGCGATGTCCACGCCCGCCGGGTCGGCATCCGCGCTGATCCAGGCGGGGGCCGGCGCCCGGCGCAGCAGGTGGGTCATGGCATGGATCCAGGCCATCGGCGGGCGGCCTGGCATCCAGACCAGGGCGACGCCCGGCGGCAGGCACCGCGCCTGGCGCTCGAAGCTGGCGCGATTTTCAATCAGCCACCAGCGCTGCGGTGGGCTGACGGCGGCGGCCTGAAGCACGTCATCGGCGGGCACGCCCAGGCAGTGCAGGGCACCCAGCGACAGACTCTGCCCGGCATCCCAGGATAGGGTCAGATCGCCGGCGATCCAGATCATGGGGGCGAAGCGACTGACGCGTAACTGTTCCAGGTCGAAGCCGGCTTCCAGCCATTGCCAGTCGGCTGCCGAGAGGGCCTTGGTGGCGCCGCCAGCATGCAGGGCGAAGTCTCGTCGGGTTCCGGACAGTTGCTGGTCCTGCCAATCCACCAGTGCGCGCAGCAGAGCCAGCCTGCCGGCCAGGCGATCCAACGACAAGGTGCGTTCGCTGTCCAATTGTGTCAGGGCCCGTCTCAGGGCATCGAACAGGTCGGAGTTCGGTGAGCCCATGGCGGCACGCCGGTCATGCAGCCAATCCTGGGCCTGGTCCAGCAGCGCTTGACGGTTCTCGGCCCGCTGGCGCGGTCCGGCCACGCCCAACAGGGTCTGCAGGCGCGGCAGGTCGTGCCAGGCGATGGCCTCCCAATGCCAGGCCCCGCCTTTCAGGCGTTCGCTGCGGGTGATCCAGCCGTCGGCCAGCAGGCGGTCGCACAGGGTCTCGGCGCCTTCGATGCCACTGGGCCCGGCGTCCTTCAGCAGGGCTGCGCGGCTGCGCCGCTGGGCGTCGCTGCGTACCCAGCAGCGCAGCAGTGCCGCCTGCTCCGGGTCCAGCAGCGGCAGGGCCTGCGGGGCGGGCGCCGCTGCCCGCAGGTCTCGCCGGTTCCGCCCGGTCAGGGTCTCGATCCAGTCCGGCGCATTCATGGGCTGCGCCTTATGTGACCGGTTCCGCCCGGCGCTGCAGCACGCCAATGGGCGGCGCCCAGCGGGCGTCGGGCGGTTTTTTGCTGGTCACCAGCGTGATGTCGGCCGGCTCGAAGACTTCCACGTTATGGGTGATGGGAGTCGTCAGCACGTACTGGGCGCGAGTGGATTTCAGGAAGTGGCCGACCAGCTGGATGTTGCGCACGTCCAGGTGGGCGAAGGGCTCGTCGATGAAGACGAAGCCGCCGGACATGTCGTCGTCCTTGAGCAGGCCGACCAGCAGGATCAGGGACTTGATCACCTGCTGGCCGCCCGAGGCCTCGCCGTCGTTCAGGCCGATGCGGCCCTTGCCGTCGAAATTGAAGCTGACCTTCAGTTCGGCCTGGCGCAGCACGGTGTCGTCATTGTCCAGGTGCGGCATGTCGGCGCTGACTTCGACGCCGGCCAGCGTGCCCAGTTCCGTGATGTTGCGCCGGTAGCGGCGCACGGTGGTGCGCAGCACGTCGATGTAGCGTTCGCGGGCGTTGCTCACGGCCGTGGTGGCGGCCGCGTTGCGGGCCTTGCAGGTGGACAGCCGTGATTCCTGGTCGCCCACGGTGGCCTGCATCAGAACCTGCTTGTCCTCGACCGTCGCATCGGTTTCCCACTGGCCCTCCTGCAGTTCGCGTTCGACGGATTCGCAGCGCAACCTGGCCTGCCGGGCATACTGGTAGTGCTCCAGCAGGGACCGGATCTTGTCCGGCGTGATCCAGGATGTCGGGAAATCGTGCTTCTGTCGGCGCGATACGGCGGCGCGACCCTGCTGTTCCTGGCGGCGATCCTGCCAGTCGCGTTCGGCTCTCTCGGCATCGCGCTCGCCGTCGGACAGGCGCAACTGCAACGCGTCGTAGCGGCCGCCCGTCTTGGTCTGCGTGATGATGGCCTGCTTCAGTTCCGCTTCCAGCGCCGTCCAGTGCTCGCTGGCGGCCAGGCGGACCTGTTTCAGCGCCGGCCATTGCTGGCGGGCACGTTCGAAGGCTTCGCTGTGTTCGGCCAGTTCCTGTGCTGCCTGGCGCCCCTGGCCTGCCTGGCGTGCGGCGTCCAGCTGGCGGCGCAGCGCTTGTTCCTGCCGGGCCAGTTCGGTCAGTTGCTGGTCCAGGCGCGTCACCTGCTGGCGCAGGGCGTCGGTGCGGGCCGAGAGTGCAGCAGCGCCGAACTGGTGCTGCGCCGGGTCGATCCAGACGCTGCGCCCGCCCCGGCGATCGCGCCAGTAGGCATCGGGGGTGATCCATTCACCGGACTGCCGTGTTCCGTCCTGGGTGCTGTCCACACGCCGGATCTGCGCCAGCTGTTGCAGCAGCCAGGCAGGGGCCGTATTCGAAAACCGCAGCACGGCCAGCAGGCTGTCTGGCGGCGGTTGCGCGGGGGCGGGAGCCGACTCGGCCACCAGGTAATGGCGGTAGCGTTCCTTTTCTGCCAGTGCCATGGCCCGACCTTCGTCGCCGGCCGTGTGCAAGACGACCACCCAGCGCGCCGCCCGCAGCACGCCTTCGGCTGCGGCCCGCCACCGCGCATCGGTGATGTCGATCACATCGGCCATCAGGTGGTGCGCAATGTTCTGCTGGCGCAGCAAGCGCTGGAATCGTTGCACGTCCGGGGGCGTTGGCGATTGCTGTTGGCCCTGCAAGCCGTCCAGGTCCGCCTGCAGTTGGCTGCGCTGTGTGCTGAGCGCGTGCCAGCGGCCGCTCAGCTCGGCCTTCTGTCGTTCCAGTTCGCGCACTCGCTCGGCCAACTGGGCGCTGTCGCCCTCGATGGCGGCGAGCTTTTGCAGTTCCTCGGCCTGCCGGACCAAGTCTTCGATCGGGCGTTCGGCTTCCCGGGCCTGCTGTTGATCCAGCAGGGCCTGGTTTCTGGCCTGTTCCAGCTGGCGCACGCGCACGTCGAGCGCCTGGCGTTCGTCCAGCAGCTGCAGCAGGCGCTGCCGATCCTGTGACCGCTGCTGCCGCAGTCCGGACTGATGCAGCCGCTGACGGTGCAGTTCGGCCAGGCGGCTGGCGATGTCGCTGCGGGTTTCGTGCCAGTCCAGTACCGGGACGACTTCGGTGACCAGGGTTTCGCGTTCGCGCAGTTTGTGTTGGTGCTGGCGGTACAGGTTGACGCGGGCCTCCAGTTCCGCCAGCTGGGCGCGGACGTGGGCGAGCTCGCGTTCGGCCAATTCGACTTCGGCCTGCTGGTCGCGCAGGTGGCGACGGGCCTCTTCGTAGCGATCGAGCACTTCCTGGTCACCGAACACGTCGAACACCAGACGCAGCAGTTCTTTGGGGGAATATTCGCAGAGTCGGTCGGTCTGCCCTTGTTCCAGGGCCAGCACACGGGCGATGGCCCGCGACAGCCCGGCGCCTTCCAGGCGCTTGCGCCAATGCTCGATGCCCAGCCAGTCCTTGTCGGGGGACTGGATCAGGGTTTCGATGGGTACGTCGCCGTCGGCCATCAGGTAGCGGCGCTGCCAGTCGCCGCCGTTGCGGTCGATCCGGCAGGCCAGCGTCACTTGGTCGGCGTACAGCAGATTGCGGGCGAAAGGCCGGCTGGACGTCTGGCGCGTGTGCGGCCGGTTGTCGACCACGGCGCGCAGCCAGGTCGTGTCGGCGTTGGCGTGGCGTGCGTAGGTCTTGTAGTTGCGCCCGCCCGAGCAGTCCAGTCCCAGCAGGGTGCGCATGGCATCCAGCAGCGTGGTCTTGCCCGATCCGTTGGGGCCGGCCACCGTGATGATGGCGCCGTCCAGAGGCAGGGTCAGGCGCTGGCAGTAGTCCCACTGCAGCAGTTCCAGGGATTGCAGGTGGAACATCAGAGATCGTCCTTGGGTTCGTCTTCGTCGGCGTGATGCCGGGTGCGGGCCAGCACATCGCTCAGGGCGCCTTCCAGGATGCGCGGCGCGAGCGCGTCGTAGTCCAGCAGCAGGTCCAGCAGTGGGCCTTCGGCGATGTCGTCGCCGTGTCGGGTGATGAAACCACGGTTTTCCAGGCGCTTCAGATTGCCGTCCATGCGCGTCTTGCGGCCCAGTTGCGGACCGAAATCCGCCAACAGCGCCTTGTAGGACACTGTGGGGCTGACGCTGGCGGCGCTGGGCAGGGGGCGTTCGGCGGCGAACATGTCGGTCTGGGTTTCGCTGTCGTCCGTGGCGGCCCGCGCAGCCTGGCGCTCGCGCTTGGGCAGAACGATCAGCGACCACAGCAGCACCAGCAGCGACACTGCATCGCGCGGCAAGTGCGCGTTGTTGTTGGCGTTCAGGCCGCTTTCGCCGAAGACGGCCGTTTCGGCGCCGCGCAGCAGCGCGACCGTGACATGGTCTGCGTGGATGTTGTCCACCAGACGCAGGCCCACCTGAGCCAGGCGTTCCTGGGCGGCCTGCCAGACGTCGGCGTCGATCAGGGCGCGGCGCACGCGCGGGTGCTGCCGGGGCAGCCAGCGGCGAGCCAGCAGTTCGGCCGCCAGCAAGGCGGCGTCGTCCAAAGCATCATGCATGAGTGTCATCCGAAATGTCGGGTTCGAGGTGGCCGGCGCTCAGGGCCGCGACGCAGGGATCCTGAACGGCCACGATCTCGGGCAGCAGGACCGCGCGCCATGCGGATCGCGCCAGGTCGCCCGTCAGGCCCTGCAGCGTGCTGGCCTGTTCGTCGCCCAGCAGCGGCAGCAGCTGCAGGCGGTAGGCGGCCTGGGCGTAGCGCCCGCCCAGCACGGCCTGGGCCACGGGGCGGGCGGCGGCCGCTTCGGGTGTCGCGCCGGCCGTCCAGTCGGCCAGCTGGTCAATCAGGTCTTCCAGTTCCTGTGGCATGCGCAGCGTTTCCAGCGTGCCTGACGCTGCCTGCGCCGCCGGTGGCAGCCCCTGGCTGCGCTGCGGGTCGGGCCGGTCGCGCTCGAACTCGCCTTCGGCGACGTCCACCAGTTCGTGGCCGCTGATGAAGACCGGCTGCGGATTGATGGCCAGGGCGTCGCCCAGCAATTCGTGCAGGGCGCCCCGGGATTGTAGCCATTGACGGACGTCGGAACTGGTGATGCCGGTGGTGCCCAGGGTGATGCGCTGGCGGTCAGCCTGCTGCAGGGCCCGCGTGAACTGACTGGCCATCGACAGCAGCCGTGCCTGGCCGCGCCCCAAGGCGCGCGCCTCGCGTTCCAGGCGCGGATCGTCGTGGTCGCTGCGGATCAAGGCCGTCAGGGCCTCGCCGGCCCGTTCCACCAGATGCAATGCGCGCTCGAAACGGGGCTGGGCTTCCCGCAGCCGGGCTTCCGAGCCGCTGGCGATGACATCGGCGAACTCGTCGTAGCGCCGCGCCAGTTGCGCGTGCAGGTGCTGGATCTGGCCCGGGTCGGACAGGCCCAGCGCCTGAGCGCCGGCCACCTGGGCCAGCAAGGCCGCCATTTCGTCGTCCTCGTCCGCCGAGCGGACCAGGGGGGCCAGCAGCCCCTGCAATTGCTGGGCCAGGGGCGACAGGTGGTAGTCCTGGGCAGTGGCATCCCAGACCAGCAGATTCAGATCGCGCAGGCGTTTCAGGGTCGCGTCGAGCGCCTCGGGCCTGAGGCTGAAAAATGCCTGGTTCAGATCGTCGCGCTGCAGGCGGCCTTGGGGCAGGGCAGCCAGTTCCAGGAATACCCACAATCGCAGTTGCGCCGTCGCCTGGCCGCCCGAGAACAGCCCGCGCAGAGCGTCCAGCAGGGCCAGCCGCTGGCCCAACCGCCAGGCCAGGGGCGATTCCGCGGCCGCTGCGGGGTCGCGGAAATAGCCTTCGAATGAACTGCTGTCGGCGTCTTCGGCAAAAGAAACGGCCTCTGGGGCCGGGGCGAAGTCTGGGGTGTTCATCTTGCGAATCATACTTGATTCAATGTACGGGCCCGGCCGCCTTAAAATAGCTGTCCGATGAGCCGGGCAGGCCGGTTACCAAGATCGGAATCGAAAAACCAAGGGGAATGCCGGATGTGCGGTTTGGTGGGATTTCTGCAGGGTGCGCCGGGCGGCGATACGGGCCAGGCTCGCGTCGTTCTGGAACGCATGACCGATACCATCGTGTCGCGAGGCCCCGATGATGCCGGCGCCTGGGCGGACGAGGCCGGTATCGGCCTGGCCCATCGGCGCCTGTCCATCGTGGACCTGTCGCCTGCCGGTCATCAGCCCATGGCCTGCGCCAGCGGCCGCTACATGCTGGTCTTCAACGGCGAAATCTACAATCACCTGGACTTGCGGCGCGAACTGGACGCAGCGGGCTTTGCCGGCTGGCGGGGCCATTCCGATACGGAGACCCTGCTGGCCGGTTTCGTCGCCTGGGGGATCCGGGCGACCGTGGAACGCTGCATCGGCATGTTCGCCTTTGCGGTCTGGGATCGCCAGGACAGGGTCCTGACCCTGGGGCGGGATCGCCTGGGCGAAAAGCCCCTGTACTACGGTTGGCAGGGGCAGGGGGACGCCGCCTGCTTTCTGTTCGGCTCGGAACTCAAGGCCCTGAAGGCGCATCCACGCTGTGTGGCCGACATCGACCGTGATGCCCTGTGCCTGCTCATGCGCCACAACTACATTCCGGCGCCGCATTCCATCTACCGCAATATTTTCAAGCTGCCGGCCGGGTGCCTGCTGATGGTTTCGCAGCGCCGGCGGGAACCGCAGATCGAGGCCTACTGGTCGCTGGCGGATGTGGCGGTGGCGGGTGTGCGCGCGCCTTTTTCCGGCTCCGCCGAACAGGCGACCGATGCCCTGGAAGCGCTGTTGATGTCCGCCGTGGGCCAGCAGATGATGGCCGACGTGCCCCTGGGCGCTTTCCTGTCGGGTGGGATTGATTCGTCCACGGTGGTGGCGCTGATGCAGGCGCAGTCCAGCCGACCGGTGAAAACCTTTTCCATCGGCTTTCACGAGGACGGCTACAACGAGGCCGAGCACGCCCTGGCCGTGGCCCGGCACCTGGGCACCGACCATACCGAACTGTATGTCACGCCCCGGCAGGCGCTGGACGTCATCCCCCGGCTGCCCTCTCTGTATTGCGAGCCCTTCGCCGATTCTTCGCAGATTCCGACCTTTCTGGTGTCGCAACTGGCCCGCCGGCAGGTGACGGTATCTCTGTCGGGCGATGCGGGCGACGAGCTGTTCGCCGGCTACGGCCGCTACCTGCGCAACAGTCAGCGCTGGGCCAAAGTGGCCCGCCTGCCGTATGCAGTTCGTCGCGTGGCGGCTGCCGGCATGCGCGCCTTGCCGCCGTCGGCCTGGCAGGCGGTGCTGGGGCCTCTGCGCCCGCTGATGCCCGGTTCGCTGCGCCGTGCCCACCTGGGTGAAAAGCTGCACCAGGGGGCGGGCATGCTGGCGGCGCGGCGCGTGGATGACCTGTATCTGGAATCGATCTCGCGTTGGGATCCCGCCGACCTGGTGCTGGGCGGGCGCGAACCCCAAACCGTCCTGCGCGGCCGGCCGCCGGCCCTGGATGGCCTGGATCCCATGCAGCGCCTGATGGCCCTGGATGCCCTCATGTATCTGCCGGACGACATCCTGGTCAAGGTCGATCGCGCGGCCATGGGCGTATCCCTGGAAAGCCGCGTGCCTTTCCTGGACCATCGGGTCGTGGAGTTCGCCTGGCGGATTCCTCAGTCGCTCAAACTGCGCGACGGCTCGGCGAAATGGCTCCTGCGGCAGGTGCTGTACCGGCATGTGCCCAGGACACTGATCGAGCGGCCCAAGATGGGCTTTGGCGTGCCCGTCGATCATTGGCTGCGCGGTCCCTTGCGAGACTGGGCAGAGAGCCTGCTGGACGAATCGCGCCTGCGCCAGGAAGGTTTTCTCGATCCGGCCCCTATCCGGCAGAAATGGGCCGAACACCTGTCCGGGCGGCGCAACTGGCAGTACCGTCTGTGGGGGGTGTTGATGTTCCAGGCGTGGCTGGCGGAATCCTGAGAGGCCTGCACATGACGACGCTGGACCTGTTCGGCAGCCCCGCCGAGGGCGAACGCGAATGGCTGGGGTCGCAGGCTGTCGTCCTGCGCGGCCAGGCGGCGCCCTGCGCGGTTGAACTGCTGGATGCCGTTGAGGCCATCGTCGCGCAATCCCCGTTTCGCCAGATGGTGACGCCGGGCGGTCTGACCATCGCGGTGGCTTCGACCAACTGCGGCGCGCTGGGATGGACGTCCGATCGGCGCGGCTACCGCTATGACGGAATCGATCCCCTGTGCGGCCGCCCCTGGCCCGCCATGCCCGGGTGTTTCATGCACCTGGCGCAGCAGGCTGCGGCTGATGCCGGGTTCCTGGGCTTCGAGCCGGATGCCTGTCTGATCAACCAATACCTGCCGGGCACGAAGCTGTCGCTGCATCAGGACAAGAACGAGCGCGATTTCAATGCTCCCATCGTGTCCGTCTCCCTGGGCATGACGGCGGTCTTCCTGTTCGGCGGCCACGATCGCGGCGAGCGGGCCTTCCGGATATCGCTGCATCACGGCGACGTGGCCGTCTGGGGCGGCGTGGATCGGCTGCGATATCACGGCGTCATGGCCTTGGCCGACGCGCCCCACGCGCAGCTGGGCAACCGGCGGATCAATCTGACGATCCGCAAGGCCGGGTGACGAACTCGGCCGCGCGGCAGATGCGGTACAGTAGGGTCGTTGCGTTTCAAGCAAGGTAAATCCGCATGACCTCTCTGTTCGACGCTTTTGACCTGGCCGGCCTGGAACTGGCCAACCGGATCGTGATGGCCCCGCTGACGCGAAACCGTTCCCCCCGGGCGGTGCCTCCGGCCATGACGGCCGAATACTATGCCCAGCGGGCGAGCGCCGGCCTGATCGTCACCGAGGGCACAGCCATTACCCAGCAGGGGCAGGGCTACGCTGACGTGCCGGGCCTGTACACCGACGAGGCGCTGGCCGGCTGGCGATCCGTGACCGATGCCGTGCATGCCCGTGGCGGAAAGATCGTCGTCCAGCTGTGGCACGTCGGGCGGGTATCGCACGTCAGCCTGCAAGCCGATGGCCGGGCTCCGGTGGCCCCATCGGCCATCCAGGCAAAGGGCAAGACCTATGTGATCGATGCCGATGGACAGGGCGGCTTCGTGCCTACGTCCATGCCCAGGGCCCTGGCTGTCGATGAATTGCCGGGCATCGTGCAGGACTACCGCCGTGCGGCGCGAGCTGCCCTGGATGCCGGGTTCGACGGTGTGGAGATCCACGGCGCGAATGGCTATCTGTTGGATCAGTTCCTGCGTCGCGGGGCCAATGAACGCAGCGATGCCTATGGCGGGCCGATCGCGCATCGCGCGCGCCTGCTGCTGGAAGTCGTCGATGCCGTCACGGCGGAAACCGGCCCGGGCCGCACCGGCATCCGGCTCTCGCCGGTGACGCCATCCAATGATGCGTTCGACCCGGAACCCCAGCCCTTGTTCGAGTACGTCGTGCGCGGGCTGGCCCGGCACGGCATGTCCTATATCCACATCATCGAAGGCGCGACCGGGGGCGAACGGGATTACCAGCAAGGCCAGCAGGCCTTTGATTACGATGCTCTGCGCGCCGCCTACCGGGATGCCGGAGGACGGGGCGCCTGGATGGTCAATAACGGCTACGACCTGGCGTCGGCGCAGCAGGCGCTGGCGTCCGGCCGGGCGGACCTGGTGGCGTTCGGCCGCCCCTATATCAGCAATCCTGATCTGGTGCGGCGCCTGCGCGACGGGCTGCCTCTGGCCGAAGCGGATCGCGCGACCTTCTATGGCGGCGGGGCCAAGGGCTATATCGATTACCCCGAGGCCCAGGGGCTTGTTCAGCCCGCCTGAGCCCCGGTCACGACGATCTTGCCCAGTTGCGTGTTGGATTCCAGATGGGCGATGGCCTCGGCCAGCTGTGCAAAAGGATAGGTCCGGTCGATGACCGGCCGGATCCGTCCATCAGCGATCAGCGGCAATACGTCGCGGGTGACGCCCTGGACAATGTCCTGGCGCTGGGCGGCGTTCAGTCCCTTGCTGGACACCCCGAACAGCCGCAAGCGCCGGCTGTGCAACGCCGCCAGGTCCAGCGGCCCGCTGGTGACGCCATCTACGTAGCCCACGGTCGCCAGGCGCCCCTGAAAGGCCAGGGAGCGCACGCATTCGGCCAGCACCGACCCGCCCACGATGTTGACGACCAGGTTCGCGCCCCGGCCTTCAGTGGCGTTTTGCACGGCGTCGTGGAAATCGGGGCGGCGCGTCGGGATGCCCAGGTCCAGCCCTTCGGCTTTCAATGCGGCCAGCTTGTCGGCCGAGCCCGAGGTACCGATCACTCGGGCACCCAGCGCCTTGGCCAGTTGCAAGGCCGCGACCCCCACGCCCGAGGAAATTCCCGTGATCAGCAGCCATTCTCCCGCCATCAGGCGGCCCTGGGTGACCAGCATGTCGTAGACCACCATGGTCGCGATGGGAACGGCAGCCGCCTGATCCCAGGTCAGGGAGGCAGGCACTGGCATCGCATCGCGCGCATCCAGCAGCACGTGTTCGGCGAATGCGCCCTTGCACCGCCCCATGACGCGCTGGCCGACCTGAAACGGGTCGCCGTTGGCGCCGACCGCGATGACCTCGCCTGCGGCCTCGATGCCCAGGCTGGCGGGGGTGTCGGCGCCGGATTGGCGCAGCGCCAGGATTTCTCCCCGGTTCAGGCCGGCCGCCTGGACCCGCAGCAGCAACTGGCCGGGGCCGGGCAGGGGCGAGGCGGCGTCTTTCTGGGTGATGTGGATTTGACCGTCCCGAACCTGGGCCTGGTATTGGTGCATGTTGTCTCCGGAAGAAAAGTGCGGGGCGTCGGGGCCTGGGCAATCAGCCGGCGCCTTCGGGTAGGGGAATGAATTCCTGGTCGTCGCCTGCGGGCAGGACCATGCGCTGCTGGCGCCAGTCTTCGGCGGCCTGTTCGAGGCGATCCCGGGAAGAGGACACGAAATTCCAGTAAATGAAGCGTTCTCCGATGGGTTCGCCCCCAAGCAGCATGACGGTCGATGCCTGGCGCGCCAGGATGGTGGCATCGTGCCCGGTCTCAAGCACGATCATGCGGCCTTCGGACACGATGTGTCCATCCAGTTCGATTTCGCCCTGCGCGACGTAGACTGCGCGTTCCGGATACTGGGCGCTCAGCGTGCGCCGGGCGCCCGCCTGCATGTCCCAGTGCAGATAGAACAGCGGCGAGTGGGTGGGTACGCGGGATGTGGCGCCGTCGATCGAGCCTGCGATCAGCCGGCCTGAAACGCCGCCCTCGTGGATTTCAGGCAGGTCCGCCGCGCCTTGGTGGTGATGAAAGGACGGCGCCGTTTCCTCGTCTTTCTGTGGCAGCGCCACCCAGGCCTGGATGCCGTGCATGGTGGCCCCGTGCGACCGTGCGTATTCCAGCCGTTCGCTGTGCGTGATGCCGCTGCCGGCAGTCATCCAGTTGACTTCCCCGGGGCGTATTTCCTGCAGCGAGCCCACGCTGTCGCGATGGGTGATGGCCCCGCTGTGCAGATAGGTTACGGTGGACAGGCCGATGTGGGGATGCGGCCGGACATCCAGCGCGCGCGGGGCGCCCGGTGCGATCTCCAGCGGCCCCATGTGGTCGAAGAAGATGAAGGGGCCGACCATCCGGCGCTTGCGAAATGGCAGCACGCGGCCGACGACGAACCCGCCCCCCAGGTCGTGCGTGCGGCGATCGATGAGCAGTGTGGCGTCCATGGCGGCATCCCGGTTGGATCGTAGGTGCGGGGCTGGCGGCGGGCCCTGCTGCGTGGTGGCCCGACGGCGCGAGCGCCCGGTGGTTCCTCGATTCTACGACTGTGAGCGGTTTTGCGCGTCCAGGTAAGGGCAGGTGGATTCGCTCAGGGGGCCGTAGGCGGTTTCGGCAGGGATGGTTGCCACGAGTTTGTGCAGATCCCAGGGCCCCGTGCTTTCGGCAGGTGTCTTGACCTGCAACAGGCTCAGGTCGTTCATCATGCGGCCATCGGCGCGGATGACGCCGTTATGCACGAAAAAATCGTTCACCGGATGGGATTTCAGCCAGGCCATGATGGTGTCGGCGTCGTCCGTTCCAGTCTGGCGCACAGCATTCAGGTAGGCGGTCGCAGCGGAATAGTCGCCCGCCTGGCCATAGGTGGGCATGCGTCCGATCGTCTCGGCGTAGCGGCGCGACCAGGCCTCGGATGCCGGGTTCTTGTTCCAGTACCAGGGGACTGTGAAATACATGCCCTGGGTGACCTCCAGTCCCAGGGCATGGATGTCCAGCAGGGTCGCCGTCAGGCCCACGGGTTTCATCGTGCGCGTCAGGCCGAATTCCACGGCGGTCTTCAGGGAATTGACGAAATCGGCGGTGGCGTTGGCCAGCGCCAGGACCTGGGCGCCCGAATTCTGGGCCTGCAGCAGGAAGGAGGAGAAATCGGCCGTTCCCAGCGGGGTGCGCACCGAGCCCAGCACCTTGCCTCCGGCAGCCTGCACCACGGCGCTGGTGTCGCGCTCCAGTTCGTGACCGAAGGTGTAGTCCGTGGTCAGGAAGAACCAGGATGCGCCGCCGTGTTCGACTACAGCGGCGCCCGTGCCTCGCGCCAGGCCCCGGGTGGAATAGGTGTACTGGATCGTGTAGGGCGTGCATTGCGCGTTGGTGAATGCCGACGAGCCCGCGCCCGAGGTGATGAACGGCTTTTTCTTTTCCGCCGCGACGGCGGACATCGCCAGGCTGGCAGCGGAATTGGTGCCGCCGATCAGCAGATCCAGGTGCTGGTTGTCGAACCAGTCTCGCGCCAGTGCCGAGGACACGTCGGCCTTGTTGCGGCTGTCGGCCACCAGCAGTTCGATTTTCTTGCCGTTGATTTCGCCTCCCATGTCGGCGATGGCCATACGGATGGCATGCGCGCCGCCGGGGCCATCGCCGTCGGCGTAGACGCCGGACATGTCGGTGATGAAACCGATGCGGATGACGTCATCGGAAATCGGGCTGGCAGTGGCCGGCAGGGCGCCCAGTGCCAGGGCCAGTCCCGCCGCGAGGCGGGCGTTGAGAATGCTCATGAGGACTCCTTTCGAATGGGGATCATCATGCCATCGGAGCGTTACAGCGGGGTCAATATGCCTGCCGCCGTCGGGGTTGGCGGCGAGCCTACCAGGCGCCCCGGTGTTCTGGCACGCGGGTGATCAGGGGAAATGAGGCCAGGACCAGCAGGCTCCAGACGCCATAGACCCAGGCCTGGCTGCGGCCCGGATCGGCAGAGGTGGACAGCACCATGGTCACGATCGAGATAAAAGTAATCGTGCCGATCTGGATCGACAGTGTGCGCAGGGCCGCCAGGGTCGAGGCCGACTGTGGGGCCAGCTGCAGGCCCGCGTTGCGGCTGGCCGGGTTGACTGTGCCGGTGCCCATGCCCAGCAGAAAGGCCGTGGCTGCCAGCCAGGCGAAGGGCGCCATGCCCAGGATAGGCGGCAACGCCAGCAGCGCCATGCCCAGTGCGATCAGCGTGCCGCCGACGTACAGCGGCAGGCGGTAGCCGGTGCGCCGGATGGTCAGGGTACAGGCCAGCGACAGCGCGATGGCGGCAATGCCCTGGAACACCAGAAGGGCGCCCGAACCCAACGCCCCCATGCCGTAGCGGTTGGAGGCGTACAGCGGAATCAAGGCCACGGCGCCGATCGTGATGCCGCCAAACAGCATGTTGATCAGGTTGACGATACCGAAACCGGGGCCGTGGATCAGGCGCGGCGCGATGAAGGGATGGCTGCTGCGGTGGATGTGGCGAAAGAACAGCCAGCCGGCCACCAGCGCCGTGGCGGCGGGCAGCAGGATCTGGGGCGAGGCGAAAGGCAGATCCTTTTCCCCCAGAAAGCTGGTGGCCAGCATGCCGGCCAGCAGGCAGACGCCCAGATATCCCAGGCCCAGGTAGTCCATGCCCGCCCCGGATTTCTGCGCCCTGGGGGCGTCGGGCGGAATGTAGCGCAGTGCCATCCACAGGATGAGCAGGCCGATGGGGACGTTGACGAAGAAAACGCCGCGCCAGTTCCAGTAGGTGACGAACAGGCCGCCGAAGATCGGGCCGATCATGGCGCCGATGGGAAAGATGCTGCCGAACAGGCTGACGGCCCGGTCGCGGCCATCGCCGAAATAGTCCACGACGATGCCGGTGGCCGAAGGCGTGATGCCGGCGCCGCCGGCTGCCTGCAGGGCCCGTAGCACGATCAGCATGGCGATGCTGTCGGTCAGTCCGCACAGCAGCGAGGCCAGCGTGAAGACCGCTACGGAGACCAGGAAGACGCGGCGCCGGCCGATGCGCTCGCTGAGTTTGCCGCTGACGGGCAGCATCAGGACAAAGCCGAAGGCAAAGGCGGTGATGGTCCAGCCCGCCCAGTTGATCGAGGTGTCCAGGCCGCGCTGCAGTTCGTGCAGCACCGTGGCCACGATCGTGGAATCCACGGACATCATCAGCAGCGCCAGTGCAATGGTAGTAAATGCAGGGATGCGGCGAATGGCGGGCTGATTGGCAGAGAGCATGCCGCAGTCTACTGCTTTTGCAGCCCCTGCAAGCCCTGCAGCAGGTTCTGCAGGCTGGTGGGTTGCGCAGGCAGGGTGAATTCACTGGCAGGGGGTTCCTGCCCGGAAATCGACTGCACGACGAAATCCTGTCCCAGGCGCAGGATGCCTCGCCGGTCGGCCGGCAGCGCCCCGGTGAGTTGCCGGGTCTTGGCCTGGCCCAGCAGCAACTGCATGCTGGCCAGGTAGCTGGCTGTCATGTCCACGACCCGGCGGTCGGCCGTCAGCACGGCGTCGGAGGGATGGGTCCTGCCCTGGGTATCCGTCACGGTCAGGCGATAGACGTGCCCGGTGATGCCGGCCACGGTTTCGGTGCGGCCTGTATCCTGCACCTGATCGACGCGTTCGGGCAGGTATTGGTTGGGGCGGGACTGGGCCAGCGCCCCCAGGCCCTGGAGCAGGCCACCGACCTCCATGACTACCGGCGTCTGCCCCCGCATCGAGACGGAATAGGCCTTGCCGTCGCGCACGATCAGGTAATCCGGCCTTTGATCCTGGCCCAGGCGGACAGCCCCGTCAGTCTGCCAGGCCAGTTGCGTAAGCTGCCCGCCCGCCTGGACCTGGGCGGTACCGCCTGCCTGAGCGGCCAGCGGCAGCGAGGCTGCCAGCACGATGGACAGATGGGTCAGGGAGCGAAACGGGGACGGCGCACGCATGGGGGTTCTCCTGAGTGAGGGCGCAGATATTGTCCGGCAAGCCGGCACGGGCGGCTGTATGGAAGGGTAACGCAGCGCTCAGGCGAAGGTGCGGACCGATCAGCGTTCGGCGCGGATGCCCAGGCTGCGTTCGACCAGCCAGGCACAACCCAGCAGTGTCACGTTGATCGCCAGGTACAGCAGCCCCGCGATAATGAAGGTTTCCACGATCAGGTAGCTCTGGCTCATCAGGCGGCGGGCGAAGCCGGTCAGTTCCATGACGGCGATGGTAGAGGCCAGGCTGGTGCCCTTGATGGCCAGGACCAGTTCATTGCTGTAGGCGGGAAAGGCCTGGCGAATGGCCAGCGGGAAGCGGATGCGGCGAAACACCTGCAGCCGGCTCATGCCGCAGGATACCGCCGCGTCGATCTGCCCGGTCGGCACGGACTGCAGGCCGCCCCGGATTGCCTCGCTCATGTAGGCGCCGCTGTTCAGGCTGATGGCCAGGATGGCGCAGCGTGCGCCGTCCGAGAACAGCCACCACAAGGCGGGCTGCTCGCGCACGAACTCCAGGGTGCCGATGCCGTAGTACAGCAGGAACAGCTGGATCAGCAAAGGGGTGCCGCGAAACGCAGTGCTGTACAGGAAAGACAGACCCGAGACGACGCGGTGTCCGGAGGTCCGCATCAGTGCGGCCGCCAGGCCCAGCAGCGAAGCGAACAGAATGGCAAACAGTCCGATGCGCAGGGTGATCCAGAACCCCTCGGTCAGTACCGGGATGGCTTTTTCGAAGAGTTCGATCATCGGGCCGCCCCTTGCATGCCGCGCCCGAAGTGGCGTTCCGCCCAGACGAACAGGGCCTGGCTGCAGACGCCGATCAGAAAATACAGGATGCCGGCCATCAGGTAGAGCGTCAGCGGCGCTCGGGTGGCCGCAGACCCCAGCACGGCCGCGCGCATCAGTTCCACCAGGCCGACCAGCGAGATCAGCGCCGTGTCCTTCAGGGCGTTTTGCCAGACGTTGTTGGCGCCGGGCAGGGCATACCAGAAGAGCTGCGGCAAGGTGATGCGGCGCAGGATCTGGCGCCGCTGCATGCCGATGGCGCGTGCGGCCTCGATCTGGCCGGGGTCGATGGCCTTGAAGGCGCCGCGAAAGACTTCGACGCTGTATGACCCGGAAATCAGGCCGATGGCCACGATGCCCACCAGCATGGGGAAAACCTTGCCCATCAGATCGTCCCATTCGAGCCAGTCGGCCAGGTCGGCAGCCGGCCGGACCGTACCGAAGAACAGGAGATAGATGATGAGCAGTTCGGGAACACTGCGCACCAGCAGCGTATACAGGCTGATCAGCCCGCGCGCCAGCCAGTTGCCGTTCGATTTCCAGGCTGCGCCCGCGATACCGATCATCATGCCCAGTGCGATGCCGCACAGGCTGATGAACACCGTCATGCCGGCACCGCGCAACAGCAGGGTGCCCCAGCCGGCGCTCAGGATGTCGTGCAGGGAAGCGTTCATGAAATCAGCGGTCCCGGGGTATTGCCCGGACGGTAGAGAAGATCGGGATCAAGGCGAACCAACCCTGGATACCCATCCGACGGGGGTCGGAGGGGCGGCCAGGGTTGGTCGCAGCGCCGGATGTTACTTGCAGGCTGCGTAGTTGGACAGGTCCACGCCAAACCATTTCTGGCTGGATTTTTTGATGGAGCCGTCCTGGATCAGTTCGCACAGGGCCTTGTCGACCTTGGCTTTGAGTTCCGTGTTTTTCTTGTTGATGCCCGCACCGATGCCCAGGCCCAGGATGTCCGGATCGGCGCTGCTTTTCACCACGTAGTCGGCCATGGCGAACTTGCCCTTGCCCGTGGTATCCAGGAATTGGCTTTGCGGCGTGACTTCGGAGAACGTGGCATCCAGGCGGCCGGCCGACAGATCCATCTGCATCTGGTCCTGGGTCTCGTAGGTCTTGAGTTTCATGTCCGGAGCGTATTTCTGCAGGAATGCGCCCTGGGTGGTGCCGCTTTGCACGCCGACCGTCTTGCCGGCCAGGCCCTGCAGCAGGGCTTTCTGGTCGGCGGCCTTCAGCAGCGGGCTGCCCGTCGGCAGCACGAAGGAGGAATCTTCCGTGGCGTAGGGGATGCTGAAGGAGATGACCTTGGCGCGTTCCGCAGTGACCGACATGCCCGAAATCACCAGATCGAAGCGTTCGGCTTCCAGCGCCGGGATCAGGCTGTCGAAGGCCTGCACGACGAAGCGGCATTTCATGTCGAGTTTCTGGCAGAGGGCGTGGCCGACGTCGGCATCGAAGCCGGCGACCTTGCCTTGGGCATCAACCATGCTCCAGGGCGGATAGCCGCCTTCGGTGCCGATCTTCAGGGTGGCTGCCGAAGCAGCCGTGGCCAGGCCCGCAAGGCCCAGTGCGGCGCACAGCACCGCCTGTCGTGCAATGGATGTCACCATGGACGGAATCCTTTGTGTTGAGGGTCGGGAAAGAAACAATAGTAGTACATCATGAGACGGTTCAGCCAATCTGCATGGGGGCTTCCGGGTAGCGGACGCGGCTGTAGCGTTGGGTGCCCAGGCTGTAGACCAGGGTCAGCGGACCCAGGCGGCCGATGAACATCAGCGCCATCAACAGGATCTGGCTGGGCAGGCTCAGGGAACGGGTCAGGTCGGGGCTCAGGCCCGTGGTGGTGAACGCCGCCATGACTTCCATGGCGATGGCGATGAACGGCTGGGATTCGAACAGGCTGACCAGAAACACGCCCATGCATACCAGCAGGCCCGACACCATCAGCAGCGCCAGGGCTTTCTGGATGGTTTCCGGGGCGATCGTGCGATGCATCAGCACGACTTCCTTGCGCTGCAGGACATAGGCGCGCACGACGGCCAGCAGGATGATGAAGGTGCCCAGCTTGATGCCGCTGGCTGTAGACAGGGACCCGCCGCCGATGAACATCAGGGCCATCAGCAGCAGGCGCGAGCTGTCGCGCAGCTGGTCCACGTCCATGCTGGCGAAGCCGGCTGTGCGGGCGCCCACCACCTGGGTCCAGGCCGCCAGCCCCTGGCTGGGCAAGGGCAGATGCCCCAGGGTGGCTGGATTACTGGATTCGATCAGCCAGAACAGGGCCAGCGCCACCAGGTTCAGGACCAGTGTGCCGATCAGCATCAGGCGGGTGTAGTAGGCCAGGGTCTGCCAGGCGCGCTTCTGGTTGATATCGGCCAGGACGCTGAAGCCCAGGCCGCCCAGGATGATGCAGCCGGTGATGACGAAGGTGGTGACCGGATCGCCGACGAAGCCGGCCAGGCTGTCGGGGAACAGGGAGATCCCGGCATTGTTGAATGCCGAGACCGCGTGAAAGCCTGCCAGCAGGAAGGCGTGCTCCAGCGAGTCGTTGCGCCACCACCAGAGAGTCAGGATCAGGATGGCGGCGCCTTCGATGGCCAGTGAAAATTTCAGTACGGTCAGCGCGGTCTGGCGGATGCGGGCGACGCTGGTCTGGTTGAAGGCCTCCAGGGCCAGGGCCTGATATTTGAGGCTGAGCCGCTTGCCCAGCGTCAGCGAAGCGATGATGGCAAAGGTGACGAAGCCGATGCCGCCCATCTGGACCAGCCCCAGCACGACGGCCTGCCCCAGGAAGCTCAGGTCCCGGGCCGGGTCGATCACCATCAGGCCAGTGACGGTCACCGACGAGGCGGCGGTGAACAGGGCTTCGAACAGGCTGATGGGCCGCTGCTGGGCGGCGGGCAGCAAGAGCAGCAAGGTGCCCAGCAGGATCAGGAACAGAAAGCTGCCCGCCAGGACAGCGGGCGGGCTGGCTTGCAGCTGCCCCGTGCGCCGGGCACGGCGATAGGCGCGCAGGGGATGGACGGTCAGTCTGGCCATGCCGGAGCGTCAGCGCAATTTCGGTGCAGCCAGCTTCAGCTGCTGCAGGGGGCCGAACAGGATCAGCGTGTCCTTGGCACGCAGCACGAACTGGGCAGGCGGGTGAGGGGTTGTCGCGCCCTTGCGCTTGACCAGCAGGGCCTGGATCAGGTCCGGGGGCTCGGTCATCAGGGCATCGCCCAGCGTACGGCCGTTGAGCTGTTCGCTGGCCTCGATCTCGACCACGAAGTCACCGTTGCCCAAGGCGATGTAGTCGTTGACCATCGGGTAGCTGAGCACCTGTGCGATGCGGATGCCCATTTCTTCTTCCGGGTGGATGACCCGGCTGACTCCCAGTTTGGTGAGGATCAGGTGATGGGCGCGGGACGAGGCCTTGACCCACAGTTCCCGCACCCCCATGGACTTCAGGTGCACCGTGCAGACCAGGCTGGCCTGCAGGTCTTCGCCGATGGCCACCAGCACCACGTCGTATTCGTCCAGGCCCAGTTCAGCCAGGGCATTGCGGTCGGTGACGTCGGCGATGGCCGCGCGGGTGAGTTGTTCTGCGTGCTGGTCGACGACCCGGTTGTCCGCATCCACGCCCAGCACGGAATGGCCCAGGCGCATCAGTTCCAGCGAAGTGGCGGAGCCGAAGCGCCCCAGCCCTATGACGGCAAATTGTCCCATGCGTTGGGCGACTCCTCCAATAGTCAGATTGCGAAAAATCTGGTAAAAACCCTGATGGATTTTTAAAGATTTTTGATGTCTGGATTGTGCGTTGCAGCAAACTGTGTCGCAGTTCCGGCGTTCCCCGTTTTGATCGCATGATATGACAAGTTTGCTTGATCCGCTGCAGTTGGGCGATGTGCTGCTGCGTAACCGCATCGTCATGGCGCCATCCGCAGGCATCCGACCCGCCCAGGGGCGCGTGCCCAGCGATGCCTTGCGGGCATATTATGCCCAGCGGGCCTCGGCCGGCTTGATCGTCACCGAGGCTGCGTCGGTTTCTCCCCTGGGAGTAGGCTACCCGGACATGCCCGGCATCTGGAATTCGGCTCAGGTCCAGGGGTGGCGAAGCGTGACCGAGGCCGTGCACGCGCGGGGCGGTCGCATTTTCCTGCGTCTGTGGCATGCGGGCCGGGTGTCCGACCCCGAATTCCTGTCTGGCGAAATGCCGGTCGCTCCCAGTGCCATCCCCTGCCGCAAGGCAGGCGCCAGCGGTCTGATGGATGCCTCTTGCTATGTCGTGCCGCGCTGCCTGCACCCCAATGAGATCCGCCGGATCGTGGCCGATTTCGATCAGGCTGCCCGCTATGCCCGGCTGGCCGAGTTCGACGGGGTGGAGATCCACGCGGGCGATGGTTATCTGATCGACCAATTTCTGCACGACGGTTCGAATTGCCGCCAGGACGAATATGGCGGCTCGGTCGGCAACCGCAGCCGGTTCCTGCTGGAAATAATCGATGCCTGCATCGGCGTCTGGAGCGCCGGGCGCATCGGCGTGCATCTGTCTCCCCGGGGTGATCGACATGACATGCGGGATTCCGACCCGGTCGCCCTGTACCGGCACGTGGCCCGCGAACTGGGCAATCGGCGCCTGGCCTTCATCTGCGTGCGCGAATATCCCGGGACCGATGCGCTGACGCCGGTGATTCGCCGGGCCTTTGGCGGGGCCCTGATCCTGAACGAAGGCTACGACCTGGGCCTGGCGCAGCAGGCAGTTGAAACACGGGAAGGCGATGCCGTGGCCTTTGGCCGGGCCTTTGTGTCGAATCCCGATCTGGTGCAGCGCCTGGCCGATGGCATTGCGCTGCGGCCCTGCACGGAAGCCGTCCCGGCCGCCTGAGGGCCTGGCGTGCTGTCCACAGGGACAGCACCATGCCCAGACTCATCCCGCTAGACGGGCCTTGGCCTGAGCGGACACGGCGGCCATGTCGGCGCGGCCGGCCAGAGCGGTCTTCAGTTGGCCCATGACGGCGCCCATGGCCGCGCCCCCTTGCAGACCCTTGGCCTGGACTTGCGAAACGGCCGCCTCGATGGCTGCGGCGATTTCCTCGGGGCTGGCGCCCTGGGGCAGGAACTCCTTCAGGATGTCGAGTTCCGCGCTTTCCTGTTTCGCGCTGTCGGTGCGGCCGGCGGACTCGAAGGCGGCAATCGATTCCCGACGCTGCTTGGCCTGTTTTTCGATGATGGCGATGATCGCCGCATCATCGGGCTCGACGCGCTCGTCCACAGCCTTTTGCTTGATGGCCGCCTGCAAGAGGCGCAAGGTCCCCAGGCGCAGGCTGTCATGCGCCCGCATGGCGGATTTGACGGCGTCGGCAATCTGACTGGCAAGGCCGGTACTCATGGGAAATGTCCTGTAAAGAGGGAAAAGGGGTATTTTAGGCCCAGGCTCAGGCCCGGGTCGCGCAGCGTGGTGGCGTTTCTAGGCGCAGGGCCGCCAGTCGTGGCGCTCGGTGGGCTGTCCTGCGGCATCGTAGCTCTGCTCGCTGAACAGCGCCGCTCCGTCGGCGCGGATGGCGATCAGGGTGGAACACCGCGTGCCGTAGTCCGGGCTGATGATGAAGGGGCTGCTTAGCAGTTGCTCCATGGCGTGCGGCAGGCCGGTGTCGGGCAGTTCGGTCGCGTGCGCAGCCGTGGTGTCGTGCAGCAGATCGAAAACCTGATCAGGGTCCTGTGTCCAGCGCTCGGGGGGCAGGGCGTCCAGTGCTTCGCGCAAGCGTCTGGCCTTGGGCCAGGGGGTGTCCAGCAGATGATTGGACAGCACGTAACGGCCGGGCACCAGGGCGCGGGAGCGCCCCGATGGGTCGCGATTGCCCAGGTAGCAGACCTGCCGCGCGTCGCCCGCAATCAGGTTGAAGCCGGCCCAGTCCGATGCATGAGCTGCGACGGCCTGACTATAATCGGCGGCAGAATCCGACCCCAGCAGGTAGTCGCGCACCAGCGTGCCACGCGAAGGCGCGCCGGGCGGCGTCGGGCGGCCGGGTTCCCGGTAGTTGGTCAGCAGTGCAAAACGGCCGCCGGCGGCCCAACCCAGCCAGGTGCCGCCTGCGCTCAGGTCCTGCCCGGCAATCACGTCGGGGCGCCCCGGCCAGGGGCCGGCCGCCTTGGCAGGGCGGGCGTGGAATTCGTCCCGGTTGGCAGCGATCAGAACGGGCCAGCCCGGATGGCCCAACGAAAGGTAAGCGATGCACATGACGCACAATATACTCGTCCGCCTGCTGCTCCTGGGGATGGCAGTCGCGTCTCCCGGCCTGGCGGCATCGGCGGATCGGGCCTGGACCCGCGATGCCGTCAGCCAGGGGCTGCAGGCAGTGGGCCGGGCCGTGACCGTGTCTTTTCAGCCTGGCAAGATCGACGCCCCGCTGCCGGCGGGCGCTCGGATCACGCGGGTCTATGCCTCGCGCAGCTACGACAGTCCCGCCCAGGTCGCCACCGAACTGTGCTGGGGATCGACGCAGGGGCCTTGCGTACCCCTGCAGGGATCGCATCTGAATACCCGCGCGTTCGACGGGCGGCCCGCGCAGGGCCCGCTGCTGCTGGTGCACCGCGTCCTCGCCTGGGGGCCCGCCAGTCCGCCGCTGTTCGTGCGCGGAACGGTAACAGTCTGGTATGCCGTGGGGCCGCATTGATCTGAATATCCGGATACCTCGGGTTATACTGCTAGGCTTACTTACTTTGAAGGCCTGCGTCCGGGGATTGGGCGCGGCAGCCGGCACGCCGGTTTTGATACGGGGCATCATGGAAAAAAACAGCTACAGTTACGAAGAATTGCTGGCGTGCGGGCGCGGAGAACTCTTTGGCCCGGGCAATGCCCAACTGCCGCTGCCGCCCATGTTGATGTGTGACCGCATCGTGCATATCGACGACCACGGCGGTTCGCACGGCAAAGGTGAAATCATCGCCGAACTCGATATCCGTCCTGATCTCTGGTTTTTCGGCTGCCACTTCCAGGGCGATCCGGTCATGCCGGGCTGCCTGGGGCTGGACGCCATGTGGCAGCTGGTGGGATTCTTCCTGGGTTGCTGCGGTGGCCAGGGGCGCGGTCGTGCCCTGGGGGTGGGCGAGGTCAAGTTCACCGGCCAGGTCCTGCCGACGGCGCACAAAGTACGCTATCACATCGACATGAAACGCGTCATGATGCGCAAACTCGTCATGGGGATCGCCGACGCGCGCATGGAAGTCGATGGCCACGAAATCTACGTGGCCCATGATCTGCGGGTGGGGCTCTTCACCCGCACGGACAATTTCTAGGAGGCTCGATTATGCGTCGTGTGGTCGTCACCGGCATGGGCATCGTATCCAGCCTGGGCAATAACCAGTCCGAAGTCCTCGACAGCCTGCGCGCAGGCCGTTCCGGCATCACGTACCAACCCGAATACGCCGCTCAGGGGCTGCGGTCTCACGTGGCGGGTTCGGTGCATCTGGACGCGCTCGACAAGATCGATCGCAAGCTCGGTCGTTTCATGGCCGATGGTCACGCCTATGCCTGGCTGGCCATGCAGGAGGCCATCCAGGACGCCGGTCTGACGCCCGAACAGGTCTCCAATCCGCGCACCGGCCTGATCGTCGGCGCCGGCGGCGCCTCGCATTCCGCCATCAACGATGGCATCCAGACCCTGCACGAAAAAGGCGTGCGCCGCGTGGGGCCCTACATGGTCACCAAGGCCATGGCCAGCGGCGTATCGGCCTGCCTGGCGACGGGCGCCCAGATCAAAGGCGTGAACTATTCGATCAGTTCGGCGTGCTCCACCAGCGCGCATTGCATCGGCAATGCCGTGGAACAGATCCAGCTGGGCAAACAGGACATCGTATTTGCCGGTGGCGCAGAGGAAGAACACTGGTCGCTGTCCTTCATGTTCGATGCCATGGGCGCCTTGTCCACACGCTACAACGACACGCCCGAGCGTGCCTCGCGCACTTATGATGCGGATCGCGACGGTTTCGTGATTTCCGGTGGCGGCGGCATCCTGGTGGTCGAGGAATACGAACACGCCAAGGCCCGTGGCGCTGCCATCCTGGCCGAAATCGTCGGTTACGGCGCGACCTCCGATGGCTACGACATGGTGGCACCGTCTGGCGAAGGCGCGGAACGTTGCATGCGCCAGGCCCTGGCAGGCGTGCAGGGCCGGGTCGACTACATCAATACCCACGGCACCAGCACGCCGGTGGGCGACGTCAAGGAACTGGAAGCCATTCGCGCTGTATTCGGCGCTGACCAGCCCTGGATCGCTTCGACCAAATCCCTGTCGGGCCATGCCCTGGGCGCCGCTGGCGTGAACGAGGCCGTCTACACCCTGCTGATGATGAAGCACGGCTTCGTCGCGGCGTCGGCGAACATCGACACGCTGGACCCTGCAGCCGAAGGCATGAACATCCTGCGTGAAACCGTGGCTCGGGCCGACATCCAGACTGCCCTGTCCAACAGCTTCGGCTTTGGTGGCACCAATGCCACTCTGGTGTTCTCTCGCGCCGGGCTGTAAGCGTTCAGTATCCGGGGCGCGGCCCCATAGGAAAAAAGGCCTGTGATTGCACATCACAGGCCTTTTTGCATGAGACCGCAGGGGGGGTTCAGCCAGCGGCGCTGGCCGCAGCAGGATCGTCCGTGACCGTGTGGGCCCGCACCAGCGCATTGCGTCCGGCATGCCATCCCGCCAGGGCGGTCGCCAATCCCAGGGCGCCGATCAGTCCGGTAGCCGCCTGGAAATCTCCGGTCCAGGCGTACAGGACACCGATCAGGAGCGGCCCGCTGGCAGCCAGGATATAGCCCGTAGTCTGGGCCATGCTGGACAAATGGGCCGCGACGTGCGCATCGCGCGAGCGCAGCACGATCAGCATCAGGGCCAGTGCGAACAGCCCCCCTTGGCCAATGCCCTGGGCGACCGCCAGCGGCCAGACCGCCCAGGCAGGGCCGAGCACCATGCCGATCAGGGCCAGCGTGGCCGTGGCGGCCAGCCAGACAGCCAGGCCCCGCTGGTCGCGGCCGCGCGCGGCCAGCATAGGCGCGAGCAGGCAGGACACCACCTGCAGCAGGATGGATACCGAAGTGATCAGGCCCGATTCAGTGCCGCTCAGGCCCCGGCCGCGCAGCATGGGGGCCATCCAGCCCAGCACGCAATAGGCCAGGGCGGATTGCAAGCCCATGAACAGTGTCACGGCCCAGGCCAGGCGATCACGGCGCAGGCCTCGGACCGGCAGGATGTGGCGGCTGGCGCCAGCCTGGCGAGTGCCTGCTCGCCAGGCGACGGGCGCCCAGGCCAGCAGGGCCAGCAAGGCAGGGATGGCCCAGATGGCCAGCCCACCCGCCCAGCCCCCCGGCAAATGGTGGGCCAGCGGCAGCGTGCCGGCTGCCGCCAGGGCTGCGCCGCCTACCAGGCTCATGGTGTAGAGTCCGGTCATCAGGGCGACACGGTCCGAAAAGTCCCGCTTCACCAGGCTGGGCAGCAATACGTTACCCAGGGCGATGCCGGCCCCGCCCAGGGCTGTGCCCAGGAACAGGCCGGTTGTGTCCAGCACGCCGCGTAGCGCGGTGCCGACTGTGATCATCAGCAGCACCAGCAGCAGCGTGCGCTCCACGCCAATGCGCTGCGCGCAACGCGGGGCCAACGGCGCGAACAGACCCATGCAGAGCACCGGCAGCGTCGTCAGATAGCCGGCTGCAGCGGCCGACAGCCCCAGGCCCAGCCGGATGTCGGGCAGCAGCACGGCGGTGCTGGGGAACAGCGGGCGCAGATTGGCGGCCAGCAACAGCAGGCTGGCTGCCACCAGCCAGCGTCCTATCGCGGAAGATCGGGCGCTCATGCGGGGCGGCGCCGCATGTCGGGCAGGAAGAAGGCGGCAAAGCCCAACAGGGGCAGGAAGGCGCACAGGTGGTAGACGAACGCGATGCTGGTGGCATCGGCGAGTTTGCCCAGCACGGCGGCGCCGATGCCGGCCATGCCGAAGGCCAGGCCAAAGAACAGGCCTGACACGGTGCCGGTCTTGCCGGGCATGAGTTCCTGGGCATAGACGACGATGGCCGGGAAGGCGGATGCGATCATCACCCCCGCGCAGAACACCAGGATCAGTGTCCAGTGCAGGTTCACGTACGGCAGGGCCAGGGAAAAGGGCGCCGTGCCCAGGATGGAGCCCCAGATCACGCGTTTTCTGCCGATGCGATCGCCCACGGGGCCGCCGACCAGGGTGCCGGTGGCCACGCCGGCCAGGAATATGAACAGGGAATACTGGGCCTGCTGGATGTTCAGATCGAAGCGGTCGATCAGGAAGAATGTGAAGTAGCTGTTCAGGCCCGCCAGATAGAAATACTTGCTGAAGATCAGCAGCATCAGGATGGTCAGCGCCTTGCGCACCTGGGTGCTGGACAGGCCGTTATCGGTCTTGTCCAGGGACGCGCGCCCCCGGCTGCTGGTGAGATTGGCGGCATACCAGCGGCTGACGCCCAGCAGGATGCAGATGCCCAACAGGGCAGCCAGGGATACCCAGGCCACGCTGCCCTGGCCGTGCGGGACGATCAGCAGGGCTGCCAGCAGCGGGCCGATGGACGATCCGATGTTGCCACCGACCTGAAAGATGGATTGGGCCAGGCCGTGATGCCCGGCCGATGCCATCCGGGCCACGCGCGAGGATTCCGGGTGGAAGACCGACGAACCCGCCCCCACCAGCGTGGCCGCCAGCACCACCAGCGGGAAGCTCCAGGCCTGCGACAGCAGCAGCAGGCCGCAGCAGGTGAAGCCCATGCCGATCGGCAGGGAATACGGCAAGGGACGGCGATCTGTGAAGCGTCCGATCAGGGGCTGCAGCAGGGATGAGGAAAACTGGAACGCCAGGGTAATGAAACCGACCTGCACGAAGCTGAGGTCGAAGCGCCCCTGCAGCACCGGATAGATGGCCAGCAGCACCGACTGCATCATGTCATTGAGCAGGTGGGTCAGGCTGATGGCGCCCAGTACCGGAAAGGCAACCCCCGGCTTGGCAGCCGGGGGGGCGGGGCGAATCAGGGGGGCGGGGGCCAGTGTGTTTTTCATGGGGAATCCGGACAGAAGCGCGCCCGCTTGATTGTACGCTCGGATTTGTGGCGCAGCGGGCGCATGCAAAATGCCCACATGATTCCCTGGGCGCACCCGACGGCTGGCGGGAACGACTGGCCGTTTGTAGAATCGTGATGACTGGCACGAGCGTGTGGGGTGCATATGCATATTCCAGATGGCTATCTGAGTCCGCTGACGTGCGTTGTGGGTTATGCAGCCGTCATGCCGTTCTGGTGGCTGGCTCTCAGGCAAGTCAGGCGGCGCCTGACGACGCGGCTGGTGCCGACCATGGCGGTATTCACCGCGTTTTCCTTCGTCGTCATGATGTTCAATCTGCCCATTCCGGGCGGCACGACGGCGCATGCCATTGGCATCGGCATTGCGACCATCGTGCTGGGGCCCTGGGCGGCCATGCTGGCAGTTTCGATGGCGCTGTTGATCCAGGCTCTGTTTTTTGGCGATGGCGGCATCACCACGTTCGCCTTCAACAGCCTCAATATGGCCGTCATCGGGGCCGGTGTCGCCTGGGCCACGTACCGGCTGGGCACGCGCGGGGCGGCCTCTCGTACGCGCCAGATCGTGGCTGCTGGTTTGGCAGGCTACCTGGCCATCAATGCAGCCGGTATGGCGACGGCCCTTGAACTGGGCCTGCAGCCCATGCTGTTCCACACGGCCGACGGCACGCCGCTGTACGCGCCTTATCCGCTGCATGTATCCATTCCCGCCATGGCCGTTGCCCATCTGACGCTGGCCGGCGCCGCTGAACTGGTGGCCACGGCCGGCATCCTGGCGTGGTTGCAGAAATCGAACCCCGAATGGCTGGAGCTCGGCCCGCAGGCGCCAGGCCGCGTCACTTTGCGCCGGCTGTGGCTGGGCCTTGCCGTCATGATGGTCCTGACCCCGCTGGGCCTGTTGGCCACCGCCACCGCCTGGGGCGAATGGGCCCCCCAGGATTTTGCAACTGATCACGCCATGATCACGGCACAATCGCTGAACCACGCCGCCCCGGCGGTTGCGCCAGCCGGCATGGCACGGCTGGCCACGGTCTGGACTTCGCCGATACCGGACTACGCGCCTGCCTTCATGCACGGCCATGCCTTTGGCTACCTGCTGTCGGCCTGCGTCGGCACCGGCCTGATCATTCTCCTGTGGCTGCTGCTGGCTGTCTTGCTGCGGCGATCGGGTCGGTCTTCACGTGACTGATGCTCCTGTCAGCGCTGACCAGCGACGGCGCAGCTGGCTGGAACGATCCACCGAAGGCCTGCTGGCCGCCATGGAGCATGCCCGGCGCGCCGATCGGTCGGCAGCGCGACAGGGATTGCTGCAGGGGCTCGATGCGCGCATCAAGCTGCTGGCACTGACGCTCATCATGCTGGCGGCACTCGTCATGCATCGCTTGTTGCCGATCTATGCGCTGCTGGGGCTGACGGTGCTGCTGGCCGTCGCTTCGCGCCTGAGCGTGCGCCGGACGCTGCTGCGCATCTGGCTCGGCGTTTGCCTGTTTACAGGTGTCATCGCCTTGCCAGCCCTGGTGCTGGTGCCCGGCGAGACGCTCTGGGCTCTGCCTTTCGGACACCTGGCCATCACCCGGCAGGGCGTGTCCAGCGCGGCGTTCGTGATGGGGCGCGCGCTTGCCGCCAGCAGCTGCATGGGTCTGTTGGTGATGACCACGCCCTGGCCGCTGATCCTGAAGGCCCTGCGCAGCCTGCGCATGCCCGTCGTGGCCGTGATGATGCTGGGCATGGCCTACCGCTACCTGTTCCTGTTGCTGCAGGGCGCCCAGGAACTCTTCCTGGCGCGACGCAGCCGCCAACTGGCGCGGCTGGACAGGCGCCAGGCGCGGCATGCGTTGATCTTGGCCATGGCCGTGCTCTTCGAACGCAGCGCGTGGCTCAGCAACGAGGTCCACCTGGCCATGCTGGCGCGCGGCTATCGCGGAGATGACCGCATGCTGGTGGATTTCCGCGCCCGGCCGCGCGACTGGCTGGCGCTGTTGGCCGCAACCGCAATCTTTCTTGCTGCTTTTTACTGGGGGCGATGACATGTCCATAGCCGATCTTTTTGCGCTTCAGGGTGTGCATTACGGCTATCGCGGCGTTGCCGCGCTGGACGGCATCAGCCTGAGCATTCCGGCTGGCAGTCGCAGCGTGCTGCTGGGCGCCAACGGTTCGGGAAAATCGACGCTGCTGCGCGTGCTGGCTGCGCTGTACTTTGCCCAGCGCGGGGAGGCGAGGGCGTTTGGCCAGCTGCTGACGGCCGAGGCCTTTGCCGACGATGCGCAGGCCCTGGTCTTCCGGCGTCGCGTCGGCCTGGTATTTCAGAACGCGGAAGTGCAGTTGTTCAACCCCACCGTGTTCGACGAACTGGCATTCGGGCCGCTGCAGCTGGGTTGGGAAAAGCAGCGGGTACGCGAGGCCGTCGAGCATGCCTTGCAGGACATGGAACTCGAACATCTGCGCGACCGCTCGCCGCACCGCCTGTCAGGCGGCGAGCAAAAGCGCGTCGCGCTGGCCTCGGTGCTGGTCACCGATCCGGACGTGCTGTTGCTGGACGAACCCCTGAGCGGGCTCGACCCGAAAAGCCAGAGCCAGATCATCGACCTGCTGGTTGGCTGGCGTGGCAGTGGCAAGACCGTGATCACCGCCACGCATGACCTGGGGCTGATCACCGATATCGCCGACGAGGCCTATGTGCTGCATCAAGGCACGCTTCTGGCCCGCGGGGCCCCGGCCGACATCCTGGCGGACATGGCGCTGCTGAGGCGCGCCCGGCTCGTACATGCCCATCGTCATGTTCACGCCGACGGCAGCGTGCATTCGCACCCGCATCTCCATGGCCACGGCCACCCGCATGCGCAGGCGGGTGGCGCGGATCGCGACTGAGCCATCCCGTTCGATTCCGCTGTATAACATGAGAAATCGCTCTGAACGAGCTGGGGCGCCGGCGCGCACTAAGGAGAAAAGCGTGTTTCTGAGTCGACATGAACAGGAAAAGCTGATGATCTACATGGCCGGCAAGCTGGCGCTGGAGCGCAAGGAACGCGGCCTGAAGCTCAACCTGCCTGAAGCAACTGCATTCATCACGGCCTACCTCCTGGAAGGCGCGCGCGCCGGGCAGAGCGTGGCCGACCTGATGGAGGCCGGTCGCCACGTGCTCTCGCGCGAGGACGTCATGGAAGGCGTGCCCGAAATGCTGGCGCAAGTGCAGGTCGAGGCCACCTTTCCCGATGGCACGAAGCTGGTTACCGTGACGGAGCCCCTGCAATGAGCACCCACGACGAACCCCCGAACGACGAACCCCCGAACGACGATACCCCGATCGGCGAAAATCCGTTCGAGAACCCGGATCTTGGCCCGGGCGGCGATCGACACCCTGCGCAGCATCAGGCCGACGATCCGGGCAAGGACTACCCGCTGCCCGATCCGGACGCGGAAAGCCATCCTTCTTCTGGCGTGAGCGGCCCGTCCACGCCGCGCCAACCCGGTACCGGCGCGCGCCAGCCGCCCAGGCGCGAGAGCGAAGAACCGCTCACCCGACACGATCCGATCATTCCGGGCGAGATTCTGTACGGCCCCGAAGATCTGCAGATCAACGCCGGCAAGGCGGTGACGACGATGCGCGTGGTCAATGCCGGCGATCGACCCATTCAGGTCGGTTCGCACTTTCATTTCGCGGAAGTCAATGCGGCGCTCGAATTCAACCGCAAGGCGGCCTGGGGCAAGCACCTGAACATTCTTTCCGGCGGCTCCGTGCGCTTCGAACCCGGAGCCGACATCGAGGTCCAACTGGTGCCCATCACGGGCGAACGCGTCGTCCGCGGCCTGCGCGGTCTGTGCAAGGGGAATCTGGATGCCTGAAGTCTCACGCGCGGAATATGTCGCCTCGTATGGTCCGACTGCGGGAGACCGCATTCGCCTGGCCGATACCAATCTGGTCATCGAGGTGGAAAAAGACCTGTGTTTCGGCGGTGACGAAATCGTCTTCGGCGGCGGGAAATCGGCGCGTGAATCGATGGGCCAGTCGCACCGGCCGCGCTCGGCCGGCACGCCGGATCTGGTCATCACCGGCGCCATCATCCTCGACCATTGGGGCATCATCAAGGCCGACGTCGGTGTGCGCGACGGGAAATTCGTCGCCATCGGCAAGGCCGGCAATCCGGAAACCATGGACGGTGTGCATCCGGATCTGGTGATCGGTCCGTCGACCGAGGTCATGTCCGGCAACGGCCTCATCATGACGCCGGGTGCCATCGATTCGCACGTGCACTTCCTGGGCCCGGACATGTTCGAAACCGCGCTGCAGACCGGCACCACCACCGTCATCGGCGGAGGTTCGGGGCCGGCGGAAGGTTCCAAGGCCACGCTGGCCACGCCAGGCGCCTGGTGGCTGGCGCGTATGCTCGAGGGCATGGAACCCTGGCCGATCAACGTGCTGTTCCTGGGGCGTGGCAATTCCATGGAGAGGGAATCCCTCTGGGAACAACTGCGCGCCGGCGCAGCCGGTTTCAAAGTCCACGAAGACTGGGGTGCTACCCCGGCCGTCATCGACATGGCCCTGACGGTGGCCGAGGAATCAGGCACCCAGGTCGCGATCCACTCCGATACGCTGAACGAGGCGGGCTTTGTCGAAGATCTGCTGAAGGCCGTAGGGGGGCGCTGTTTCCACGCCTACCACACCGAAGGGGCGGGCGGCGGCCACGCGCCCGACATCATCCGGATCGCCGGCGAATCCTACGTGCTGCCGGCGTCCACCAACCCGACCCGGCCCTTCACCCGCAATACGGTGGACGAGCACCTGGACATGGTCATGGTGGCCCACCACCTGAATCCCAGGGTACCCAACGACCTGGCCTTTGCCGAGAGCCGCATCCGGGCCGGCACCATTGCCGCCGAGGATGTGCTGCAGGACATGGGTGCGCTGTCGATCATGTCATCGGATGCCCGCGCCATGGGCCGCATCGGCGAAGTCGTCATGCGGACCTGGCAGACTGCGCATCGCATGAAGGAAGTCCGGGGCAGCCTGCCCGGCGACGACCGGGCAGACAATCACCGCGCCCGCCGCTACGTGGCCAAATATTCGATCTGTCCGGCGGTCACGCACGGTATAGACCGCTACGTGGGTTCCATCGCGGTCGGCAAGATGGCCGATTTCGTGCTCTGGCAGCCTTCGCTGTTCGGCATTCGTCCCGCCGCAGTGTTCAAGGGCGGCATGGCGGCCATCGCCGCCCTGGGCGACCCGAATGCATCCATCCCGACGCCGCAGCCAGTGCTGGAACGATTGGGCTTCAATTACGCCTCGCGCGCCACGGCGTCGACCGCTGTGGCCTTTGTTGCGCAGGCGGCCATCGACGACGGTTTGCAGGACAGGCTCGACATCAAGCGCCGCCTGGTGCCGATCGACAATTGCCGCGACCGGCGCAAGCGCGACCTGCCGGAAAACACGGCCTTGCCGAAGATCGAGGTCGACCCCGACACCTATGCGGTGCGCGTGGATGGCAAACTCATCGACCACGAGCCCGCCGGTACGGTGCCGATGGGGCAGCGCTACTTCCTGTTCTAGATTCCGGGCAGCGACATGGACACGATCGGCAGCCACGAACACATCGCCACGCAGGCCTTGCCGGCGCTGTTGCAGCTGGCCGACGGCCGGTTTCCCACCGGCGCGCATTCGCATTCGGGTGGCTTCGAGGCGGCAGCGAAATACCAGGGTGTAGACGATATGGCATCGCTGGAACATTTTCTGCAAGGCCGGCTGCATTCGATCGGCTGGGTCGCGGCCTGTTTCACGGCAACGGCCTGTGCGCACTTCGCGCGGCGCCTGAGCGACTGCGCGGCCTGGCCTCAGCCGGGTCTGCCGGCATTCGTTCAGCCCCTGGACGAGGAATTCTCGGCGCGCACCCCGTCGCCGACGCTGCAGGCTGTCTCTCGGAGACTGGGCCGTCAGTTGCTGCGCGCCGGCGCGCATGTCTGGCCCGATCCCTTGCTGACCGGCCTGGAGCAGCTGCCGCAGGGCCTGCACCAGCCGCTGGCGCTGGGGGCGGTGGCGGCAGTCACGCATCAGCAGCCGGTGCACGCCGCGCTCGTGTCGCTGACCGAAAATCTGAATGGCCCGGCGATTGCCGCTGTGCGGCTGCTGGGGCTGGATGCCTTCCAGGTCAATGCGCTCATTGCGCGGCTGGGCCGCGATGTGGTGATGCCATTGGCGCACCAGGCCGCACGCCACGATCACGACGATTTTGCCGCACTACCCTCGACGGCGGGGTATTTGCTTGATATCACGGCCGAATTCCACGCCACGTGGAACTCACGACTGTTTGCCAGCTGATTTCCGGCTCAAGGAGAGTCTCATGAACGACACCGCACACGACCACGACCACGACCACCATCATGGTCATGACCACCATCATGATCACGACCATGGTCATCAGCACGGGCATACACATCATCATCACAACGACCACGAGCACGCCTACTGGCTCGAACACAGCCAGGAAGGCGCCAACACGATCGTCGCCAATCCCTCGCACATCCACTACGACGAACATGCCCCGCTGGGCACAGGGGCAGGTGCCTTGCGCATCGGCATCGCAGGCCCCGTGGGGGCCGGGAAGACGGCCGCCGTGGCGGCGCTGGCCCGGGCATTGGCCAAGGAACTGGATCTCGCCGTCATCACCAACGACATCTACACCACCGAAGACGCCGATTTCCTGCTCAGGAACGGTGTCGTCAGCAAGGACCGCATCATCGCCGTGGAAACCGGCGGCTGCCCGCACACGGCGATTCGCGACGACATCTCGACCAATCTGCAGGCCGTCGAGGAACTGGAAATCAAGTTTCCAACGCTTGACCTCATCCTGATCGAGAGCGGTGGCGACAACCTGACGGCCACCTTCAGCCGTGGCCTGGTGCATCAGCAGATTTTCATCATCGACGTGGCGGGCGGCGACAAAGTGCCGCGCAAGGGGGGGCCGGGGACCGCCACCTCGGATCTGTTGGTGATCAACAAGACCGATCTTGCACCCTACGTGGGCGCCGATCTGAGCGTCATGGAGCGCGATGCCCGCGCCAAGCGCGGGGATCTGCCGTTCATCTTCACATCCCTGCGTGAACAGACCGGCATCGGTCCGCTGATCGATTGGGTGCGGGCCAAGGTCGCCGCGCGCCGGCATTCGGCGAGCCGCGCGGCCTGATGCAGTCACATGCATGGCTCAGCGTCCGTGCGCGGGCGCTGAGTGACGGCAGGCGCCGCAGCTTCGTCGAAAAAATCCACTCCCACCAGGCGCTGGTGATGCGCACTACGACCGAGGCCGCTTCGGCCTGGGCGGCGCCGTGGGATCTTCAGGGGGCCGCTGCCGTGCGCCTGGTGGCCGGGGCCGCCGGTCCGGTGGGGGGGGACAACTGGCGCTGGGATATCGACGTAGGCCCCGAGGCCGCCCTGTTGCTGGGGGCGGCCGGCGGGACGCTGGTGCTGCCCGGCCCGCGAGGCGAGGCATCCAGCAGCACCGTGAATGTGCGCGTGGCCGGTGGCGGTACGCTCATCTGGGAACCCGGGGTGCAGATTGCCGCTGCCGGATGCCGGCACCAGGGGTTCATCCACGTGATGCTGGAACCCGGCGCACGCCTGTATCTGCGCGATGATGTGGTGCTTGGACGCCATGGGGAAAGTCCGGGCGACTACCGGCAGCGCCTGCGCATCACGATGGGGGGCAGGGCGCTGTACGATCAGACCCTGGCCGTGGGCGGTGCCGCGACGGGCTGGGCCGGCGCGGCCGTCATGGGAGGCTACCGAACCCTGGGCTCTCGGGTGCTCATCGATCCGGGCCAGGAGCTTATCCGCCGCCGCGGCCCGTTCGCCGACGACGCCATTCCTCAGACGGCAGTGATGCCGCTGGGCGAGCAGGGCGTCGTCATCAGCGGCGTGGATCTCACCTTGGTCGATCTGTCGCACAAGCTCGACCGCGCGTTTGTCCGCTGCCTCGAACCGCAGCCGGCAGCGGCGACATCCGCCAGGCCCTATCTGGTCGGCCATCGGGGTGCTCAGCTTGTTTAAAGCTTGAACCGTCATAATGTTCGGTTCCCCTGGTTTTCAGCTGGTCCCGCCATTTGATGTCCGAACCGTCCCTTCCCGCCACCGATTCTCCCTTGCCCCGCATCCAGGAACGGAGCCCCTCCGGTGGCCTGCCTCTGGCGCCGGATCTGGCTCCCAGTCTGGTGCAGGCACGCATGCCGCGCGACGTGACGCGCATGGATTGGCGGCTGTTGCGCATGATCGCGGTGTCCGTCGGCCTGGGGTTCGTCGCGGCGCTGGTGGCCTGGGGCTTGATGAAACTGATCGGCCTGATCACGAACCTGAGCTTCTACGGCACCTGGTCCACGGATTTTTCGTCTCCGGCAGGCGCCGTCCCGCATCTGGGGGCCTGGGTGATCCTGGTGCCGGTCGCCGGCGGCCTGGTAGCCGGCTTCATGGCGCGCTGGGGATCCAAGGCCATCCGGGGCCACGGCATCCCGGAGGCCATGGAACAGGTCCTATTGAACGAGTCCCGGATTCCGACACGCATCACCTGGCTCAAGCCGCTGTCCTCGGCCGTGGTGATCGGGACCGGAGGCCCTTTCGGCGCCGAGGGTCCCATCATCGCCACCGGTGGCGCTCTGGGATCCTTGATCGGCCAGCTGATGAAAGTCACCGCCAGCGAGCGCAAGGTCCTGCTGGCCGCAGGGGCGGCAGCCGGCATGGCGGCGGTGTTCGCCGCGCCGATCTCCGCCGTGGCGCTGGCGGTCGAACTCCTGCTCTTCGAGCTGCGCGGCCGGTCCCTGATCCCGGTAGCGCTGGCCTGTGTCACGGCCACCGGCATGCGCGATCTGCTGATGGGCTCCACCCCCGTGTTTCTGATGGATACCGTGACAACGCCGGGCGGCGGCGCCTTGGTGGCCTACGTGCTGATGGGCGCCCTGATCGGGATCCTGAGCGTGGCGGTCACGCATCTGGTCTATGCCATCGAGGACGGGTTCGAGCGCCTGCCGGTGCACTGGATGTGGTGGCCGGCGCTGGGCGCCGTGGTGGTGGGGCTGGTGGGCTGGGCGGCGCCACTGACGCTGGGCGTCGGTTACACCAACATCGAGGACATCCTCAACGGCCGCTTGGCCATGGGGGCGCTGGCCTGGCTGTGCCTGATGAAATTCCTGTCCTGGTCGATCTGCCTGGGCAGCGGGACTTCAGGCGGCACGCTGGCGCCGCTGTTCACGATTGGCGGATCGCTGGGTGCGATCTTTGGTCTGCTGCTGGCGCACGCCATGCCCTGGCTGGGGGTGGATCCGCGCATCGCCGCGCTGATCGGCATGGCGGCGCTGTTCGCGGGTGCCTCGCGCGCCTTGCTGACGACGGTGATCTTCGCGCTGGAGACGACCGGTCAGCCCGCCGGCCTGCTGCCTTTGCTGGGAGCCTGCACGGCCGCCTACCTGATGTCGGCGCTGATGATGCGCAATACCATCATGACGGAAAAGATCGCCCGGCGTGGTGTGCGAGTGCCGTCGGAATACAAGGCGGACTACCTGGAACAGATTCTGGTGGGGGCGGCCTGCGCGCGCGATCTGGTCACGCTGCGGGCGGAGCAGACCATCGGCGAGATCCGGCAGTGGATCGCCCTGGGCAGCATCGAGGCCCAGCATCAGGGCTATCCGGTGCTGGACGCCCGGGATCAGCCGCTGGGTGTGCTGACCCGGCGGGCTTTTTTTGATGCGCAATGGTCGGATCAGGCGCGGTTGGGGGACCTGATCGTGCGCCCGCCCATCGTCATCTCGCCAGCCCTTACGCTGAGGCAGGCGGCCGATCACATGGCGATCGAAAACGTGGGTCGGCTGCTGGTGGTGGATCCCGCCGATCCATCCCGGCTGCTGGGCATGCTGACCCGCGGCGATGTGATCGCCGCGCATACGCGGCGCATCCGGGAGAACGGACGACTGCGTCGCCAGATCAGCCTGCGCACCTGGCGGCACGTGCGGGCGCGGCGCAGACGCGCCCGCAGTACTTCATGATTCGCGGGCGACTGCAAGCCCGCCCATCTGCTGTGCAGATTGGCTTGCCGGTCTGGCCTCCAGCGAGGCCAGGAACCGCCAGACGAACAGCAGGGTGATCAGCAGCAGGCCCGGATAGCCCAGCCCGGCCAGGACATAGGGAATGGTGGGGTCGCCGGCCGCTACAGTATCCAGATTGAAGCTGAGCAGCCCCAGTGTGATGATGGCGCCGAAGATCCACATGCCCATGAGCCATAGGCTGGCCTCGGTGCCTTTGAGAGCCGAGCGCCAGCCGGTGCGAGGTGCGGAAATCTGCCGGAAGGGCAGGTCGGCAGCTGCGGGCGCGCGCTGGCGCAGGCCCAGCGTCAGCAGGTCGTAGACCAGCAACCCGGCGCCGACTGCGAACACCAGGCCGAATAGCGGAATCAGGACTTTGAAGAACTGCATGGCCGGAAAAACCTGGCCGCCGAACCAGCTCAGGCCCATGGAACGATACAGGAAGACCTGGATTGTCCCGCCGATGGCAAAGGCGAAGGCGATGCCCAGCATGCCGGTGAGCACCAGCCAGAAGGCGACCCGACCCAGGCGCTGGTCGAAGGTCCGGACGCCGCGCAGCAGCGGCACGGCATAGTAGGCTGCGGCAATGCCCAGCATGCCGAAGGTGCCGAACATGGCCAGGTGGGCGTGGCTGGGCGTCACCCAGGTGCCGTGCGACCAGACATTGGTCAGTGCGAAAGTCATGGTGAAGCCCAGGATGCCTGCACCTACCTGTTCCAGCACGACAGACCCCAGGATGAAATAGAAGGCTGGCGAGTTTTCCAGCGGCTTGCCGTCCTGGTGCGCATCCAGATAAATATGCCAGAAGCAGAACACCAACGGTAGCGGTTCCAGGGCGCTGAACAGCGAGCCCCAGAACTGCCAGAAGGCAGGGGTGCCGATCCAGAAATAGTGGTGTGCATTGCCGATCAGGCCTGATAGCCAGACCATGGCGACCCCCCAGAACACGGCATAGCCCACCGCCTTGACGTTGGCCTTGAACATCAGCACCAGCAGAAAGCCCACCAGGCTGATGTGGATGACTTCCCAGACGCCTTCGACCCAGTAGTGGACCACGTACCAGCGGAAATATTCCTGCAGGTCCAGTCGCTCGATGAAAAATACCCCGAACAGCCAGACGAAGGTCAGGGCCGTGACGCCGATGGCCAGCCCCCAGTGAATCTCGTTCCATTCGCGGCGCGGCGGAAAGGTGCGTATCAGCACCCAGGCCAGGATCGCAAAACCGATGAAGATGACGACGTCGGCCGCGCGACCGGCCTCCAGGTACTCCAGGCCTTCCTGCAGCCAGGGCTGCCCCAGCCACCATCCGGCGATCCCGTCGGCTGCCAGTCCTTGGGTCAGCACGTTCCAGATCGTAATGACGAGCAGGGCATAGAACAGGAACCGGATGAGCCAGGGGGCGGCCAGTTCCCGGTGAGACAGCAGTGGGCCGATGAAGAGCATCGTGCCGATGAACCCCGACAGAATCCAGAGAATGCCCAGGTTGGTGTGTTCCGCCCTGAGAATATTGAAGTTGGCGGTGCCGGCCAGCAACGTCGGATCGACGTGCTGGACGGCGATCAGCAGGCCAAACAGCATCTGGAACAGGAAGAGCACCAGCATCAGCAGGAAGAAGCGCAGGCTGAGCCGCTGCGTTGTGTATTCGATCTTGATCATGATGGCTTCCCCGTCAAAGGCTGCGCAGATAGGCCACGATGGCCTTCATGTCGGATTCGTTGATCAGCGTGTCGTAGGGCGGCATCACGCCTGGCGGATAGCCCGCCACGATCCGGGCATCCGGTCGGCGGATGGATTCGACCAGATAGGCATCGTCAGCCGTCACCGTGCTTCCGTCGGCCAATTCGACCTTGGACCCCGCCAGACCGCCCCATCCCGGGCCGACCAGGCGTTTCTGGTCGGACGCGTGGCAGGCCACGCATCCCAGGTCGCCGACCAGTTTTCGACCCAGCGCGACAGGGCTGGAGTTCGCCTCGGCGGGCGCTGCGGCCTGCTCATGGGCGCCGGATGTCGATGCCGGGCCCTGTACGGCTGCTTGACCAGCCAGCGCGATTGCGGGCAGGCGGCGGCCCTCGCGCGGCTTGGGCGGCCAGCCCTCCGTATCCATGGCGGAGGTGTATTTCAGGAAGGCGATCAGTCCGGCGATTTCCGATGCCTGCAGAGGCAGATTGGGCATCAGCGTGTGCTGGCCGCCACGCTGCTGGATGCGTTCGGCAGCTCCCGGATAGTGCCGGAGATAGCCCTGTGCGTCTGTCGCACCGGCTTCCTTCTGAACCACGGCGTTTTGCAATTGGGCCTGTACGGCAGCCTGGGTGGGCCAGCCTCCGGCCGAGGGCAGGAAGGCTGCCAGCCAGGCCGGGCCCGCTTCGGCGTAGATACGAGTCAGGTCCGGGCCCAAGTAGGCCCCGTTGCCGACGATGGTGTGGCACCCCATGCAGTTGTAGGCCTGGAAGACGCGCTTGCCCTGCACGGCGTCGGCTTCACCGTAGCTGACCGCCGAGGGGATGGTCTGCTTGCGCGAAGGCAGGAAGGACCAGACAGACAAGATCAGGAAAATGGCCAGCATCAGGGCCAGGATCGCGAGCGCAGTGCGGCGTTTGGCGCCTTCCCGGCAATCGGTTCCGTTCAGGCAGCTCATGGCCGGTCCTCCTGGGAGACGGGTGCCGCGTCGCGGCCCTGGGAGTCGTGCAGGAACAGCGTGCGCAGGCTGCCCAGGAATACATAGAACACGTAGACCGCCAAGATGAAGCCCAGGACGAAATACAGCCCCCACATGCCGGGGGACTCGGCCCAATAGCTGAAGGTGCGCCAGTATGGCCAGGACAGCAGGACGCTGACCAGACCGGCAATGGCGGATAAGACCAGATCAATCACTCGCTGTGCCATGGTTCCCTCCCTTTCAGGCTGAATGGCGGATCCAGTCTAGAAAGATGGAGCGCACGAGGCGGTGAAGCCCTTACTGCGAGGAAGGAGACCGGGTGTTGTCTGTTTGTCTTGGATGGCAACGAATGTTGGATCTGGATGTTGCATAGCCGCAGGCAGCAGCACATGAACTGCGCGGGCAGGGGATGTCGCCCTGCGATTGCAGGGCATCGCTATCAGAGTTGCAGGCGAACAGCCTTAATGCGCATCAAGTATGCAATGAAACAGGGATTTTCCAGCAGTTTCGCTGGAACCCGGCCTGGATCGGCCGCTGTACCCATCCTTGCGTGCGGGTCGGCAGCGCCCGCATTTGTTATTCAATGTTCTGCGCCTGCTCGCGCATCTGCTCGATCAGCAGCTTCAGGTCGATGGCCGCCTGGGTGACGGTCAGGGCTGCTGCCTTGGAGCCCAGTGTATTGGCCTCGCGGTTCATTTCCTGGAACAGGAAATCCAGGCGTTTGCCGCTGCCGCGCCTGGTCGATGCATGGGTGCCCCCCAGGATGTCGCGCAATTCCTGCAGGTGGGATCGCAGGCGGGTGAGTTCCTCGGCTACGTCCACGCGCAGCCCGAACAGGCTGGCTTCCTGAGCAATGCGGGCGGTCAGTTCAGCGCCGCTGATGGCGGCGAAACCGTCCGGGCTGGCAGCGATCAGCGCCTCGCGCAGCCGCTGTGCAATGCGGTCCTGGTGCTGCTGCACCAGCGCGGGCAGTTCGACTTCGACCTGATCGACGATGCGCACGATGTCATCGGCCATCTGCAGCATGGCCTGGGCCAGTCGAGCGCCTTCGCGTTCGCGGGCGGATTGGAATTCCTGCAGGGCCTGGGAGCAGGCCTGTTCGCACAGCGGCAGCCAGACGTCCGCATCCAGGCCGCTGCGGGCCAGGCCTTCGCGTGGCAGTTCGGCCAGCGTGGGCGCGGGCAGGTCCGGGATGTGGCGACGCGCCCAGGCCAGCTGCTCGGCCAGCGACTGGACAGCCGCTTCGTCGAAGGGGCGGGGTACGTTCTGTTCCGTCAGGCCGTAGCTGATCTTGACCTCGATCTTGCCGCGCAGCGCGTGGCGGCCGACCAGATCCCGGACTGCGCCTTCGGCAAAACGCAGGTCTTCGGGGACGCGCAGGCTCAGATCCAGAAAACGGTTGTTGACGCTGCGCACCTCAACAGCCAGGGCGCCTTGTGCAGCTTCCAGACGGCTCGCGCCATAGGCGGTCATGCTACGGATCATCGGGGGTCTCGGGATTCTCTACAATAAGGGCGTCATTGTAGTCTGAGCCATCCGCTCCCCAGCCTGGAACTTCATTCATGTCCGAATCCCCCTTGTCCACCCCAGCCGCCCGACCCTCCGGGCGCGCCGCCGACGCCTTGCGTCCCGTCCAGCTGCTGACCGGCTATACGCGTCACGCCGAAGGATCCGTGCTGGCTTGCATGGGCGACACCCGTGTCCTGTGCACCGCCAGCGTGCTGGAAAAGGTGCCACCGTTCCTGAAGGGCAAAGGGCAGGGCTGGGTCACGGCCGAATATGGCATGTTGCCTCGCGCCACGCACACCCGGGGCGAGCGCGAGGCTGCCCGGGGCAAGCAAAGCGGCCGTACCCAGGAAATCCAGCGCCTGATCGGCCGCAGCCTGCGGGCGGTCTTCGATCTGGGCGCCCTGGGCGAACGCACCGTGCAGCTGGACTGCGACGTGCTGCAGGCTGACGGCGGTACGCGCTGCGCCAGCATCACCGGCGCCTGGCTGGCGGCGGCCCTGGCCGTGCGCGGCCTGCAGGCCCGAGGGCTGCTGGCAGCCAACCCCTTGCGCGGTCAGGTGGCGGCCGTTTCCGTGGGGCTGGTCGGTGGTGCGGCTGTCCTGGATCTGGACTATGCCGAAGATTCCGGCTGCGATACCGACATGAACGTCGTCATGACCGATGCGGGCGATTTCGTCGAGGTGCAGGGCACGGGCGAGGGCGGCAGTTTCCGGCGCCAGCAGCTCGAGGCCCTGCTGGACCTGGCCGATGGCGGCATCCGCCAGTTGATCCGGGCTCAATCCGGCGCGCTGGAGTCTGCGCAATGATCCGCGTCGTGCTCGCGTCCAACAATCCCGGCAAGCTCAAGGAATTTTCGGTCAGCCTGGCTGCGGCCGGAATCGAGATGGTGCCTCAGGGCGCCCTGGGGGTGTCCGAGGCTGACGAACCCTTCGAAACCTTTGTTGAAAATGCCCTGGCCAAGGCGCGGCATGCCAGCCGAACCACCGGACTGCCTGCGCTGGCCGACGATTCTGGTCTGTGCGTCCGCGCCCTGGGCGGGGCCCCCGGCGTGCATTCCGCGCGCTATGCCATGACGGCCGACGGCTCGCGTTCGGATGCGGCCAACAATGCCCGGCTGGTGGCCGACATGGCGGGCCAGGCGGACCGACGGGGTTGCTACGTCGCAGTCCTGGTGTATGTCCGCAGCGCCGACGATCCGCGCCCCATCGTGGTCGAAGGCAGCTGGGACGGCGAAGTCCTGGCCGAACCCCGGGGCACCAATGGTTTTGGCTACGATCCCTATTTCTACCTGCCGGACCTGGGCATGAGCGCTGCCGAGCTGCCGCTGGAACAGAAGAACCAGCTCAGCCACCGGGCGCGGGCTCTGCGCCAGTTGCTGCAGGCGCTGCACGGCGAATACGCCGGTTCGCAATCCTGAAGGTCGACTCATGAAAAAGCTGGTGCGTGTTCCACAGGCCGAATCGCAAGGCGATGGCCGGCCCGCCGTCCGGGGCAAGCCGGGGCTGGCGGCCTTGCCGCCGCTGTCCGTCTACGTGCACGTGCCCTGGTGCGTGCACAAATGCCCATATTGCGACTTCAATTCGCACGAACGGCAGGGGGATCTCCCGGAACAGGCCTATCTGCAGGCCTTGCAGGCGGATCTGGAACAGGCCATTCCCGACGTGTGGGGGCGGCCGGTGTCCACCGTGTTCTTCGGCGGCGGCACGCCCAGCCTGCTGTCGGCCGACGCCATCGACCAGATCATCAGCCTGCTGCGGGCTACGCTCAGCCTGGCGCCGGATGCGGAAATCACCCTGGAGGCCAATCCCGGCACGGCCGAGGCTGGACGTTTCCGGGGCTATGCACAGGCGGGCGTCAACCGGATTTCGCTGGGTATCCAGAGCTTCGACGACGACAAGCTCAAGCGCCTGGGCCGCATCCATGACGCCGCTCAGGCCCGCGCGGCCATCGGCATGGCCCAACAGGCCGTGGATCGAGTCAATCTGGACCTGATGTTCGCCCTGCCGCAGCAGACGCTGGAACAATGCGAACAAGACCTGCGCGAGGCACTGGCCTTCCAGACCGGGCATCTGTCGCTATATCACCTGACGCTGGAACCCAACACGGTCTTTGCCAAGTATCCACCGCGCCTGCCGGACGACGAACAAAGCGCCGTCATGCAGGACCGCGTGGCGGAACTGGCGCAGGCGGCGGGCTTCGACCGCTACGAGGTCTCCGCCTATGCACGCCAGGGTCAGGAATGCCTGCACAACATGAACTACTGGCAGTTCGGCGACTATCTGGGCATCGGCCCCGGAGCGCACTCCAAGATCTCCTTTCAGAATCGCATCATCCGCCAGGCCCGCGCGCGCATGCCGGACGCCTGGATGCGGCTGGCCCAGGAACACACCGGCAAGCACATCGTCGAACAGCGCGAACTTGGCCACGCCGACCTGGGCTTCGAGTTCATGCTCAATGCGCTGCGCCTGAAGCGCGGGGTCGAAGGCGGCCTGTTCATCGAACGCACCGGCCTGTCGCTGATGTCCATTCTGCCGGCCATGCAAAGAGCCGTGGATCGCGGCCTGTTGATGCCCGGCCTGGAACGGGTGCAGGCCACGCCGCAGGGCTGGCGCTTTCTGAACGACCTGCAGATGGAATTTCTGCCCTGACATGGTGCGTTGTGCTCTAAAATATGCACCTATTTGGTGCGTTTTCAGTTGCTCATACGAGAAAATATCGTCCATGACGTTCCTCAGTGCCGTGCAAATCTGGGGACAGGCTTTGTGCCAAAAACCTGGCACGGCATTTGCTTAAGCTTTATCGACGGCAGGAATGCCGCTAACCATGACAAAGCCCCAGGCTTGATTTTCTTCTTATCCTTTTGGCGCAGGAGCCTGTATGTCCACCCCTGAAAACGTCGTCCAGATGATTGCCGAACGCGAAGTCGCGTTCGTGGATTTCCGCTTTACCGATACCCTGGGTCGGGAACACCACCTGACGGTTCCCGCCAGCCAGGTCGACGAAGACCGCATGGAATCGGGCGTGGCCTTCGATGGCTCATCGCTGCCGGGCTGGAAGGGCATCGAGGCCTCGGACATGATCCTGGTCCCGGACGCCGCCACGGCGCGCATGGATCCCTTCCGCGAGGAAAGCACGCTGATCCTGACTTGCGACGTGGTCGAGCCGTCCGACCTGAAAGGCTACGACCGCGACCCGCGATCCCTGGCGCGCCGCGCCGAGGCCTACCTGAAGTCCAGTGGCCTGGGCGACACCGCCTATTTCGGCCCGGAACCCGAGTTTTTCGTGTTCGACGGCATCAGCTGGAATTCGGACATGGCAGGCAGTTTCGTCAAGATCCGCTCCAACGAAGGCGCCTGGTCCAATGCAGACGATGCCAATGGCACCAACCAGGGTTATCGCCCGGCCGTCAAGGGCGGCTACGTGCCCGTGCCGCCGATCGATTCCTTTGCCGACATGCGCTCCGAAATGTGCCTGCTGATGGAACAGATGGGCGTGCCCGTCGAGGTCCACCACCACGAGGTCGCGAACTGCGGCCAGCTGGAAATCGGCACGCGCTTCTCCACGCTGGTGCAGCGTGCCGACTGGACGCAAATCATGAAGTACGTGATCCGCAACGTCGCCCACGTCTACGGCAAGACCGCTACCTTCATGCCCAAGCCCGTCGTCGGCGACAACGGTTCGGGCATGCACGTCCACCAGTCCATCTGGAAAGACGGCCAGAATCTGTTTGCCGGCAATGGCTACGGCGGGTTGTCGGAATTCGCGCTGTACTACATTGGCGGCATCATCCATCACGCCCGCGCCCTGAATGCCATCACCAACCCGGGCACGAACTCCTACAAACGTCTTGTGCCGCACTACGAGGCCCCGGTGAAGCTGGCGTATTCGGCCCGCAATCGCTCGGCATCGATCCGCATCCCCTACGTCAGCAACCCCAAGGCTCGCCGGGTCGAATCCCGCTTCCCCGATCCCCTGGCCAATCCCTACCTGGCGTTCTCGGCGCTGATGATGGCGGGCCTGGACGGCGTGCAGAACAAGATTCACCCGGGCGATCCGGCCGACAAGAACCTGTACGATCTGCCGCCGGAAGAAGACGCCAAGATCCCCACGGTGTGCTCGTCCCTGGAACAGGCCCTGGAGGCCCTGGATCGCGACCGCGAATTCCTGACGCGCGGCGGTGTGTTCAGCAACGATCTGTTGGACGCCTACCTGAACCTGAAGGAAAACGAACTCAATCGCCTGCGCGTGACGCCGCATCCGGTCGAATTCGACATGTACTACACCCTGTAAGGGGCCTGGCGATGGACCCGTCCGGCTTCGAACTGCTGCAGACTGCGGTCTTGCTGCTCGATGAATCCGGACGGATCGCCTACGCCAACGGCGCGGCCGAAGAGCTGCTGGGATTGTCCCGGCGGCAGTTGACGGGCCAGGTGCTGGATCCGTACCTGGACAACCTGACTAGCGTACTCAAGACACCCTTGTCCGGGCAACCCTGGGCCTGCCTGGTCGAGATCCCCGTGCACCAGGCAGCCCGCCTGGACGACCAGCAGCAGGCCCTGGCGGGGCAGGCGGCGCAGCGTGAAACCCTGCGCAACCTGGCCCACGAAGTCCGCAACCCGCTGGCTGGCCTGAGGGCGGCTGCCCAGTTGCTGGACATGGAACTGCCGCGCGCCGATCTGCGCGATTACACCCAGGTCATCATCGAAGAAGCCGACCGCCTGGCGGACCTGGTCGCCCGGCTGGTATCGCCGCAGCGCCAGGACATCGAACCGCAGTGCTTCAACGTACACGAGATTTGTGAACGGGCGCTGGCCCTGGTAGAGCTGGAATTCGGCGGCCAGCTGTCCCTGGTACGCGATTACGACACATCCGTACCCGACATCGTCGCTGACCGAGACCGTCTGCTGCAGGCCTTGCTGAACGTGGCGCGCAATGGGGCGCAGGCGCTGACCGAGACACCAGGCATCGAATCACCCACGCTGCGGCTGCGCACACGCATCGTCCATCAGCCGGTGTTCCTGCGCACCCGGCACCGCATGGCGCTGATGATCGCCGTGGCCGACAACGGCCCAGGCGTGCCGGCGGCGCTGCAGGACAAGCTTTTTCATCCGCTGGTCACTGGGCGCGCTCAGGGCACCGGACTGGGACTGAATCTGGCGCAGGCGTGCCTGCAACTGCACGGCGGCTTGCTGGAATTCGATTCCCGGCCTGGCCATACCGAATTCCGCCTGCTGCTGCCCCTGGAGACAGCATGAGATCCATCTGGATACTGGACGACGAGCCCGGCATGCGCTGGGTGCTGGAACGCGCCCTGGACAAGGCCGGTTGGGCAGTCCGTTCCTTCGCCGAGGGGGCGGCCTTGCTGGCGGCCCTGGACGAGCTGGACGGCTCGGCGGACCCGCGCACCCCGGCGGTGCTGATGTCCGACGTGCGCATGCCCGGGATGGACGGCTTTGGCGTGCTGGCGCGCGTCCACATGGCGCTGCCCGATCTGCCCGTCATCCTGATGACGGCCTATACCGATCTGGAAACCACGGTGGCCGCTTTTTCCCAGGGTGCCTTCGATTACCTGGCCAAGCCCTTCGACATCCAGGCTGCCGTGGCTCTGGCTGATCGTGCGGGCCGTTCGAGGGCTGCAGCGGACCAGTCCCCGGCGCAGCAGTCCGGATCGCCGGCGCCAGCCGCGAGAGTCCAGGCCGAGGCCGACCCGGCAGGTGAAGAGACCATGCTGCCGTCCCGCTCGCCCGCCATGCAGGAGGTCTTTCGCGCCATCGGGCGCCTGGCTCAGTCCAGCGCCACCGTGCTCATCACCGGCGAATCGGGGACCGGCAAGGAACTGGTGGCGCGTGCACTGCACCAGCACAGCCGTCGGGCGGCAGGGCCATTCGTGGCCGTCAATGCGGCTGCCATTCCCCGCGATCTGCTGGAAGCCGAATTGTTCGGACACGAACGCGGCGCCTTCACCGGCGCCGTGCAGATGCGTAGAGGGCGGTTCGAAGAGGCCGACGGCGGCACGCTGTTCCTGGATGAGATCGGCGACATGCCAGCCGAACTGCAGACGCGGCTGCTGCGCGTGCTGGCTGAAAACAGCTTCTACCGGGTGGGCGGCAGCCGTGCGATGCAGGTTGACGTGCGGATCGTGGCAGCTACCCATCAGCCCCTGGAAGACCGCGTGCAGGCCGGCCTGTTTCGAGCTGACCTGTTTCACCGCCTGAACGTGATCCGATTGCGCCTGCCGCCGCTGCGCGAGCGGCCCGAGGACATCGAACGCCTGGCGCATCATTTCCTGGCGCGCAGCGCTGCTCAACTGAGCGTGCCAGTCCGGTCCCTGGGCTCCGATGCGCTTCTGGCTCTGCAACGCTTCGGCTACCCTGGCAACATCCGCCAGTTGGAGAACATCTGCCAGTGGCTCACCGTCATGACGGCCAGCCCGCAGGTGCAGGCGCAGGACCTGCCGCCCGAGATCCTGGCGAGCGCAGGCGCTGCGCCCATGGCGTCTCCGGTACGAGCACTGACCGACTGGCGCGCGGTTCTGGCTGACGAGGTGCTGGCTCGGTTGCAACGGCGCGAACCCGATCTGATGGAATCACTGCGCAAGGACTTCGAACGCGTGCTGCTGCGCCAGGCCCTGGCGCAAGCGGATGGTCAGCGAGGGCGGGCCGCCCTGATCCTGGGCATCGGTCGCAATACGCTGACGCGTAAATGCCAGGAACTGGGTCTGGACGACGTCCCGCCCGGAGCAGACGCCTGAGACCAACCGATCAGGCGGCAGCGGGCGGCGCGCCGCGCAGGCAGGCCTGGGTGCGCTGGGCCAGCAAGGCCTCGCGGCGGACGAACGAAGAGATCTCGGGCGTCGCCGGGTGGTGGTAGGTGTCGTAGGGCGTCGCCCATTGGATCAGCCGGCCTGCCTGCAGAATGCCGATCCGGTCGGCCACGGCAAATGCTTCGGCCTGATTGTGCGTCACCACCAGCGCAGTGCGTCCAGCGGCCTTGAGCAGATCGCGCAATTCGAACGCCAATCGTTCCCGCGCATCCACATCCAGATTCGAGAACGGCTCGTCCAGCAGGAGCAAAGCCGGTTCGGGGGCCAAGGCCCTGGCCAGGGCGATGCGCTGCTGCTGTCCGCCGGACAGTTCATGGGGGTACCGTTCGTCCAGGCCGTTCATGCCCACCAGGTCCAGCATCTCGCGCACGCGCTGCCGGCGTTTGTCGGGCGATTCCCGGCGCAGGCCGAAGCCCACGTTGGCGGCAATGGTCAGGTGGGGAAACAAGGCATAGTCCTGAAACATCATGCCTACGCGGCGGTGCTCGGGGGCGACGCAGGTATCCGGACCGGACAGCAGGCAGCCGTTGAGGCGGATTGCGCCCTGGTCCAGCGGCTCAAAGCCCGCGATGGCCCGCAGCACGCTGGTCTTGCCGCAGCCCGAGGCACCCAGCAGGCAGGCGATCTGGCCGCTGTCCAGCGACAGGTCCAGGCCGCGCAGCACGGTGTTCCGGCCGCAGTCGGCGGCGTAGCTCAGGGAAATGTGGTCGAGTTCCAGCATATCGTCAGGTCTCAGGAAGTCGGGCGGTCCAGCAGGCGGGCCAGGATCAGCACGGGGATCAGCCCGGCGGCCACGATGCCCAGGGCGGCGATGGCGCCTTCCTCGTAGGTGCCTCGGGCCGCCTCGCCGTACAGCCACGTCGCCAGCGTGTCGAAGTTCAGGGGCCGCAGCAGCAGGGTGGCCGGCAGTTCTTTCATGGCATCGACGAAGACGAGCAGCGCCGATGCGACCAGGGCGGGCCGCAGCAGCGGCAGATGGACGCGCCGCAGCGTGCCATGAACATTCTCGCCCAGCAGGCGGGCCGCCTGCTCGAACGAGGCGGGAATACGCTCCAGGCCCGATTCCAGCGTGCCCACCGGGATGGTCAGGAAGCGGATGACATAGGCTAGCGCCAACGCCAGCGGCGTGCCCAGCAGGATCAGTCCTGCAGGGTTCAGGCCCACTGTGGCGCGCAGCCAGGCCAGGCCGTGTTCGAGGGCCATGACCGGGAACAGCAGGCCGATGGCCAACACGGTGCCGGGCAGGGCGTAGCCCAGGGTGGCCAGCCGAGGCACGGCGCGCAGCCACGCCGGGACGCGGTGCATGATGCGGCGGCTCCAGACCACGGTCAGGCCGACGGCCAGGGCGATCGCGGTGGCGGCCGCAGACACGCCCAGTGTCTGCCAGGCGGCGCGCAGCAGGGCGGCCGAGGGCCACAGCCCGGCCCCCAGGCGTTCCAGCGTCAGTGCCAGCAGATAGCCGGCCGGCGCGACGAAGCCGATCAGGATCGGCATCAGGCACAGCGCGCTTGCCAGCCATCCGGCCGAGCCCCGCAGCCGGTGGGGCCGGATGGCGGCGCCACGCCGGCTGCCGGTATAACGCAGGCGGCGGCGTCCGTGGCGTTCGATGGTGATCAGCGCCGTTACCAGCGCCAGGGCTACCAGGGCGATCTGCGCGGCCCCGGCCAGATCGGATCGGGTGATCCAGGTGGTATAGATGGCCACCGTCAGCGTCTGGACCCCCAGGAATTCGGAGGCCCCGATGTCGTTCAGGGTTTCCAGCAAGACCAGGCACAGGCCGACGGCAATGGCCGGCCTGGCCATGGGCAAGGCCACTCGTACGAACGATGCCCAGGGGCCGTGGCCAAGCAGCCGGGCGGCTTCCATCAGGTGGGCCGCCTGGTTGGCGAACATGCTGCGGGTCGTCAGATAGACGTAGGGGTACAGCACGAAGGCCAGCAGGACGATGGCGCCCGGCAGGCCTCGCGCGTCGGGCAGGCGGAATTCACGTGGGCTGGAATAGCCCAGCAGGGCCCGGACGGCCTCCTGGACGGGGCCGATGGGGTGCAGGATATCCAGGTAGGCGTAGGCGACGATGTAGGTCGGCACGGCCAGCGGCAGCAGCAACCCCCAGGACAGGATGGCCCGCCCCGGAAAATCGTAGGCCGTCACCAGCCACGCCGCGCCCACGCCCAGCGCAGCGGCCAACAGGCCTACGCCGGCCAGGAGCAGCAGAGTCTGACCCAGCACGCCGGGCAGCACGAACTGCAGCAGGTGGTGCCAGTGGGCGCCGCTGCCCTGGGTCGCCTGGCCGACCAGCGCCAGCACCGGCGCCAGCACCGCCAGCGCCGCCGCCATCATGCCGGCATGCCACGGCCAGGACCGAAAATCCGGCGCCGACATGGGTTGCGCGCCTATTGGCTCAGGCCAGCGCGGTCGACCAGTTCGCTGGCTTGTTTGCGATGGCGGGCGATCTCGGCCAAGGGCAGGGAATCAATCTGCAGCGGCCCGAAGCTCTCGACCGTGGGGTCCAGCTTCACGCCGGCCTTGACCGGGTATTCGTAGTTGGCCTGGGCATACAGGCTCTGGGCCTTGTCCGAGACCAGGTATTCGAGCAGCTGGACGGCTTCGGCGCGGTGCGGCGCATGGCGGGCCACCGAAGCGCCGGAAATATTGACGTGCGTGCCCTGGGAGCCCTTGAAGGTCGGGCGGATGACGCGGATCGCATCGCCCCAGCGGCGGGCGTCGGTGTCAGGTGCTGCGTTCTTCATGTGGCCGGCATAGTAGGCATTGGCGATGCCTACGTCGCAGATTCCGCCCAGGATGTCGCGCGCCACGTCCCGGTCGCCTCCGGTGGCGGCGCGACCCAGGTTGGCCTTCATGCCCCGCAGCCATTGTTCGGTCGCCTCGGCGCCGTCGTGGGCGATCATGGCGGCGATCAGCGCGGTGTTGTAGGGATGCTGGCCCGAACGGATGCAGACCTTGCCTTTCCAGCGCGGGTCGGCCAGGTCTTCATAGTTCAGGGCCTTGACGTCCAGGTCCTTGGCTACATAGGCGACGCGATCGCGCAGCGACAGCGTGAACCATTGGCCGTCGGCCCCGCGCAGATTGGCGGGGATGGCGGTTTCCAGCGTCGTGGACTGGACGGCCTGGGTCACTTCGCCGTCCACCAGGTCCAGCAGATTGCCGATGTCCACGGTCATGAGGACGTCGGCTGGCGACTGCGCGCCTTCGGTGCGCACGCGTTCCAGCAGACCGTCCTTGATGAAGACGGTATTGACCTTGACGCCGGTATCCTTGGAGAAGGCCGCCAGCAGTGGCTCGACCAGCTTGGGTTCACGCGTGGTGTAGAGATTGACTTCGGAAGCCAGGACGGCGCCCCCAGTCAGCAGGGGGAGAGTGGCGGCCCACAGGCCCAGCCGGCGGACGAGGGAAAAAGAGCTGGAACGAGGTTTCATGGTCGCTGGATTCCGTAGATTAGAGAAAATTCTCAAGTGAATGATAATGATTATCAAAATTAGCACGGAAAATTAGCATGTCAGCTGATTTTAAGCAAGCGGCACGCGTTACAATACGGGCCTGAGCAGCCCTTGTCGCCCGCCGTCTGTGCACGGTCTTGCGCCAAATCAAGAAAACCCTTGAACCCATCGGGGTTGTCTTTGTTTTTCAGGGCATGCGCCGTACTATTTCCCTCATCTGATCACCGAATTCCAATCGACCCTCGTCATGGCCGCCTTCATTTCCGAACAAGTCCTCAGCGTGCACCACTGGAACGACACGCTGTTCTCCTTCAAGACCACGCGCGACCCCGGCCTGCGTTTCCACAACGGCCACTTCGTCATGATCGGTCTGGAAGTAGAAGGCAAGCCCCTGATGCGCGCCTACAGCATCGCCAGCGCCAACCACGAAGACAATCTGGAATTCTTCAGCATCAAGGTCCCCAACGGCCCGCTGACCTCGCGCCTGCAACACCTGCAGCCGGGCGACGCCGTGCTGGTCAGCAAGAAACCGGTCGGCACCCTGGTCGTCGACGACCTGAAGCCTGGGCGCCACCTGTATCTGTTCGCCACGGGCACCGGCCTGGCCCCTTTCATGAGCATCATCAAGGACCCGGACGTCTACGACCGCTTCGACAAGATCGTGCTGATGCATGGCGTGCGCTTCATCAGCGAACTGGCCTATGCCGACTACATAAACCGCGGCTTGCCCCAGGACGAGTTCCTGGGCGAACTGGTGCGCGACAAACTCGTGTATTACCCGACCGTCACGCGCGAGCCCTACGCCCATCAGGGCCGCTTGACGACGCTGGTGGAAAGCGGCCAGATCTTCCGGGACATCGGCCTGCCGCCCCTGGATCCGGCGACCGACCGCGCCATGATCTGCGGCAGCCCGGCCATGCTGACGGACATCCGCGCCATGCTGGATGCCCGGGGTTTCGTTGTCTCGCCGGGAGTGGGCGAGCCGGGCGATTACGTCTTCGAACGTGCGTTCGCTGAAAAATAAGCCACCTTTTATTTTTTGCTATTGATCTGTAAACTCTGATAGTTATGAAATTCATTCAGGGAAGTCCATCATGAGCAAGGAAATCGTTCACTCCGACTCGGCCCCGGCCGCCGTGGGTCCTTATTCCCAGGCAGTGGCCACGACCTCGAGTCGGCTGGTCTTCCTGTCCGGGCAGATCGGCCTGGAACCCGGCACCGGCGAACTGGTATCAGAGAACTTCGAAGGCCAGGTGCGCCAGTCCTTCGCCAATATGCAAGCCGTCATCGAAGCTGCTGGCGGTTCGCTGGACAATATCGTCAAACTGACGCTGTTCCTGACGGATCTCAGCAAGTTCGCCAGTGCCAATGCCATCATGGCGGAAATCATCCCCCAGCCTTATCCGGCGCGGTCCACCATCGGTGTCGCCAGCCTGCCCAAGGGCGCCCAGTTCGAGGTCGAAGCCATCCTGGCGCTCTGATCGGGCCGCGCCCGATGGCCCCACGCCCCTCGGCGGGCGAACGTCCAGCCAAGCCCGCAGGCACCCGGCAGGCGCGCCTCTTCGAGCGCCTGGGCTTGCGCACCCCGGCGGATTTCATCGTGCATCTGCCCCTGCGCTACGAAGACGAAACCCGCGTCACTCCAGTGGCCCAGGCTCGTCCGGGGACGCACGCCCTGTTCGAGGGCGACATCATCGACAGCGATATCCGGCTGCGGCCACGCCGCGAATTGCAGGCCACGCTCTCGGATGGCACCGGTCAGATGCAGCTGCGTTGGCTGCACGTCTATCCCGGTCAGCAGGCGCGCCTGCAGCCAGGGCGCCGGGTGCGCATCCGGGGAGAAGTGCGCATGGGCTATCAGGGCCTGGAAATGATCCACCCCCTGGTGTCCGAGCCAGGCACTCCGCTGCCCGACACATTGACGCCGGTCTACTCCACGACCCAGGGACTGTCGCAGGTCAGCCTGCGCAGGGCCATCGGCCAGGCGCTGGACCAGGCCGATCTGCGCGACACCTTGCCAGATGCCGTGCGCCAGAAGTACGAACTGGCGGATTTCGAGGCTTCCCTGCGCCTGCTGCACCATCCCGGTCCCGACATTTCTCTGGCATCGCTGGCCGAACACGAACACCCCGCCTGGCGGCGCATCAAATTCGACGAATTGCTGGCCCAGCAGCTGGCGCTGGCCGATGCCCGGGCCAGCCGGCGCGCGCAGCGCAGCCTGCCCCTGCTGGACAAAGGGCACCTGGGCCGCCAATTGCTGGCCGCCTTGCCGTTCCGTCCCACCGCCGCGCAGGCCCGCGCCATGGCCGATATCCAGGCCGATCTGCGCTGCGCTCACCCCATGCACCGCCTGCTGCAGGGCGACGTGGGCAGCGGCAAGACCCTGGTGGCAGCCTGGGCTGCCGCGCAGGCGGTCGACGCGGGCGCCCAGGTGGCCGTCATGGCGCCGACGGAAATTCTGGCGGAACAGCTGTGGCGAAAATTTTCCGAATGGTTCGAACCCCTGGGGGTCTCGATCGCCTGGCTGACGGGGGCATTGCCCGCTGCCCGCCGCCGCCAGGCGCTGCAGGATATCGCCTCGGGCCAGGCACGGTTGGCGGTGGGCACACAGGCCCTGATTCAGGACAAGGTCCAGTTCCAGTCGCTGGGGCTGGTGATCAGTGACGAACAGCACCGCTTCGGCGTCGGCCAGCGCCTGGCGCTCAGCCGCAAGGGCGACCAGGCAACGCACGTCCCTCACCAGCTCAGCATGAGCGCCACACCGATTCCGCGTACGCTGGCCATGGCCTTTTTCGCCGACATGGACGTGTCCGTGCTGGACGAACTGCCGCCGGGGCGCACGCCCGTGCGCACCCGCCTGTTCGCCGATCAGCGGCGCGATGAGCTGTTGCAGCACGTGGCCGCCGCCGTGCGCGAGGGGCAGCAGGCCTACTGGGTCTGCCCGTTGGTCGAGGAAAGCGAGGCCCTGCAGCTGCAGACGGCTGTCGATACCTGGGAACACCTGCGGGCCGAATTGCCCGACTTGCGCGTCGGCCTGATGCACGGACGCCTGGCAGCCCAGGAGAAGGCCGACACCATGGCCGCCTTCCGCCGCAACGATCTGGATCTGCTGGTCAGCACCACCGTCATCGAAGTCGGGGTGGACGTGCCCAATGCCAGCCTGATGATCATCGAACACGCCGAACGCTTCGGCCTGGCGCAGCTGCATCAGCTGCGCGGCCGGGTGGGGCGCGGCGCGCGGGAATCCACCTGCGTGCTGCTGTACCAGCCACCGCTGTCGGCCCTGGCCCGCGAGCGCCTGCGCGCCTTGTACGAAACCACCGATGGCTTCGAGATTGCCCGGCGCGATCTGGCCCAGCGCGGGCCGGGTGAATTACTGGGGGTGCGCCAATCCGGCCAGGCGCTGCTGCGTTTTGCCGATCTGAATACCGACGAAGACCTGCTGGAACAGGCGCGGGCGGCTGCCGGCTGGCTGTCAGCAGATTTTCCGGACCATGCCCGGGCCCATCAGCAGCGCTGGATGGCAGGCGCCATCCAGTACCTGCGCAGTTAGACCAAGAATACCAAGGGGGATCTGATGACTCTGACCGAATTGAAATACATCGTCGCGGTGGCGCGGGAACGCCATTTCGGCCGGGCCGCCGAAGCCTGCTTCGTCAGCCAGCCGACGCTGTCCGTGGCGATCCGGAAGCTGGAAGAAGAACTGGGCGTGGTCCTGTTCGAGCGTGGCGGCGCCGAAGTCGGCATCACGCCTATCGGGTTGCGAGTAGTGACGCAGGCGCAAAAAGTCCTGGAAGAGGGCGCCAATCTGCGCGAGATCGCCCGCCAGGGCCACGACCCCCTGGAAGGCCCGCTGCGGGTGGGCGTCATCTACACGATCGGCCCCTACCTGCTGCCGCATCTGGTGCCTGAGCAGATCCGCCGCACGCCACAGATGCCGCTGCTGCTGCAGGAAAACTACACAACCCGCCTGCTGGAACTGCTGCGCCAGGGCGAAATCGACTGCGCCATTGTCGCCTTGCCCCTGCCCGAAACCGGGCTGGCCCAGTGCGCCCTGTACGACGAGCCATTCTATGTGGCCCTACCGCATGATCATCCCTGGGCGCACGAAAAGCATATCGCCTCGCAGCGCCTGAAGGAAGAAACCATGCTGCTGCTGGGGGCCGGGCACTGTTTTCGCGACCAGGTGCTGGAAGTCTGCCCGGAACTGTCCCGCTATTCCGCATCCAGCGAAGGCATCCAGCGCACCTTCGAGGGCTCGTCGCTGGAAACCATCCGGCACATGGTGGCAGCCGGCATCGGCATCACCGTGATGCCCGCCAGCGCGCTGGGGATGCAGGGCGCCGAAAGCAAGCTGCTGCGCTTCATCCCGTTCGCACCGCCGGCACCGGATCGGCGGGTCGTGCTGGTCTGGCGCAAAAGCTTCCCCAGACAGGCGGCCATCGAGGCCCTGGTGCAGGCGGTGCGCAGCAGCGGGATGCCAGGCGTCAGAATGCTGGAAGAGTCCGTTGCCGCCGATACTGCCGCCGATTGAGGCGGCGCAAGACACGGGCCGCTGCGAAAGGCCCGCGCCGCCGAGCGCTCCGTCTGTCGTGCTATGCTGGAACCGTCTTGTCTTAACGGAGCATTTCATGGCCAAAGCCACCAAAAAGACCTCGTCCCCCAAAGCCCAGACGACCCCTTCGGGCCTGCCGATCAACATCGGCATTTCCGACAAGGACCGTGCCGCCGTTGCCTCCGAGCTCGCCCACACCCTGGCCGACACCTACACGCTGTACCTGATGACGCACAACTTCCACTGGAACGTCACGGGCCCGATGTTCAGCACCCTGCACCAGTTGTTCATGACCCAGTACACGGAAACCTGGCAGGCTCTGGACGCCATCGCGGAACGCATCCGCGCCCTGGGCCATTACGCGCCGGGCACCTATGCCGAATACGCCCGCCTCAGTTCCATCCAGGAACCCACCTCGGTGCCTTCGGCCGAAGACATGCTGCGCCTGCTGGTCGCCGGCAACGAGGCCGTCGCCAAGACTGCCCGCAAGGCCTTTCAGTGCGCCGACGCGGTCAACGATCAGCCCACCGCCGATCTGCTGACCCAGCGCCTGGACATCCACGAGAAGAACGCCTGGATGCTGCGCAGCCTGCTGGCCTGATCGGTTCCGTGCGCGCGAGCCGGCTGGCTCGCAGCAGGATGTCGGGAAAACCCCCGTACGTGGCATGATCCGCCCTGCGGGGGTTTCGTGTATTCTTTCTGGGTCTTTCAAAGGAGGTTGTATGAACATTCGCTTAACGCCGATGGTTGCAGCTTTGGGGCTTGCCACCGGCTTGATGATGTCTTCCGCGGCGAGCGCTGACACGATCAAGATCGCCATTGCGGGGCCTTACACCGGGGCACTGACGCAATACGGCGATATGGTCAAAGAAGGCGTGGACACGGCGATCGAAACCATCAACGCCAGTGGTGGCGTGCTGGGCAAACAACTCGAAGCCGTGGTGATGGATGACGCTTGCGAACCCAAACAGGGTCCGGTCGTCGCCAACCGCGTCGTCAATGAAAAGATTCACTATGTGGTCGGGCACGTGTGCTCGGGCGCCACGATCGCAGCGGCTCCGGTCTACAACAACGAAGGCGTAGTGATGGTGTCCCCGTCCGCGACCTCGCCCGCCGTGACCGACGGCAAGAACTACGACATGATCTTCCGCACCATCGGCCGCGATGACCAGCAAGGTCCCGCCGCAGCCGAATTCATCGCGCAGAAGATCAAGCCCAAAGCCGTGGCCGTGCTGCATGACAAACAATCGTATGGCCAGGGCATCGCCACGGCCGTGAAGAACGATCTGGAAAAAGCCGGCATCAAAGTCGTGCTGTTCGAGGGCATCAATGCCGGAGACAGCGATTATTCCGCCGTCATCACGAAACTGAAATCCGCCGGTGCCGACTTCGTCTACTACGGCGGCTACCACCCTGAAATGGGCCTCTTGCTGCGCCAGGGCGCCGAACAGGGCCTGCAGGCCAAGTTCATGGGTCCGGAAGGCGTGGGCAACCCCGACATCAACGCCATCGCCGGCCCGGCCGTCGAAGGCATGCTGGTGACGCTGCCGGCCGACTTCACGACTGATCCCGCCAACGCCTCCGTGGTCAAGGCCTTCAAGGACAAGAACCGCAATCCGGGCGGTGCATTCCAGCTGACTGCCTATGCGGCTCTGGAATCGATCGTCGCCGGCATCAAGGGCGTGGGCAAGGACGACCCGACCAAGGTCGCCGCCTGGCTGCATGCCAACTCGGTCAAGACCCCGATCGGCAACATCTCCTGGAATAAACAGGGCGACCTGAAGTCCTTCAAGTTCGACGTGTTCACCTGGCACGCGGACGGCTCGAAGACCGTCTTCAAGTAATCCTGTCCGATGCATGAAAAAGGCTGGGCCCCGATCGGGGCCCAGCCTTTTTTCAACGATCAGATGCAATGATCCAGCAGCGCGCTAGTCGTCGATCCTGCGTCCGGTGTCGGCATCGAACCAATGGGCCGGATGCTGACCGTCGGGTCCCAAAGTGATTGCGTCCCCGTGGGACAGGGGCCGGTCCCGGGTTTCCGTGACGGTGCATCGCAGGATCAGCGCCTGGTCTCCCCAGCGGGCATGGATCAGCTGTTCCGACCCCAGGATCTCGACGGTTTCCACCTGCGCCTGCAGGCCGGGGGCATTCAGGCGCAGGTGCTCGGGGCGCAAGCCCAGGATCAGCGCGGCCCCTGAAGCAGACGCGGGCGCCTGCACGGGCAGCACCTGGCCGTCCGGTCCCAGCACGCGGCCTTGGGCGTCTACGTTCACGTGCAGCAGGTTCATGGGGGGCGATCCGATGAAGCTGGCTACGAAGGTCGTGGCGGGGCGCTCGAAGACCTGGGCGGGGGTGCCGATCTGTTCCGGAACACCCTGATTCATGACGATCATGCGATGCGCCAGCGTCATGGCCTCGACCTGGTCGTGAGTCACGTACAGGCTGGTGGTTTTCAGGCGCTGGTGCAGCTTCTGGATTTCCAGCCGCATCTGCACGCGCAGTTTTGCATCCAGGTTCGACAGCGGCTCGTCGAACAGGAAGACGGAGGGTTCCCGGACGATGGCGCGGCCCATGGCGACGCGCTGACGCTGGCCGCCCGACAGCTGCCGGGGCCGCCGGTCCAGCAGATGGTCCAGTTCCAGGATACGGGCTGCGTCCTGGACCCGGCGCTGGATCTCGGCCTTGTCCATGCGGCGGATTTTCAGGCCGTAAGCCATGTTGTCGAAGACGCTCATGTGGGGATAGAGCGCGTAGTTCTGGAACACCATGGCGATGTTGCGTTCGGCGGGTTCCAGGGTATTGACGACCCGGTCACCGATGGCGATCTCTCCGTCCGTGACGGATTCCAGGCCGGCGACCATGCGCATCAGCGTCGATTTGCCGCAACCGGACGGGCCGACGATGACGACGAACTCGCCGTCCCGGACTTCCATGTCGATGCCGTGGATGACCGCGACGCCGCCGGGATAGGTCTTGCGCACATTGCGAAAGCTCAGGGTTGCCATGTAGACGTTTATCCTATTTTTCGGTATCGACCAGGCCCTTGACGAACCATTTCTGCATCAGGATGACCACCGCCGCAGGCGGGATCATGGCCAGCAGGGCGGTTGCCATGACCAGATTCCATTCAGTCACGCTATCGCCGCCGGCGATCATGCGGCGGATGCCCACCACCACCGGGTACATGTTTTCCTGGGTGGTGATGATCAGGGGCCACAGGTATTGATTCCAGCCGTAGATGAACTGGATCACGAACAGGGCGGCGATGCTGGTGCGCGACAGGGGGAACAGAATGTCCTTGAAGAACCGCATGGGGCCGGCGCCGTCGATGCGGGCTGCCTCGACCAATTCATCGGGCACGGTCAGGAAGAACTGCCGGAACAGGAACGTGGCCGTTGCCGAGGCGATCAGCGGCAGGGTCAGGCCGGCGTAGCTGTTGAGCATGCCCAGATTGGCCACCACGGCATAGGTGGGTGCGATGCGCACTTCCACGGGCAGCATCAGGGTGACGAAGATCATCCAGAAGCACAGCATGCGCAGCGGAAAGCGGAAATACACCACCGCAAAGGCCGACAGCATGGAAATGATGATCTTGCCGACGGCGATGGCCAGTGCCATGAACGTGCTGATCCACAGCATGCGGCCTACCGGCGGCGTATTCACGGCGTTGCCGGTCAGCACGGCCCAGTAGTTGCTGAAGAAATGCCCGCCCGGGATCAGGGACATGGGCGCCTGGGCGACTTCCTGGGCGGTCTGGGTCGAAGCCACAAAAGCCACGTAAAGCGGGAAGGCGATGACGGCCACGCCCAGAATCAGCACGGCATGGGATACCAGATCCAGCAGGGGACGGCGTTCAACCATGTTATCGGTCCTCTCAGTAGTTGACCTTGCGGTCAACGTAGCGGAACTGGATGGCGGTCAGGGTGATCACGATCAGCATGAGAATCACGGACTGAGCGGCCGAAGATCCCAGGTCCAGGCCCTTGAAGCCTGCGTTGTAGACCTTGTAGACCAGGATGTCGGTTGCCTGGCCAGGTCCGCCCTGCGTAACGACGTCGATCACCGCAAAGGTGTCGAAGAAGGCATAGATGAAGTTGATCACCAGCAGGAAGAAGCTGGTGGGAGACAACAGGGGAAACACGATGGACCAGAAGCGGCGCGCCGGCCCGGCGCCGTCGATGGCGGCGGCTTCGATCAGGGACCGGGGGATGGATTGCAGCCCGGCCAGGAAAAACAGGAAGTTGTAGGACACCTGTTTCCAGATGGAGGCAAAGACGATCAGGATCATGGCGTCGTTGCCATCCAGACGCGGGTTCCATGGCAGGCCCATCTGCACCATAGCCACGGCCAGGATGCCGACGGAAGGCGAAAACAGGAACAGCCACAACACCCCCGCCACGGCGGCCGCCACGGCGTAAGGCCAGATCAGCAGGGTCTTGTAGATCGCGGCGCCTCGCACCACCCGGTCGGCCATCACTGCCAGCAGCAGCGAGATGGACAGCCCGCCGAATGCCACCAGCACGGAAAACCAGGCCGTCGTGCGAAACGAGGCCAGGTAGTCCGCATTGGAGAACAGGTCGGCGAAATTGGCCAGCCCCACGAACTGTGAGGACAGGCCAAAGGGGTCTTCCAGGCGAAACGACTGCCACAGGGCCTGCCCGGCTGGCCAGAAGAAAAAGACCAGCGTGATGATCAACTGGGGGGCCAGCAGCAGCCAGGGCAGGGTTCGGTGGTGGAAGACGACGCGTTTTTCCATCGTTTACTTCACGCTCTTTTCAAAGCGCTCCAGCAGGGCGTTGCCTTCGGTGGTCATTTTCTTCAGACCGGCTTCCGGGGTCGTCTTGCCGGCGAAGATCTGTTCCATCGTCGCGTCCTCGATGTCGCGGATCTGCGGCAGGTAGCCCAGGCGGATGCCGCGAGAGTTGGCCGTGGTGTCGGCATTGAGCTGCTGGACCGCGACTTCGGTGCCGGGGTTCTTGTCGTAGAAGCCGGATTTCTTGGTCAGCTCGTAGCCGGCTTTGGTCACAGGTACATAGCCCGTGCCTTGGTGCCAGGCAGCGGCCTGTTCCGGGCTGGCCAGGAACTTGAAGAACTTGACCACACCTTTGTAAGTGGCGTCGGATTTGCCCGAGAACACCCACAGTGAGGCCCCGCCGATGATGGAGTTCTGAGGGGCGCCCTTGACGTCGGGGTAGTAGGGCAGGGTTGACGTCCCGAAGGCGAACTGGCCGGTCTTGATGACCGATGCGCGCATGCCGCTGGAACCGGTGTACATGCCGCATTTGCCCGACGTGAACAGGGCGTTGCCCGCGTCGCCGCGGCCGCCGTAGGTGAATTCACCAGCCTTGGCCATGTCGGACAGGAAGGTGATATGTTTTTTGAACAACGGGCTGTCGAGCAGCAGCCGGGCATCCAGGCCGCCGAAGCCGTTGTCCTTGGAGGCGTAGGGCACGTTGTGCCAGGCCGCGAAGTTTTCCAGCAGCACCCAGGACGGCCAGGCCGTGGAATAACCGCATTCCATGCCGGCTGCGCGCAGTTTCTTGGCAGCGTCAGCGACTTCGGGCCAGGTCTTGGGCGGGGCATCGGGATTCAGGCCGGCTTTCTTGAAGGCATCCTTGTTGTAGTACAGCACCGGCGTGGAACTGTTGAAGGGCATGGATACCAGCTTGCCATCCGGCGACGAATAGTAGCCCGCGACGGCTCCCAGGAAATCTTTCGGGTTGATCGGGTCGCCGACCTTGTCGGACAGTTCCTGCACCGGCATGACGGCGCCCTTGGCGTACATCATGGTGGCGGTGCCGACTTCGAAGACTTGCAGGATGTCAGGAGCGTTGCCCGCCCGGAATGCGGCGATACCGGCATTCATGGATTCACCGTACGCGCCCTTGTAGACCGGGTGCACCACGTAGTCCGACTGGCTGGCGTTGAAGTCCTTGGCGATTGCGTCCACACGTTCGCCCAGGGGGCCTTCCATGGAATGCCAGAAGGTGATGTCGGTGGCGGCCTGGGCAGCGCCGGCGCTGGTCAACAAAGCGGCCAGCACGGTCATGCGGGAAAGAGAAAATGCCATCAAAGTCTCCTGTGAATGCCTCCCCGGAAACCGCCGGGGTGGCGGCGAGGGGGATTGTAGGCAGGTATTGTGACGAGTTCATGTCGGCTTTGACAATCCCTGTTTGCCGCAATAGATGCCTTCCGAAGGGTGCGCCCGAGGGCAGCGCAGACGGGTTGTAACACGAATACGAACCGCGAGGCGGGGCAGGTGGGGCCTTGTCCTGGTTCAGTTTCCGAAGACATGATCGTACAATGATCCGCTATGGAAAAAGGACTCTCACTTGCACTGATTGGCGGCGGCAATATGGCCAACGCCCTGGCCAGCGGCCTGATCGGCCGGCGTTGCGCGGCAGCCGACGTTCACGTCATCGACCCGGGCGACGACACGCGCGCGCACTGGGAATCCCAGGGCACGACGACGGCTTCGGCACCCGACGCCCGGCTGTCGGCCTGCCGGGTCTGGTTCTTCGCCGTCAAGCCGCAGATCATGGCGCAGGTCGTCCAACAGTGCCGGCCCTGGCTGCAGCCCGACACCCTGGTCATCAGCATCGCGGCCGGCATCCCGGGTTCGGCGATCGCCCGCTGGCTGGGCGACGATGCCGCCCCCTACACGCGGATCGTGCGATGCATGCCCAACACCCCGGCCCTGATCGCCTGCGGCATGACCGGCATGGCGGCGCTGCCCGGCGTCGACGAATCGGATCGCGCCCTGGCCGAAGAACTGTTGCGGGCGGTCGGCGACGTCCTGTGGGTGGCCGACGATGCCGCCATCGACGCCGTCACGGCCGTGTCGGGCAGCGGGCCGGCCTATGTGTTTTTGTTCCTCGAAGCCCTGATGGCCGCGGGCATCGATCAGGGGCTCGCGCCCGAACAGGCGCGCCAGCTGGCGCTGGCGACCTTTCACGGGGCCACGCAGCTGGCCACGCTGTCGCCCGATTCGCCCGCCGTGCTGCGTGAACGAGTCACCTCCAAAGGCGGCACGACAGCGGCTGCCCTGGCCGTATTCCAGCAACGCGGGCAGACCGACATCCTGCGCGAGGCCGTCGCCGCCGCAGCGCGGCGCGCGGGCGAATTGGCCCGAGAATTCTCTGCCTGACCAACCCGCAGTGGCGTTCGCGGACAGGCACCGTTTGAGATCCCTCATGCAAAGCCGGATTTACATTGAGTCATCAGGGATTAACCGTAGTGACACCTCCGGACCAAATCGTCAGAATACGCGTGCCGCTCAGGGCGGAAGCAAAAATCAAGGCTTGGCGTCCCTGGCCTGAATGCCGGATCCGGCATTCCGATTGCCAGTGGCGCCTCTACCGGAGACATACTCAATGAAGTTCACGTTGCGCATCACCCCCGTCATTCTGGCATTTGGCGCGCTGTCGCTGGCTGCCGGCGCTCATGCCGACACGCTGAAGATCGGTATCCCTCAGCCGATGACCGGCCCCAACACCCAGTACGGCGATCAGATTCAGGCCGGTGCGCTCACTGCCATCGATGCGCTCAATGCCGCAGGCGGCATCAAAGGCATGAAAATCGAACCCCTGCTGATCGACGACGGCTGCGAACCCAAACAGGCAGTGCCTGCGGCCAACCGCGTCGTGAATTCCGGGGCGAAATTCGCGGTCGCCCATGCCTGCTCGGGCACGACCGTACCTGCCGTCAACGTCTACGAACAGGAAGGCATCGTCGCCATCACTCCGGGTGCGACCTCGCCGCTGGTGACCGACACGATCAAGCCGCACTTCTTCTTCCGCACCATCGGGCGCGACGACCAGCAAGGCCCGTTCGCCGCCGAATACATTGCATCGGCACTCAAGCCCCAGAAAGTCGCCATCCTGCACGACAAGCAGACCTATGGCTCGGGCGTGGCCACCCAGGTGCAGAAGACCCTGCAGGAAAAGGGCGTGAACATCGCCATGTTCGAAGGCATCAACGTAGGTGACAGCGATTATTCCGCCGTCATCTCGAAACTGAAGGCTCTGGGGCCCGATCTGATCTATTTCGGCGGCTACCACCCCGAACTGGGTCTGCTGCTGCGCCAGGCTCGCGAACAAGGCCTGGACACCCAGTTCATGGGTCCCGAAGGCGTCGCCAACAAGGACCTGGCCGCCATTGCCGGCCCGGCTGTCGACAAGCTGCTGGTGACCCTGCCCGCCGACTTCACGAAACGCAAGGGCAACGAACAGATCCTGGAGAACTTCAAGAAATACAACCGCAGCCCGGACGGCGCCTTCACCATGACGGCCTATGCCGCCGTGCAGGTGCTGGCCGACAGCATCAACGCTGTGGGCGCCGATCCCGCCAAAGTCGCCGACTACATGCACGGCAACAGCTTTGACACCGGCATCGGCAAGGTGGATTACGATGCCAAGGGCGACCTGAAGCATTTTGAATTCGCCGTCTTCCGCTGGGATGCCAACGGCAACCTGACCCAGATCCAGCCCTAAGGGCTCGGCAAGCCCCGGCAACCGCCGGGGCTGCATCCCCCCGGCCAGGCCCCAAGCCCGGCCTTTATCCTGTACATCCCCTGCCATTATGTCCGACTTGCTCCCCCTCTTGACGCAACAGCTGTTCAACGGCTTGTCGCTGGGCGCCATTTACGCCCTGATTGCGATTGGCTACACCATGGTCTATGGCATCATCGGCATGATCAATTTCGCCCACGGCGAAATCTACATGATCGGTGCCTATGTCGGCCTCGTGACCCTCTCGGCCATTGGTGTCAACAGCGGCCTGCCGTTGCCCATCATGATCCTGATCATGCTGATCATGGCCATCCTGGTGACCGCCGTGTACGGCTACGCGGTCGAGAAGATCGCCTACGCTCCCTTGCGCAACAGCCCCCGGCTGGTGCCCCTAATTTCCGCCATCGGGATGTCGATCTTCCTGCAGAACTGGGTTGCCACAGGGCAGGGCGCCCGCGACATGGCCGTGCCGGCCCTGATCAGCGGATCCGTCGATTTCACCATCGGCCTCAGTAATTTCACCGTGACTGCGCCGTATTCCCGCATCCTGATCATCGTAGTGACCGTGCTGATGATGCTGGGCCTGACGCTCTTCATCAAATACTCGCGCACTGGCCAGGCCTCGCGTGCCTGCTCCCAGGATCTGCACATGGCCAACCTGCTGGGCATCGACACCAGCCGCATCATTTCCTACACCTTCATGATCGGCGCCATGATGGCGGCCGTCGGCGGGGTGCTGATCGCTCTGGCCATCGGCAAGCTGAATCCCTTCATCGGCTTTATCGCCGGCATCAAGGCCTTTACCGCCGCCGTGCTGGGTGGCATCGGCAGCATTCCCGGCGCCATGCTGGGCGGGGTCCTTCTGGGCCTGGCGGAAACCTTTGCCGCTGCCTTCATTTCGTCGCAGTACAAGGACATCGTCGCCTTCCTGCTGTTGGTCTTCATCCTGATGTTCCGTCCGACGGGGCTGTTGGGCAAACCCGAGGTGGAAAAGGTCTGATGATGCACAACCTCAAAAATTCGCTGATTGCCGCCGTGATGGCCGGCGTCATCATCGCGCCGGTCTACGGTCTGCAGATTCTGCGGCGCGGCCAGGAAACCTATCTGCAACCCGACTGGAAAATGATCATCGGCGGCATGCTGCTGGTCTTTGTGGTGCAGATGCTGCGCCCCCTGGTCAAATTCAAGAAATCCAGCGGCACATCGCGCTTCACGCTGCCCACGTTCTCTGACAAGACCCGCCACAAGGCCATCATCGTGCTGGTGCTGTTTGCCGTGGTCTGGCCCTTCTTCACCGGCCGTGCCCAGGTGGACATCGCCACGCTGGTCCTGATCTACGTGATGCTGGGGCTGGGGCTGAACATCGTGGTGGGCTTTGCCGGCCTGCTGGATCTGGGGTTCGTGGGCTTTTACGCCACCGGCGCCTATACCTATGCACTGCTGTATCACTGGGCGGGCTGGGGATTTTGGGAAGCCCTGCCGTTCGCCGGCCTGGTCTCGGCAATGTTCGGCTTCATCCTGGGGTTTCCGGTGCTGCGGCTGCGAGGCGACTATCTGGCCATCGTCACGTTGGGCTTTGGCGAGATCATCCGGCTGATGCTGATCAATCTGTACACATTCACCGGTGGCCCGGATGGCATTTCCGGCATTCCCAAACCCTCCTTCTTCGGCTATCAGATGGTGCGCCGCTCGATGGACGGTTCTCCCACCTTCCATGAACTGATGGGCTGGTCCTTCAACAGCCAGGACGTGGTGACCTATCTGTACCTGATGGCCCTGGTGCTGGTGCTGTTCACGCTGTATTTCACCAGCCGCCTGATCCGCATGCCGATCGGCCGCGCCTGGGAAGCCCTGCGCGAGGACGAGATCGCCTGCCGCTCGCTGGGCCTGAATCCACGCAACATCAAATTGTCCGCCTTCACCATGGGCGCGATGTTTGCCGGGTTCGGCGGGGCGTTCTTCGCCGCCCGCCAGGGCCTGGTCAATCCCGAATCATTCACCTTTATCGAATCGGCCCTGATCCTGGCGATCGTGGTGCTGGGCGGCATGGGCTCGCAGTTGGGCGTCATCCTGGCAGCCGTGCTGCTGACGGTGGTCCCCGAGATCGCCCGTGAATTCGCCGAATACCGCATGCTGATCTTCGGCCTGGTGATGGTGGTGATGATGGTGTGGCGCCCGCAGGGCCTGCTGCCGGTGAAACGTCCGCAAGTGGAATTGGAATCATGAGTGAAACATTGCTGAAGGTCAGCGGACTGACCATGCGGTTCGGCGGCCTGCTGGCCGTCGACCAGGTCGAATTCGACGTGCGCCGCGACGAAGTCTTCGCCATCATCGGCCCCAACGGCGCCGGCAAGACCACCGTCTTCAACTGCGTGGGCGGTTTCTACAAACCCACCACGGGCGACATCCTCATGGACGGCAAGGCCATCACCGGCCTGCCCAGCCACAAGGTCGCCCGCCACGGCCTGGTGCGCACGTTCCAGAACGTGCGCCTGTTCAAGAACCTGACGGTGCTGGAAAACCTGCTGGTGGCCCAACACACCCTGATGCAGACCCGGCTGATCCCGGGGCTGCTGAAGTTGCCGTCTTTCCGGCATTCCGAGGCCGATGCCAAGAAACGCGCCGTCCAGTGGCTGGATTTCATGGGCATCCGCCAATACGCCAACCGGGAAGCCGGCAACCTGGCCTATGGACACCAACGCCGTCTGGAAATCGCCCGCTGCATGATCACTCAGCCGCGCCTGTTGATGCTGGACGAACCGGCAGCCGGCCTGAATCCCCAGGAAAAACGCGACCTGTCGGCGCTGATCGACCAGTTGCGCCGCGAATACGGTGTGGCGGTGCTGCTCATCGAGCACGACATGAGCCTCATCATGGGGGTGTCGGATCGCATCCTGGTCATGGAACACGGCAAGCCCATCACCACCGGCCTGCCTCAGGAGGTCCGCACGGATCCCCGCGTCATCAAAGCTTATCTGGGGGAATGACCGTGCTCAAACTGGAAAATATCAGCACGTTTTACGGCGCCATCCAGGCGCTGGACGATGTCTCCGTCGAGGTCAACCAAGGCGAGATCGTCACGCTGATCGGCGCCAACGGCGCAGGCAAGACGACCTTGCTGATGACGGTCTGCGGCAACCCTCGGGCCCGGTCCGGGCGCATCACCTTCCTGGGTGATGACATCACCGAACAGCCCACGCATACCGTCATGCAGCGCGGCATCGCCATCTCTCCAGAGGGCCGACGCGTGTTTCCCGACCTGACGGTCGCGGAAAACCTGAACATGGGCGCCTTCTTCCTGGACAAGGCCCAGACCGAAGAAAGCATGGACCACGTCTTCGATCTGTTCCCCCGCCTCAAGGAACGCGCCGCCCAGCGGGCTGGCACCATGTCCGGGGGTGAACAGCAGATGCTGGCCATCGGCCGGGCGCTGATGACGCGCCCGAAACTGTTGCTGCTGGACGAGCCCACGCTGGGTCTGGCGCCGCTGATCATTGCGCAGATCTTCGACATCATCCGCACGATCCGCGAAGAAGGCGTCACGGTCTTCCTGGTCGAGCAGAACGCCAACAAGGCGCTGCAGGTGGCCGACCGGGGCTACGTGCTGGAAACCGGCAAGGTCGTCCTGGCCGACACCGGTGCGAACCTGCTCAGCAACGACGAGGTCCGCAAGGCGTACCTGGGAGCCTGATCGGCGTCGCGGATGAAAACTGCCCGGCTTGGCCGGGCAATTTTCGTCTGTGATCGATCTGTACACAGGGCAGCCCGATGCGCAGGCCCTCCCACTTCGCGGCCTGCAGGCCGCTCAGATTGATCTGTACACAGGACAGCCCGCAGGGGGCTGTCCTGTGTCAGATCAATCCCTGCTGCTTCAGCGCCGCCTGGACGCCAGGGTCGTCCTGCATGCGCTTCTGGAACTTGCGCAATTCTTCCATGCCGGGCAGAGCGATCTGCTTGGCGTCGGCCCACATCAGCATGACGAACAGGTAGGCATCCGCCACCGAGCGTTCGCCGGCCAGCCAGTTGCGGCCCTTCAGGCGATCGTTGGTGATGACAAACAGGCTTTTCAGCTTTTCGCCGGCCTTGGCGGCCAGAATCTTGGCAATTGCCTCGTCGCCGCCGCTGTAATAGGGCGCGGCAAAGACCAGATTGAACGTGCGGTGGATGTCGGAATTGCACAGGCTGAGCCAGCGGCGGGCTTCCGCGCGGGCGCGGGGCGTCTCGCCCAGCAGCTTGGCCTCGGGGTGGAGTTCGGCCAGATAGTCCAGGATGGCGGCGCTTTGCGTCAGCACGAAATCGCCATCCACCAGCGTCGGGACGGCACCGGCGGGGTTCAGTTTCAGGTAGGCGGGTTCCTTGGTTTGTTCGCGGGTCAGGCGCTCGGTCTCGTAGGGCTTGCCGATCCATTCCAGCACGATGTGCGTCACCAAGGGGCATGCGCCCGGGAAATAATAGAGTTTCATAGTATTTTCGACCAAAAATAAGGTTCAGAACGTCAAGGCTGTTATACCACCGCTGCCTCGAACCGAGGGGCTGGCTTAGAGTAGACTAGGGTTCTTCGAATACGGAACACTCATTCAAAGGCCCCTCATGGACCCTCTGCGCATCGTCTTCCTGGATCGAGACACTCTGCCTGCCTCCATCGACATCCCGGCGCCAGAGGTCCCTCACGAATGGGTAGCTCACGGGCGGACCCGCCCGGAACAGGTGGCCGAACGCATCCGGGATGCGGACATCGTCGTCACCAACAAGGTCGTCCTGAACGCGGCCGTGCTGCAACAGGCGTCCCGCCTGCGCATGGTGGCGCTGACCGCCACCGGCACAGACAACGTCGATCTGGACGCCTGCAACCAGCGCCGCATCATCGTGTCCAATGTGCGCGATTACGCCGTCCACACCGTGCCGGAACACACCTTTTCCCTGATGCTCGCCCTGCGGCGCAATCTGCTGGCCTATCGGCAGTCGGTGGCGGACGGACGCTGGCACGACAGCGGCCAGTTCTGCTATTTCGATTTTCCCGTGCGTGACCTGGCGGGTTCCACCCTGGGCATCATCGGCCGGGGCGCCCTGGGCGAAGCCGTCGCGGAAATCGCCCGGGCGTTCGACATGCGCGTGCAGTTCGCCGCGCGGCGGGATGCCGGTTCGCTCACCGAAGACTACACGTCGTTCACTCACGTGCTGCGCACCAGCGACGTCATCAGCCTGCATTGTCCCCTGAACGACCAGACGCGCGGCATGATCAGCGACGCCGAATTTGCCCTGATGGAACGCAAGCCCCTGCTGATCAACACCGCCCGAGGCGGCCTGGTCGACGAACGGGCCCTGGAACGCGCCTTGCAAAGCGGCCAGATCAGCGGGGCGGGGTTTGACGTCGCCACGCAGGAACCCCCCGCGCCCGACCACCCGATCCTGCGGCTGCTGCGGTTTCCGAACTTCATTCTGACGCCGCACGTGGCCTGGGCCAGCGAAGAAGCCATCCGCGCCATGGCCCATCAGGTGCGCGACAACATCGAAGCCTTCTGCCGCGAGTCGCCACGCAACGTGGTGGCCGGATTCCATGGCTGAAATTGGATAGAGACCCCATGTCATTGCCTTTACGACTGGCCATCAACGGTTATGGCCGCATCGGGCGCTGCGTGCTGCGCGCCTGGATGGAATCGGCCGACCCGGACGCCATTCAGATCGTTGCCATCAACGAGCCGGCCGATCTGGAATCCATGGCCTACCTGACCCGCTTCGACTCTACCCACGGCGTGTTTCCAGGCGAAGTCGGCGCGCTGGACGGTGGCCTGCGAGTACGGGGCCAGGACATCCAGGTGTTCCATGCCCGGGAACCCGCAGAGGTGCCCTGGAGCGACCTGGGCCTGGATCTGCTGCTGGAATGTTCCGGCACCTACGGCACGCGCGAGCGCCTGCAGGGCTTTCTGGACGCGGGCTGCCCGCGCCTGCTGGTCTCCAATCCCGGGCATAGCGCCGCCGACGTGGACGGCACCATCGTGCACGGCATCAACGACGCGGACCTGCGAGCCGACCAGCGGATCGTATCGGCGGCATCCTGCACAACCAATGCCATCGTGCCGGTTCTGGACCTGTTGGATCGTCACCTCGGGGTGCGCAGCGCCTTCCTGACCACGCTGCATTCCGTCATGAACGATCAGCCCATGATCGACGGCTATCACCATTCGGATCTGCGGCGCACCCGGTCTGCCATGCAGTCCATCGTGCCGGTGACGACCGGCCTGGCCCAGGGTGTGGAACGCCTGCTGCCGCAACTGGCCGGCCGCATCCAGGCCAAGGCCGTGCGAGTGCCGATCCTGAACGTCTCGGCCATCGACCTGACCGTCAATCTGGCCCAGGCGACTTCGGTCGACGCGCTGAACGCCTTGCTGACGCAAGCTGCGCAGTCCTGTCCCCATCTGCTGGCCTGCACCCGCCAGCCGCATGCCTCCATCGATTTCAACCACGACGCGCATTCCGCGATACTGGACCTGGGACAGACGCGGGTGAACAACGGGCATTTTGCCAATCTGCTGGTGTGGTTCGACAATGAATGGGGCTTTGCCAACCGGATGCTGGACATCGCCCGGATCTGGGCCGACCTGTTCCGGCCGGCCCGCCCCGAATAGGCCCATCCGACGATCGAGCCGCTCGACAGTTTTTCCATCGAAACGATACAGGAGTTCAACATCATGGCCGACAGCCGTACCGAAACCGATTCCATGGGGGCGATCGAAGTCCCTGCCGCGCATTACTGGGGCGCCCAGACGCAGCGGTCCATCCAGAATTTCCCGATCGGCGTGGATCGCTTCCGTTGGCAGGCTCCCATCATCCACGCGCTGGGCGTGCTGAAAAAGGCCGCCGCCCAGGCCAACGCCGAACTGGGCGAACTGCCGGCCGACATCGGCAACCTGGTCGTGCGCGCTGCCGACGAAGTCATCGAGGGCAAACTGAACGCGGAATTCCCGCTGGTCGTCTTCCAGACCGGGTCGGGCACGCAGTCCAACATGAACGCCAATGAGGTCATCGCCAATCGCGCGATCGAGCTGGCGGGCGGCGTCATCGGCAGCAAGTCCCCGGTGCACCCCAACGACCACGTCAATCGCGGCCAGTCGTCCAATGACACCTTCCCGACCGCCATGCACATTGCCGTGGCTACCGAACTGGCTCGGCACTTTTTCCCGGCTGTCGGTAGACTGCGCGCCACATTGGATGTCAAGGCCAAGGCCTACCAGAGCATCGTCAAGACCGGCCGCACCCACCTGCAGGATGCCACGCCCATCACCTTGGGCCAGGAAATCAGCGCCTGGGTGGCGCAACTGGATTTCGCGCTGGATGCCGTACAGGCCGCGCTGCCCGGGGTCTACGACCTGGCCATCGGCGGCACGGCCGTGGGCACGGGCCTGAACGCCCATCCGCGCTTTGGCGAATTGGCGGCCGCCCGCATCGCAGACATCACCGGCCTGCCATTTCGCAGCGCCGAAAACAAGTTCTTCGCCTTGTCGGCCCATGATGCCCTGGTCAGCCTGTCGGCGGCCCTGCGCACGCTGGCCGGCGCCTTGATGAAGATTGCCAACGACGTGCGCTGGCTGGCCAGCGGCCCGCGCTGCGGCATCGGTGAACTGGTCATCCCGGAAAACGAGCCCGGTTCGTCCATCATGCCGGGCAAGGTCAACCCGACCCAGTGCGAGGCCATGACCATGGTCTGCGTCCAGGTCTATGGCAACGACGCCGCCGTGGCCTTTGCAGGGTCACAGGGCAATTTCCAGCTGAACGTCTACAAGCCCGTCATGGTGCACAACGTGCTGGAGAGCATCGGCCTGCTGGCCGATGCCTGCCTGTCCTTCGACGAGCACTGCGCCGTAGGGATCGAACCCAACACGGACCGCATCGAACAAAATCTGGAAAAGAACCTGATGCTGGTCACGGCACTGAACCGCCACATCGGCTACGACAAGGCGGCTGCCATCGCCAAAAAAGCCCATAAAGAGCACAGCACCCTGCGCCAGTCCGCGCTGGCGCTGGGCTTCCTGACGGATGCGCAGTACGATGAATGGATCGTCCCCCTGGATATGACCCATCCCAGCAAAGGCTGAACCATGAGCACCCCCGTGCAGATCAAGCGCGTTTACGAATCGCCGGCCGACAGCGACGGCCTGCGCGTACTGGTAGATCGCTTGTGGCCCAGGGGCTTGTCCAAGGCTTCGTTCCAGCATGACCGATGGTGCAAGGATCTGGCGCCCAGCGCCGATCTGCGCAAATGGTTCGGGCATCAACCCGAACGCTGGGAGCAGTTTCGCCGCGATTACGTGGTGGAACTGCAGTCCGAAGCCGCCCAGGATCTGATGGACGACATCCTGTCGACAGCCCAGGGGCGCGCGATCACACTGCTATACGGCGCCCGGGATACCGAACACAATCAGGCGGTCGTGCTGGCCCAGGTGCTGACGGATCGGGCTCGGCACAATCGGGGCAAGGCCTCGCACTAGGGTGGCGCACGGCCACCCTTCACTCATCGACTGGCCGCCTGCGGGGCGGGCAGGGCAGGAGAACGCATGCTGTTGGTCTATTTCGGGGCGCAATCGGTCTGGGCCCTGGGCTTGCTGGGCCTGGTGCTGCTGTTGGCCGTTGTCATCGGCATCCAGGCTCACCGCAGTCGGGCGCAAGGGGGCAATGAAGAGCTGCCCGGCATGCTGGGCGAAGTCACCGAACCGTCCGATGCGCAGGGTCGATCCCGGGCGCTGGTGCGCGGCGAAATCTGGCTGGTGCGTTGCGCCACCCCCCTGCATCCAGGGCAGACCGTCCGAGTCATGCAGGCTCAAGGCCTGACGCTGCAAGTGGAACCAGTGACGAACCACGATGTTTCCTTAGGAGAATCCACATGATGTTTCTGGATCTGGGCTCCGGTGTCAGCCTGATCGTACTGATCTTTCTGCTGCTGGTGCTCTTCAAGCTCTTTCACATCCTGCGCGAATACGAGCGGGCCGTCGTCTTCACGCTGGGGCGCTTCACGGGGGCGAAAGGCCCTGGCCTGATCATCGTCATCCCGTTCCTGCAGCAGATTGTGCGCGTAGACATGCGCGTGATCACTATGGATATTCCGCCCCAGGACGTGATTTCCCGCGACAACGTTTCGGTGCAGGTCAATGCCGTGGTGTATTTCCGGGTGGTCGACCCCGGCAAGGCCATCATCCAGGTGGAACACTTCCTGGAAGCCACCAGCCAACTGGCGCAGACCACTCTGCGGGCAGTCCTGGGCAAACATGAACTCGATGAAATGCTGTCGGAACGCGAAAAGCTGAACCTGGACGTGCAGACGATCCTGGATGCCCAGACCGATGGCTGGGGCATCAAGGTCACCAACGTCGAGATCAAGCATATCGATCTGAACGAAACCATGGTGCGCGCCATGGCGCGCCAGGCCGAAGCCGAGCGTGACCGGCGCGCCAAGGTCATTCACGCAGAAGGCGAGCGTCAGGCCGCTCAGGCCCTGGCAGAAGCCGCCCATACCCTGGCCCGGGAACCGTCCTCGATGCAGCTGCGATATCTGGAAACCCTGACGCAGGTGGCGGGCGACAAATCGTCCACGCTGGTGTTCCCGATCCCCATTGATCTGCTGGCCGGATTTATCGGGCAGACGCGTCCGACTCCGCCAGCAACTGGCCTATCGCCGCGCCCACCCGCAGATCGTCCAGCTGACCAAAGTGATGCAACCGGATCCGGCCCTGTTCGTCCAGAATGAAGAGGGTGGGGGTGCCCTGCATGCGCCAGGCCTGCATGGTCAGCGGAATGGGGTTGCCCCGGGGGTCCGGGCGATCGATGCCCACCGGGAAATGGATACGGTATTCGTGCAGGAAGGCCCGCAGGGCGACTTCGCCCATGGCGGCGTGATGCTCGAAGACCGTGTGCAAGCCGATGACCTGCACCCGTCCCGGCGGAAAAGCCTGATGGATGGATTTGGCCTGAGGGATGCCGTGCGACACGCATCCCGGGCACAGCATCTGAAAGGCATGGACGACCACGACTGACCCGCGCAAGTCTTCCAGCGACAGCGGGGCATCGGTATTCAGCCAGCTTTCCACATCCCATGCGGGGGCCAGATCGCCCGTGATCATCGCCATGTCCTTCCAGTGCGCCAAGCCCCATCATAGGCCCGCCCGTGGGCAATAGGGAAGGCCTACAATGTTTGGCGGTATTCCCACATTCGACGGTCGGCCATGGTGTAATAAGGCCCCAAATCCTCTTTTCCGCACACTGGAGATTGACTCATGAAACTGTCTGCACTGGCTTTGTGCATTCCCTTGCTGGCCCTGGGGCAGCTTGCCCACGCAGCGCCGGATTACGCTCAAGTCAAGGACATTCTCACGAAGAATGCCTGTCTGGCGTGCCACGCCGTCGATAAAAAGGTCATCGGGCCATCCTATGACGAAGTCGCTGCCAAACACAAAGGCCAGGCAGATGCCGCAGCCATCCTGACCAAGCACATCAAGGAAGGCAGCACGGGCAATTACGGCCCCATCCCCATGCCGCCCAACGCCGGCATTTCCGATGCGGACATCCAGACCGTGGTCGAATGGCTCGTCGCCGGCGCGGCGCACTGATCGGCGCCGGAGCACCTGGGTGAATCCGCACTACGATGTACTGATCATCGGCAGTGGCCTGGCGGGCCTGACCGTCGCCTTGCACCTGGCGGCGGATAAAAAGGTAGCCGTGCTGTCGAAAAAGGCCTTGCTGGATGGCGCCAGCAACTGGGCCCAGGGCGGCATCGCCGCCGTGCTGGATTCCCAGGACAGCCACGACGAACACATGGCCGACACCCAGGTGGCCGGAGCCGGCCTGTGCGATGTGCAGGCAACGCGGCACATCGTCGAACAAGGGCCTTCCGCCATCGACTGGTTGATCAAGCTGGGCGTGCCCTTCACCCCCGACCAGGGGGCGGAACTGGGCTTTCACCTGACCCGCGAAGGTGGCCACAGCCAGCGGCGCATCATCCACGCTGCCGACGAAACCGGCCACCTGGTGCAGTTGACGCTGGAACAGCAGGTGCGGGCGCATCACAACATCACGCTGCTGGAACATCATTCCGGGGTCGAACTGATCACCAGCCGCATCCTGGAGCCTCACGGCTCGGCCATGCCCGACGCACCCGCTCGCTGCCTGGGCGCTTATGTCTACGATGAACGCGGCGATCAGGTGCGCACTCTTCTGGCCGGCCAGGTCGTGCTGGCCACGGGTGGCGCGGGCAAGGTCTACCTGCACACCAGCAATCCCGACACCTCGACAGGCGACGGCATCGCCATGGCCTGGCGGGCGGGCTGTCGGGTGGCCAATATGGAATTCATGCAGTTCCATCCCACCTGCATGTACCATCCCCAGGCCAAATCCTTCCTGATTTCCGAGGCCGTGCGCGGCGAGGGCGGTGTCCTGCGCCTGCCGGCGGCCGCCGGTGCCCAGGCCGGCGAACGCTTCATGCAATGGCACGACGAGCGCCTGGAACTGGCTCCGCGCGATGTGGTTGCCCGCGCCATCGATTTCGAGATCAAGAAACGCGGCCTGACACACGTGGAACTGGACATCAGCCACCGGTCGCCTGAATTCATCCGCGAACATTTCCCCACGATCCACGCACGCTGCCTGGAATTCGGCATCGACATGACACGCGAACCGATCCCGGTCGTGCCGGCCATGCATTTCACTTGCGGCGGGGTCGTGATCGACCTGAACGGTCGCACCGACATCCCGGGCCTGTACGCCGTAGGGGAAACCGCCTATACCGGCCTGCATGGCGCCAACCGCCTGGCCAGCAATTCCCTGCTGGAATGTCTGGTGATCGGCCGCAATGCGGCGCACGATATCGATGCGCAGCCTGCGCCCGCGCCGATGTCGGGGCAACGGGTGCCGGACTGGGACGACAGCCGCGCCCGCGACGGGGCCGAGGCCGTGCTGGTCACGCACGCCTGGGACGAAGTCCGACGCCTCATGTCCAACTACGTCGGTATCGTGCGCACGCAGAAACGCCTCGGTCGCGCACGCCAGCGCATCAGCCTGCTGGAACAGGAAATCGAGGCCTACTACCAGGAATATCGCGTCACCAGCGACCTGCTGGAATGCCGCAACCTGATCCAGGTCGCGGCTCTGGTGGTGGCCGCCGCCTTGTCGCGCAAGGAAAGCCGGGGCCTGCACTACTGCCAGGATTTCCCCTGGACGCTGCCACGCGCGCTGCCCACCGTCATGACGCCTGATGCCGGTTTCCGCTGAAAACGTTCGGGCCCGCTGCAATGAGCGGGCCCGAACGCGGGGTGGGCGGAAGCATGCCGCCGGCTACAGGCTTCAGGATCAGAGTATCCGCATCGAATAATCCACGGCCTTGATGTCCTTGGTCAGGCTGCCGACCGAGATCCGGTCGACTCCGGTCAGGGCAATGGCCCGCACGGTTTCGTGCGTGATGCCGCCGGAGGCTTCGAGCAGCGCTCGCCCTGCTGTCAGCACGACGGCGTCGCGCAGATCATCCAGGCTGAAGTTATCCAGCAGGATGGATGCCGCCCCGGCATCCAGCGCCTGACGCAGTTCGTCCAGGCTCTCGACCTCGATCTGCACGGGGACGTCGTAAGGCAAGGCGTGTGCGGCCTGCAGCGCAGGCGCGATGCCCCCTGCGGCGGCGATGTGGTTTTCCTTGATCAGGACGCCATCGTACAGCGCCAGCCGCTGATTCCGGCCACCGCCCACCCGGACCGCGTATTTCTGCCCCAGACGCAGGCCGGGCAGGGTCTTGCGGGTATCCAGGACGGCAGCGCGAGTGCCGCTGACCAGGTCCGCATAGCGGCGGGTCGCCGTGGCCACGCCGGAAAACAGCTGCAGGAAATTCAGGGCCGTGCGCTCGGCCGTCAGCAGGGCGCGTGCCGGGCCGTGCAGCCGGCAGACGACGGAATCGGGTTCCATCCAATCACCCTCTGCGTATGCCCAGTCCAGCAGGACCCGGTCATCGACCCGGTGCATGACGGCCTCGAACCAGGGGGCGCCACACAGCACAGCGGGTTCTCGTACGATGACGCGGGCCGATTCGACTTGCTGATCCGGGATCAGCAGGCCCGTGACGTCGCCCGTGCCGATGTCCTCGGCCAGCGCCTGGTCGATGTGGGCATCGAACGCCGCCTGCAGGGCGGGGGAGAAGGGCGCGTGAGGATTGCGAAGGGTAGAGGGCGGACGGCTGCTCATGCGGGGCCGACCTTGGCGAACAACGCCTGTTCCTGGGCCAGATCGGCGCTGGGGCGCACCGGGCGGCGACGTGCAGCGGCGAAATCCAGCATTCGGTCGATGCAGATTTTCGCCTGACGGCCCAGTGCCGGATCCAGATGAACTTCGTTGCGGCCGAATTCCAGGGCGTCGGCAATTCCCTTCAGGGAATTCATGGCCATCCAGGGACAATGCGCGCAGCTTTTGCAGGTGGCGGATTCGCCGGCCGTGGGGGCGGCGATGAAGGTCTTTTCAGGCGCGGCCAGGCGCATTTTGTGCAGCAGCCCCTGGTCGGTGGCCACGATGAAGGTCATGGCGGAGGATTCCGTGACGGCGGCGAGCAGCCGCGACGTGGACCCGACCACGTCCGCCTGGCTGACCACCGAGGCCGGGGATTCCGGGTGCACCAGGACCAGGGCGCCCGGGTGTTCCTTGCGCATGAGATCCAGTTCGATGCCCTTGAACTCGTCATGCACGGTGCACGAGCCCTGCCACAGCACCATGTCCGCGCCGGTCTCGCGCTGGATGTAGGACCCCAGGTGGCGATCGGGCGCCCAGAGAATCTTTTTCCCCTGGCGATGCAGGTCGGCCACGATCTCCAGGCCGATCGAGGAGGTCACCATCCAGTCGGCCTGGGCCTTGATCGCCGCGCTGGTGTTCGCGTAGACGACCACCGTACGATCGGGGTGCTGGGCGCGAAATTGAGCGAAGGCAACCGGATCGCAGCCCAGGTCCAGCGAACAGGTTGCGTCCAGGTCGGGCATCAGGATGCGTTTTTCAGGGCTCAGTATCTTCGCGGTCTCGCCCATGAAACGTACGCCCGACACCACCAGGGTCTGGGCGCTGTGATCGCGCCCGAATCGGGCCATCTCCAGTGAATCTGACACACAACCACCGGTTTCCTCGGCCAGGTCCTGGATGTCTGCATCCACGTAATAGTGGGCCACCAACACGGCATCTCGTGACGCCAGCAGGGCGCGGATGCGGGCTTTCTGGAAGGCGCGTTCCTCGGCGGACACGGGCGGATTGACTCGCGCCCAGGCTTGCGCCGGGCTGAGAGTTCCGCTGGCCATGTCCGGGCGGTCGAATTCGACGATTCGGGTACCTGGAGACATCATGAGAATGGGGGCTTGAAGAGAGACAGGATGAACCGGGGAATCATACGCCAAAGCCATGGCGTATGCCGCTTGCATCCCCTTGGACTGGAGCTTTTCGGTCGCGGTGGTTATAATTTCGCACCCGTCACCGGGGAGTAGCCGATCGGGCGCCATTGCGGCGCATCCGAAGCCGATGTCAACACGCTTGGTCGTCCGACCATGGCACCGGCAGCCATCGATGGCCTGGCAAGACCGCTGACTGCGTTTCCCGTCGCAAGGGGCCGACGGCAGACGTGGTCGCGCCAGCCCCCGATATCCATTCCATGAACGCATTCCTGATCTCTGTCGGCGTCGTCGCTCTGGGCGAAATCGGCGACAAGACCCAATTGCTGGCGATGGTGCTGGCGGCCCGCTACCATCGTCCCGGCCTCATCTGTCTGGGCATCCTGATCGCCACCCTGGTCAATCACGCGTTGGCGGGGGCCGTCGGCATTGCGGTAGCCGATCTGCTGCACCCGACAACCCTGCAATGGATACTGGGCATTTCCTTCCTGCTGATGGCCGGCTGGCTGCTGATTCCCGACAAGCTGGACGACACACCCAAGCCTCTGCACGGCATGGGAGTGCTGACCACCACCATCGTGCTGTTCTTTCTGGCTGAAATGGGCGACAAGACCCAGATCGCGACCATCGCCCTGGCGGCGCGCTTCGACAGTCTGCTGGCGGTCGTGGCTGGCAGCACACTGGGCATGATGTTGGCCAACGTCCCGGCCGTCTACCTGGGCGACAAGGCCGCCAGCAAGCTGCCGCTGAAATGGGTACACGGGGCTGCCGCAGGACTGTTTGCTGTCATCGGGATCGGTACCTTGCTGAACGCGGCGGGCTGGCTGTCCTGAAGTACACGGAAATCCCGCCGGCCATACCTGCTCGGGCATATCGGAGATTAGGGATTTCCCCAGGAGAATGTCTATACTGGTGATAGCCAACCGAATACGGATTCGCCATGACACTCTTCAGGCTGGAACAGTCCCCTGTCTGGTATTTTGCGGATTTCGTTCTGTATCCGGCGGCGCTCGCCGTCGGAACGGGGATGCTGCTGTGGCAGGGAGCCGGCCCCGGCTGGGTGCTGTTGCTGGCAGCGGTTCTGGGTTTCCTGACCTGGACCCTGATCGAGTATTGCCTGCACCGGTTCGTACTGCACGGCGTGCAGCCCTTCAGGCGCTGGCATGAAATCCATCACCAGCGGCCCTTCGCTCTGATCGGCACATCTACGGTGGTCAGCCTGTCCCTGATGGGGCTGCTGGTCCTCTGGCCCCTGTCTTTGACCCTGGGTCGCTGGATCGGCCTGTCGGCCACCCTGGGGGTGGCTGCGGGATACCTGCTCTACGTGCTCGTCCACCATGCCACGCACCACTGGAAGGCAGCCCCCGGATCCTGGATGTACGCGCGCAAACGAGATCACGCGCTGCACCACCGGCCCGGCGCTCACGGCTGGTACGGGGTGACGACATCGTTCTGGGATCGAGTATTCTTGACGGACCGGAATCGCTGACCGTCCTTTCCACAGATCCCCCATTCTCATCGCCCAGGAGCCCACCCCATGTCCGCCCCCCTCATGCTGTATACCGATTCCCGTTTCATCAGCCCCTACGCCATGTCGGTGTTCGTTGCGCTGGCGGAAAAGGGCGTGCCTTTTGAAATGACTCCGGTCGACCTGGGGCGGGGTGATCAGCGCGCGCCTGGATACGTCGACCTGTCTCTGACCGGCAAGGTGCCGGCCCTGGTCCAGGGGGATTTCGCCCTGGCCGAATCATCGGCCATCATCGAGTACGTGGACGAGGCCTTTCCCGGCCCCGCGCTGTATCCCCGGGACGCGCGCCAGCGGGCACGCGCGCGCCAGATCCAGGCCTGGGTGCGCACCGACCTGGCAGCGCTGCGCCAGGAGCGCTCATCCGAAAACCTTTTCACCCGGCCGTCCCAGCCCTTGCCGCCGCTGACTGCCGCCGGCGGGCAGGCCGCCGAGAAACTGCTGTCCGTGGCCGGGCGACTGGTGCCATCGACAGGAAAACACCTGTTTGGCGCCTGGTGCGTCGCCGATTTCGAGCTTGCTTTCATGCTGCACCGTCTGGTCGCCTGCGGGGATCCGGTTCCCAGCCACCTGGCGGGCTATGTCCACGAGCAGTGGGGCCGATCGTCCGTTCAACGCTGGGTCGGCTTTCACGAGCGGCAGCAGACCTGAGTGCCCCAGGCATGCCAGGTATACATTTTTTCATATCGATAATAAGAATATTTCATCTCTAAAAGTATAATATTCGGACTTTTTGTCCATACACTACTCAGCAGTCCGAGGCTGGGCGAGGGCGTTGCGGATGGCTCCGCAGCGCTCCGCAGCCCGCGCCGACCTTGGCGATCAGGAATCAGGAGACTGCATGAAGTACCACCACCACGAATACGTATCCCGCGACCCGCGCATACAGGATGCGGCGGGCGTCGGCATCGACCGGCCTGAAGATCTGCCAGACACCGTCGACGTGCTGATCGTCGGGGCCGGCCCGGCAGGCATGATCGCCGCTGCCCAGCTGTCGCAGTTTCCCGGGGTCACGACACGCATCATCGATCGCCGGGCCTCCCGGCTGGAAGTCGGGCTGGCCGACGGCATGCAAAAGCGCAGCCTGGAAACCTTCGATGCCTTTGGCTTCGCGGAACGCCTGATGGCTGAGGCCTGCCACATCACGGAGACGGCCTTCTGGAAACCGGACCCCGAGACCCCGACAAACATCCGGCGCGTGTCGCGCCTGGACGAGGACCCCAGGCAGGTCAGCGAATACCCGCACCTGACGGTCAATCACGCCCGGGTGCTGGATTATTTTGCCGAATTCATGGCCTATGCGCCCACGCGCATGAAGCCGGACTACGGCCTGGAGTTCCAGGGGCTGGACATCGCCCCCTCGGGCGATCACCCGGTCGAGGTCAGGCTCGCCTACAGCACGGGCCCGAAAGCCGGACAGGAACGCAGGATCCGCGCCCGGTACGTGATTGGGTCGGACGGCGCGCACAGCGGCGTGCGCAAGGCCCTGGGCCTGCCGTTGCACGGTGAATCCGCCAATCACGCCTGGGGCGTGCTGGATATCCTGGCGGAGACGGATTTCCCGGACGTCCGCGTGAAATGCGCCATCCAGTCGGAATCCCACGGCAACATCCTGCTGATCCCGCGCGAGGGCGGCTTTCTGTTTCGGCTGTACGTCGATCTGGGAGACGTCGCAGCCGGCGACAAGGGCGCTGTTCGCCGCACCCCGGTCGAGCAGACCATCGCTCGGGCACAGCAGATCTTTCATCCCTATCGGCTGGACGTACGTCACGTGGCCTGGTACAGCGTCTACGAAGTCGGACACAGGTTGTGCGAGCGCTTCGATGACGTGCCCCAGGATCAGGTCGGCCTGCGCACGCCCCGGGTGTTCATCGCCGGCGATGCGGCCCACACTCACAGCGCCAAGGCCGGGCAGGGGACCAATGCGTCCATGCAGGATGGCTTCAACCTGGGCTGGAAGCTGGGCCACGTCCTGGAGGGACGCAGCCCCGAGTCGCTGCTGGCCACCTACGCAACGGAACGCCAGCAAATCGGCCGGGACCTGATCGATCAGGACAAGCTCTGGGCAGCCCAGATGGCAAAGGCACCCGAGGATTTCGCCAGCCAGGCGGAATTCGAAGACGCCTATCTGCGGATCACCGAATTCGCTCAGGGCTTCATGACCCAGTACGCGCCATCCATGATCACGGCGCGTCCCGACGATCAGGCGCTGGCCACAGGTTTCCCCATCGGCAAACGCTTCTGGTCGGCCGAAGTCATGCGGGTTGCAGACGCCAATCGCCGGCACCTGGGGCACGAGGCCAAAGCGGATGGCCGCTGGCGCCTGTACGTGTTTGCGGATTCGGCTGCGCCAGGCGTGGCCTCGCCCACCGCCGCGCTGGGGCGTTGGCTGACGGAATCTCCCGAATCACCGCTGCGCCGCCACACGCCGGCCGGGGCCGATGACAACGCTCGATTCGACGTGAAGGTCATCTATCAACAGGACCACACGCAGATCGATATCGGACAGGTGCCTGTGGGCTTCATCCCGCGCATGGGCCCCTATCGCCTGGCCGACGTCGAGAACATCTACGCGGCGCTGCCGGACATCGACATCTTCGATCTGCGCGGTGTCGACCGGCGCGGCGCGCTGGTCCTGGTGCGCCCGGATCAGTATGTCGCCCAGGTGCTGCCGCTGGACGCCATGGATCGCCTGGCGGCATTCATCGGAACATTCGCTGTACCTCAACGTTGAAAATACAAAGGAGAGAGACTATGAAATTGAAGATCACGCTGGGCGCCGTCGCCCTGTCGATGGGCGCGGCACTGATGGCTGGTGTCGTCCAGGCGAAAGAGCTCAAGGTCGGTCTGGTCCTGTCGGTTTCCGGCCCGTTCTCGGACTATGGCAGGCAGATCCAGAACGGTGTCCATCTGTACATGACCGAACATGGCGACACGGTGGCAGGGCGCAAGATCACCCTGATCGTCAAGGACGACACCGGCATTGCGCCCGCCGTGGCCAAACGCCAGGCCCAGGAACTGCTGATCAAGGACAAGGTCGACATCCTCGCGGGGTTCGATCTGACCCCCAATGCCTTTGCTGCGGCGTCTCTGGCTACCGAGGCCAAGGTCCCGATGATCATCATGAACGCGGCCACTTCGTCCATCACCGAGAAATCGCCCTACATCGCCCGCGTGTCGATGACGCTGCCACAGAGCTCCTGGGCCATGGCCAAGTGGGCCTACCAGAACAATATCCATTCGGCCTACATTCTGGTGGCTGATTACGGCCCCGGCCACGACGCCCAGGATCAGTTCAAGAAGACCTTCTCCTCGCTGGGCGGCAAGATCGTCGGCGAAGTTCGTACGCCGGTCAACACGGCGGACTACTCGCCCTTCCTGCAGCGCGTGAAGGACGCCAAGCCCGACGCGCTCTTCTTCTTCGTCCCGCCCGGCAGTTCCATGGTCTCGCTGGTGAAGAATTTCCGGGAACTGGGGCTGGACAAACTGGGCATCAAGGAAATCGGGCCGGGTGACATGACGGATGAAAATTCGCTGCCGGCACTGGGCGATTCCGCCCTGGGCATGATCACGGCATTCCATTATTCAGCCGCCCACGACTCGCCGGAAAACAAGGCCTTTGTGGCGGCCTATGCCAAGAGCTTCCCGGGCGACGCACCGAACTTCATGTCCATTGGCGGTTACGACGGCATGCAACTGATCTACAAGGCCTTGGAAAAAACCGGTGGGGATGCCAGCGGCGATGCCTTCATGGCGGCGGTCAAGGGCATGAAGTGGATGAGCCCGCGCGGCCCCGTGGAAATCGACCCAGAGACCCGCGACATCGTGCAGAACGAATACATCCGTAAGCTCGAACGCGTCAACGGAGTCTTGCAGAACGTCGAATTCGACACCATCAAGGCTGTGAAGGATCCGGGGAAGCAAGGCTGATGAGCCCACGAGCAACCCATTGGGCAGCGTCATCCGGCACGACGAGCCGCCATGAGCACTGACTGGACCGACCGCGTCCGCCTGCGCCACCTGCGCTTCCTGCTCAGTCTGGCGCAGACGCGCAACCTGAGCCATTCGGCGGCGGCGCTGCACACGACGCAGCCCGCGCTGTCGAAATGGCTCAAGGATCTGGAACACGACATCGGCCTGACCCTGTTCGACCGGCACGCACGCGGGCTGGTGCCCACGATCCATGGACAGGTGCTGATCGGCTACGCCAGGCGCGTCGAGGCCACCCTGGATCGCGCCGCAGCCGAGATGAAGATCCTCAGCGAAGGCGGAGCAGGGCACATCGCGCTGGGCGCATCGGGCGTGGCGGCCACGGAAGCCGGCCCCTTGTCGGTTCTGGAGATGACGGCACGCATGCCGGGGCTGCGCATCGACCTCATGGAAGGTTCCATGGACCTGCTTCTGGGACTGCTGGCCCAAGGCGACCTGGACATCGTCCTGGGGCGCACGGTCGACGTGCCCGGGAACCTGCCGGCCTTCAATACCGAAGTCCTCTACACCGAGCCCGTTGATCTGGTGGTGCAGTGTCGGCATCCGCTGCTGCTGCAACCCAGGGTCGATTGGGCCGACGTCCTGCGCTACCAATGGATTGTCTGGCCCAAGGGCTCGCCGATCCGCAAGGCGCTTGAAGACGCACTAGCGGTCGCCGGCTACCAATTGCCGGCCAACTACATCGAATCCAATTCCGTGATCGCCAATGTCACGCTGCTGAACAACAGCGACATCATCGGCGTGGCATCACATCGGTCCGCGCAGATGTTGTCGGGCATGGACATGCTGCGGATCCTGCCATTGACGCTGCAGGGTTCCGGTTCGGTGTCGCTGTACTGGCGTAAAAACGAGTTGCTGCCGAAATCGGTGGAGCAGGCCCTCGAATGCATCCGCTGGGTGATCGAGGCGGGCAAGAGCAAGGGCAAGACGGCATCACAGGCGGGACAGGCTTCCTGAGGCCGAACAGATAGATGGTTGCCGAAGGTTCTTTGACTTTACATAATACACATTATGCGAACTAAAGAGGATGGAGAGAGCGGCATCGGCAAGAGCCTTGCCCAGGCTTTTGGCCCAACCCCGACATCAGGACGGATCAAGGTAAGATGCTACATCTTCCTGTCCACCTGCGGACCTGCTCACCGTCATGCGCATGAATCCCTCGACCCTGATCGGCATCGTCGCCAGCATTCTGCTGCTGGCCGTCGTGCTGGTGTTTTCCGCCGAAGACCCGAAACTGTTCGTCGACATGCCCGGCCTGGGCATCGTGTTGCTGGGCACGGCTGCGGCTACTTTCATCGCCTACCCGCTACGCGAAGTCATGCGCGTCTTCGGCCTGATCCGCAGCGTCGTGCACCACGAGAAACTGCACGTGGACCGCGACCTCGAAGACCTGGTTCAGATTTCCAAGATCTGGATGCAAAGCGATATCCGGGCCGTCGAACAGGCACTGGAAAAAGTCTCCAATCCATTCTTGCGCAGCGGCGTGCAGCTGGTCATCGACAATGTCCCGGAACAGGACATCATGGATCTGCTGCAATGGCGCATCGCCCGCATGAAGGCCAAGGAACACGCCGAGGCGCAGCTGTTTCGCGTCATGGCGGGCTTCGCACCGGCCTTTGGCATGGTCGGTACCCTGGTGGGCCTGGTGAATCTGCTGTTCCTGCTGGGCGATGGCGACATCACGGCGATCGGGCGGCAGATGGCGCTGGCCCTGATGACGACCTTCTACGGGGTGCTGCTGGCCAACCTGCTGTTCAAGCCCATCGCCGTCAAGCTTGAACGCCGCACCGAACAGCGTCTGGTGCTGATGAACACCATCATGCAGGGCATCTCCATGATGAGCCAGAAGCGCAGCCCAGCCCTGATGCGCGAAACACTCAAGGCCTTCGTGGCCGACGTGCGCGACGAGATCAAGGACAGCGAAGCCGTGCCGCGCACGGAACAGGCCTCATGAGATCCGGCCCGTTGGAACTGCAGCCAGCGCGCGAGTTCGTGCAGCGCATGCATGAACTCGAAACCGAGCTGCAACGGGCCCGCCAGGCCCAGCGCCGCCTGAAGGCCGACCCGGACGCGCCCTCGCGTTGGGGGCTGGAAACCCGATCGCCGGCCCAGCAGGAGGAGGGCTGGTTCCTGACCTACCTGGACATGATGACCCTGCTGCTGGTCGCCATGATCGTCATGCTGGCGTTTTCGGGGGGCGTCATGCGACGCGATCCCGATGCAGCGGCAAAACCGGTCCTGCATTCCCAGCCCACAACCCGGGACACGGATGAAACCGGCGCGGCAGCACCTTTGCCTGCGGCGCCAGCCGCCGCAGGGGCGACAGCGGCGGATCACGCCAGCGGCATCCCCGCACCGGACGATGCGTTCCCCTACCCGGCGGCGCCCGCAGGCGCTTTCGAGCAGTCCGCCTATCCATCTCAGGCTGTGGCAGCCATGGCGTCGGCCTATCCGACCCCCGCAGACCTGACGCCCAAACCCCCGGCCGAACCAGCCCCCGCACCGGTGGCAGCTGCACCACAATCCGATGCTGCCACGCCCTCGCCGGCTACGCCGGGTGCAGCGCCGGCGCCAGCGGCCGCCACACCTCCAGTGCCCGCCGAAACGCCGGCAGCTGCCGCGACCTCACACCCGGCGCCAACGACTGCCGCCCCCGGCTCAGCAGTGGAACCCACGCCGACGCCCCCTGTCTCCGCGCGGCCTGCGCCAGGTGCCAGCCCCGCCTCCGAACCTGCAGCAGTTGCCGCAGCGCTGCAGCCTCCGGCACCCGCCGAGCCGGCTGCCAACGCGCAGTCCGAAGGTCAGTCGCTGGCGGCCGCCCTGCCCCTGGATGATCTGGGCAGCGAAGTCGAAGTGATCGTGAACAAGCGCTCGGTCAGCCTGCGCATCAACAGCGAGATCCTCTTTGGCACAGGCCAGGCCGATCTCAGTGCGCACGGCCTGGCCGTGCTCAAGCGCATGGCGAGGGTCCTGTCAAAAGGCGGCTACGACATCACAGTCGAAGGCCACACGGATTCCGTGCCCGTGCGAAACAACGGCCGGTATCCCTCGAACTGGGAACTCTCCAGTGCCCGGGCCGGCAGCGTAGTCCGTTATTTCCAGGCCAATGGCATTGGCAAGGCGCACCTGAAGGCCGTCGGCTACGCCGATACCCGGCCGCTCGCCGACAATCAGGACGCCGACGGCCGCGCTCGCAACCGGCGGGTGGAACTGCTGATCGAGAAACCAGAGCCCGACGCGGCCAGGCCGCAGGATCGCAGCGCACCGGCAGCGGACGCGCGCCCTGCTGCACCTGGACGCTAGCCTCCGGCTCGGATCACCGGCGCATTCACAGCCTTGACGGACCAGGTGCCGGCCAGGACTTTTCAGTCTCTGGAAAATGGCTGGCCCTGGAAATCGACAGTAATCAGATTGCCGTCCAGCGCGCCCATTCCAGGTGCATTCAAGGGCATGCCGGGGGCCGCCACCCCGGGCACGGACCGATCGGCCAGCAGCTTGCGCACGGCAGTTGCCGGGACGTGGCCTTCCACGATCTGGCCGCTGGATTCGATCCGGGCCGTATGGCAGGATGCCAATTCCACGGGTACGCCCAGGCGGGACTTCACGGCCGCCATATCGGACGAAGGCACTTCACGTACGTCAAAGCCTTCGGTGCGCATGTGTTCGGCCCAGCCGTGACAACAGCCGCAGTTCGGGTCCTGGTAGACGGTGATGGCTTCGCCCGCCATGGCGTTCAGGCTCAGGCCCAGGGTGCCGGCGGCCAGCAATCCGGCCAGTACAGATGATTTCATGCGCATGATTCCGTGTGGTGAAGAGTGCCTGCTTGGACGCTGGCAGAATCGATTGGTTCCTGGCCCGGACAGAATCAGATCTGTTCGAAGCGGTCGTAGTGACGTTCAGTGCGGACTTCCTCGTGCTGCACCCCCGTCACACGGGCGGCGGGCGGCCCCTGCAGCAACCAGGACAACATCCGGTCCACGGCGCCATGGGGTCCTTGCAGCAGTGCCTCAACGCGGCCGTCGGGCAGGTTGCGGACCCAGCCGCCCAGTTTCAGGCCATGTGCCTGGCGCACGGCGGCGGCTCGAAATCCGACACCCTGCACCTTGCCTTGAATGAAGACAGACAGGGTTTCGACGGAGTCGGCGGGATTCAGCGATTTCATGATGCGGTGGGATACGTCCGTAACGCGCCAGTATCCCATTTTTCGTCAGGATCGGTGATATGGACATAGCCCATTCGTCGTTCTGTTTCACCGGTCCCCCTGCCTAGAATGGCGTCATTGACTGCCGTGGCGCCTGCCCGGCGTCGTCACCGACCCATTCGAGGCCCTCCATGAGCACTACCCCGCCGTCCATTCGCCAACACACCGTCGTCATCGTGGGCGCCGGCACCGGCGGGGCTGCCGTTGCAGCCCGCCTGCGCCGCAACCAGGCCGATCTGGACATCGCCGTCATCGAACCGTCCAGCCACCATGACTACCAGCCTGCCTGGACCCTGGTGGGCGGTGGCGCCTATCGGGCGGAGGACACGCGCCGCAACCTGCACGACTGCCTGCCGGACGGCGTACGCCACATCGCGCAGCGCGTATCTCGTCTGCTGCCCGACGAGCGCCAGGTAGAACTGGACGACGGCAGCCGAGTGGCCTACGACTATCTGGTCGTGGCGGCGGGCATCCAGCTCAACTGGAACGCCATCGAAGGCTTGGCCGAATCTCTGGGCAAGGACGGCGTCACCAGCAACTACCGCTACGACCTGGCGCCCTATACCTGGGAACTGGTGAACGGATTCCGGGGCGGAAACGCCATCTTCACCCAGCCGGCTGGCGCGGTGAAATGCCCTGGCGCCCCGCAAAAGGCGCTGTACCTGGCGGCCGACCACTTCCGTCGCCAGGGCATCCGGCCAGCCAGCCTGCAGTTCCGTTCGGGGGGCGCATCGGTGTTCGGCATCCCGTTCTACGCCCAGGCCCTGGACAAGGTCATGGCATCCTATGGCGCCGAGCCGCACTACGGCCAGACGCTGGTGCAGGTACGCGGTCACGACCGGATCGCCATTTTCGAGTCCGTGGTGGATGGCCAGGTCGTGCGCGAAGAAGTGCCCTACGACATCCTGCACGTGGTGCCGCCGCAAAGCGCCCCGGACTTCATTCGCCAAAGCCCCCTGGCGGATGCCAGCGGCTGGCTGGAAGTCGACAAGCACACCCTGCGCCACCCCCGTTATCCGAATGTCTTCGGCCTGGGGGACTGCACGTCGACCCCCAACAGCAAGACTGCCGCCGCCATCAAGAGCCAGGCGCCGGTGCTGGCCAGCAATCTGCTGGGCGCCCTGCGCGGCGCGGGCAACGTGGAGTCCTACGACGGCTACGCCGCCTGCCCCCTGACCACGTCGCGCGGCAGGGTGCTGCTGGCCGAATTCACCTATGGCGGCACGATCACGCCCAGCCTGCCGCTGGATCCGCGCGTGCCGCGACGCTTCTACTGGTGGCTGAAGCGATCCTTCCTGCCCTGGTTCTACTGGAACATCCTGATCAAGGGGCGGGGCCTGCCGGTCACGCACAAATCACGGGCGTTTCCGGCCGGCGCGCCTTCGGTACAACCCTGATCGGCGTTAATGGTATCGTCTCTACTGGCTTTGGAATCAGGGAGACCCCATGTCCGCATCCACTCATCGTCTGGCTTTGGTCACCGGCGCCTCCGCCGGATTTGGGCGAGCCATCGCCACCGCCCTGTGCCGCGACGGCTGGACGGTCATCGGAGCGGCCCGCAGAAAGGACCGACTGCAGAACGTGCAGCGCGAACTGGGTGCCGGCTTCCACCCTCTGGAACTGGACGTCACATCTCCAGCCGGCATAGAACGCGCAGCGCTCCAGGTCGACAAGGAATTCCCTGACGGGCTGGATCTGCTCGTCAACAATGCCGGGCTGGCGCTGGGGGTCAAACCCGCCCAGCAGGCCGACGTGCAGGATTGGGAATCCATGATCCAGACCAACGTCATGGGCCTGAGCCGCATGGTTCACCGCTTCCTGCCGGGCATGGTGGCGCGCGACCGGGGCCACGTGGTCAACATCGGTTCCGTCGCGGGGAATTACGCCTACCCGGGTGGCAACGTCTACGGCGCCACCAAGGCCTTCGTCAAGCAGCTCAGCCTGGGATTGCGGGCCGACCTGCACGGCACGCGGATTCGCGTCACCAACATCGAGCCTGGCCTGGTCGGCGGGACGGAATTTTCCCAGGTGCGCCTGCACGGCGATCAAGCCCGCGCTGCCGCCGTGTACGAAAATGTCGAGGCCCTGCAGCCGGAAGACATCGCCGAAGCGGTTGTCTGGGCCGCCAGCCAGCCTGCGCGGGTCAACATCAACATCATCGAAATCATGCCGGTTGCGCAAAGCCTGGTCGGCACACGCCTGCACCGGGCCTCCTGATCCCGATCTGGACCCAGGCCAGGCGGTCGTACAGGGCATCAGCATTTACCCTTAAGCCCGTCTGGCCCAGTCGAATCGCTTGATGGCTCAAGCAATAGACATGCGGCTCTCAAGCCATCCAGGTCTTTTTCGAACAGCATGCTGGCCCTAAAACTTCACTGCATCTGGACCTAGTCTCCCTGGGCAACTATGGGCACCATGAATGAACGCACGGAATGCCGGAACAAGCCACCTGCCGGCGCCCTGCCCTTCGAAAAATCAAGGAGACGACTGTGAACCCATTGTTTCGCCCTATCCGCAAACTGGCAGCACTCAGTATCCTGGCGGGTGCGCTGGGCATGAGCGGCAGCGCGCTGGCAGCCACCAAAGTGGTTGTCGGCTATCAACAGATCGTCGGACCTTTCGTCAGCGCCATCGCCGACGGCAGTTTCGACAAGGCCCTGAACGAAGCCGGCTACGAGATCGACTGGCGCCAGTTCAGCTCGGCTGGTGACATTTCCAGCGCCTTTGCATCCCGCGACGTGCCCATCGGGGTCCTGGGCTCGACCGGCATCACGGCCGCCGTCACGCGCGGCGTCAACATGGAACTCTTCTGGATCCTGGACAACATCGGCAAATCCGAGGCCCTGATCGCCCGCAACGGGTCAGGCATCGAAAAACCAAAGGATCTGGTGGGCAAGAAAGTCGGTGTGCCCTTCGTCTCGACGTCCCACTTCCACCTGCTGGTGGCGATGAACGACATCTGGCGGATCAAGGCCGGCGACGTGCAGATCCTGAACATGCAGCCGCCCCAGATCGTGGCTGCCTGGCAGCGTGGCGACATCGATGCTGCCTACGTCTGGCCGCCTGCACTGACCGAAATCGAGAAGACCGGCCACAAGATCGCTGATTCCGAGGAAATCGGCAAACAGAGCGTACCGACGTTCGATGGCATCGTGGCTGACAAGGACTGGGCCGCCAAGAACCCGAAGTTCATGGCCGCATTCACCCAAGTCCTGGCCAAGGCCTACCAGGGTTTTGACGCTCGCAAGGGCTCCCTGACGGCAGATTCGCCCGAGATCAAGGGGATCGTCAAGATGATCGGCGGAACACCGGCCGATATCGCCAGCGCGATGAACCTGCTGCTCTTCCCGGATGCCAAGGAACAGTCCTCCGCCATGTGGCTGGGCGGCGGCAAGGATTCCGGCGCCGTCAAGGCTCTGACCGCCAGCGCCGCGTTCCTGAAGGCGCAGCGCCAGATCAACGCTCCCCTGGGCGACTATGCACCGTTCGTGAACGCCAGCTACGCCGAAGCCGCCGCAAAGGCCGGCCAGTGACCGGAGGGCCGCACGCAGAGGCGGCCTGATCACACCCATGGGGGCGGACACACACCTGCCCCCATCCGGAAGCGCCGCCATGCCCGGCGGCGGCTTCCGGGCAGTACAGAAGGAGACATCACCATGACCGCGCCGATGGGCAATCTCAGTATCCGCAACGCCAGTGTCACCTATCCGTCTCAGCGGTTCGGTGGCGCCGTCACTGCCTTGAAGAACGTCAATCTGGAAATCGCCCCGGGTGATTTCGTCGTCGCCCTGGGGGCGTCCGGATGCGGCAAGACCACTCTCCTGAGCGTGCTTGCCGGCTTCCTGACACCCACCGAGGGCGAGATCCTGCTGAATGGCCAGCCCGTCCTGGGGCCCGGTCCGGATCGCGGCGTCGTCTTCCAGAAGCACGCGCTGCTGCCGTGGCTGAACGTCATCGACAACACCGAATTCGGGCTCAAGCTGCAAGGCGTGTCCAAGGCAAAGCGCCACGAGGTCGCCGCGCGCAACCTGGAACTGGTCGGCCTGGCGGATTTCCATAAACACATGATCTATCAGCTGTCAGGCGGCATGCAACAGCGCGTGGGCATCGCCCGCGCCCTGACCTGCAATCCGGCCATGCTGCTGATGGACGAACCCATGGCGGCGCTGGACGCGCTGTCGCGCGAAACCATCCAGGAATTGCTGCTGGATGTCTGGGAACATACGCACAAGATGTTCTTCTTCATCACGCACAGCGTGGAAGAAGCCTTGTTCCTGGGGTCCAAACTCGTCGTGATGTCGCCACGCCCCGGGCGGATCACCAATACATACGAACTGGATTTCAACCGGCGTTTCCTGGAAACCCGGAACGCGCGGGCGATCAAGTCCAGCCCGGACTTCATCAAGATGCGCGAAACTGTGCTGGACATCATTTACGGCGACGAACGCGAGGCGGGTGAGCCGGTGGAGTACCAACATGCCTGAAACCGTCTTGAAGCTCACTCAACGGAGCCCCATCATGTCCCCATCCAGAACGAAAAAGCGGCGCTCGGCCCAACCCGGCAAGGTCTACGGGGCGCCTGGTGCAGGCTACAGCAGCCACATCAGCACGATGACCGCGCTGTTCCTGATCGCGCTCTGGTTCCTGGTCACCGGCATGGGATGGATCAAGCCGATCTTCCTGCCATCGCCGATCGCCGTCTACGACAAATTCATCGAGGCCGTGACCATCGGCGTTGCCAATTCCACGTTGGCCCAGCATACGATGGCCAGCCTGGGACGTGTCATGGGCGCCTTCGTCCTGGCGCTGGTCACAGCGGTTCCCATCGGGATCCTGATGGGAGTGAACCGGGTGATGCGCGGGCTCTTCGATCCGATCATCGAGTTCTACCGCCCCCTGCCTCCGCTGGCCTATCTGCCCTTGGTGATCATCTGGTTCGGTATCGGCGAGTTCCCCAAGATCTTCCTGATCTTCCTGGCCATCTTCGCGCCCATGGCGATTGCCGCGCGCGCCGGGGTCAAGTCCGTGTCGATCGAGCAGATCCACGCAGCCTACGCCATGGGCGGCAGCCGCGCACAGATCATCTATCACGTGATCCTGAAGGCCGCCATGCCTGAAATCTTCACCGGCATGCGCATCGGCATCGGCGTGGGCTGGACCACGCTGGTGGCGGCCGAAATGGTAGCCTCCGCGCGCGGCCTGGGCTTCATGGTGCTCAATGCCGCCCAGTATCTGGCCAGCGATACGGTCATCATGGGGATCATCGTGATCGGTTTCTTCGCCCTGGCGTTCGACTTGCTGCTGCGCTATCTCGAGCGCGTTATGATCCCCTGGAAAGGAAAAATCTAAAAAGCCAAAAGGTTCGCACGCATGTCAGAGATCGGCCCTGTCAGTTCGGTTCAATGGTCGGCACTGTTCGAACGCGTCAACGACTACAACCTCAGCCTGCAGGGCCGCATCCGTCAGATGCTGGTGTCCGCCATCCTGGGCGGACACTTGCCGCCTGGCGCTCCGGTGCCTTCAAGCCGGGAACTGGGCCGCGCCCTGGGTGTGGCGCGCAACACCGTGGTCTTCGCCTACCAGCAGCTGGTGGTCGAGGGCTACCTGGAATCCCGTGAGCGCAGCGGCCACTTCATCGCCAAAGACCTGCCGGCGACCCAGCTGCAGCCGCCCGCCCTCCCCGCCGATACCCCCGTGAGCAACCAGGCAGACTGGGACCGGCGTCTGGTCTTTCATCCATCCCGCCAGCGCAACATCGTCAAGCCATCCAACTGGCAAAGCATGCGCTATCCCTTCATCTACGCGCAATTCGACGCCAAGCAGTTCCCCACGGCGGAATGGCGCGAATGCTGCATGCGGGCGCTGTCCGTGCTGGATATCCGTGTCTGGGCGCCAGACCTGATCACTCACGATGACCAGACGCTGATCGAGGCGATCCGCAATCAGGTGCTGCCGCGCCGGGGCATCTGGGCAGAATCCGATGAAATCGTCGTCACCGTGGGTGCGCAGCACGCACTGTACCTGGTTGCCAATCTGCTGATCCACAGCCACACGGTGGTTGGCATCGAGGACCCTGGCTACCCCGATGCGCGCAATATCTTCGCCCACCGCACGGAACGCCTGGTGCCGCTGCCTGTCGACGACGACGGCCTGTGCCTGTCGCCCATCCTGCAGCACTGCGACTATCTGTTCGTCACGCCCAGCCACCAATGCCCGACCAACGCGACCCTGTCCATGGAACGCCGCGTTGCCCTGCTGGAATTGGCCCGGCGCACCGACACCATCCTGATCGAAGACGACTACGAGACCGAAAACAGCTACGACGGCCACCATTCGCCGGCCCTCAAGAGCCTGGACAAGCACGGTCGGGTACTGTACATAGGCAGTCTGTCCAAAAGCTTCGCTCCGGGCCTGCGACTGGGCTACATCGTGGCCCCCCGCGAACTGGTGGTGGAATTACGCGCCTTGCGCAGACTGATGCTGCGCCATCCACCCGCCTATCTGCAGCGGGCCTTCGCCCTGTTCATCTCGTTGGGCCATTATCACGCCCTGCTGCGGCGCCTGTCGCTGGTCTATGCCGAACGCGCCCAGGTGCTGCAGGCCGCCGTGCGCGAATACCTGCCGCAATTCCACGGCAAGCCCATCCATGGCGGGTCTTCCTGGTGGGTCCAGGGGCCCGACGACGTCGACACCGAACGCCTGGCACTGGCCGCGCTGGATGCGGGCATCGTCATCGAGCCCGGTCATGTCTTCCACCATCATCTGCATTCCAGCGACCGCAGCCATATCCGCCTGGGCTTCTCATCCATCGACAAGGACGCCATTCCCGAGGGCATCCGCGCGCTGGCGGATGTCCTGAGGACGATGAAGTAAAGAGCCCCGGCTCAGCCGGGCAAGTGAGGGCGCTGCTTGCGAAAGGCATTCTTCAGGATGATCTTGCCGTCCTTGAAGACCAGCAGGTCCACCATATTGGCTTCGATGCGCGAACCATCGCTCGTGGTGCCGGTGAAGGTCGACTCCATGACGCCGTTGTTGCCGCTGGCCCAGCAGCGCGCATTGCGCCAGGCCGCGTCGGGGATGATCTGCCAGGCGGCCTCGAAGGCCTTGCGCACTGCTGCCGGCCCTTCGTGCCGGGCGCCGCAGGCCAGAGGCCCGGCCACGCCTTCGAAGACACAGTCTTCGTGCATGAACGACATCAGGGCTTCGATGTCATGTCGATTCCACGCATCGCCGAAGGCTTCGATGATGCTTTGCAAGTCTTTCTGAGTCATGTCCGTGTGTCTCCTGTGTGTGCTTCGGGCTGCGCCACGGGCGATCCCTGGTCCGGCAACCATACGGTAGAAGAGGAAGGCGGCCCAGGCTAGGTCCAGACGAGACGTTTCAGTTGCGCCAGATCATCGTGCCAAAACCTGTGCTGCTTCTTGTACATGAAACACTACGTTCCGGTTTCAGAAATTCGGTTTGACTTTTAAAAAACTATCAGTAGAATCTGAATTACGAAATAACGAGATCATTTATCTCGATATCCGAAACACAGAGACTTACCGCCCCTCTTTCGCACTCGCATACCAGGAGACAACACAATGACGACAGACACGCGCCAGGCCGTTCAGGGCCTGCAGGCCATGACACCGTCCGAAGCATTCGTCGAAACCATGGTGGCCAACGGCGTCACCGAAATTTTCGGCATCATGGGCTCCGCCTTCATGGATGCCATGGACATCTTCGCCCCCGCCGGCATCAAGCTGATCCCGGTGGTTCACGAACAGGGCGCCGGCCACATGGCCGACGGCTATGCCCGCGTCAGCGGCCGTCACGGCGTCGTGATCGGCCAGAACGGCCCCGGCATCAGCAACTGCGTGACCTCGATCGCCGCCGCCTACTGGGCGCACACGCCGGTGGTCATCGTGACGCCGGAGGCCGGCACCACCGGCATCGGCCTGGGTGGCTTCCAGGAAGCCAAGCAATTGCCGATGTTCCAGGAATTCACCAAATACCAGGGCCACGTCACCCACCCCGCCCGCATGGCGGAATACACGGCGCGCTGCTTCGACCGAGCCAAATCGGAAATGGGCCCGACGCAGCTCAACATCCCGCGTGATTACTTCTACGGCCAGATCAAGGCTGAAATCCCCAAGCCCCAGGAACTGGATCGCGGCCCCGGCGGCGAACGTTCGCTGTCCGAAGCCGCCAAGCTGCTGTCCGAAGCCCGCTTCCCCGTGATCATCTCGGGCGGCGGCGTGGTCATGGCCGACGGCGTGGACGCCTGCAAGGCCCTGGCAGAGCGCCTGGGCGCACCGGTCGTCAACAGCTACCTGCACAACGACTCCTTCCCCGCCAGCCATCCGCTGTGGTGCGGCCCGTTGGGCTACCAGGGCTCAAAGGCCGCCATGAAGCTGATCCAGGACGCCGACGTGGTGCTGGCTCTGGGCACGCGACTCGGGCCTTTCGGCACCCTGCCCCAGCACGGCATGGACTACTGGCCCAAGGAAGCCAAGATCATCCAGATCGACGCGGACAGCAAGATGCTGGGCCTGGTCAAGAAGATCACCGTCGGCATCTGCGGCGACGCCAAGGCTGCGGCCGAGGACCTGACCCGTCGCCTGAGCACCATGACGCTGGCGTGCGATGCCACCAAGGCGGAACGGGCAACGCGCATCCAGGCCGAAAAGGACGCCTGGGAAAAGGAACTGGACAGCTGGGCCAACGAGAAGGATCCGTTCAGCCTGGACATGATTGCAGAAGCCGAGGGCGAGAAACCCTTCTCCGGGGGTTCCTACCTGCACCCGCGCCAGGTGCTGCGCGAGCTGGAAAAGGCCATGCCCGAGGACGTCATGGTGTCCACCGACATCGGCAACATCAACTCGGTCGCCAACAGCTATCTGCGCTTTGAAAAACCGCGCAGCTTCTTCGCCGCCATGAGCTGGGGCAATTGCGGTTACGCCTTCCCCACGATCATTGGCGCCAAGGTCGCAGCTCCGCATCGCCCGGCGATTTCCTACGCAGGCGACGGTGCCTGGGGCATGAGCATGTCGGAAATCCTGACCTGCGTGCGTCACAATATTCCCGTGACAGCCGTAGTCTTCCACAATCGCCAGTGGGGTGCGGAAAAGAAGAACCAGGTGGACTTCTACAACCGTCGTTTCGTGGCCGGCGAGCTGGACAACCCCAGCTTCGCAGAGATCGCCCGTGCCATGGGGGCCGAAGGCATCGTCGTCGACCGCCTGGAAGACGTGGGCCCGATGCTGAAGAAAGCCATCGATGCGCAGATGAACGACGGCAAGACCACGGTGATCGAGATCATGTGCACCCGCGAACTGGGCGATCCGTTCCGTCGTGACGCCTTGTCCAAGCCGGTTCGCCTGCTGGAAAAGTATCGCGACTACACCTGATCGCCGTCCCGGGAGCCGCCCCATGAAAACACTGGACGATCTGCTGGACGCCGCGCGCCACCACCCCATGCGGATCGTCCTGTGCGAGGGAGACGATTCCCGGGTGCTGCAGGCTGCCCGGCGGGCAGCCGAAGACGGCATTGCGCACATCCTGCTGCTGGGCGCCGACCCGGCCCGGGCGGGCGGCGCGGTGCAGTGCATCGATCCGCAGACCTGCGGCTGGCTGGATGCCTTTGCCGACACCCTGCTCAGCCTGCGCAGGCATCGCGGCATGACGCCGGAGCAGGCGCGCGACGCCGTTCTGGATCCCCTGACCTTCGCACACCTGATGGTCAGGGAAGGTCATGCGGACGGCGCTGTGTCCGGCGCGGTGCATACGACGGCGAACGTCGTGCGCACCGCCCTGCAGGTCCTGGGAAAACGCCCGGGCGTGCACACGGTGTCCAGTTTCTTCATCATGATGCGTGACGCGCCCTTCCCCACCCATGCCCAGGCCATGGTTTTTTCCGACTGCGGCCTGGTGATCGAGCCTTCGGCCGAAGAACTCGCGGAAATCGCCCTGGCATCCGCCCATAGCGCCCGCACTCTCCTGGGCGTCGAGCCGCGCGTGGCCATGCTGTCGTTTTCCACCCAGGGCAGCGCCCACCATGCAGAAGTCGACAAGGTCCGGCACGCCACCGAACTGGTGCGCGCGCAGGCTCCCGATCTTGCCGTGGAAGGCGAAATGCAGCTCGACACGGCTATCGTGCCCGAAGTCGCCTCTCGAAAATGGCCCGGCGCGTCCGTGGCCGGCCAGGCGAACGTGCTTATCTTCCCCAACCTGGCAGCCGGCAACATCGGCTACAAGCTCAGTGAGCGTCTGGGGGGGGTCACGGCACTGGGGCCGTTGCTGCAGGGCCTGAACAAGCCAGCCAACGACCTGTCTCGCGGATGTTCGGAAGACGACATCTATCAGGTCATTGCAGTGACTGCCGTCCAGGCACAGCATCAGGACGCGTGAACCGCGCAGGCGCCACCAGCACCTACCCCGCCGCTTGCCAGCGGCGCGGGTTCGTCAGGCCCGCATCTGCATCAGGGTCATGGATTCGGGGGCGATGATGGTGGCTCCGGTAAACGGGCGGTCGTACGACGCGATCAGGTACAGAGTGGCGCCAAAACTCAAGGAAAACAGAGCCAGGGCCAAGGCCAGCGGACGACGCTGGGTAGCGTGCAATTCGTAGATGACACAGGCCGCCACGAACAACAGCACCAGCACAGCGAACCATTTGTTCGTGCTGACCCGAGAATTGGCCACCAGCAAACGCTGATTGCGGGCCGATTCCACCTGCTGGACATAACGGCGCAGGTCCCGGGCGGCCTGCTCCATGCCGACCCGGGCCGCGCCGGCGTTCCGGGCCTGGATGTCGATGTGGACCGAGGTCTGTTCCAGCACGTCCAGCAGGTTTTCGGCCTTGCTGCTGGAGTCCCCGCGCGCCATCAACCGCCATTCTTCCTCGACGATTTCACGGATGTAATCGCTGGTCAGGCCAGTGACCTGCTCTCTGAGTTCAGCGGGCAGGTGCTTGGCCGTGCGCAAGACGTCAGCCACTGCAATGGCTTCCTGTTCGACGGCCGTGCGGCCCTTGGTTTCCTGCTGCCAGACGTCGGCCGCGACAAAGGCAATCACCAGGCCGGTGGGCAGCAGGATGCCGGACAGCATGGTGCTGGTCATGCTGGACTTCTGGCGGTTTGGCCAGACCCTGCGCATCCCCGCCATGATCAGGACGGCTGCAAGCGAGGTCAAACCGACGATGAGGACACACACAATGAAGAGCAAGCTATCCTGCAGGTCATACATGAAATCGAACATCCCGGCCTCTTGTCCTGATGCGTATGGTAGATTCTGTGCTTGCGGCCTCGCGCAAGATCTGGCCACATTATCACCGAATTCAAGCCGTTTTCGCCGGGGTGCGGCCCCGACCGTTTTCCGATGGACGACACCATGCCGATGAAGCCTTCCCTGTGCACCCGATCCCGCTGGATAATCCTGGCAGGCACGTTGGCGCTGGCCGCCTGCGCCAGCGGCCCGCAGGACAATCTGTCACTGATACCGGCACAGCTGGATCAGCAGACACAACAGAACGGCCTGTTCGCCCAACCCGTGAAATCGACCGAACAACGCCCGGGCTGCTCGGGCGAATGCCCGAAACTGGTTGTGGATTCCCTGAGCTTCCCCGGACACCCCCGCCTGACCAAACTGGTGGACCATGCCCTGGCCGCCATGACCTGGCTCGACGCCCAGCGACCCGCCCCCTACGATACGATCGGCAGCTACCGGGATTATTTCTGGACGACGGCCGGCCCGCGTGATGAAACGGATCTCACAGCCCGCACCCGCTACAGAAACAGCCGTCTGACGGTCGTCGAACTGAACGTTGGCCAGTACCGCACGGGCATGGCACATGGCATGTCTGGATCGCAGTTCCTGAACTGGGACAACCAGGCCGAAAAGGCGCTGACCATCGACAATCTGCTGGCACCCGGAGCCCGCCCCGCCTTCGACGAGGTGCTGAAAAAGGCCCACGACCGCTGGTTGCAGGAACACCGTGGCGACATCCAGAGCACGGACAATTTCGCCCGCATGTGGCCGTTTGTCTCCAGCGATAACGTCGGCCTGACGGACCAGGGCATCGTCGTCAAATACCAGCCGTATGAAATCGCCCCTTACGCCTGGGGGCAGCCCGAACTGCTGATCCCCTACCCGCAACTGCAGGGCATCCTGCGCCCGGCCTTCCTGCCGCCCCGCTCCTGAAACACTGTCTTGCAGGGCACGCCCCTGCAAGACATACGCATATAGCGGCACCGCATTATGCGCGCCCCTCATATCGTTTGACGAAACGATTCGTTCAGTCCCGGAGAAGAACTCTTTAAGCTGATGTCTCGATTCACCCGATGACGAGGCGTCCTCCCATGCGATTCCGATTGCTGCTGTCCCTGGCGGCCACCCTGGGCCTGGCGGGCATGACCCATGCAGCCAGCCTCACGCTGCTGAACGTCTCCTACGATCCCACGCGCGAACTCTACCAGGCCTACAACCAGGCATTCGCGCGCTACTGGCAGGACAAGACCGGCGACCAGGTGACGATCCGCCAATCGCATGGCGGATCCGGCAAACAGGCACGCTCGGTCATCGACGGCCTGCAGGCCGATGTGGTGACCCTGGCCCTGGCCCCGGACATCGACGCCATCGCCGCGCGCAGCGCCATCCGGACCGACTGGCAGCAGCAGCTGCCCTTGAACAGCGCCCCCTACACGTCCACCATCGTATTTCTGGTGCGCAAGGGCAATCCCAAGGGCATCCACGACTGGCCCGATCTGATCAGGCCCGGTGTGCAGGTCATCACGCCCAATCCCAAGACCTCCGGCGGCGCGCGCTGGAACTACCTGGCAGCCTGGGGGTACGCCTTGCGCCAGCCGGGCGGCAACGAAGAGAAGGCGCGCGAATTCGTGGGCAAGCTGTACAGGCACGTACCCGTGCTGGATTCGGGCGCGCGCGGGGCAACCACGACCTTTGTCGAGCGCGGCATCGGCGACGTGCTGCTTGCCTGGGAAAACGAGGCCTTCCTCGCCATTCAGGAACTGGGGCCGGACAAGGTGGACATCGTCGTGCCTTCGGTCAGCATCCTCGCCGAACCGCCCGTGGCGGTGGTGGACAAGGTCGTGGATGCGCGCGGCACGCGCGCGGTCGCCCAGGCCTATCTCGATTACCTGTATTCCGAGGCCGGCCAGGAGATCGCAGCCCGAAACCACTACCGGCCCACGCTGAAGGCCGTCGCGGACCGCCACGCGCAGCAGTTTCCCCCGATTGCGCTGTTCACCCTCACTGACGTAGCGCCGAACTGGGCCCAGGCGCAGAAGACGCATTTCGCCGACGGCGGCATCTTCGACCAGATCTACCAACCCGGCGCGCGCTGAAATCATGTCCAGCACTCTCGCATTGCGCGCCCCGGGTGTCCGACCCGTCCTGCCCGGCCGCAACCTGACCTTGGGCCTGACCCTGAGCTACCTGGGCCTGATCGTGCTGCTGCCCCTGTCGGCCATCCTGCTCAGCGCCTCGACGCTGGGGGCTGAGGCCTTCTGGCAAGCCGTCACCGCGCCCAGGGTGCTGGCCTCGTACCGGCTCAGCTTCGGCGGGGCTCTGCTGGCAGCGGCCGTCAACGTGGTGTTCGGCGGCATCGTCGCCTGGGTGCTGGTGCGCTACCGCTTTCCCGGCAAACGCCTGATCGATGCGCTGGTGGACCTGCCCTTCGCCCTGCCGACGGCCGTGGCCGGCATCGCCCTGACTGCGCTCTACGCCCCCAATGGCTGGCTGGGCGGGCTGCTGGCGCCCCTGGGCATCCAGGTGGCCTTCAAGCCGCTGGGCGTCGTGGTCGCACTGATCTTCATCGGACTGCCCTTCGTCGTGCGCACGGTCCAGCCTGTGCTGGAAGACATGGCTGCCGAATACGAGGAAGCAGCCAGCAGCCTGGGCGCCTCGCGCTGGCAGGTGTTCGCCCGCGTCGTCTTCCCGACCATCCTGCCGGCCCTGCTGACGGGCTTTGCCCTGGCCTTCGCCCGCGCGGCCGGGGAATACGGGTCCGTCATCTTCATCGCCGGCAACATGCCCATGGTGTCCGAAATCGCACCGCTGCTGATCCTCACCAAATTGGAACAGTACGACTATGCCGGGGCCACCGCCATCGCCCTGGTGATGCTGAGCATCTCTTTCGTCCTGCTGCTGGCCATCAATCTGCTGCAGGCCTGGGTGCGGCGGCATTCCACCTGATACCGACAGGACGCCTACCCACCATGAGCACCCTTGCCATCACTCCCCTCGATCTCGGCGCCCCTGCCCGGCCGGCCACCGAAGGCCGGTTGGTGCGTGGCGCCCTGATGAGCGTCGCCTGCGCCTTCCTGACCCTGTTCCTGTTCATCCCGCTGGCGGCAGTCTTCCACGAAGCCCTGGCCAAGGGTTGGGCTGCCTGCGTGGCCGCGATCGCCGATCCGGACGCGCGGGCCGCCATCCGCCTGACGCTGACGGCGGCGGGCATCGCCGTCCCCCTGAACCTGGTATTCGGGGTCTGTGCGGCCTGGGCCGTCACCCGTTTCGAATTCCGGGGCAAGCAGTTGCTCATCACCTTGATCGACCTGCCCTTTTCGGTATCCCCGGTCATTGCCGGACTGATCTATGTCCTGCTGTTCGGCGCCCAGGGCTGGTTCGGTCCCTGGCTGCAGGCGCACGACATCCAGATCCTGTTTGCCGTGCCTGGCATTGTGCTGGCCACCGTGTTCGTCACCGTGCCTTTCGTGGCGCGAGAATTGATTCCCCTGATGCAGACCCAGGGCAGCGACGAAGAAGAAGCGGCCATCGTGCTGGGCGCATCGGGTTGGCAAATGTTCTGGCACGTCACGCTGCCCAACATCCGCTGGGGGCTGTTCTACGGCGTGATCCTGTGCAATGCGCGCGCCATGGGTGAATTTGGTGCGGTGTCTGTCGTCTCGGGCCATATCCGGGGCCTGACCAATACGCTGCCGCTGCATGTCGAAATTCTCTATAACGAATACAACTTTGCCGCCGCCTTTTCCGTGGCATCCCTGCTGGCGCTGCTGGCCATGGTGACGCTGGCCCTGCAATCCCTGGCCCAATGGCGGCTGCGCGCCCAGGCAGCCCGAGTCGCATCGGAGTTTTCCTCATGAGCATCGAAGTCCGTCACATCCACAAGCAATTCGGCGCATTCACAGCCCTGGACGACGTCTCCCTGGCGTTTCCCGATGGGCGTCTGACCGCCTTGCTGGGACCTTCGGGTTGCGGCAAGACTACGCTGCTGCGCATCATCGCCGGGCTGGAGCACCCGGACCGGGGCCAGGTCCTGCTGGAAGGCCAGGACGCCTCGCACACGCACGTGCGCCAGCGCCAGGTCGGTTTCGTCTTCCAGCACTATGCCCTGTTCAAGCACATGACGGTGTTCGAGAACGTGGCCTTCGGCCTGCGGGTCAAGCCGCGCCGGCAGCGGCTCAGCGAACAGCAGATCCGGGACAAGGTCATGGGACTGCTGGAACTGGTGCAGTTGGCCTGGCTGGCCGATCGCCGGCCCGCCGCCCTGTCAGGCGGACAGCGTCAGCGCATCGCCCTGGCCCGGGCCCTGGCGGTAGAGCCGCGCGTGCTGCTGCTCGACGAGCCCTTCGGCGCTCTGGACGCCAAGGTCCGCAAGGAACTGCGCCGCTGGCTGCGCCGCCTGCACGACGAACTGCACATGACCAGCCTGTTCGTCACCCACGATCAGGAAGAAGCCCTGGAAGTCGCCGACGAGGTCGTCATCATGAACAAAGGCCGGGTCGAACAGACGGGCGCCCCGCAGACCGTCTACGACCATCCGGAAACGGCCTTCGTCTATGGCTTCCTGGGCCATGTGAACCTGTTCCAGGGGCGCGTGCGCGACGGCCGGCTGCACACCGGCGGCGCGGCGTTGGAAATGCCAGGGCTGGACGACGCAGCCGATGCGCCGGGCACCGCCTACGTCCGGCCCCACGACATCCAGATCGAGCCTTGGCCGCCCGCCGGCCAGCCCCCCGTGTCCCAGGGATTGCTGGTCGATCTGCAGCGAGCCCACGCCTTCGGGCCTTTGGCGCAGCTTGAACTGCGGCGCGAAGACACGCAGGAGATCATCGAGGTCGTCATGCCCAGTCAGGAATTCGACCGGATCCGCGCGCAGGGCCACCGGCGCTTCATCGCCCGGCCGCGCCACGCACGGGTGTTCCTGAACTAACGGCCCGGCGCGGTGTCCTCGAAACGCCCGAGGTCGAAATAGCGGGAAAAAGAAGACGGATCGTCCTTGGCTGCCGGCTGCCTGGGTTGGGCTGGCGCGGCAGCGGATGGCGCGGAATCGGGTGCCGCATCCTGCGCTGCGGCACCGGGCGAAACGGGCACCGCCTGCGCGTCTCGCGGGGCGGCGTCCTGGCCCTGCCGGCGGCGCTGTTCCACCCGCTGCGCCACGGCAGTCAGCTGCGCGGCCAGCGCTGTGTGGTTGCGCTTGAGCGCCCAGTCAGCCGCCGTTTCTCGGGCCGTATTGAACATGGTCGGATCGGCGCCGTGCGACAGGAGCAGCTGCGCCATGGCGGGCTTGCCTGACAGCGCAGCCATCATCAGCGGCGTGGTGCCGTCCGGCCCGGGCGCGTTGACGATGGCCCCCCAGTCGATCAGCAGGCGTGCCGTCTCGACCTGCCCCTTGGACGCCGCGTAGTGCAGAGGTGTCCAGCCCAGGCGGTTGACCTGGGCGCCAGCCTGGATCAGCCCGGCGGCCCGTTCGTTCTGCCCCAGGATGCACAAGTACATCAGGGCGGTTTCGTCATGGGCATTGGGCTGATCGACCTTCACGCCCGGCGCGATCCGCAGCACGTCAAAGACGCGCCAGGATTGGTCGCGGGCTGCCTGGGTCAAGGCCGGATTGCCCAGGGCATTGACGGCGTTGGGGTCCGTTCCACGCAGCAGCATGCCCTGGATTGCGGACACATCGTCGCGGCGGATGGCAGACCACCAGTCCGCCGTCGGCGCGCGCTGGGCCTGAGCGGCGGCGACCCACAGCAGACTACCCAGCAGCAGCGCCGCCAGCCACAGCCCCGAGACCTTCCGGGCGGGCCAGCGCCGTCCAGCGGGAACGGGCATTCTTGAAAAAGGGGTTGTGCAATCGGACCACATGGCGGAAACCTCCGTCGGAAACTATCGATGGGCGCGGCACCGGCCTGCCGGCCGCCCGAGGGGCATGCCTCCAGGCGTGTCCCGGCCCATTGGGCTCTACTGCTTGATTTTGTCGAACAGCGTGAAGTAATTATCCGCCGTGACCTGCTCGATGACCGACACCGGCAGGCCGCGCAATTCCGCAATTTTCTCGGCGACGTGCACGACCTTGGACGGGTCGTTCATCTTGCCCCGATACGGCACCGGCGCCAGGTAGGGAGAATCGGTTTCGATCAGCATGCGATCCAACGGCACCTTGCGCGCCACATCCTGCAGGGAAACCGCATTCTTGAAGGTCACGATGCCGGAAAAGGAGATGTAGAAACCCAGGTTCATGGCAGCCTGCGCCACATCCCAGGATTCCGTGAAGCAGTGCATCACGCCGCGATCGGCCTGCTCTTCGCGCATCAGGCGGATCGTGTCCTCGGCCGCCGAGCGGGTATGGATGATCAGCGGCAACCCCGTCTGACGAGAGGCCTGGATATGGAGGCGAAAACGGTCCCGCTGCCAATCCAGGGGTTCCTGCAACCGGTAATAGTCCAGGCCGGTTTCACCGATGGCCACGACCTTGGGGTGGGCTGCCCGGGAGAGCAGATCGTCCAGCGTGGGCTCGGTGGCGTCGGCGTCCTCGGCGTCGTTGTCCGGATGCACGCCGACCGAGGCATGCAGGTGGGGATGGGATTCCACGATCGCCATCAGCCCCGGCCAGTCGTGCAGGTTGACGCTGACCACAAGCGCGTGCCCGACTGCATTTGCCTCCATGCGGGTCAGGATGTCGGGCAACTGGGCCTTCAGATCGGGGAAATTCAGATGGCAGTGGGAATCGACGTACATATCAGATCAGCGGCATCAGGATGGACGGCCTGCAACGGGCCGCACGGCATGCAACAGGCGCTGGGCGGCGTGGTCGCCCAGCAGTTTGGGATTCAGGGGATGCTGGGCCAGGCGGCGCTGTTCCTGCAGCCACTGGCCGGCCTGGGCCAGGGATCCGGCATCCAGGGTGCGGGCGATTCGCAGAATGCCGGCTTCCTGTTCAGGATAATAGCGCGCGGGCAGATCGTGCGTGGCCAGGCTCAGGTCCAGCCAGAGGCGCTGAAAGCCATCCAGCCAGACGGCAGGCTCCAGAGCGATCAGGGCATCGGCCAGGGAAGCAGAGGCCCCGCCTCGGATCGCCAGATCCAGAAACAGCTCGAGCCAGGCCGGCGTGGCCGGCTCTCGGGCTTGATCCAGGGCCAGCAACGGCGCGCCACCGGCCGCTGCCAGGCGCGATGCGGCATGATCGACGTCATGCTGCTGCAGCCAGGCCAGAGCCTGTTCGGTATCCGGGACCGGCAAAGGCAGGCGCCGGCAGCGGGACACCAGCGTGGGCAGCAGCCGGTCAGGCGCATGCGCCACCAGCAGGAAGACGGTATGCGCTGGCGGTTCTTCCAGAATCTTCAGCAGCGCATTGGCTGCGATGGTATTCAGCGATTCGGCGGGATACAGCAGCGCCACCCGCCAGCCGCCGCGATGCGTGGCGGTGTTGAACCAGGGCAACAAGCTGCGGATCTGCTCGATGCGGATATCTCGCGAGGGCTGTTTTTTGGTGCCCGACTCGTCGCCATCCTCTGCTGCGGCGCCCTCCAGGGCGGCCACGGCATCCGGACGGATGCGCCGCAAATCCGGGTGGTTCCCGGCCCGCACCCAGCGGCAGGCCTGGCATTGTCCACAGGCCAGGCCGGATTGGGGAGACTCGCACAGCAGGCTGGCGGCGCCTGCCGCTGCGAACGTCCGCTGGCCGATGCCCGGCAGGCCATGGACCAGCCAGGCATGCGCGAAACGATCACGATCCGCCAGCCAGTCTCGAGCCAGCGCCTGCTGCCAGGGCAAGAAATCGAACCCAGTCATGCGCCGCCCCGCGTTGCGCTCTGCGCGGCGTCGCCACCGTGCGTTTTCAGCAAATCGCGCAAGGCCGATGCCAGGTGTTCGCGAATATCCGGAATGCTGCGGCGGGCATCGATCAGGCGAAACCGCGCCGGGTCATCAGCCACTCTGGCGTGATAGGCCTGGCGGGTACGTTCGAAGAACGCGGCGCCTTCCTGCTCGAAGCGGTCGGCCGCTGCCCTGCCCTGCTGCAGGCGCGCGCGCGCCGTTTCCAGGGGCACGTCGAACAGAAAAGTGCAATCCGGGCCCTGCCCCTGCTGCACCCAGTCCTCCAGCACGCGGATGGCGGGCGCCCCCAACTCGCGCCCGCCGCCCTGATAGGCGAACGAGGCATCCGTATAGCGGTCGCACAGCACCCACTGGCCGCGCTCCAGCGCTGGCCGGATGCGGGTGTTCCAGTGCTCGTTGCGGGCGGCGAACATCAGCAGGGTTTCAGTACGCAGGTCCATGGCCTGGTGCAGCACGAGTTCGCGCAACTGTTCGCCCAGCGGCGTACCGCCGGGCTCGCGGGTCTCCAGCAGGTCGATGCCCGCTTCGCGCAGCCAGCCGGCCATCCAGTTCGCGTGCGTGCTCTTGCCGGCCCCGTCCAGGCCTTCCAGGGTGATGAAGCAGCCGCGCAGCGTCATGAGATCAATTCCGCTTGAGGATGTATTTGCCGACGGCCTGGTTGTGCGCCGACAGGTTCTTGGAAAATTCGCTGGTGCCGTCTCCCCTGGAGACGAAGTACAGGAAATCGTGTCGTTCCGGGTGGGTGGCAGCCATCAGGGCTGCCTTGCCGGGATTGGCGATCGGTGTGGGGGGCAGACCAGGACGAGTATAGGTGTTCCAGGGAGTGTCCTGCTCCAGGTCTTTCTTGCGCAGACGGCCCTGGTAGCGGTCGCCCATGCCGTAGATCACGGTAGGGTCGGTCTGCAGCGGCATGCCGATGCGCAGACGATTGATGAACACCCCCGCGATGCGGGCCCGATCGCTGCCGTGGCCGGTTTCCTTTTCCACGATGGAGGCCAGGATCAGCGCCTGATAGGGAGTTTCCAGCGGCAAGCTGCGGTCGCGCTGGGCCCACAGGCGATCCAGCGTCTGGCGGCCAGCCTGGGCGGCGCGGCGCAGGATGTCCAGATCGGAGGCTCCCGGGGCGAACACATAGGTATCGGGATAGAACAGGCCTTCCAGTGAAGTCTCGTCCAGCCCGAGCTTGCGGGCAATGGCGGCATCGTCCATGCCCCGAGTGTCGTGCCGCACCTGCGGGTCTGCATCCAGCGCGGCGCGCATCTGGGCGAAGGTCCAGCCTTCGGGAAACGTCAGGCGCGCCTGGGTCATGTCGCCATTGGCCATGCGTTCAAGCAGCAGCCAGGGCGTATCCCCGGCGCGGGCCTCGTAGGCGCCCGCCTTGAGCAGTTTGTCGCGGCCGCTGAGCCGCGCCAGCCAGACGAAGGCATGGGGTTCGATATCGATGCCGGCCGCCTGCATGGCCTGGGCGATCTGGCGCGGGGTGCTGCCCGTGTCGATGATGTAGTCCACGACCGGCGTCGGCATGGGCACCGGCCGCTGCCAGCCCCACCAGGCCGCGCCGCCGATCCCCGCGCCGATCAGGACCAGACCAGCGATCAGCAGCCAGATGAACAGTCGCAGTAGCTTTTTCATGGACGCCAGTTTAACTGGAACGCCGGAAAAGGAGCCGAAGGGGGATGTTACCGTTCGCAGTGCTCAGCTGGCGCTGCTCCCGAGAATCAGGCGATCCATCTCCGCCTTGGGTGTGCTGCAATATTCCCGCGCCAGCACCAGGTAGAACCCCAATCCCAGCAGCGCCCAGCATCCCAGGGCAATCCAGGCGGGCGTCTCCAGGAAGGCAGGCGAACCCGGCACCAGCAACAGGCCCAGCAGGCCGATGCTGCAGATCATCCCTGCCAACGCGACCAGTTTCTTGCCGGGGGCGACTTCCTTGCAGAAGGCAGGCGCCCGCTGCGCAGCCGACCACTTGAACAGCCGATAGGCAACGGCGCAATAGTAGATGAAGGCAATCGAAATCCCCACTGCCGACATGTCCACGACCCATAGCAGGACCGAACGACCGAACCAGGGCGCCAGCAGGCAGATGGCGCAGATGAACACGATGCTGGCGCATGGCGTGCCGTGTCGGCCATGGAGACGGCAGAACACCGCCGGCAGCGCCTTGGCGCGGCCCATGGCAAACATCAGCCGGCTGCACGAGATGTAGAAGCCGATCAGGCCTGTGAAGATCCCCATGCACAAGGCCACCACCAGCGCAGTCAGGCCTGCGGTGCCCAGGATATTCTGGACGGCCAACCCGGTGCCCCACAGGGCCTGGCGATCCACCAGCTCCATCCATGGCATGGCCAGGCCCGTCGCGACGATCATGATGGAGTAATGGGCTGCAGCCACGGCCAGCGCCGCCAGGATCAGGCAGGTCGCTTTCGCAGGTGAGAAATTGAACTCCTCGGCTGCCTGGGGCACCGTGTCGAAGCCGACGTAGGCCCAGGGTGAAATGGCGACAATGGCGGCAATTGCAGACCAGGACGGCAAGCCCGGCTTGTAGAGCGGCATCAGATTGCCGAAAGACGTTGCCGGAGAGGCCGACATCGCAGCCGTGACACCGGTCGCGGCGACGATCAGCAGCACACAGAAATAGAACTGCGTCTGCGCCGTGGCATCCGCGCCCCGGACATTGAGCCAGGCGAACAGGACCAGCACGGCGCTGGCGATCAGCACTTCCACGAGATACACATCCCAGCCAGCGATGTTGTAGAGCAGGCCCGTCCTGACGATGTCCGGCACCAGGAATTTGATCATCAGGGCGAAGGCCGAGGCATTGAGCGCCACAATGGCGGCATAGCCCAGGATCAGAAACCAGCCGCATAGAAAGGCATGCTTGCGCCCGAACGCCAGGTAGGCGTAGGTGAACGCACCCCCGGTGATCGGATAGGCCTTCACCAGAAAGCCGGTGCTCAGGCCGACCAGGCTGAGTATCAAGGCGCCGATCCACAGCCCGATGATGACCCCCATGGGGCCTGCGGTATTCATCCATTCCACCGGCAGCACAAAACTGCCCCAGCCGATGGCCGAGCCAAAGGCGATGGCCCAGACCCAGTGAGGTTTGAAGGTTTTTTCAAGGGTGACTCGACCCGCTGTCGTTCCCGACATGATTGTCTCCTAAAGCATCATTTTTTTATTGTTTTTATTTCAATAATCGAAATTTATGAACTAGTCTATTGGATTCCAGGCACGTCGCGTAGGGCCACCGACCAGCTATCGTAGGAGCCAGGTCGATAGCGCGCGGCATGGGTCGCTGCAAAGAAAAAGGACTGCCTCGGGCAGTCCTTTTTCTTTCGCGCCAAGGCGCGTTCGAGCGCCTTTCGCTGGCCGGTCAGAGGACCTCGTCTCGCAGGTAGTAATACCTGTAGAGCATTGCCTGCCCCAATCGGCGGAAGGGCGCGAAGGGGTGGCCCTGCAAGGGCGAGTTATAGATCGGGAGATCCCACTGCGGGCCGTTCTTGCCGACGACGCGCTCGGCCAGTCGCCGACCGGCCTGGGCCGAGAACGACACGCCGTTGCCGCCGTAGCCGATGGCATAGTAGATCTGCTGGGCAGGATCGGGCTGGGTGATGCGCGGCATCATGTCATGACTCACGTCCACCCAGCCCCACCAGGAATACGCGATCGGCACGTCCTTCAGCGCTGGAAACTTGCGCGCCAGGCCCTGCTTGAGCAGGTCCAGGTGCTTCGGGTTCTCCGCATCGGCGCCCTTCAGCGCGCTGCGGCTGCCGATCTGCATCGAACCATCGGGCAGCAGGCGATAGTAGAAGCGCAAGGTGCGCGTATCCGTGATGAAGGTCGTGCTTTTCAGCCCGGCCGCATCCCGTTCCTGCTGTGTCAGCGGGCGCGTCACCATCGAATTCGACAGGATCGGCATGATTTTGTTGCTGAGCAGCGGGTGCAGACCCTGAGGCGTGTAGCCACCGGTCGCCACCGCCACCCGGCGCGCCCGCACGACGCCGCCCGGCGTACGCAGATGATGCACGCCATTGACGGTTTCCCAGCCGTGGACCGGGCTGCCGGTATAGATCTTCACCCCCAGTTCCCGCAGGCGGCGCAGGTAGCCGAAGGCCAGCTTCAGCGGATGGATGCCGACGCCATCGGGTTCGTGCAGCGCGCCGGCAGCCTCGCGGTCCATGGCATAGCGTTCCCACAGTTCTTCGCGACTCAGCATCCGGGTGTCATAGCCGAACTGCTCGCGCATGACGCGGCACAGATTTTCCAGGAACGCCAGTTTCTTCGGGCGATGCGCCGTATACAGGTGACCGCCGGGCTGGGCGTCGCATGGGAAGCGCTCTACCAGGCTTTTCCAGTACTCGAAGCCCTCGTGGATTTCACGATCCAGGCGCTTGGCCGTATCCAGCCCCCAGCGTTCGATCCATTGAGTGCGATACAGGCGACCGGACGCGTTCTGCCCCTGGCCGCCGTTGCGGCTGGTGCAGCCCCAGGATTCGCGATTGGCTTCCAGGATGATCGGGATGACGCCGTGCTCTTCGGCCAGGTTCAGGGCCGTCACCAGGCCGGTGAAGCCCGAACCGATGATGACGACATCCGCATCGATGTCCTGGGTGATCGGGCCGTCATCGGGCGGCGGGTCTCCTGCTGTGCCCACCCAGTACGTGGGGGCGTACTGTTGGTTGCGCCCTGAGGGCGACACCAGGGGATCGTAGCGCGGATCGTAGGAACTGGTGGCGCGCGGTGCGGCGGCTGACGATCGCTCGAGCGCGCCATCCGATGAAGCAGAAGTCAAAGTAGCCATGATGTCTCCGGACAATAAAGGCCCAGCGCGAGCGGTTCAGGCTTGTGCAGGCAGATTGGGGCGCTGTTTACGAAACGCGTTCTTGAGCAGGATCTTGCCGTCCTTGAAGATCAGCAGGTCCACCATATTGGCTTCGATCCTGGAACCGTCGGCCGCCGTCCCGGTAAACGTGGACTCCATGACGCCGCGATCACCCGACACCCAGCAGCGCGCATTGCGCCAGGCTGCATCGGGGATGGTCTGCCAGGCCGATTCGAACGCCTTGCGCACCGCGACCGGGCCCTCGTGCCGCGCGCCACAGACCTCGGGACCCGCCACGCCTTCGAAGACGCAATCCGCGTGCATGGCGGACATCAGCGCATCGATGTCGTGACGGTTCCAGGCTTCACCGAAAGCCTCGAGGGTGGATAGCAATTGGTCCTGGGTCATGGGGATAGTCTCCTGTCTGATTCGTGCCGGCCCGCTGGACGCTGCCGCATCGTTGATGCTCATACAGTAGGAGAACGCCCGAATCTGGTCTAGGGCCAGTGACTACGTTTCTGTGGCACCAGATGGTCCAGCAGTGCCTGCCCTGCCCCGCGCCAGGGTGCGGATCAGGGACAGCAGCGTCTGCATGTTCACCCCGGCTTCCAGATCGAGGCCGATGGAATGCGGGTAATAGCTGCTCAGGTCCTGGTTCACACCGATGGCCAGGATCTCGATGCCGCGCTCGAGCGTGTAGTGACGCACGATCCGGCGCAGATGGGCGTCCAGGAATCCAGGCGGGTTGGCCAGAATGCTGGCGCTATCCATCGGGCCACCGTCAGACACCACCCACAGGATCTTGCGGCGGCTGTCCGGCTGTTCCAGCAGACGGTCACAGGCCCACTGCACGGCTTCGCCATCGATACCCTCACGAAACAGATCAGGTTTCATGACGGCCGTCAGGCCCAGGCGCCCCTGCTGGCGCGCCATGTCGCGCGACCAGAAGATCAGGTGCTGCACTTCGTTCAGGCGCCCGGGCGGCACAGGCCGCCGGCCGGCCGCCTGCCATTCTCGGGCCGGGCGACCACCGTTCCAGGCGCCTGTAGTAAAGCCCAGCAGCTCGAAAGGCACGCCGGCGCGCTCGAAAACCCGCCCCAACAGGTCCATCAGCAAGGCCAGCTGCAGGCCATGATGCCGCATGGATCCAGAGCAATCCAGAAGCAGGGAAATCCTGGCCTGCGCCACGGGCACGTCCCGATCGCGAAAGAAGACCCGTTGGTCCCCGGGCGAACTGATCAACTGCGCCAGGCGGCTGCCGTCGATCAGGCCGTCCTCCTGGGCGAACAGGCGACCCTCGGGCTGCGGCCTGAACAGGGCGCGTTGCAGGGTCTGCGCCAACCGGGACAAGGACCAGGGCAGACGGGCCAGTTCCTGGTCCAGGCGATGGCGGTATTCCTGCAGCAGGGCCGGACGCACCAGTCCGGCGGCATGCAGGACACGATCATGGCGCCGGGTCCAGACGGCGTACCCGGTGTCGACCGTCAGCGCAGCCGTCAGATCCCCCGAGGCCTGGCCGCCCGTCTCGTCCTCGTCCCCATCCGATGGCAACAACGCCACAGAGAAATCCAGGTGTCGCTTTGCAGGTCGCTGCTTGTCCCGCCCGATCAGATCCTGGAACCATCGCGCCAGCGCCATTGCCAGGTTCGCCGCCACGGGCGCATAGGCAGCCTGATCCGCGTGCAGTCGGCGCAGTCGGGCCAGGGGACTGGCCAGCAGGGGCCCCATGCGATAGCGGGCGGATTCGGTCAGGTCTTCCAGGCGCTCTGGGATGGGCTCGTCGAACAAGCGGCTTCTGGCCACCAGCGCCAGGCAGAGCAGATGCTGGCCGGTGCGGGTTTCGAGCAGGCCCGCGCCCTCGAACAGAAACAGCCAGCGCTCAAAACGCTGGCGCAAATTGGTCCGCATGCCCGGCCAGCATTCTGGGGCCAATGCCTCGACGCGCCATTGTTCCAGCCATTCGAAGATCAGCCCGGCGACCGGGTCCTGATCCGGGCTGTGTTCCCTGTGCAGCTTCGCGTCGGAGCACAGCAGGCGCTGGGCCAGCGCATCGGCCAGCGCCCGATAGGCCGGCGGATCGTCCAGCCCCGGCTGTGTTTGCAGATGAGGCGCCCCGTCGGGCAGGGGCCGATCGCCATTCCAGGGCCGGCCGCCCTCGAAATGCACCCTGGGCTCGCGGGCCAAGGCCCGGACCGCAGCGGCAGCGCGGGCTTCCAGCGCGTGGCGACGAACCCAGTCGCGTGAATCAGGCGCCGCCATGCGGGGCTGGTGTGCCAGGCGTGGCCGCCAGTTCCTCGTCGAAACAGCGCTGATAGTATTCCGCCACGATGGCCTGCTCCGAGGCATCGCACTTGTTCAGGAAGGCATAGCGGAAGGCCCTGGCGGTTGAACGAAAAATCTGCAGATTCTCGGCCCAGGAAATCAGGGTGCGTGGCGACATCAGCGTGGACAGGTCTCCACTTTGGAAACCTGCCCGTGTCAGGGCGGCGACCTCGACCATGGCGGCGATCAGGCGGCGTCCTTCGGGGGTGTCCAGCGTCGGCACCTGCGCAGCCACGATCCCGGCCTCGGCCTCCGGGCTCAGGTAGTTCAGGGCCGCGACGATGTTCCACCGGTCCAGTTGCGCATGATTCAGACGCTGGACGCCGTAGTACAGGCCGCTGGTGTCCCCCAGCCCCACACTGTTGGCGGTGGCGAACAGGCGAAAGCCCGAATGCGGTGCGATGACCCGGTTCTGGTCCAGCAGCGTGAAATGTCCGTCGCGTTCGAGGATGCGCTGCAGCACGAACATGACCTCGGGCCGGCCCGCATCGTATTCATCCAGCACCAGCGCCATGGGCCGCTGCAGCGCCCATGGCAGGATGCCTTCCTTGAATTCGGTGATCTGCTGGCCATCGCGCAGCACGATGGCATCGCGCCCGACCAGGTCCAGGCGACTGACGTGGCCGTCCAGATTGACCCGGATGCAGGGCCAGTTCAAGCGGGCAGCCACTTGTTCGATATGGGTGGACTTGCCCGTGCCGTGCATGCCCTGGATCAGCACCCGGCGGTTGCAGGAAAACCCCGCCAGGATGGCCAGCGTCGTATCCGGGTCGAAGCGATAGTTCGGGTCGACTTCGGGCACGTGATCGCTGGGCTCGGCGAACCCCATGACCTCCAGGTCGCTGTCCAGGCCGAAACACTCGCGCACCGGCACCTGTCGGGTGGCCAGGTCCGTGTCCACCAGGCGTTTCATGACACCTTCTCTTGGCGCGCAGCAGGCTCGGCGCGTTCGGGATAGCTGCGCGCCTCGATGTCCGCCAGCGCATCCGCCGCGCGGCGCAAGGCCGGCAGGCTGTCGCTGATGCGCTTGCCCTGGAACCTGAGCGTCGGCGCCTGGATGGCGACGGCCAGATTGGATTTCCCGGACAGCACCGGCACCCGCACGGCGATGCAAGTCAGGCCGGGCAGGAATTCCTCGTTGTCCATGGCATAGCCGTCGGCCACCGCCCGCTGCAGTTCGGCTTCCAGGGCCTGCGGGTCGGTAATCGTCATGTCCGTGTATTTTTCCAGAGTGCCGGGCACCAGCAGGCGTCTGCGCTGGGAAGGTGTCATCTGCGCCAGAAACAGCTTCCCGCTGGCCGAGCAATGCACCGGCACCCGCGACCCCGGATGCAGATAGAAGCGCAGTGGCGCCGGCGTTTCCACCCGGTCCAGATACAAGACCTCGCTGCCGGCGCAGCTGGTGATGTTGCAGCTCTCGCCTACTTCGGCCACCAGCGTGCGCAGCACGTTGCGCCGGGCGCCATGCATGGTGTTGTTCAACAGCAGGTTTTCCGCGATCCGCCGCAGGCGCGCAGCAGTGCTGTAATGACGCCCGTCTCCATCGCGCTGGATCATGCCGGCGCTATCGAGCTGCTGCAGCATGCGGTGCAGCGTAGGCTTGGGAAGCCCCAGTTCTTCGACCAGGCTTTGCAGCGAGAAATACTGGTCCTTTTCTGCAATCACTTCCAGGAGAGCAAACAAACGGATGGCCGGCGTATCGCCGTCCAGTTTGCTGGGCATCGGGGCAAGTTCAACTGGACTCATGGGATTTCACGCTTTATATTTCAATAACAGGAACTTATTGTACCGATTTTAATATTTTTGGCTAGATCAATGATGCATATCGGAATCGCAGGCGCAGGCGTGCTTGGCCGGCTGCTGGCCTGGCAACTGAGTCGCGCCGGCCATCGTGTGGCCGTCTATGACCCGGCCGACGGCCCGCTGGCCAGAGGGGCCGCCGGATGGACGGCGGCAGGCATGCTCTCGCCGTCGGCGGAACTGGAATGCGCCGACCTGGGAGTTTTCCAGGATGGCCTGGACTCGATCTCCCTGTGGGCCGAGATCGTGGCGGCGCTACCCGACGCCCCGGACTTCGACTGCCAGGGCAGCCTGCTGCTGGCCCATCGGGGCGACGGAGGTGCCGCGCATCGCCTGGTGGATCTGATCGAGCGCAAGGCGCCCGAAGAGCACCGCCCGCAACAGCTGTCCGCACATGATCTGAGCCGGCTGGAACCGGACATCCACGGTCCTTCTCTGGCCTGGTTCCTGCCGCACGAGGGCGCCATCAATCCTTTGCAGCTCATGCCGGCCCTGCACGCAGGCGCCCAGGGGGTGGACTGGCATTGGGGCCAGCCGGTGGACGATATCGGCGAGGGTTTCCTTGCGGCTGGCGGCAAACGCCACACATTCGATCATGTGTTCGACGTGCGTGGTCTGGGCCAGCGGCCTGCCAGCGGCCCAGCCGCCGGCTGTGCGGACGTGCGCGGCGTGCGTGGCGAAATCTTCCTGATGCGCGCGCCGGATGTGCGACTGAGCCGGCCGGTGCGCCTGCTGCATCCGCGCCACCGCGTCTACATCGTGCCGCGACACGATCATCATTTCATCATCGGCGCCAGCGAAATCGAAAGCGAGGACCGGTCTCCGGTGTCGCTGCGCAGCACGGTCGAGCTGCTGGCGGCCGCGCACAGCGTGCTGCCCGGCCTGGCCGAAGCGCGCCTGGTCATGGCCGACACCAATCTTCGACCGGCACTGCGCGACAATCTGCCCCGGATCGAACAGGCTGCGGGGCTGACCCGCATCAACGGGCTGTTCCGTCACGGCTGGATGATCGCCCCCGCCATGGTCGCACGCGCCCTGCGTCAGGCCGACATCCCCTTTTCTCCCCCAGGAGCCCCTGCAGCATGAACACGATCCCCATTCACTTCAATGACGAGCCGCGCTGTGTGCCCGAAGGCAGCAACCTGCAGCAGGCCGTGGCGCTGCTGGCCCCGGATCCCGGCGACGCGCCGCCCACATCGATCGCCACCGCCCTGAACGGCAGGCACATCGCCCGTGCCCAGAGGGAAAGCACACCGCTGTCCGCCGGGGATCACATCACCACGTTCGCACCCATCGTAGGAGGCTGAATCCATGAACTGGACCATTGCGGGCGCTACGCTCGAGAGTCGTTTTTTCCTCGGGACGGCCGCCTACCCGTCCCCCCAGGCCATGGAAGACGCCGTGCGCGCCTCCGGCACCCAGGTCATCACGGTCAGCCTCAAGCGCCAGGCGGCAACCGGAGCCGACAGCGGGCGCACTTTCTTTTCCATGATCCGGGAACTGGGCTGCCATCTGCTGCCCAACACCGCCGGCTGCCGCACGGCGGCCGAGGCCGTGTCCCTGGCGCACATGGCGCGGGAAGTCTTCGAGACGTCCTGGATCAAACTGGAAGTCATCGGGGACGAACACACGCTGCAGCCCGACGTCTTCGAACTGGTCGCTGCCGCCGATACCCTGACACGCGACGGCTTCCAGGTCTTTCCCTATTGCACGGACGATTTGATCGTCTGCCAGCGCCTGCTGGATGCAGGCTGTCCGGTCCTGATGCCCTGGGCGGCGCCCATCGGCTCCGGCCAGGGCCTGATTCACCTGTCGGCCCTGCGTACCCTGCGTGAACGCCTGCCCGACACGCCCTTGATCGTCGACGCCGGCATCGGTTCACCCATGGATGCCGTCCAGGCCATGGAACTGGGCTTCGATGCCGTGCTGCTGAATTCGGCCGTCTCACGCGCACTGGACCCGGTGCGCATGGCGCAGGCCTTCAAGTGGGCGATCGAGGCGGGGCGGCTGGCCTGGGAAGCCGGCATCATGGCCGAACAGGACATGGCGGTTGCCACCACGCCAGTCACCGGCCGCCCCTTCGTACTGGCCTGACGCCCTGCAGGCTACTTCCGCTGCTCGTTGGCGGTCTTCACCATGCTGTCGTACAGCGTGAGGATGCGCGACCGGTAGGGGAAAACCATCTGGGCGAAATTGCTCTGGGAATCCAGGACTTTCTTGAAGAACGGGTTGGCCGCCGCATATTTCGCAGTGACCTTGCGTTCTTCTTCGATGAAGCGCGTGTAGTAATCGGCAGGCGTATCCAGCACCTTCACGCCTTCCTTGTCCATGAACTCGTGCAGGGCAACGGAGTTGTCGTAGATGTTGGCATCCAGGGTGTCGGCGATGTTCGCCTTGGCCGCGATCCGGATGATTTCCTTCAGGTCGTCAGGCAGCGATTTCCAGTAATCGCCGTTGATGAAGATCTGTCCGATGTCGGTCTGCTGGTGCAGCCCCTGCAGATAATAGTATTTCCAGATTTTCTGCAGGCCCAGATTGCGGTCGTCGGCCGGCCCGATCCATTCAGCCGCATCGATCACGCCGCGTTGCGCCGAGGGCACGATGTCCCCGCCCGGCACACCCACGGCCGCGATGCCCATGGCCTGATACGTTTCCCCGGGGATGCCCGGAGGAGAGCGGTATTTGAAGCTCTTGAATTCATTGACGTCCTTGATCGGCTTCTTGAACCATCCCAGGGGGTCGGGACCCATGGGTTGCATCAGGAACGCCTTGACGTTGTAGTGCATCACGTCTTCCAGGAGTTCCTTGTAAAGCTGCTCGCCGCCCCCCTTGTAGTACCAGGCGACCATGCTGGCCTGGTCCAGGCCCGTGCTGGCCGGCGCATTCGAAAACAGCACGAACGCGGAATTCTTGCCGGAGAAATAATTGGGCCAGACATAGCCCGCCTTGACCACGTCATTGCTGACTGCATCCAGGATCTCGAACGGTCCCACGACGGCGCCGGCTGCCAGCACCTCGACCTTCAGCCGGCCGCCAGACATCAGGTCCACCTGCTTGGAGAACTGTTCCAGCAGCTTGAAGTACAGGCTGGCGTTCGGAACTGCCGTCTGGATGGAAAATTTGTAGATTTGTTGATCGGCCGCCTGAGTCACGGCGGGCGCGCTCATCAGCAAACCGGCCGAAATGCATAGTATGCCAGCGAGTTTGGCTTTAAAAACACGAATCATGATGGTCTCCTTGAGTCAAACAGATTTGACAAGCTCGATCACGCCATGGCCCCCCTCCGTAAGAATGGGTCTATCAATCCGCGAGTCCCGTGACCTGCGGCAACCAATGCACCAGAATCGGGAATTTGATGAGCACCAGGACGACCAGCACCTGCAGGCCGACGAACTGGATCATGCCCAGGTAGATGTCCTTCATGCTCCACTGCGGGACGACGCCCTTGAGGAAATATGAGGACAAGGCCAGCGGCGGCGTCAGCCAGGAAGTCTGCAGGGTCACGGCGACCAGGATGCTGAACCAGAGGATGTCGAAGTCCAGGCTGTGAGCGACGGGCAACAGGATGGGCACGACCACCAGGACGATCGGGATCCATTCCAGCGGGCCGCCCAGCAGAAAGATCAGGAACAGCATCAGCAGCAGCATGATCAGCGGCGAGACCGGCAAGGACGTCAGAATTTCGGTGATCAGCTGTCCGCTGCCCAGGCGCGCAAAGACCGCGCCGAAGAAATTGGCCGCACCGATCAGGAACATGATGAAGGCGCTGACTTCCATCGTCCTGATGACGGAGATGCCCAGGGCTCGCCAGCTCATGCGCCGATAGACGAGGGTCAGCGCCAGCGAGGCGAACGCGCCCGTGGCCGCCGCGTCGGTCGGCGTGGTCACCCCGCCGACGATGAGCCCCAGCGTGGAAAGAATGACGACCGTGATGGGAATGACGCCGACGAACAGCTCGCGCATCTTGTCGAGGAACGTCAGCGGCGGGCCCTCGTAGGGAATCGGCGGGCCCAGCTTGGGATTGAGCTGGCAGCGGATGATGGTATAGATGAGGTACGTGCCCGAGAGCATCAGGCCAGGAATCACGGCGGCGGCAAACAGGGTGGATACGGGAATCCCGACCAAAGGCCCCATGACGATCAGCATGACGCTCGGGGGAATCAGGATCCCCAGGGTCCCCCCTGCGGCAATCACCCCAGCGGACAGGCGGGTGTCGTAATTGCTGCGGATCAGCATGGGGGCGGCCATGACGCCCAGAACCGTCACTGACGCGCCGACGATGCCGGTGGCCGCCGCAAACAGCGTGGCGGTCGCCAGGACAATGACGTAGAGCGAGCCCTTGTATTTTCCCAGCATGATCTGCAAGGCGCGAAACATGCGATCCATCAGGCCGGACTGGTCCAGGATGTAGCCCATGAACAGAAACAGCGGGATGGCGGCCAGCTCGACGCTGGTCATCAGGGAAAAGAACTGGTAGGTCAGCAGGTTGAAGACCTGCTGACCGATGGCCATGAAGCCGAACAGCAAGGCCACGAAGATGAACACGAACGCCATCGGGAAGCCGGTGAGCACACCCACTACGGCGACCAGCAGGGATACGAGGCCGAGGACGGGATCGCTCATGATTGGGATTCCTTGTTCCGGAAGGGGGTGTTGTGCCGAATGACCCAGCAGGCCTTGATCAGTTCAGCCACGCCTTGCAGCAGCAGCAGAAAGACCGTGATCGGAATCACGGCCTTGAGCGGATAGATCGGCGGCATCCACGGACTTTGCGGGTAGAGCTCGTGCTGCGCCCAGGACCGGCTGGCGAACTGCAGGCTGACCATGAAGAACAGGGCCATGGCCGGGAAATACAGCACGACGTACATCAGCGCATCCATCATGGCCTGCCAGCGCGGCTTGAGCAGGGCAAGCAGGAAATCCGCCCGGACATGACTGCCCTTTTGCAGCGCATATGCCGCCCCCAGCATGAACACCGCGCTGGAGAGCATATAGGTCATGTCATAGGCCCAGATGGTCGGCTTGTTGAAGATGTAGCGCGACGTCACTTCGTAGACCAGCGCACCGGTCAGCGGCAGGATCAGCCAGGCGGCCAGCTTGCCGACCAGCAGCGACGGATACTCCAGCACAGCCAGCAGCCTGCGCAGTCCGGGAGACGGTTCTCTATCCTTGTCCATAGGGAGCTCCTTGGGTTCAAAGCTGAACTTCTTGCAAAACGGGAGGCCGGGCCGCATCGGCCAGGATGAATTCCGAGGCGCGTTCGGCCATCATGATGATGGGGACGTTCGTGTTGCCCGATACCAGGGTCGGCATGACGGAGCCGTCCACCACGCGCAGGCCATCGACGCCATGAACCTTCATGTGGTGGTCGACGACGGCCATCGAGTCGCCGCGAACGCCCATTCTGGCGGTTCCGGTCGGGTGGAAGATCGTGGCGCCGTGTTCGCGGCAGAAGTGCAGGATTTCATCGTCGCTGTGGGCTTCCAGGCCTGGCCGGTACTCGCGCTTCATCAGATCTTTCATGGGCTGCGTGTCGGCAATGCGGCGCGCCAGCCGTACCGCAGCAATCGCCGTGCGCCGGTCGAGCTCGGCATCCAGGTAGTTGGGCTGCATGGACGGTGGCTGGAACGGATCGGGCGACTGGATTCGTACCCGGCCGCGCGATTCGGGGCGCAGCTGGCAGACGGAATAGGTGCAGCCGGAAAAATCATGGACCTGCGCTCCGGCCAGATCGGCCGACAGCGTGCCCAGGTGGAATTGAACGTCGGGACGGTCCGATTCAGGCAATGCCCGGCAGAACAAGGCCCCCTGGTTGATGCCGATGGCCAAGGGGCCGCTGCGAAACAGCAGCCACTGCAGCCCCATCCTGGCCCGCCCCCAGATGCTGCGCAATTGATCGTTATTGGTGATGGGCTTCGTGACTTCGTAGATCAGGCGCAGCTGCAGGTGATCCTGCAGGTTCTCGCCGACACCGGGCAGATCCCGGACCACCGGGATGCCATGGTCTTGCAGCAGGCCAGCCGGGCCGATGCCCGAGAGCTGCAACAATTGAGGCGAGAGCAAGGCGCCGGCGCAGACGATGATCTCTTTGTTGGCCGTCAAGGTCTGCTGCTGGCCGCCGACGCGGTATTCGACGGCCGTGGCGCGCCGGTCCTGGAAAACGATCCGGGTCGCCTGCGCGCGCGTGATGATCCTCAGGTTGGACCGGCGGCGCGCGGGCTTCAGGTAGGCGACGGCCGAAGAACAGCGCCATCCGCCGTGCGTGGTGAGCTGGTAATAGCCGACGCCTTCCTGCATCCCGGTATTGAAATCCTGCACCCTGGGGACGCCATTGACCTCGGCCGAGCGGATGAACGCCTCGACCAGTTCATGCCTGGCCCGGATGGAGGACGCATACAGTGGACCTGCCGTGCCATGCGTGGGGCTCGGCCCCAGATCGTTGTTCTCGAGTTTGCGAAAGTACGGCAGGCACTCGTCCCAGCTCCAGCCTGGATTGCCCTGTTCGACCCAGTGATCGTAGTCCTGCTTCTGGCCCCGGATGTAGATCAGGCCGTTGATCGAGCTGCTGCCGCCCAGCGTCTTGCCGCGTGGCCAGTAGATCCTGCGCCCCAGCATGTTGGGCTCGGGATCTGTGTAGAAACCCCAGTTCACGTCCTTGTTGAACATCGTCCTGCCGTAGCCGATGGGGATGTGAATCCAGAGATTGGTGTCCGGCGGGCCGGCCTCCAGCAGGCATACGCTGTAGCGCCCGCCGTCACTCAGCCGATTGGCCAGGACGCACCCAGCGGAGCCGGCGCCCACGATGATGTAATCTACGGCCTGGTTCATAGAACGATGACTCCTTCGCGTGTACCTGGCGGCGATCCTGTCCGATTTCGGCCCAGTGTGACCGGACCCGCCCGCACACCACTACGGGGTTAATACTATGAATTCCACGGGTGGCACAGAATGTGCCATTATGGTTTCAGTTGCCGCTGACTCACCGAGCCCTTTCGCCATGAACGAGTTTGTCGACCGGTCCCTGCGCACTCTGCGGATCCTGGAAAAACTGGCTGCTGCCACCCATCCGCAAAGCCTGACGCAACTGGCGCAGCGCACGGGTTTGCCCAAATCCAGCCTGATGCGCACGCTCAACGCCATGGAACACGCCTCCTACGTGATCCGCCTGCCTGGCCGCTCAGGCTACGTCACCGGCCCCAAGGCCCACGAACTGGGCCTGTCCATCCTGCGCACCCCCCAGTTGCTGCGAACCTGCCGCGCGGTGCTCACCCGGCTGGTTCAGATCACCGGCGAAACCTGCAACATGAACATGCTGTCGGGCGATACCGTTCAATACCTGGCTCGCGTCGAAAGCCCGGGGCATCTGCGCTTGCAATTGCACATGGACATCGGCTCCCACGTCCCCTTGCACTGCACCGCCAGCGGCAAGCTGTTCCTGGCCTTCATGCGGCCGGCCGAACAGAAGGCACTGCTGGGCAGGCTGGAACTGAGCCCCATGACGCCCAAGACTCTCACCCGACCCGAGGCGCTGGCATCGGCGCTCGGGTCGATCCGGGATCAGGCCGTCGGCATCGACGACGAGGAATTCATCGTCGGCATGGTGGCGGTCGCCGTCCCGATCCGGGACCCGGACAACAAGATGATCGCCGCCCTGGCCTGCCATGCGCCGACCGCCCAGGCATCCCTGAAGGACCTGATGGAAAAGACGCACTTCATGCGCCAGGCGGCGGACGAACTGGGCCTCATCCTGTCCAGCAACTGACGTTTCAATCACATCGAGTGGATATGGACCCGCACCTGCTCACAGTCATGGCAATCCTGTTTGTCGCGACTTTCATCCGCTCTGCCTTCGGTTTCGGCGAAGCGCTGATCGCTGTGCCGCTGCTGGCTTTCATCATCCCCATCGAAGAAGCCGCGCCGGTAGTCGTGCTGATGTCCATCACGATCGCAGCGCTCATCATCGCGCAGGACTGGCGCCAGGTTCATCTCGCCAGCGCGGGCAAACTGTTCGCGGCCACCGTGCTCGGCACGCCGCTGGGGCTGTGGATGCTGACGGCGGTGGACAGCGCGATCGTCACGACACTGCTGGCGGGCGTCATCATTCTGTTTTCCGGCTATTGCCTGTCGCGCGGCGTCCAGGCCGAATTGAAAGATGATCGGTACGCCTGGGGTTTCGGCTTCCTGGCGGGCGCCCTGGGGGGCGCCTACGGCATGAGCGGGCCGCCTCTGGTGATCTACGGCGCTCTGCGCCGCTGGTCGCCCCAGCATTTCCGGGCCACGTTGCAAGGCTATTTTCTACCGGCCAGCATCCTGACCCTGGCCGGATACGCCCTGACCGGCCTGTGGAACAACACCGTCACGCACTATTATCTCTGGGCTGTACCACCCGCCATCCTGGCCTGTGTCCTGGGGCGCGTCGTCAACCGTCGCATGAAGGGCCCCGCCTTTTTGCGTTGGGTCCATCTGGGCCTGATCGCCATCGGCATCCTGTTGCTGGCCCGGACCCTGGGGGGATGACATGCCCGCGCTATCATGGACGCAGGTTCGCCCGATCTGGAGACTGTAGGATTCATCATGGAAAATTTTGCTGTAGACGGGCTTGTGCCCCTGCCCGACTGCGTCCTGGTACGTGTCGAAGGACCCGATGCCCTGTCATTCCTGCACGGGCAACTGACGCATGCCGTCACAGGCCTGGGCCAGGATCGGGCCGCGCCGGCCGCCTATTGCACGGCCCAGGGCCGCCTGCTGGCCAACGGCGTACTCTGGCGCACGCAGGACGACTGCGTCGTCTGGATGGTGGCGCGCGACCTGGCCGACAGCCTGATCCGGCGTTTGCGCATGTTCGTGCTGCGCGCCCGAGTCACGATCAGCCTGGACGAAACCGCACAGCTCTGCGGCGCCTGGGGGGCCGGCGTCGTGCCGGCCGCCCTGCACGAGGCGCCGGCCTGGTCTCGGGCCGTGATCGAAGGCATAGACTGGGTGGTGGCCCCGATGTCCCGGGCAGACCGGCCCGCCGCCTGGCGCCTGGGCGAGACGGATGCCGCCGACGCCAGCCAGGCCGGCGCCTGGGCAGCCCTGCGGCTGGCGGGCGGCTGGCCCTGGATCCAAACGGCATCCCAGGATCTGTTCCTGCCAGCGTCCCTGGACATGGACCTGAACGGCACCATCGACTTCGCCAAGGGCTGCTACCCGGGCCAGGAAGTCGTAGCCCGCAGCCACTACCGGGGAACAGTCAAGCGCCGCCTGGCGCACGGGATCGCGGCCTGGGCGGCGGATGTCCCGCCCCCGCCGCCGGCAACCGATCTATATCCTGCGGCACAGGCGGGAAGCCGGCCGGTGGGGCGCGTGATCGAATCGGCCCTGCACCAGGGCCAGTTGCACCTGGCGGCGGAAATCACCCTGTCGGACTGGCCAGCCATGCGCTATGCCGTGGGCACACCCGAAGGCGCCGTGCTGACCATGCGGGTGCCGTCCGAGACCGCCTGATCGAGCCCCGGACGGGGCGGTGTTCAGCGCGGCTGGTGGTAGAGCTTCAGGATGCTGGAAAAGTCCAGTTTCCCGTGGCCCTGCGTGCTGTGCAAGGCATACAGGTTGCGAGCCAGTTCGCCCAGGGGCGTCGTGGCGCGCGACTGCATGGACGCCTCGGCGGCCAGCCCCAGGTCCTTGAGCATCAGGTCGACGCCGAAGCCGCCAGCATAGTCATGCGAAGCCGGCGCGTGATCCATGACGCCAGGCCAGGGGTTGTAGAGTTCCGTCGCCCAGTTGCGCCCCGAGCTTTTTGCGATGATATCCGACAGGGTCCTGGGATCCAGGCCATTGGCCACTCCCAGGGCCAGGGCCTCGGCCGTACCGGCCATCTGGATGCCCAGCAGCATGTTGTTGCAGATCTTGGCCACCTGCCCTGCTCCTGCATCACCGGCGTGGAAAATGTTCTTGCCCATGGCCTGCAGGTAAGGCATGGCCGAGTCCAGGTCGGCGTTGGTGCCGCCGACGATGAAGGTCAGAGTCCCCGCCACGGCCCCGCCGGTGCCGCCCGATACCGGCGCATCCAGCATGCGGATGCCGCGTTCGGCCGCCGCCGCCGAGACCTTGCGAGCGGATTCCGGAGCGATCGTGCTGCATTCCAGCACCAGGGTGCCCTTGGCAATCGACTTCAACAGACCGTTGTCTCCCAGGTACAGGCCTTCGACATGGCGGCTGGCCGGCAGCATGGTAACCACCAGGTCGACGCCGGTCACTGCCTCGGCCGCCGTCGCAACCGCTGTAGCCCCCGCCTGGGTGGCGGCCTGCAGCGCGGCAGGCACCAGGTCGAAGACCTTCAGGCTGTGGCCGGCCTTCAGCAAGTTCTGCGCCATGGGGCCGCCCATATGGCCCAGGCCGATGAAACCAATCGTGCTGCTCATTGCGTGTCTCCTTGAAATTATTGTGGGTGTTTGATGAAAACCTCAGCCTCTGAGATCGGCCAGCGGATGCGCCTGCCCCGCCGGCCAGGGCTGCGCCAGAAAGCGTCTCACCCAGTCCGCCGTCGCCTGTTCCAGGGAGGCGGGGCGCCAGCGCGGGGCCTTGTCCTTGTCGATCAACAGGGCGCGGATGCCTTCGCGGAAATCCGGTTCGGAGCAGCAGTGCAGTGAGGCGATGTATTCCATGCGGAAGGTATCCGCCAGGGATTGATGGCGCGCGCGACCCAGCAAGGTGTGGCTAAGCCGCGCCGAACCCGGCGAACCCGCCAGGAAATTCGTGGCCGCACGCACCAGCCAGGGGTCGGCATGGCGCTTCCAGGCTGCGATGGCAGCAGCGATCTGCTGCAGATCGCTGCGATTGCATGCCTGGCGGATTGCATCCGAATGGCGCTGCAGGGGGCCGGGTTCAGGCACATCCAGCGTCATGGCGTCGAGCACCCCATCGATCTGTGCCGCATGCTGGGCTGTCGTACCGGACCAGTCCACTGCAGCCAGCGCATCGACCAGGGTGTCAAAGCCATCAGCCGCGACGGCGCGATCGGCCAGGCCGTAATGCAGGCAGTCCGACGCCCCCAGCTGTGCGCCGGTCAGCGCCAGGAATTCACCGATGCCGCGCGGCAGGCGGCTGAGCATCCAGGTACCCGCCACATCGGGGTACAGACCGATGGTGATCTCCGGCATGGCAAAACGCGTGGTTTCCGTGACCAGACGGTGACTGGCCCCCAGCATCAGCCCCACGCCACCACCCATGACGATACCGCTGCCCCAGCACAGAACCGGTTTTGCGTAGCGGTGAATCTGGTAGTCCAGCCGGTATTCGGTTTCAAAGAAGCTGCGGGCATGGACATTGGCCCAGGCGTCGGACGGCGGGCTGTCCAGCATGCTCTGGTACAGCGCATGCAGATCGCCGCCCGCGCAAAAGGCCTTGTCCCCCGCGCCGCGCAATACCACAGCAGCGATCCGGTCGTCTTCGGCCCAATCCTGCAGGCGGTCGTCGAGCAGACGGCTCATGGCCAGTGACAGGCCATTGAGTGTCTGCGGGCTGTTCAGGGTCGCCAGGCCGATGCGCCGGCCATTGCGGCCAGCCACTTCCTGGAAAAGAACGGGGTCGGGCTGGGATTCGGGAACCGCCGCAGCGGAATCGGGAGCGCTCATCGCAGGTCGGCCTCTTGGGTCAGGATATGGCGCGCCACGATGACGCGCATGATTTCATTGGTGCCCTCCAGGATCTGGTGCACGCGGGTGTCGCGCACCAACCGTTCCAGGGGGTAATCCTTCAAGTAACCGTAGCCGCCATGGATCTGCTGCGCGTCCAGGCAGGACTGGAAGCACAGGTCCGTGGCGAAACGCTTGGCCATGGCGCAGTAGGCGCTGGCCTGCGGATCGCCTTCGTCCAGCTTGCTGGCGGCCAGCCGCACCATCTGGCGCGAAGCCACTACATTGGCCAGCAGATCGGCGAGTTTGAACTGCAGCGCCTGGAAGTCGGCCAGGGCCTTGCCGAACTGCCGCCGTTCCCCCATGTAGCGCCGGGCTGCCTCGTAGGCCCCCTGTGCGGCGCCCACCGAGCAGCTGGCAATGTTGATGCGGCCGCCATCCAGGCCCTTCATGGCGAAACGAAAGCCCTCGCCTTCCTCGCCCAGGCGGTTTTCTACCGGCACACGGACGTCTTCGAAAGTGATGGGCCGGGTAGACTGGCTGTTCCAGCCCATCTTGTTTTCCTTGCGCCCGTACGTGATGCCGGCGGTATCGGCCGGCACCACCAGGGCAGAGATGCCACGCGCGCCTTCACCGCCCGTGCGGGCCATGACAACCAGGACGTCGGTGTCGCCTGCCCCGGAAATGAAGGCCTTGGCGCCGTTCAACACGTAATGATCGCCGTCGCGCCGGGCGCTGGTGACCAGCGAAGCGGCATCGGAACCCGCGCCAGGCTCGGTCAGACAATAGGATGCGAGCATCTGGCCGCTGGCCAGCAGCGGCCCCCAGTGATCGCGCACGGCGGGCTGCGCCCAACTGCCGACCATCCAGGTCGCCATGTTGTGAATGGTGATGAAGGCCGTGGTGGAAGGGTCCACCGCCGCCATTTCCTCGAACACCAGGGTGGCGTCCAGCCGGGGCAGCCCCAGCCCGCCGATGGATTCCGGCGCATACATGGCGCAAAACCCAAGTTCGCCGGCTTTGGCGAAGGCTTCGCGCGGAAATATGCATTCTTCGTCCCACTGGGCCGCATGCGGGGCTAATTCCCCCTGGGCGAATTCACGGGCGGCCTGTGCAAAAGCCTGTTGTTCTTCGGTGAGGCGAAAATCCATGGTGCATGTCTCCGGATCTAGGGTGGTCGCCGCCGTAGAGCGCGGGTGGCGCCATCCGGCGCGGCCCGGCCTGGTCAAGGCCGACCGCTGCGTCGCAGACTTACTGTAGCACTTGGCGCCAGCATCTGTTTGGACAGGCCCACCTTAAATCAGCCGGGCCGAGGCGGCTGTCAATCGGGCGACAATCCACCGGACCGGGTTCCGGGTCCGGCGTCCGGACGCGCGTCCTCAGAAACCTTCCAGGACAGTTTTTCCACACGCCCGTCCACTTTCCTGCAGAGTATGCGCCTGCTTCAGATTGCCGGCGTCGATGGGACTCATGCGCCGCGTGAGCGTGCTGCGGATGCGACCGGCATCCGTCAGGCGGGCGACCTCATCCAGGACGCGGCCCTGTTCGCCCATATCCGTCGTGCCGAATAGAGAACGGGTGAACATGAACTCCCAGTGCACCGAGACGGACTTGCGCTTGAATCCTCGAATGTCCAGGACCTCCGGATCATCGATCAGGCCGAAGCGCCCCTGCGGGGCGATGAGTTCGACCACATCGTCCAGATGCTGGTCGGTAGCAGTCGTCGAGAAGACGAAAGCCGGATTGTCCAGGCCCAGCGCGCTCAGTTGCGCCGCCAGGGGCTGGCGGTGGTTCACGACATGGTCGGCCCCCAGGGACTGCACCCAGTCCCGCGTTTCGGGACGGGATGTCGTGGCGATGACCGTCAGGTCGGTCAGCGTCTTGAGCAGTTGGATGGCCATGGACCCCACGCCTCCCGCGCCGCCGATGATCAGCACCGCATTCGCGGCTCCGGGCACGGGCCGATGCACGTCCAGACGGTCGAACAGCATTTCCCATGCCGTCAGCGCCGTCAGAGGCAAAGCGGCGGCCTGGGCATGGTCCAGCGTCGCCGGCTTGTGTCCGACGATCCGCTCGTCCACCAGGTGGAATTCGCTGTTGGTCCCCGGCCGTGTCAGGGCGCCCGCGTAAAACACCTCGTCCCCAGGCTTGAAGCGACTGACCTCGGGACCGACCGCCAGCACGCGACCGGAGGCGTCCCAGCCCAGAACCTTCCAGTCGGCGCCCTCGGGCTCCACGCGCTGGCGGATCTTGGTGTCCACCGGGTTGACGGACACAGCCGCGATCTCCACCAACAGGTCATGGCCTGTGGGGCTGCCGGGGCGGTCCAGCTCGATATCCACGAGCGCGTCCGGCTGGTCGATGGGGCCGGTCCGGCGGTATCCGATGGCTTTCATGAAGACTCCTGCTTGTCTGAAAATGAATGTGCTCGCAGAATAGCGTCATTCGCAATTCTGTCTCTACGCACAAATTCAGCCTATAGTGACAAAAAGGATACTACGGTGGCCAAATCCAAACATTCACGCTTTGACTGCAGCCCCGGATGCTCGGTCGAAGCCGCCGTCGGCCTCATCGAAGGCAAATGGAAATCCGTCGTGCTGTTTCACCTGCTGGGCGGGACGTTGCGTTTCAGCGAACTCCGCCGCCAGATCGTCAATGTCTCGCCCCGCATGCTGACGCGGCAACTGCGAGAACTGGAGGAAGACGGCCTGATCGAGCGGACGGTCTATGCTCAGGTGCCGCCCAGGGTGGACTATCGTCTGTCGTCCTTGGGACGCAGCATGGAACCGATCCTGCTGGCGCTGAAGGCCTGGGGAGACGCACACACCGGCCTGTACGGCAAGCCGCTGATCCCGGGCCAGAGTCCAGTCGAAGAAATGTGCGGCGCGCCCTGACGGGTTTGCGCAGGCCAAGCCTCCCCCGACCTACTCGGGCCGCTTTCCCCCGCTTCGCCGATGGGCAGCCCTGCGGCGGCGGGACTCCAGGGGATCGAACACCAGGGGCCGGCAGAGTTCCACGCGATCACCCCCGCGCAGCACACGCTGCGGGTCGCAGCGTTCGCCGTAGACGGCCATGATCAAGGGCGAATCGGTGAATTCCGGGAATTCTCTCGCAAAGCCACTGAGGGCGACGACCTGCGCCACCGTGGTGCCTTCCGGGACATCCAGTGCCTGGCGCCACAGGCGTGTGGCTGCGGCAAAGGCAACGGACACGCGCATCTCAGGCTCCGTAGACCGCGTGTGCACGCTGGGTGAAGGAATCGATGAAGCTGGTGGCGATGCGATTGAACACCGGCCCGACCACCGCCGACAGCGCGCGACTGGAAAATGTGTATTCCATGGTGTAGAGCACCTTGCAGCCGTCCTCGCCCAGGGGCTGGAAAGCCCAGTGTCCGGTCAGATTGGAAAATGGCCCATCCACCAGGTGAAAGACGATCTTGCTGGGGTAATGGTGGTCATTACGCGTGGTGAAGCTCTGGCGGATGCCGGCGAAATGGATCTGCACCGTGGCCTGCATGCCCTGTTCGTTCTGCCACTGCACGGTGGCCCCGCCACACCACGGCATGAATTCCGGGTAACGCGCGACATCGGCCACCAGATCGAACATCTGGGCGCAGCTGAAAGGGACGAGGACAGAGCGTTGAATCGAGGGCATCAGCAAAACAAGGTGGTTAGGATAGAATTGGAGGATTTTATCAGCGCATGCCTTATCCATGAGTATTGTAGAAAACCGCAAAGCCACCCATGATTACTTCATCGAGGAGCGCTTCGAGGCCGGCCTGGTCCTGGAAGGCTGGGAGGTCAAGGCGATCCGCGCCGGCCACGTCCAGCTGAAAGAGGCCTACGTCATCGTGCGCGATGGCGCCCTGTGGATCCTGGGCATGCATGTCAGCCCCCTGCCGACCGCATCCACCCACATCCACCCCAACGCTACCCGCACGCGCAAATTGCTGCTGCATGCACAGGAGATCAGCAAGCTGATCGGCAAGGTCGAACAGCGCGGCTACGCCCTGGTACCGCTGAACCTGCATTACAAGGGCGGGCGCATCAAGCTGGACTTCGGCCTGGGACGCGGTAAAAAGCTGCACGACAAACGCGACACCCAGCGCGACAAGGACTGGGCGCGCGAAAAAGAACGCCTGATGAAGCACGATACACGCAAGGAGTAGCCTGTCATAGGCGCCCGGCAGAAATACGGCCCCGGATCGATGCTTGATCCGGGGCCGTTTCATTTTTCCCCAAGCAGATACGGCCAATACGGCGAACTGCCCCCTCATTGGGCAATGACTGTCGGCATTCCACTTGAAGCGTAAACAGCATAATTTTGAAACAAAAATTTGCATTCAAAAAGCAATGGGCCATGGCCCCTGCTTTCAGGGAAACCGAAAACGATCGCCACTCTGGGGGAGGACATATGCGCAAGAACCTGCCGGTCACACAGAAAATCCATGATTACCCTCCTCAACTGACCCTGATCTCCATCACGGACCTCAAAGGCAGGATCACGTACTGCAACGACGACTTCGTCAGTGTCAGCGGTTATCCGAAAGAAGAACTCTTGGGCCAGGCGCACAACATCCTGCGCCATCCGGATATGCCCGAAGAAGCCTTCAGGGATTTCTGGGCCACCATCCAGGCGGGAAAACTCTGGAGTGCCGTGATCAAGAACCGCCGCAAGAACGGCGATGCATACTGGGTGCGTGCCAACGCAACGCCCATGCGCAATGGCGACAGGATCGTAGGCTACCTGTCCGTGCGGACGTTGCCGTCAGCCGACGAGATCGACGCGGCACAACGGTTGTTCTCGATCATGCGCAAAGAGTCCGAACGCGGCCGCCTCTCCTGGCGCCTGCGCGACGGGCTCCCCGTTCGTTCCGGTCTGCTTCATGCGCCATCCAGATGCCTGCACCCCGGCCGCCAGGGAAAGGCCCTGTTGCTGGGACTGCTGGCTGCCGCCGGCCCCAGCGCGGCGGCAGCCCTTGGATTCCCCATGTGGGGAATCCTGGCAGCCGGCGTCCTGACGACGGCATTGGCCTGGCGAGGCATCCTGAGATTCTTTGCCGCGCCCGTCGATCACGTAGCGGAAGTTGCGCGCCATCTGGCCAGCGGGGATCTCTCGGAATTCATCGCCGTGAATCGCTTTCGCGATGCACGCGACCTGATGTTGCCGGTCAACCAATTGGCGCTGATGATACGCACGGTCATCTGGGATGTCAGGCAGTTCCTGTCGAACGATGCCCACGTCGTCGCCGACCATAGCCAGGAAATGCTGCAGCGCGCCGAACAGCAGGCCGAAGGCTTGTCCAAATCAGCAGCCGCCATCGAACAGATCGACAGCACGATCAGCCAGACCTCCGACATGACAAAGGACGGGACTCGTCTTGCGGATGAAACCGCGGGCGCCGTGCGACGCAGCCAGGATGCGGTCGAGACCCTATCGGAGACGATGCGACAGATCGACGAGTCCTCGCGCAGCGTCAGCGACTTCGTCCAAGTGATCGAGTCGGTGGCCTTCCAGACCAACATCCTGGCGCTCAACGCCGCTGTTGAAGCCGCCCGGGCTGGGGAGCACGGGCGGGGCTTTGCCGTGGTGGCTTCGGAAGTCCGCACCCTGTCTCAACGCACGGCTGATGCGGCCCGACAGATCCGGCATCTGATCGAACAATCTCATGATCGGGTCCGGCAAGGCAACCAGGGAATGGAACAGACCCGGGCACGCATGGGCGAAGTCGCACAATCCGTGGAACGCCAGGGCCGCATCCTGAAGGACATCAACCTGGCCACCGAGGAGCAGGCCACCGGTATCCAGGAAGCCAGCATCGCTTTGCGAGAACTGGATCAGATCACGAAAAGCAATGCCCTGATGGCTGAAGGGCTGGCGCAACTCGCCAGGAAAATGGAATCCAACTCCCGGGCGTCACTCGACAATGTCCGCATCTTCCGGCTGTCATCGAATGACAAGACACATGCCGAAACCGATGCAGTCGAATTGCGGCGCATGAACAAAGCGGACGTGCCATTGCTGGCCTGAACGGACGTTCAGGCGCAGATCGTGAATCCCTCGATCTCCAGCAACCGCGCCTTGCGCCCGAGCCCGCCGCCATAGCCGTTCAGGGTGCCATTGCGCGCCAGGATGCGGTGGCAGGGGATGATGATGCTGATGGGGTTGCTGCCCACGGCTGTGCCGACGGCGCGGCCGTGGCCCGCCCCCAGCCCGGCGCGCTCGCCCAGTTCGCCATATGACAAAGTCGCCCCGCAGGGCACGTCCAGCAACGCCTGCCAGACCCGTTTCTGGAAAATCGTGCCCTGAGGATCCAATGGCACGTCGAACACCTGGCGCTCGCCGCACCAGTATTCATCCAGTTCCCTGCGGGTCTGCTCCAGCACGCTCAGAACACCGGCAGGCGTGTCGTCCTGCAGCAGCCGCATCGCTGCCGGCTGCATGTGATCCACGCCCCCGACACCAGGCGTCTCCAGAGGGAACAGTTCGCCAGCAGCCGCATCGCCCGCCCGGACGGCTTTCAGCGTGCGCGCCGCCCTGCCCCGCACGATACCCGCCGAGGGCTGAGAGACGATCTCGGACGCCGGCGCCAGGCCCGGCAGGTGCGGGCAATCCCGCTGATCGGTGAAATACAGCCCTGTCAGGCCCAGCGCATCCGCCGTCAGCAGGATTTCGCCCAGCGGGGAAGAAAGCAGTGCGTGAAACGACATGGCATGGATCTCCACAATCTAAACGAAAAAACCTCGACCGATGAGGGCCGAGGTTCCGGGCCGGCGCCCCGAAGACCACCGGGGCGCCCATGCCGATCAGACGATCAGGCGGCGACTTTCGTGTCGGCCAGCCGCTGCCAGGTGTCGACCACCGTATCCGGGTTCAGGGACATGGACAGGATACCCTCGTCACGCAGCCACTGGGCCAGGTCGGGGTGATCGCTGGGGCCCTGACCGCAGATGCCGACGTACTTGCCGGCCTTCAGGCAGGCCTGGATGGCGCGGCGCAGCATGAACTGCACGGCCGGATCGCGTTCGTCGAAATCCGCCGCCAGCAGTTCCATGCCCGAATCGCGATCCAGGCCCAGGGTCAGCTGGGTCATGTCGTTGGAACCGATCGAGAAGCCGTCGAAGAACTGCAGGAATTCGTCGGCCAGGATGGCATTGGTGGGGACCTCGCACATCATGATCAAACGCAGACCGTTGTCGCCGCGCTTCAGGCCGTGCAAGGCCAGCAGGTCGATCACGCGCTGCGCCTGGCTGAGCGTGCGCACGAAGGGCACCATGATTTCGACGTTGGTCAGGCCCATCTCGTCGCGAACCTTCTTCAGAGCCTCGCATTCCATGCGGAAGCACTCGGCGAAGTCTTCCGAGATATAGCGCGAGGCCCCACGGAAGCCCAGCATGGGGTTCTCTTCCTCGGGTTCGTAGCGCGAACCGCCCACCAGCTTGCGATATTCATTGGACTTGAAGTCCGACAGGCGCACGATGACGGGTTTCGGATAGAAGGCCGCGCCGATGGTGGCAATGCCTTCGGAGAGCTTCTCCACGAAGAAGGCGCGCGGGCTGGCGTAGCCCCGGGCGGCCGATTCCACGGCCTTTTTCAGGTCGCCGTCGACGTTGGGGTAGTCCAGGATGGCCTTGGGGTGAACGTTGATGTTGTTGTTGATGATGAATTCCAGCCGGGCCAGCCCCACGCCGCCGTTGGGGATCTGCGAGAAATCGAAGGCCAGTTGCGGATTGCCGACGTTCATCATGACCTTCAGGCCGATGTCGGGCATTTCTCCCCAGCGGACTTCCTCGATTTCGGTCTCGATCAAACCGTCGTAGATATGGCCCTCGTCGCCTTCGGCGCAGGACACCGTGACCTCGCGGCCATTGGCCAGCACGTCGGTGGCGTCGGCGCAGCCGACGACGGCCGGGATGCCCAGTTCACGCGCGATGATGGCGGCGTGGCAGGTGCGCCCGCCCCGGTTGGTGACGATGGCCGAGGCCAGTTTCATGACCGGTTCCCAGTTCGGGTCGGTCATGTCCGTGACCAGGATATCGCCGGCCCGGACCTTGTCCATTTCGGAGGCGTCGGCGACCACCCGCACAGTGCCCGAACCGATCTTCTGGCCGATGGCTCGGCCGCGCACCAGCACCTCGCCCGTGGCCTTCAGGCGGTAGCGTTCCTGCACGTCGTGATGGCCTTGCTGGGACTTCACGGTTTCCGGGCGGGCCTGCAGGATGTAGAGCTTGCCATCGATGCCGTCGCGGCCCCATTCGATGTCCATGGGACGCTGGTAATGCTTTTCGATGATGGTCGCGTAGCGCGCCAGTTCGATGATCTCGTCGTCGGTCAGGGAATAGCGGTTGCGTTCGGAGGCCGGAACTTCCACGGTGCGCACGGCATGACCCGAAACGCGCTGCTCGTCGAATTCCATCTTGATGAGCTTGGAGCCGATGCGCCGGCTGATGACCGGGTAGTGGCCGGCTTCCAGCGTGGGCTTGAAGACGTAGAACTCGTCCGGGTTGACGGCGCCCTGGACCACGGTTTCACCCAGGCCGTAGGACGAGGTGATGAAGACGACGTCCTTGAAGCCGGATTCGGTGTCCAGCGTGAACATCACGCCAGCGCTGCCCTTGTCCGAGCGAACCATGCGCTGGATGCCGGCCGACAGGGCAACTTCGGCGTGCGCATAGCCTTTGTGCACGCGATAGGAGATCGCGCGGTCGTTGTACAGCGACGCGAACACGTGACGGATCTTTTCCAGCACGTCGTCGATGCCGACGACGTTCAGGTAGGTTTCCTGCTGGCCGGCGAAGGATGCGTCGGGCAGGTCTTCGGCGGTAGCGGACGAACGTACGGCAAACGAACCCTTGCCATCGGCATCCAGCTGGGCGAAGGCGCCGCGAATGGCCTGTTCAAAATCGGCCGGAAACGGCGTGTCGATCACCCATTGGCGGATCTCCGCCCCGGCGGCGGCCAATTCGCGCACGTCGTCGGCATTCAGGGTGTCCAGGCGGGCCTTGATGCGGGCGTCCAGCCCGGTGGATTTCAGGAAGTCGCGAAAGGCGTCTGCGGTGGTGGCAAAGCCGCCCGGCACCCGGACCCCGGCGCTGGCCAGCTGACTGATCATTTCACCGAGAGAAGCGTTCTTACCCCCTACCGAGTCCACGTCCGACATGCGGAGCTGCTCGAACGATACAACGTACGACATGATGTCACCTTTGAGATAGAAAAAGCGTGTTTGCGGGACGCACGCCGCCCGGGGGGATGCCCCAGGCCATTGAACCGCGCGGCAGCGGCCCGAAAGGGGCGCCGCGCCGTCTGCGGTCGGCATGCGTCCGGCAAACCAGCCTTGCCTGAGCATCGGGTGACTGGTAACCTTCGCGGATTGTACCGTTTCTCAGGCTTGGTGGTTCAAAATCCATGATTGATCCCGTCATCGAACGCCCCGTGTTCATCGTCTCGGACAGCACCGGGATTACCGCTGAGACCTTCAGCCATGCGGTCCTGTCGCAATTCGAGGAAATCGCCTTCCAGGCGGTGCGCCTGCCTTTCATCGACTCGGTCGAAAAGGCCGACGCCGCCGTGCGGCGCATCACCCAGAAGGCGGAACAGGGCGGGCCTGCGCCCCTGGTATTCAGCACCCTGGTCGACCCGGAAATCGCGGATCGCATCCGCGAATCCCCCTGCATCTTCCTGGACCTGTTCGGCGCTTTCGTGCAGCACCTCGAAGGCGTGCTGGGGGTAAAGTCCAGCCGCTCGGTGGGTCGATCACACACCAACGGGCTGTCCAAACAATACAACAACCGCATCGAGGCCATCAATTTCAGTCTGGCCCATGACGACGGCCAATACATCCAGGGGCTGGAACAGGCCGACGTCATCCTGGTGGGGGTGTCGCGCTGCGGCAAGACGCCCACCAGCCTGTACCTGGCCATGCAGTACGCGGTCAAGGCGGCCAACTACCCCCTGATTCCGGAAGACTTCGACCGGGGCGCCCTGCCTGCCACGCTGCTGCCTTTCCGGCGCAAACTGTTCGGCCTGTCGATCCAGCCCGAGCGCCTGGCCGAAGTGCGCAACGAACGCCGGCCCAACAGCACCTATGCATCCCTGAAGCAGTGCCGCCAGGAAATCGCGGACGCCGAACGCCTGATGCGCATGGAAAACATTCCGTGGCTGTCCACCACAACACGTTCCATCGAAGAGATCTCGACCAAGATCCTCGACGAGGTCGGGCTGGACCGCACCACCTACTGATCCGATCGGTCCGGCGGGGGCCACAACCATGCTGGCGTGCAGAAAAGGCGGCGTCAGCCAGCCTGCTGCCGTCGCTGTTCGAACAGACAGATGGCCGCTGCGGCTGCGACATTCAGGGATTCGACCCCCGTCGACTGCGGGATATGCACGCGCCAATCGGCTACTGCCAGCAGATCCGCTGCCACGCCGCGCCCCTCGTTGCCGAACAACCAGGCGCAGGGTTGGCGCAAATCCTGTTGATACAAGGAACCAGCCCGTTCCAGGGTCGTGGCGGCCAGGGGAATCTGCAGGCGCGCGCGCAAGGCCTGCAAATCCACGTGTTCGTGCACGCGCAGGGCGAAATGGGCGCCCTGCCCGCTGCGCAGGACCTTGGGCGACCAGGCGGCTGCGCAGCCCGCAGACAGGAAGGCGGCCTCCAGGCCGGCCGCCGCCGCCGTGCGCAGCAAGGTGCCCAGATTGCCAGGGTCCTGGACCCGATCCAGCCACAGGCACCCCTCGGTGATCTGGTTCGGCAGAGCGGCCCCGGGCGGTTCGACCAGGAAGAACACTGCGGGGCCATTTTCCACCTGGGACAGCATGCGCGCGAGGTGATCTTCAAGCACGATGCGGCGCGTGGATTCGCAATCCTGCCACAGTGGCTTGATCCAGCCCGGGGACTGCGCCTGAATGGCCTCGCTGACAATCAGGGCCTGCGGCGCGCCGTTGTGTTCCAGCCAGGCGCGGCACAGGTGCTCTCCTTCCAGGATCACCCGGCTCTCTCGATGGCCCGGTCGGCCCTGGGCCAGGCGCAGCCAGAGCCGGTAATCCGGATTATCGCGCGAGGCGATGTGCCTCACGGGCGCTGTGTGGCTCATGTCTGGACATCCTGCAGAAGACGACGAACGGGGGCGAAGCTGCGCCGGTGCGCCGGACAGGGGCCGAATTGTGCCAAGCGTTCCAGATGCAGGGCCGTGCCATAGCCCTTGTGCTGATCGAAGGCGTAGTGCGGATACTGGGCATGCAGATCCAGGCAGCAGGCATCGCGGGCTGTCTTGGCCAGGATCGAGGCAGCTGAAATGGCGGGTTCCAGCGCATCGCCGCCGACCACGGCGCGCGCAGGACATGGCAGGCCGCGCGGCAGGCGGTTGCCGTCCACCAGGATCAGCTGCGGTGGGCGCGACAACGCCTCGCAGGCCTGGCGCATGGCCTGCAGCGTGGCCTGCAGAATGTTCAGGTGGTCGATGGTATCGACGTCGGCCTGGGTGACGGCCCAGGCCAGGGCCCGTTCGCGGATCTGCGCGGCCAGGACTTCGCGGCGACGGGCGCTGAGCTTCTTCGAATCCGCCAGCCCCTCGATGGGGTGCAAGGGGTCCAGGATGACGGCAGCGGCGAACACCGGGCCGGCCAATGGCCCCCTGCCCGCCTCGTCCACGCCGGCGATCCAGTCCGAGGAGGCCTGTGCCGAACCGAACAGATCAGGCTGCGCGGCCATGGCAGACCTGCAAAATGGCATTGGCGGCCAGTCCCGGGGTGTCGCGGTCCAGGGTGTCGTGCAAGACGGCAAAGCGCTGCGCCACCCGCCGGCCGTGATCCTGATCGCTCAGGGCGATCCAGGTCTGCTCCGCCAGGGCGTGCGGCGTGGCGGCCTCCTGCAACAATTCGGGCACGACGAATTCCCGTTCCAGGATGTTGGGCAGTCCTACCCAGGGCAGGGTGGGCGCGTCCTGGCCGGACTTCCAGGCCATGATGCGCCGCATCCAGGGGCTGATGACATAGGAAATGACCAGTGGCCGCTTGAACAGTGCGGCCTCCAGCGTCGCGGTGCCGCTGGCCACCAGCACGGCGTCGGCGGCCTCCATCGCATGCCAGGCGATCGGCCATTCGGCTGAATCCAGCCCGTCGGCGCGCGGTACAACGCCGGGCGCCGACGGCAAAGCCCCCAGCACCTGGCACCCCGGCACCGGATACTGCGCCAGAATGCCCTCGAACTGGGCCCGCCGCTGCGCGTTGACCACAGGCACGATGATCTGAAGATCCGGGTCCTCGCGGCGCAATATCTGCGCAGCCTGCAGAAAACGTGGCGCCAGCAGGCGCAGTTCGGATTCCCGGCTGCCCGGCATCAGCGCCAGGACGCGCCGGTTCGGAGCCAGGTTCAGCGCGGTCCGGGCGGCTGCTCGGTCAGGTGATTTGGGAATCAATTCCGCCAGGGGATGCCCCACATAGGTAACCGGCACGCCCTGTTCGCGATAGAGATCGACTTCGAAGGGAAACAGCACCAGCATATGCGACACGGCGCGGCGGATCTGATGGATGCGTTCGAAACGCCAGGCCCAGATCGAGGGTCCGACGAAATGCACGGTGGGAATGCCGGCCGCACGCAGTTTTTCTTCCAGCCGCAGATTGAAATCGGGCGCGTCGACTCCGACGAACACGTCAGGGCGCTGGTCCAGGATGCGGCGACGCGTATCGCGCCAGGTGCGAATCAGGCGCGGGGCCTGGCGCAGCGCATCGACATAGCCGAAAACTGACAATGCGTCCATGGGATGCCATGCCTGAAAGCCCGCGCGGGCCATCGCCGGCCCGCCGATACCAGCCGCCACAGCGGCGGGATCACGGGCTTGCAGCCCTTGGATCATGCGGGCAGCCAGCAGGTCCCCGGATGGCTCGCCTGCGACGATCGTGGCGCGAATCCCGCTGGTCGTCATGACCAGCCTCGGTGGCCCCACGCCCGCGTGCCCGCAGGCCCGGGCTGGCTGGGCGCGTTCATGGGCGCGCAATGCCCCGACTGGACGCCTGCAGAAAGTCGATCAGAGCCTGCACGGCAGGGGCTTCTGCAGGGTGGTCGGCTTGCAGGTCCCCCAGGGCCTGGACGGCTTGCTCGATATCGAGTTTGCGGCGGTACAGGACTTTGTAGGCTTCCTTGAGCACCTGCACATCGGCGGGCGTGAAGCCTCGGCGGCTGAGGCCCTCGGAATTGATTCCGATCGGACGAAAGGAATCCCCCGCGCCGATCATGTAGGGGGGCACGTCCTGGCGCACGGAACTGGTGCCGCCGATCATGGCATGCGCCCCGATGCGCACGAACTGGTGCACGGCCGACAGGCCGCCCACGATCGCCCAGTCGTCGATATGGATGTGCCCGGCCAACTGCACGCTGTTGGCCATGACGATGTGGCTGCCCAACTGGCAATCATGGGCGATGTGCACATAGGCCATGATCCAGTTGTCGTTGCCCAGGCGGGTGACGCCCACGTCCTGCGCAGTGCCGATATTGACCGTCACGTATTCGCGGAACGTGTTCCCGGCGCCGATTTCCAGCGTCGTGGGTTCACCCTGGTACTTCTTGTCCTGTGGAATGCCGCCTATCGAGCAGAAGCGATAGAAATGGTTGTCCGGCCCGATGGTGGTGTGTCCGTCGATCACGCAATGCGGCCCGACCCGCGTGCCGGCGCCGATGCTGACATGTTCGCCGATGATGCTGTAGGGGCCGACGCTGACGCCGTCACCCAGGATGGCCCCGGGCGCCACGATCGCCGTGGGATGGACCTGCGCCGCAGCCATCATTCTTCCAGGATGCGCACCGCGCACATGATCTTGGCTTCCGCCGCGATCTGGTCGCCGACCTTCGCCACGGCCGTGTATTTGCAGATCGAACGGCTGAGCTTGTCGGCGGAGACTTCCATGCGCAACTGGTCGCCCGGCACCACCGGCCGGCGAAAGCGCGCCCCGTCCACACCCACCAGATAGTAGGCGATCTTGGTGCTGGCCAGATTGGGCGCACCGGCATCGGCAAAGGAAAACAGAGCCGCCGCCTGAGCCAGGGCTTCGATGATGAGCACGCCGGGCATCACAGGATGATGCGCGAAATGACCCTGGAAGAACGGTTCGTTATATGTGACATTTTTGATGGCGACGATGCTCTTGCCCGGATCCATTTCCAGGACGCGGTCCACGAGCAGCATCGGCTGCCGATGCGGCAGCCGTTCCATGATGTCTTTGATATCGAGTTCCATTATCGTGTGTCCTGCTTGTTGTTCTTCGGCTCAGCCTGGCTGGCCGCTTGCCGCTCCGCCGCGCGGATGCGTTTGCGTAACTGGGCCAGCTGGCCGATGACTGCCGCGTTGTGCTGCCACGCGCCGTGCTCTGCCACAGGAAAGACCCCGGTATAGCGGCCGGCCTCGAGAATATCGGATGTCACCGCCGTGCCACCGGAAATATGCACGTCATCGCCCAGCGTCAGATGTCCGCCGAACATGGCCGCCCCCCCGATCACGCAGCGCCGGCCCATGGTGGTGGAACCGGCCACCCCCACGCAGGCCGCCATGGCCGTGTGATCGCCGATGCGGCAATTATGACCGATCATGATCTGGTTATCGAGCTTGACGCCATCGCCCAGCACCGTGTCTTCCACCGCGCCCCGGTCTACCGTGGTGTTGGCACCAATTTCCACGTCGCTGCCTACCTGCACGCCGCCCAGCTGGGCGATCTTCGCCCAGGCGCCCGGAGTGCGAGGATCCGGCGCAAAGCCGAAACCATCCGCCCCCAGCACCACGCCGGCATGCAGGATCACCCGATCCCCGACCTGCACGCCGTGATAGAGCGTCACGCGGGCATGCAAGAGGCTGTCGCGCCCGATGGCGCAGTCCGGGCCGATGATGCAACCTGCCCCGATGCGGGTCCCGGCGCCGATGCGCGTGCCGGATTCGATCACGGCCAAGGGCCCCACATGGACGTCGTCTTCGAGGACGGCGTCATCGGCGATCACTGCGCTGGGGTGGATGCCCCGAGGCAGGCCCGCCAGGCGATGCCGGTCGAACCATTGCGCCAGGAGCGCATACATCAGGTAGGGCTGGCTGCACAGCACCGGCACCCACGCGGGAGATTCAGGATGGGCGGCCTGGAATGCCGCCCAGTCTTCGGTACGAAGAATGACCGCCGCCGCCTGGCACTGGATCAATTGGCCCTGCAGGCGCGGATTGGACAAGAAGCTGATCTCGGTCGCACCGGCTGTGTTCAGGGATCCGATCCCCGCAATCGGCCGGCCAAGCGCATCGGCTCCGCCGGTGATGGTGCATCCCAGCCCGACCGAGTCGGCAGCCTGTAACAGCTGTGACAGCGCAGGAGCCCGCTGGGGCGCAAGCAACACCGGCATCGGGAATCAGCCGCCCAGCGCTTTGATGACCTGGTCGGTGATGTCCACGCGCGGGCTGACCGTCACAGCGTCCTGGATGATCAGGTCGTAGTTCTGCTGTTCGGCGATCTTCTTGATGGCAGCATCCGCCTTTTCAACGATGGACGAGAATTCCTCGTTGCGGCGGCGGTTGAAGTCTTCCTGGAATTCGCGGCGCTTGCGTTGCAGGTCGGAGTCCATGTCCTGCAGCTGTCGCTGACGTTTGACGCGCTCGGCTTCGGACAGCACGGGGGCGTCTTTGTCGAGCTTCTGGGCCTGGGCGCGCAGGCTGTCGGCCAGTTTCTGCAGATCCTGGTCGCGCTTCTTGAATTCGGCTTCGATCTTTGCCTGGGCCGCCTTGGCCGGCTTGGAGTCGCGCAGAATGCGCTCGGTGCTGACAAAGCCGATCTTGGTGCTCTGGGCATAGGCCGGAACGACGAACAGCGCCCCAAGGCCGATCGCAGCAGCCACGGCCAGGGCACGATGACTGGACACGGCGCGTTGCGCCAACGTTGAAACATTCAAACCTGAAAGAATCATGATGATAAAACCACCTGCCAGGAAGGCTGCGACAAAAAAGAACTATTGTGCCATTAAACGATCGGAATCAGAAACCTGTACCGATCTGGAATTG
>NZ_JAUCDS010000004.1:0-160641 GCF_034674885.1 Castellaniella sp.
TCTACGGGGTGCTGAAGATGATCAACTTCGCCCACGGCGACTTGTGCATCCTGGGGGCCTTCATCGGCCTGACCACCCTGACCTCGGGCGCCTTCGGCGGCCTGTCCACCCCAGTCCTTCTGGTCCTGGCATTCCTGATCGCCATGATCATGGTCGCCGTCGCCGGCACGCTGCTGGACCAGTTCGCCTACAAACCCCTGCGCAAGGCCCACCGCCTGTCGGCCGTGGTTTCGGCACTGGGCGCATCGATGCTGATCGAAAACGGCATCATGCTGATCTGGTCCCCGAACGTGCAGGTGTTCCCCAACAACCTGCTGCCCAACCTGACCTGGCAGATCGGCGGCGCGTACCTCAGTTTCGTCCAGTTGCTGATCATCATCTGCGCCTTCCTGCTGATGGCCGGCCTGTATTTCTTCGTGCACCACACCCGCCTGGGCACCGCCATCCGCGCCACGGCCATCGACCAGGACGCCGCCCGCCTGATGGGCATCAACGTCAACCGCGTCATCTCCCTGGTGTTCATCATCGGCCCGGTGCTGGGCGCCATCGGCGGCCTGTTCATCGGCCTTTACTACCGCCAGACCTTCTTCACCATGGGCTGGTCCTACGGGCTCAATGCCTTCATCGCCGCCATCATCGGCGGGATCGGCAATATCCCCGGCGCGATGCTGGGCGGTCTGGTGCTGGGGCTGTTCAATGCCTTCGCGGCAGGCTATATCTCCAGTTCCTGGCAGGATGCCATCACCTTCGCGCTGCTGATCGGCATTCTGCTGGTGCGCCCCTCGGGCCTGCTGGGTGAACGCGTCGCCGAAAAGGTCTAAGCCATGAGTCAAACCAACCAAACCTCCGCCCAGATGCCGGCCACCACGGCCCCTGTCACGCCCCCCCCCAGCGCCGGCACCCGGTTCCTGCGAGTGCTGGGGCCCGCCCTGTGGATCATCGGCCTGCTCGTCCCCTCGGTCATGTCGCCTGCCTGGATCACGATCGGCGGCATCTTCGCCATCTACGCCATCGTTGCCCTGTCGCAGGACATCGTCCTGGGGCGTGCCGGCATGTACGACATGGGCCACGCCGTGTTCTTCGGCATCGGCGCCTACACCAGCGCCATCCTGTCGCTGTCCTTCAACTGGCCGATCCTCTGGACCATCCTCCCCGCCATCGTGCTGTCGGCGGCGCTGGGCGCCATCCTGTCAGCCCCCATCGTCAAGCTGCGGGGCGACTACCTGCTGGTGGTCACCATCGGTTTCAACGCCATTTTCGTGCTGGCCATGAAGAACAATCTGTTCGGCCTGACGGGTGGCGCCGACGGCCTGTTCGGCGTCAGCGGCCCGACGGTCTTCGGACATATGTTCGGCACGCAAAGCGACCTGTTCTACCTGAACTGGGTAGTGCTGGCCGTCGTGCTGTGGCTGATGCGCAACCTGGACCGCTCATCCCTGGGGCGCACCTTCCGCTACATCAAATACGATGAACTGGCCGCCACCACGCTGGGGGTCAACGCGCGCAACTACAAGGTCGCAGCCTTTGCGCTGTCGGCCGGCATCGCAGGCCTGGCGGGCACGCTGTTCGCCATGCAGCTGTCGGCCGTCAGCCCCGGGTCCTTCCAGTTCACGGACTCGGTCGTGCTGTTCGCCATCGTGCTGGTCGGTGGTCAGGCCTCGGTGCCGGGCGTGCTGCTGGGCACGGCCATGATGTTCGTGGTGCCGCAGATCTTCACGGAATTTGCCCAGTACCGCTATCTGGTCTTTGGCATCGCCATGATCCTGGTCATGATTCTGCGTCCGCAGGGCATCTGGCCCGCACGCAAGGGAGCCCTATGAATTCGCCCCTGTCCTCCACCTCATCGTCCGACGTCCTGCTTGAACTGGACCGGATCGGCATCAGCTTTGGCGGCTTGCGGGCGGTCGATGACCTCAGCTTCCAGGTCCGGCGCGGCGAGATCGTCGGCCTGATCGGCCCCAACGGCGCCGGCAAGACGACCGTCTTCAACATGATCACCGGTGTCTACCGGCCCACGGACGGCCACATCCGCTGGCACGGCCGCGACGTGACCGGCCTGGCTCCGCATCGGGTCGCCGAGGCCGGCATCCGCCGCACCTTCCAGACCATCCGGCTGTTCACCGACATGACCGTGCTGGAAAACGTGATTGCCGGCCAGCACCTGCAGATGCAGCAGTCCTGGTGGCAGGGCCTGCTGCGCACGCCCGCCCAGCGCCGCGAGGAACGCGCACTGGTCGATCGCGCCATGGCCGTGCTGGAACAACTGGACCTGGCCGACGTCGCCCAGGAAATCGCCACGTCCCTGCCCTACGGGGCTCAGCGCCGCGTGGAAATGGCGCGCACCCTGGTGGCAAAGCCCGAACTCATCATCCTGGACGAGCCGGCCGCCGGCCTGAACGAACAGGAATCGGCCGGCCTGAACGACACGATCCGCGCCATTCGGGACCAGGGCATCACCGTGATCCTGGTCGAACATGACATGAGTGTCGTGATGAACGTCACCGACAATATCGTCGTCATCAACTTCGGCAAGAAGATCGCCGAAGGCAAGCCCGAGGACATCCGCACCAACCCGCTGGTGATCGAGGCCTACCTGGGCCAGGACGACGACGAAGACGATCCCCTGATGAATGCCATCCACGAAGAACAGGCCCAGTCATGACTTCTCTGCTTGAAATCGAAGACCTGCGCGTCAACTACGGGCACATCCAGGCTCTCAAGGGCATCTCGCTGCAGGTGGCCGAACGCGAAGTCGTCGCCATCCTGGGGGCCAACGGCGCCGGCAAGACCACCCTGATGCGCACGCTCAGCGGCCTGCTGACCCCGCATTCCGGGAAGATCACCTTTGCCGGCCAGGAAACGACCCGCATGGGCGCCGACCGCATCGTGCGCCTGGGCATCGGCCAGTCCCCCGAAGGCCGGCGCGTCTTCGGCACCCTCTCGGTGGCGGAAAACCTGCGCATGGGCGGCTTCACCCGCCCTCCGGCGGAAATCACCGACAGCTGCGAACACGTCTACAAGATCTTCCCGCGATTGTACGAACGTCGCGCCCAGTTGGCGGGCACGCTGTCCGGCGGCGAACAGCAGATGCTGGCCATCGGCCGGGCGCTGGTGACCAAGCCCCGCCTGCTGCTACTGGACGAACCCAGTCTGGGCCTGGCTCCCATCATCGTGCGCAACATCTTCCAGGTGCTGCGCGATGTGCGCGACACCGGCGTCACGATCCTGCTCGTCGAACAGAATGCCCGCATGGCCCTGAAACTGGCCGATCGAGGCTACGTCCTGGAAGTCGGGAAACTGTCGCACGAAGGCCCGGCACGCGAATTGCTGGCCTCGCCGGAAATCCAGGCTGCCTATCTGGGGCACTGAAGCGTGGCGATCCGGGTTATGCTGTCGGGCTCTTATTTCTGCCTTAGGAGCCCCGCATGACTCAAGCCTCTGCCCGCCACATCCTGGTCGACACCGAAGAACAGTGCCTGAAACTGAAGGCCGACATCGAAAACGGCGCGGATTTCGCCGCCATCGCGCGTGAACATTCCAGCTGCCCGTCCAGCCGCGATGGCGGCAATCTGGGCACCTTCGGGCGCGGCCAGATGGTGCCGGAATTCGACACGGTGGTGTTCAGCGCCCCGGTCGGTGTGGTGCAGGGCCCGGTACGCACACAGTTCGGCTATCACCTGGTCGAAGTGACTGACCGGGAAGACTGATCAACGAACAGGCCTCAGCCCTGCGGGATCTGGATGCGGTTTCCGCAGGGTGTTTTCGATCGCAATCGCGATCAAACCACGAGTTGTTTTTCAATCATGTGATCGACGCAGCCCTGTACATGCTGTGTCAGCGTTTCCTGGGCGCCCTTCCAGTTTCGTTCGAGTGCGCAATCCAGCAACCGGTTGTGCTCGCCGGCCGCGATCTCGCCACGATATACCGCCGCCACCATCTGATAGCGCAAATACCTGTCATAGATCATGGCATGTATCTCCAGCAGCACCCGTGAGCCACAGCTGGCGATCAGCGCGCGATGGAATTCCCGATCGTATTGCTTCCAGGCCCGCGTCTGCGATTTCTTGCCCGCCTGCATGCTGCCTTCCATTGCCGACAGCTTGTGATGGGCGGCGACGACAGCACCTTCCCACTCGATATCGCCAGCCTCGAACGACTGGCGCAACGCCTGTGATTCCAGCAGGCAGCGCATTGCCGCGACCTCCCGGAGATTGGCCGCCGAGATCGGTGTGACCTGAAAGCCGCGCGCGCCCTCTGCCACGACCAGGCCCTCGGAGGCCAGCCGGTTCAAATTCTCGCGCAGCGTACCGACGCTGGCCTCGTAGGCATCGCGCATGCGATCGAGCGTCAGGCGCTCTCCCGGCAACAGCATTCCAAAAACAATATCTTCACGCAGGCGCAGGTAAATCTTCTCGCCAACCCTCGCGCTATGTTGAGGCGCATCCAGCATGACTCATTCCATTTCAATCGGGGTCGCGCTACTGGCGAACGCCGCTACCCCATCATGATACCTCAAGGTCCAACTTACGACAGATCGTTCTCTCTAATTGAAATCATCTGATAAATCATTTATTGTCCGATAATCCATCTGACAGTGATGGGCGGCTCATACGCTCAAACCGAGGAGAATATCGATGACATCACGCATCTCTCGCAGAACCCTGCTGCAAGCGGGCGCCTCCGCCCTCGTCCTGACAGGCACCCAGCCCCTCTGGGCCAAAGACACCCTGAAAATGCGCCTCAGCACGGCGTTCACCGAGCAGGATCTGCGCGCCAATGCCTACAAGGCATTCGCCAAGGCAATGGCCGGTGACTTCCAGCTGGAACCCTACTGGGGCAACACGCTGTTCAAACAAGGCACTGAACTCGTCGCGCTGCAGCGCGGCAACCTCGAGATGGCGAACCTGGCGCCCCAGGACATCTCCAAGCAATTGCCCGCCTGGTCCCTGCTGACTTCCGCCTATCTGTTCCGGGATGTCGCTCACCTGCAAAAGACCTTCAAGAGCGACATAGGCCAAACCTTCGTGAAGATGGCACGCGACCAACTCGGCATCGAAGTCATCACCCCGGTCTATTTCGGCGCACGCCAGGTCAACCTCAAGCCAGATCGCGTGATCCACACTCCAGCCGACCTGGCGGGCATCAAGCTCCGGATGCCACCGGGCGAATTCTGGCAGTTCCTGGGCGAGTCGATCGGGGTCAACCCGACGCCCGTGGCATTCGCCGAGGTCTATACCGCATTGCAGACGGGTGCGATCGACGGCCAGGACAATCCGCTGCTATTGAGCAAACTGATGAAGTTCGACGAAGTCACTACCCAGTTCGTGCTCACCAGTCACGTCATCGGCTTCGACGTGATGGCCGTCTCGACCAAGGCCTGGGACGCGCTCGGGCCCGACCGGCAGACACGCTTCCGGGCGGCAGCGGAAAAAGCGATCAATGACTACACCGTCACCTTCGAGGGCCAGGAGCGCAACGTCATCGAACAATTGAAAGCCGAAGGCAAGAAGGTCTACACCCCCGACCTGGATGCCTTCCGCACCTACGCGCAAAAACGCTATGTCGACAAGTACGGACGCGACTGGCCCAAAGGCGCGCTCGAACAGATCAACGCCCTGTAAGCACCGCCCGAGCCCATTCCCATGGCTGAATCCGAACCCATACCCACGCCACGCGACGGATCGGCGACCCGCCGCTGGCTGGGACAGCGCGCCAACGACTTCACCGTCGCGGTGATGGCCGTGATGTTCGTATCGTTTCTGCTGCAGATCGTGTTCCGGTACGCGCTGGACCGGCCGCTCGGGTGGACCGAGGAAATCACGGTACTGTGCTGGGTGTGGGTCGTATTGTGGGGCCAATCATTCATCATTACCGATGCCGACGAGGTCCGCTTCGACATCCTCTATAACATCGTTCCGGCGCCCGTGCGACGCATCTTCACCGTGCTCTCCAGCCTCGCACTGGTCGTGCTGATGGCGCTCTCGCTACCGGCCACCTGGAAATACGTCACCTTCATGCACCGCGAGCACTCGGCGTACCTGAAAATTCCGTTCGATTACCTCTATTCCATCTACGTGCTGTTCGCGGTCGTCTGCATCGTGCGCCAGGCGCGTGTTGCCTGGAGAGCCTGCACCTCGTCGGAAGACCCCGCCAAGACCTTCAACAATGCAGCAGGAGACCGGTTCGAATGATGGGCCTATCACCCTTTGAGTCGTGCGTGATTCTCCTGATCGCACTGGCGATTGCGGGTTTGCCAATCGCACTGTCGATGATCAGCGCATCCATCTTCTACCTGTTCGCGGCAGACCTGGACCCTGGCACGGTGGCCGAGCAGATACTGAACGGCCTGTACAACAGCTACGTGCTGCTTGCGGTGCCCTTGTTCATCCTGGCCGCCGATCTGATGAACATGGGCAGTCTGACAGACCGGCTTCTGAGGTTCTGTCTGATGCTCGTGGGGCGCTTCCGGGGCGGCCTGGGGCATGTCAACATCGTCTCCAACATCATCTTCGCCGGCATGTCAGGGTCGGCGATCGCCGATGCGGTCGGCATCGGGCGCATCATCATCAACATGATGACGCGCAACGGCAAGTACCCCGTCGCATACGCCGCCGCGATCACCGCATCGGCGGCGATCATCGGGCCGATCATCCCGCCCTCGATCCCGATGGTGATCTATGCCCTGATCTCGAATGCGTCCATCGGCTACCTGTTCCTGGGGGGCGTCATCCCCGGACTGATGCTGGGTGTCGCGTTCATGGTCATGAACGCCATCATCGCCCGACGCAGGGGCTACCCGATCGAGCCTCCCGTCAAGCTGCGAGAGGTGCCACGTGCGACAGTCGAAGCCTTCCCCGCCCTGCTTCTGCCGGTCGTGCTGCTGTTTGGCATCTACGGCGGCGTGACGACGCCTACCGAAGGCGCGGCCGCCGCCGCAGCCTATGCGCTGCTGGCAGCGGCAGTCATCTATCGCTCTCTCACGCCGCGCCAGCTCTACGAGGTCCTGCTATCCAGCGGAAAGGCCACCACCTCGGTAGGCATGCTGATCGCCGGCGCGCTGGCCTTCAACTATGTCGTGACGATCGAAAACATCCCGGTGACCGTGCAGCACTTCATCCAGGGATTCGATCTGTCCAAGGCCGGCTTTCTGCTCCTCGTCAACGGGATTCTGCTGATCCTGGGCTGCCTGCTCGAGGGCACGACGATCCTGCTGATCATCGTGCCGATCTTCATCCCGACTGCGAATGCCCTGGGGATCGACATCGTGCACTTCGGGGTCGTCGTGGTCGTCAACATCATGATCGGCCTTGTCACACCACCCTTCGGGCTCCTGCTGTTCATTGTCGCCAACATGACCCGCCAGCCGCTGATCGCGGTCGTACGCGAATGCCTGCCCTTCATTTTGGCCGCGATCACGATGCTCGCGGTCATCACATTCATACCGGAAACCGTCCTGTGGCTGCCGCACCTGATGGGCTACAAGGGTTGACACCAAGGCTTTTGGAGCCCATCAATGACCAAACCACTCTATGTGCTCAATGGCCCGAACCTCAATCGGCTGGGGATGCGCGAGCCCGACATCTATGGGCACACCACATTGGCAGAGATCGAGGCGCTGTGCCGACATGCCGCAGGCACGCAGCCGATCGAATTCCGCCAAACGAACAGCGAAACTCAACTGATCGACTGGATTCACGAAGCCACCGACCGCGCCTGCGGCATCATCATCAATCCTGCTGCCTATTCGTTTACTTCCATCGCGATCCTCGACGCGCTGAAAATGTTTCCCGAGCCAATCATCGAGCTGCATATTTCCAACATCCACCGTCGCGAGGAAATCTACCAGCGCTCGCTGATGTCGCGGGCAGCGACGGCGGTGATCGTCGGTCTGGGCGCACGGGGCTATGTCGTTGCCGTTCAGGCGATCATCGAACTGACCCAGCGCGAACCGGCGGCCGTGCAGACGCCATAGGCAGGCCGCTCCGATGATTCCGGCAAAAAAGGGTCCGCAGGGACCCTTCTTGGATCGAGGCATCCCTCCACGTCGCGGCTTGCAGGCCGCTCCGATGATTCCGGCAAAAAAGGGTCCGCAGGGACCCTTCTTGGATCGAGGCATCCCTCCACGTCGCGGCTTGCAGGCCGCTCCGATGATTCCGGCAAAAAAGGGTCCGCAGGGACCCTTTTTTGTCCGGAATCATCCAACCATCATCAGGGTTGCGTTGCCGCCGGCGGCGGCGGTGTTGATGCAGATGGAGACTTCGCGCACCAGCATCTCCAGGGGATAGCCCTGGCCGCTGGACAGTTCGTGTGAACGCCGGGCCAGCACCGGGACGATCGGGCCCGGACGGGCCGCTACGGACTGCGTCAGCGCCAGCAGATCGTCACCGTCGCCCTCGAACAGCACCACCTGGAAATCCGCCGCATCCAGGGCGCCTGTATCCACCCACTGCGCCGTCTGCAAGTCTTCCTGCTCGCGCAAAGGCCGCATTTCAGGGGTGTCGACCCAGAGCATCGCGTTACCCGTGCGCAGGCAGGCCTGCCGCTGGGCGCGCGCGCCGGCTGCGCTGACGGCGCGGCACAACACGGTGCCCCGGGGCTTGAGGCGATAGCGGTTGGTTTCGCCGGTGGGGCCCGGCAGGTCCAGCACCTGAGCGTCCCGCCCCACCACGCCTTCGACGGGCAGGGCATCGGACGACACCGACAGCAGGCGATGCAGGTACAGGGGACCGCCGGCCTTGGGACCCGTGCCCGACAGGCCTTCGCCGCCGAAGGGCTGCACACCGACGGTGGCCCCGACGATGTTGCGGTTGACGTAGATATTGCCGACCCGGATGCGTTCGGTGACGTGATGCACGGTTTCATCCAGGCGGGTGTGGACGCCGAAGGTCAGACCATAGCCTCGTTCGTTGATGGCGTCGATCACGCCATCCAGATCCTCGCGCCGATACCGCAGCACGTGCAGCACCGGCCCGAACACCTCGCGCTCCAGTTCGGCGATCTCGCCGATTTCGATCAGGGTCGGCGCGACGAAGGTGCCGAAACGGACCTGATCCGCATCCAGCACCTGGCGGTCGATCTGATGGCCTGCGGCCTGCATGGCTTGCACGTGGCGCTCGATCATGGCCTGGGCATCTGCGTCGATGACCGGCCCGATATCCGTAGACAGCAGTTCCGGACGCCCCACCCGCAGTTCCTGCATGGCGCCTCGCAGCATGGCCAGGGTGCGATCGGCGCAGTCTTCCTGCACGCACAGCACCCGCAAGGCCGAACACCGCTGGCCGGCAGAATCGAACGCGGAACTGAGCACGTCGTAGACGACCTGTTCAGTCAGCGCAGAAGAATCGACGATCAGCGCATTCTGGCCGCCCGTCTCGGCAATCAACGGCACGGGGTGGCCCGCCCCGTTCAGGCGGTGCGCCAGCGTCGCGGCAATCAGCTTGGCCACTTCGGTCGATCCGGTGAACATGACCCCGCGCACCAGGGGGCTCGCCACCAGGGCGGCACCCACGGTTTCGCCACGCCCCGGCAGCAATTGCACGGCATCGACCGGGACGCCGGCACGATGCAGGACCGACACGCCGTAGGCGGCGATCAGGTTGGTCTGTTCGGCAGGTTTGGCCAACACCACGTTGCCGGCCGCCAGCGCAGCGCTGACCTGCCCAGTAAAGATCGCCAGCGGAAAATTCCAGGGGCTGATGCACAACACCGGACCCAGCGGCCGATGACTGTCGTTGGAAAACTCGGCTTCGATGCGCACCGCGTAATAGCGCAGGAAATCCACGGCCTCGCGAACCTCGGCGATGGCATTGGGGAAGGATTTCCCGGCCTCGCGCACGATCAGCCCGATGGACATCTGCATTTCATCTTCCAGCAACTGGGCGGCATGCCGCAGACACTGGGCGCGTTCCGCGACGGGCGTGGCCTGCCAGATGGGGGCTGCATATTCTGCCCGCTTCAGGGCAGCCTGCACATCGGCCTCATCGGCATCGACCACCTGGCCGACGACGTCGCGCCGGTCTGCCGGATTGAGTACGTCCCGGGCGCGATCCGCTGCCCAGTCTCCGGGAGGGCTCGCTTGCCAGACGTGGCCAGCGCTGCCGAGCAAGGCGGCCGCCAGGGAACCCAGGCGATGCTCGTTGCTCAGGTCCAGGCCGGCGGAATTGGCGCGGTTTTCGTGATGGCGATACAGATCGCGCGGCAGGGGAATGCGGTCATGCGGCGCACCCAGTGGCTGGATCGCCCGGACCTTGCGCACCGGGTCTTCGATCAGGCGGTCGACTGGAATGTCCTTATCACCGATCTGATTCACGAAGGACGTATTGGCGCCGTTTTCCAGCAAGCGGCGCACCAGATACGCCAGCAGGGTCTCGTGTGTGCCTACCGGGGCATACACCCGGCAGGGGCGGTTCAGGCGGCCCTTGGACAGCGGCCCGACGACCTCTTCGTAAAGCGGCTCTCCCATGCCGTGCAGGCACTGGAATTCGTACTGACCGGGATAGTAATTTTCACCTGCCAGGTAGTAGATGGACGCCAGGGTCTGGGCGTTGTGGGTCGCGAACTGCGGGAAGACGGCTTCGGGGGCGGACAGCAGCTTGCGGGCGCACGCCAGGTAGGACACATCCGTGTGGACCTTGCGCGTGTAGACCGGAAAGCCTTCCAGGCCGTCGACCTGGGCACGCTTGATTTCCGAATCCCAATAGGCGCCCTTGACCAGGCGCACCATCAGGCGGTGCTTGCTGCGTCGCGCCAGGTCGATCACGAAATCGATGACGAAAGGCGCACGCTTCTGGTAGGCCTGAATGACGAAACCGATGCCGTTCCAGCCACGCAGGCGCTCGTCGAAGCACAGGGCTTCCAGCAGGTCCAGGGACAGTTCCAGGCGGTCGGCTTCTTCGGCATCGATGTTCAGGCCGATGTCGTACTGCCGCGCCAGGGCAGACAGTTCCGCCATGCGCGGCAGCAGTTCAGCCATGACCCGATCACGCTGCGCCCGCGCATAGCGCGGATGCAGCGCGGACAGCTTGATGGAAATGCCCGGGCCCTCGTAGATGCCCCGTCCCTGGGACGCCTTGCCTATGGCATGAATGGCCTGCTCGTAGGAACGATAGTAGCGGGCGGCGTCCTCTGCCGTCGTGGCGGCCTCGCCCAGCATGTCGTAGGAATAGCGAAAGCCGATTTCCTCGAATTTGCGACTGTTGGCCAGGGCTGACGAGATCGTCTGTCCGGTCACGAACTGCTCGCCCATCAAGCGCATGGCCATGTTCACGCCGCGCCGGATCAGGGGCTCGCCGCCCCTGGCGATCAGGCGCGTCAGCGCCTGGGACAGATTCTGTTCGCTGTTGACGCTGACCAACTTGCCTGTGACCAGCAAGCCCCAGGTCGCCGCATTGACGAACAGCGAACGCGATTCGCCCACGTGCGCCCGCCAGTCGCCTCGGCTGATCTTGTCACGGATCAGCGCATCCCGGGTCGCCTGATCGGGGATGCGCAACAGGGCCTCGGCCAGGCACATCAGGGCCACGCCTTCCTGGCTGGACAGGGAAAATTCCTGGATCAGGCCTTCCACCCCGCCGCCGGTGCGTTTGTCGCGCAGGGTCTGCACCAGGCGCCGGGCCAGGGTCTCGACCTGAGCAGCCTGCGACGAGCCCGCCTGATCCAGCAACATGGCCACGCATTCCGATTCCGGGCGGCGATAGGCTGCGGTGATGGCGGCCCGCAGCACGGACTGCGGCTGGACTTCCTGGGCGAATTCCTGAAACGGTGTCTGCGGATCGGATTCCGTCACCGCGTCGGGTTCGGAGGCATCCGCGCGATGATCGACATCGGCCGGCAGCCGCCCGCGCTCGATGGCCTCGATGTAGCTCATCAGCGCTTGTTTATGCAGCCAGTGCGGGGTGCACCCCAGCTTGTCGGCCTGCTGCCGAAGTCGTTCGCGCAAGGTCTCATCGACCTTCACACCCAGGGTAACTGTCGCCATGATCGGGCTCTCGGATTAGAATTGAACTGCGCACGCCCTTGACGGAAAAGGCAACGCCTACCATACGGCATGGTATGAGGTTAACCCCATTTAAGCCATTATGGATAACCCGAAAACCGATCAGGTACAACCCGATTGCACCGAGACCTGCGAATCAGGTGAACCCGGATTGGCAGACGTACCCTGGCGTGCCATCAGGCCGGCCAGCACCTGCAGCGCCTGACGCTGCGCATCCACCAGCGCCGCGACCCCCTGGGCCGCAGCCACACGCACCTGCGCCTGACAAATCCGCGATTCCCGAGCCTCAGGCATGCGGTCGGTCCAGGTGGCGGCCAGATCCGCTCCCTGCCCCCAGACCAGATCGAAGCGCGTCACGCGCACCTGCATCTGCCGTATCGGCAGATCGGTCAGGCCCGGCAGCCGCCTCACATCGGGCGCCCCCAGATCCGCCGAGACCCGCCCGGCCAGCAAGGCCTGAATCTGATCGACCAGCGGTGCCGCCCACAGAGACTGGTTCAGGACCTCGACAGCCGGGCCGCGCGCCGGATCGCGCACCAGCAGTTGGGACCGATCGACTTCAGCCGGGACACCCAGCACCTGGACCTGCAGGCCATACGACGCCTTCCCGGCGGACACGACCGGCGCCGCCTCAAGGGCCGGGAGATCGGCCAGACTGTAGTAGTGGCTGGAGATCGTCGTGCAGGCCGCCAGCAGGCTGCCCGCCCCGAATATCCACCCCAGCAATATGCCACGTCGCATCTTTGTCTCCTTTGCATCGATTCGCCGACCCCGTCACCGCAAACGGTCTCTGGCAGGGCCACGCAACAGGGATTCGGGATGCGCCTGCAAGGTATCGGTCAGCAGGCGCAGGCCTCGGGCAGCGCCATCCAGGGCCTTCAGGGTATCCTGCAGATCCGCGACCACCGGGGCATCCTGCCCCAGGAGCGCCCCCACCCGATCCAGCGAACGGCGGGCGGATTCCAGTGTCTGGCTGGCCTGCGGGGCCAACTGCGTGTCCAGACGTCGCAGCAGCTTGTTGAGATTGCTCAGGCTGCCCTGCAATTCCAGCCCCAGCGACTCCAGCGGCATCTTGTCGATCTTCGTCACGATGCTGCTCAACTGCCGCTGCATCTGCGCGAAATCCCCGGGCATCGTGGGGATCAGAAGCCCCGTCGTGCGATCCGGGTCGCCTGGAATCTGGACCTTGTCCGGATCCAGGTCGCGGAAGAAGTCCAAGGCCACATACTGCTGCCCCGTCAACAAGCTGGCCGAACGCAATTGCGCCCGCAAGCCATGCCGCACCAAGGGGTCGAGCAAGGCCTTGCCCTGGGCGCCCTGGGACGATTCGACCAGGTCCAGATATGCCCGGCTGAAACGCATTGGATAGATATCCGCCCGGACGCGGGAATAAAAGCGCTTGCGCGGCCGATCGTATTCGAGATCGATATCCACGACTTTGCCGATCACCATGCCGCGATAATCCACATCCGCGCCCACCTGCAGGCCACGCACGGAATCCGAAAAGCGCAGCTCGATGGGGATCGGATCCCCATCGGGATCGGCCAGCGCCCGGTCGCGCGAGTCGAACAAGGTATAGGTGCTGCCGGGCGCCGCCGGCGTGGAATTTACCTGGCCGTCGTAGGACGTGGACTCATCGGCCTGGGCAAAGGACACGCCGCCATTCAGAACCGCCGACAGACCGCTGGTGCGCACCTGCACGCCGGCAGTGGACACGGACACATCCACCCCGCCGTCATCCCAGAATCGCGTGTCCGGCGTGACATAACGGTCGTAGGGGGCCTCGATAAAAATCTGCAGCTGGACTGTTCGGCCATCGGGCGACATCCCGTAGCTGACCACGCGTCCGACTTCGAGGCGGCGATAGTAGACCCGCGACCCTACAGTCAAGGACCCCAGTGAACGGGTCGTCAACTGGAACCGTGTGCCGACCTGTCCGCTCAGGACTTCCGGCGGATTGGGCAGCCCCTGGAACGACGTGACGACATCGCCCTGGGGCGCGCCGATAGGGGTGTCCACGCTCAGGTAGACCCCCGAGAGCAGCGTATCCAGACCGGATATCCCGCCCAGACTGACGCGCGGGCGCACGATCCAGAACTTGGCATCCTTTTGCGTGATGTAGCGGGAGCCCTCGCGGGCCAACTGCACGTCGACCAGCACATGCTGCCGGTCTTTGGCTACCCGCACGTCCTTGACCTGACCGACCACCACGTCGCGGTAGCGCAGCTTGGTCTGCCCTGCCTCGATGCCGGCCGCCGACGCAAAGCTGATGGTGACGACCGGGCCAGTGCGCACCCAGACCGAGGCCAGCAGGGAAAGCGCCACCGCCAGCGCCAGCAGCGGCACCAGCCAGACCCAGGACCAGCGCAGCGACCGTCCGGGCCGGATCACCGGCGTCTCCGGCACCTGCGTGTCATCGGGCGTCTGCCGCGAAGAAGTGTCTTCTGCCTCAATCGTCATCGGATTTTCCGGTGAAATCTGCCGCGCGCAGGCGGTCCCAGCCTCGCCGCGGATCATAACGCATGGCGGCCCACATGGTCAGCACCACCACGGCTCCGAAATTCAGGGCCGCCGGGCCGACATCGATGCGCGAGAGCCCAGGAAAATCAGCCATGGCGGCCATCAATACCACCACGAACACGTCCAGCATTGACCACTGGCCGACGAACTCCACCACCGCATACAGGCGCGTGCGCTGGCGCTGGGCGCGTTCACCCAGGGGCTGCGCGCGCAGCAACAGGAACGACAGGGCCAGCAGCTTGGTGACGGGCACCAGCACGCTGGCGACGAATACGATCAGAGCCAGGTCCCAGGACCCCATGCGCCACAACTCGATCACCCCGCCCAGAATCGTATGGTTGCTGCTGCTCAGCGGCGTCTGCACCCGCATGATGGGCAGCGTGTTGGCGGGGATGTAGAAAATGACGGCCGCCAGCAGCAAGGCCCAGATCTCCGGGGCAGTGCCATGGCGCTTTGGCCCCATGGAAGAGCGGCAGCGCGGACAGCGCTCCTGTCCATGCGCATGCACATAGCCGCAGGATTCGCAGACCGCGCCGCTACCCTGGCTGCCGGACACCAGTACCATGCCGGCGTCTTCGGCCGCCCGCCACAAGGCGGACGCATCCCAGCGCGACAGGCCCGATAGCAGGAAACTGAGCACGAAGAACCCGAACAGACCGGGTTCGATCTGCAGGCCGGCCATGCCCGCGACCTTGACGAAGGCCACCAACAGCCCCAGCACCAGCACCGGTGCCATCGACCAGGGCGCCAGGTACGCCAGCCAGCGCAGGACGCGCCCCAGATCCGGTGGCAGGCGCCGTGCGGCGATGGCCTGCAGCACCCACAGCGTCAACGCGATCTGCAGCAAGGGGATCCAGAAACCCACCAGGCCAGTCATGACCGACACGCCATAGAAGCCCCGGTCCCAGCACAACCGCAACGCGCTCCAGAAGGTGAGCGTGTTGTCGATCCCCTGCACCGACAGGCGCGCCAGGGGGAAGCCCTGGGCCATCGCGAAGACCAGCAATGTCGTCCAGGCCAGCGCCACCCATTGGCGCACACTGAGCAGACCCCGTCGATACAACACCGTGCCGCAACGGCGGCAGGCGGCCTGACCCCGGAGATCCAGGGCCGGCCGCCTGTGCAGGGTATCGCAATGCGGGCAGGCGATCAGGGGTTCAAGGCCCCCGGCAGATGTCATCAATCCACGAGCTCGGGCTCGGGGTGGGATGGCGAGGGCACGGCCCCCGATCCTGCCGGATCATCGGGGAAATTCAGCACCACCTGGCCTTGGGCATCCAGGTCGACCTGAACCTGCCCGCCATGCACCAAGCGCCCGAAGAGCAACTCGTCGGCCAGGGCGCGGCGAATCGTGTCCTGGATCAGACGCTGCATGGGCCGCGCACCCATGGCCGGGTCGAAGCCGTCATGCGCCAGATGCTCGCGCAAGGCCGTCGTGAACTGAACGTCCACGTGCTTTTCGTGCAACTGGTCTTCCAGCTGCATGAGGAATTTGTCCACCACCTGCAGGATGATCTCGCGCGGCAGCGACGAGAACCCGATGATGGCATCCAGGCGATTGCGGAATTCCGGGGTGAACTGGCGCTTGATTTCAGCCATTTCATCACCGGCGCGTTCCGGTGCCGCGAAGCCGATGGTGCTGCGATTCAGGGTGTCGGCCCCGGCATTGGTCGTCATGACCAGGATCACATTGCGGAAATCGGTCTTGCGGCCGTTGTTGTCGGTCAGGGTGCCATGGTCCATGACCTGCAGCAGGATGTTGTAGACGTCCGGATGGGCCTTTTCGATTTCATCGAGCAGCAGCACGCAATGCGGCTGTTTGGTCACGGCTTCGGTCAGCAGTCCGCCCTGGTCGAACCCCACATAACCCGGGGGCGCCCCGATCAGGCGCGACACCGTGTGGCGTTCCATGTATTCGGACATGTCAAAGCGCAGGAGTTCAATGCCCAGGACAAAGGCCAGCTGACGGGCGACTTCGGTCTTGCCCACGCCGGTCGGCCCGGAAAAGAGAAAGCAGCCGATGGGTTTGTCCGGCCGTCCCAGACCTGACCGGGCCATCTTGATGGATGCCGCCAAGGCCGAAATCGCCTGATCCTGACCAAAGACCACAGCCTTCAGGTCGCGTTCCAGGGTGGCGAGCTTGTTGCGATCGTCGCTGGACACGTTCTGCGGCGGGATGCGGGCGATCTTGGCCACGGTCGCCTGGATTTCCGCCCGGCCGATGACCTTTCTCTGGCGCGACTTGGGCAGCAGCCGCTGGGCCGCGCCGGCCTCGTCGATCACGTCGATGGCCTTGTCTGGCAGGAAGCGGTCGCTGATGTGGCGGGCTGCCAGTTCGGCTGCCGCCGTGATGGCCGCCCCCGAATAGCGGACCTGATGGTGGGCCTCGAAACGCGCCTTGAGCCCCCGCAGGATGCGGATCGTCTGTTCCACGGTAGGTTCGGGCACATCGATCTTCTGGAAGCGGCGCGCCAGGGCGTGGTCTTTTTCAAAGATGCCCCGGTATTCAGTATACGTCGTGGCGCCGATGCATTTCAGGTAGCCCGAAGACAGGGCTGGCTTGAGCAGATTGGAAGCGTCCAGTGTGCCGCCCGATGCCGAACCGGCACCGATCAGGGTATGGATTTCGTCGATGAACAGGACCGCGTGATGATTGTCCTTCAGCGCCTTGAGAACCAGTTTGAGGCGCTGTTCGAAGTCGCCCCGGTATTTGGTGCCGGCCAGCAGAGCCCCCATGTCCAGGGCATAGACCTGGGTCTGGTTCAGGACCTCGGGGACGTCTCCCTGGGTGATGCGCCACGCCAGGCCTTCGGCAATTGCGGTCTTGCCCACGCCGGCCTCGCCGACCAGCAAGGGGTTGTTCTTGCGCCGGCGGCACAGCACCTGGATGACCCGTTCGACCTCGTCTTCGCGGCCGATCAGGGGATCGATGTGGCCTTTCAGGGCCTCGGCGTTCAGATCGGTAGCGTAGGTTTCCAGCGGGGATTTCTGCTGTTCGGATTTGGGATCGGCTGCCGGAGGCTCGACGCGCGGGTTGTCCGCCGCCAGAGGTTCCTCTGGCGCCTTGGTGATGCCGTGCGACAGGTAATTGACCACATCCAGGCGCGACACCCCCTGCTGCACCAGGAAATACACTGCATGGGAGTCCTTCTCGCCATACATGGCCACCAGCACGTTGGCCCCGGTGACGGCGGTCTTGTTCGAGCCGTTCGAGGACACGTGCATGATGGCGCGCTGGATGACGCGCTGAAAGCCCAGGGTGGGCTGAGTATCGACTTCGCCATCACCCGGAAAGACTGGCGTGTTCTCGATGATGAATTTGCGCAGGTCCTGGCGCAGCAGCTCGACGTCGGCCGCGCAGGCACGCAGGACCTCGACCGCTGAAGCATTGTCCAGCAGGGAGAGCAGCAGGTGCTCTACGGTGATGAATTCATGCCGGGCCGCACGGGCCTCGACGAAGGCCATGTGCAGGCTGACTTCAAGTTCTTCGGAAATCACGCTTCCTCCATTGTTTCGGAGCGGACCAAGCAATCCGTTGTGTCTATTCTATGACTAAAACTGCCCACTGTTGTTCACGCCCGGCCGGGAATGCCCGGAAACAGCCGCAATAGACGCATCGACATCAAAACAGGGGCACCGGTTCCATCAGGCATTGCAGAGGATGCTGGTCGGCCTGAGCCATGAGCAGCACGGATTCGACGCGCGTGGCGGCGATATCCCGTGTGTAGATGCCACAGACGCCGCGCCCCTCGTGATGGACCTGCAGCATGATGCGTTCAGCCTCGGCATCCGTCTTGTGAAAGACCTGACGCAGCACGCGCACGACGAAATCCATGGGGGTGTAATCGTCGTTGAGCAGCACGACCTGGTACATGGGCGGGGGCGCCAGCCGTGCCGGCAGCACCTCGCGCGCGCGCTCACGCTGATGTTGAATGACGGTGGGCATGCGCGTTAAAACCTAGTGGTTTCCATAGTTGACTGAAGGCAGTGGAATTCAGCATGATCGACGTGTCCCGCAGGTCGCTGCCATATTTTTTGGCTGGCCGGGGCCGCTTAACCTACACATAGAGGCAGTTTGCATGTCGGAATCCATCGAAAACACCGGAGAGTCACAAAAACTGACCGGCACGGTTAAATGGTTCAATGACGCCAAGGGCTTTGGCTTCATTACCCCTGACAATGGGGGCGAAGACCTTTTCGCTCATTTCTCATCGATCCAGATGAACGGCTTCAAAACCCTGAAAGAGGGCCAGAAAGTCGCTTTCGATATCGCGCAGGGTCCGAAAGGCAAACAAGCCCTGAACATTACTGCCGCCTGATTTCGCAGGACATCCCTTGGCATTTTACCGCGATGCAGAGCCCTTCACGGGCTCTGCTTTTTTCGTTGACCCGGGGCGTGCACGACACCGTATCCAGCAGCTGACAGCTCTCGTGAGCCTGGCGGCCGCACTGCTCGGCACGCCGACCCAGGCTCAGCAGCCCCTGCCCGCCATCTCCCTTCAGGTCGCCAGCCATGCCATCCAGGTGGAACTGGCCGCCACGCCCGACGCGCTGCGCACGGGCCTGATGGATCGCCCCAGCATGCCGGCCGATGCAGGCATGCTGTTCGCGCTGGGGCCGCCCGACATCCATTGCTTCTGGATGAAGAACACCCTGATCCCATTGTCGATCGCCTTCATTGATCGCCAAGGACGCATTGTGGACATCCAGGACATGCAGCCGCGCAGCCTGGACCCGCACTGCCCCCCTGCACCGATCACTACAGCGCTGGAAATGAACCAGGGCTGGTTCGATAGGGCAGGTATCCGGACAGGCGACACCGTGCGGGGCATCCCCACGCCCTAGCGCCTGCAGCTCGGGCACAAGACCGGCATCCGATCCACCATGAAAAAGGCAGCCACAGCTGCCTTTTTCATTGCGATGCGCGGACCAGGGCGAGAACCCCGCCCTGGCCACAGGATCGATCAGCCCAGGTTGCTGGCTGCAAAGTCCCAGTTCACCAGATCCCAGAAATTTTCCAGGTATTTCGGGCGGGCATTGCGGTAATCGATATAGTAGGCGTGTTCCCAGACATCACAGGTCAGCAGGGCCTTGTCGGCGGTGTTGACCGTGGTGCCGGCATTGCTGGTGTTGACGATGTCCAGCGTGCCGTCGGTCTTTTTGACCAGCCAGGTCCAGCCGGAACCGAAATTGCCGGCGGCCGATTTGGAAAAGGCGTCCTTGAATGCATCCACGCTGCCCCACTTGGCCTCGATGGCCTGGCGCAAAGCGCCGCTGGGCTCGCCGCCGCCCTTGGGCGACAGGCTATTCCAATAGAAGGTGTGGTTCCAGACCTGAGCGGCATTGTTGAACACGCCGCCGGTGGATTTGCGGATGACGTCTTCCAGGCTGAGGCCGGCCAGTTCAGTGCCTTCCACCGCCTTGTTCAGGTTGGTGACATAGGCCTGATGGTGCTTGCCATAGTGGTATTCCAGGGTTTCCTTGGAAATATGGGGCGCAAGCGCGTCCATCGCATAGGGTAGCGGCGGCAGAGTAAAAGCCATGACATTTCCTTCAAAAAACGTGACACGAACCAGAAAGGGGTCGCAAGCCTAGAGCAGCGTATCGGTACGGGTGACCGTGGCCTGAGCCCGGCCCTGCGCAAATTCGATATCGAGACGTGCATCAACTTTTAAGTCTAACGCATTTTTGACGATGCTCCCGCCGGGCCCGCGTACGATGGCATAGCCGCGCGTCAGCACCGATCGAGGATCCAGGGCCTGCAAGGCACCCTCGGCCATCGCCAGGCGATGCCTGCCCTGTTGCAGCCGGCGTTCCAGGCCGACTTGCAGGCGCTCGATGGCACGCCCGACGTCCTGCGCGTGCTGTCGGATCCGCCCGGGCACGGGCAGCGCCAACCGCTGGACTGCGGCGTCCAGGCGCTGCCGATGCAGATGCAGGCGCTGGGCGGGCGACACCAGCTGAGCGGCCGCCCGATCCACGCGCATGGCGGCATATTCCAGACGCCGGCGCTGCGCGCGCGCCAGATCGTCCACCGCCGACCGGACTTCGCCCAGCAGCTGATCGCGGCTGAGGCAGCAAAGTTCGGCCGCCGCCGTCGGCGTCGGCGCTCGCAGGTCGGCCACGAAATCCGCAATCGTGAAATCCGTTTCGTGCCCCACCCCGCTGATCACCGGTACCGGGCTGGCCGCAATCCGCCGCGCCAGGATCTCGTCGTTGAAGCACCACAGGTCCTCCAGGCTGCCGCCGCCACGAACCAGCAGCAGCACGTCGATCTCAGCCCGCTCGGCCGCCTGATCCAGCGCCTGACACAGCTGCGCGGCGGCCTCACGCCCCTGCACAGGCGCCGGATACAGGATCACCCGCACGTGCGGTGCGCGGCGCGCCATGACCGACAGCACGTCGCGCAAAGCGGCTGCCGCCAGAGACGTCACCACGCCCACGGTCTGCGGCATGGTCGGGATGGCGCGCCGGCGCCCGGCATCGATCAGGCCCTCGCGGGCGAGCTGATCCTTCAGGCGCAGAAACGCTTCGTGCAGATCGCCGCGCCCCGCCCGTCGCACAGATTCGACCTGTACCTGATAGTCGCCGCGCGGTTCATAGAGCGACACCTGAACCCGGAATTCGTAGCGTCCGCCGACTTCCGGCACGAAACCCACGGCCTGGGTCCGGCCCCTGAACATGACGGCCCGCACGGCAGCGGACTCGTCCTTGATGGAAAAGTACCAATGCCCGGATGCGGCGCGGGTGAAGTTGGAGATTTCTCCTGCCACCCAGAGGCGCGGCACGCCTGATTCCAGCAGCCTGGCCACCTGACGATTCAACTGGGCCACGCTGAGCACGACATCGTCGGCTGGAAAGCCGCTATTGGCGGGCGCTTGATCCGGGAAACTCATGAAAACCTATCCACAGAAAGTCGTTTTTTGTCAAACAGGCCTATTTTCGGGCTTGAGCGGAACGATGATCAGACAAAATCTCAGGAAATTCACATAACACATTGATTAATAACGAATATAAAAATATACTCAATGTGTGCAAAAAATAGCCAATCGACTGCCAGATGGCTTGAATCATGCGCCTGAGCGCCTTTATGCACAGAATTATCCACAGATTCTGTGGATACCCTCCGGAAAGCCTTATCCTGCGGGACTTTAGCCTGTCGGACCGCGATATCTGGCGGCCAGATCAGGATAGAATGAGGGATTGTCGCCCCGCCCTACCGATCACAAAGGAATCGATCTTGCTGGACATCATCCACGCGGCCGGCTGGCCCATCTGGCTGCTGGTGGCCACCTCGGTCATCACGCTGGCGATCATCATAGAACGTTTCCTGGCCCTGCGTGCCAGCCAGGTCATGCCCCGAGGCCTGCCCGAACAAGTGCTGGAACTGATGCGCCGCCAGCAGGATGAACCCGATGCCGTGCTGCGCATGGCGCGCGGCAGCCCCATGGGCCGCATCCTGGCCGAAGTCGCTGCCCAGCGCCAGCAAGACGACGCCACGCGCCATGCCGCCATCGAATCCGTAGGCCGCGACGTCTCCTGGCGCCTGAACCGCTATCTGGCCGGCCTGGCCACCATTTCAGTCATTGCGCCGCTGCTGGGGCTGTTCGGCACGGTAGTGGGCATGATCGAGATCTTCGGCGCCTACGATCCGGCTGGCGGCAACCCCGCCCTGCTGGCCCATGGCATCGCCATCGCGCTGTACAACACGGGTTTCGGCATCCTGATCGCCATCCCGGCCCTGATCTTTCACCGCTACTTCCGGTCCCGCGTGGAATACTTCCTGCACACCATGGAACGCGAAGCCAGCGCCCTGGACCGCCTGATCAGCCGCCGCGCCGCGCCATGAACTTCCGCCACAGCCACTCGCACGACGAGCCGGAGATCAACCTGATCCCCCTGATCGACGTTCTGCTGGTGATTCTGATCTTCCTGGCGGCAACCACCTCGTTCACGCAAACGCGCCAACTGCCCATCTCTCTGCCCCAGGCACAGGCTCAGGCGCTGGATACCGGCCCGTCTCTGGAACTGGCCATCAGCCGCGACGGGCAGTACGCCCTGAACGGCCACTACATCGACAACGCCACACCCGACACGTTGGCGGCGGCACTGCGCCTGGCTGCCGTCGACCACCCGGACGCGGCGCTGCGCATCGATGCCGACGGCCAGGCATCCCACGCGGCCGTGGTGGCGGCTCTGGAAGCCGCCCGGCAGGCCGACATCCGCCACGTATCCTTCCTGACTCAGGGCCGCCGATGATCGGATCCTGGCGCCGGCGGGCTGAAGATTGCCTGCAGGACATCTGGCGCACACGAGGCCCGGCCAGCACGTTGCTGAGCCCCTTCTCCTGGCTCTACGGCCGACTATCGGCCCGACGCCTGGCCCGGCACGCCGGGCAGGCCTGGCGCGCACCCGTGCCGGTCATCGTCGTCGGCAATATCCTGGTGGGTGGCACGGGCAAAACCCCAGTCACGGCCGCCGTGTGCCATTTCCTGCTGGCGCGAGGCTGGCGCCCAGGCATCCTCAGCCGAGGCTACGGCACCCGGCCCGGCGCCTCGGCCCGGCTGAGCGACCAATCCGGCGGCAGTGCCCACCTGGGCGACGAACCCGCCCTGCTGCATGCCCTCACAGGAGCACCGGTGGCCGTGCACCCTCAGCGGGCACTGGCCGCGATCGCTCTGCTGCAGGCCCACCCGGACATCGACGTTCTGATCGCCGACGACGGACTGCAGCACACCGCCCTGGCCCGCGACGTGGAAATCATCGTCCAGGACGCGCGCGGCATCGGCAACGGCCGGCTGTTGCCCGCAGGCCCCCTGCGCGAGCCGCCGGACCGGCGTCGGCATGCCGACTGGCTGATCACCCAACTGGGACCGGACGATGTACCGCCCGATTCCGTGCCGACCGACATCGACGGCAGGCCTCGCCAACTGCACCTGCATCTACAGCCGGATACCCTGACCCACCTGGCCAGCGGCCAGCAGCAAGACTGGGCCTCCTGGCGGGCCGCGCAGGGGCAGACCCCCTGCAGCGCCGCCGCCGGCATCGGCCAGCCGCAGCGATTCTTCGCCATGCTGCGGCTGGCCGGACTGGCGTTGACACAGACCTTGAGCAGCCCCGACCACCAGGCCCCATCCCCAGACGATCTGCGGGCCCTGCCGCCTGGTCCCATCCTGATCACCGCCAAGGACGCCGTCAAATACGCGCCCCCGTACGACCCCAGGCTCTGGACGGTGCATGCGATCCCGGCGTTTTCCGATCCCGCATGGCTGGACACCCTGGAAACCCGCCTGCAGGCGCTTCGTGCAGCTTTGCCGCACAAGCAGGGCATCAGGCATTAAACTGTTCTCTTCTCCACCCCACCCGATACCCGCCCTCCATGGAAAACCGTTTGCTGCAGATCCTCGTGTGTCCCATCTGCAAGAGCACCTTGCGCCATGACCGCGAGCACCAGGAACTGATCTGCTCGGCTGACCGCCTCGCCTTCCCGATCCGCGACGGCGTGCCCGTCATGCTGCCCGGCGAAGCCCGCGAACTCGACGCTGCGCCCGCTCAGACATGAGCTTCACGGTCGTCATCCCGGCACGAGCCGCATCCACCCGCCTGCCGGGCAAGCCGCTGCTGGACATCGGCGGCCTGCCCATGGTGGTGCGCACGGCCCGCCAGGCAGCCCGCTCGGGCGCCGACCGCGTCCTCATCGCCACCGACCATGCGGACATCCTCAGGGCCGCCGCCGACCACGGCATCGATGCCCTGATGACCCGCCCCGACCATCCCACGGGCACCGACCGCCTGTCCGAAGTCGCGCAGCAACTGGGGTTGGACGATTCCGCCATCGTGGTCAACGTCCAGGGCGACGAACCACTGATCGACCCCGCCCTGATCGATGCCGTCGCCGACCTGCTGCAACAGCACGCCGACGCTGCCATCACCACCTGTGCCGCACCGATCACCAGCGCCGACACGCTGTTCGACCCCAATGCGGTCAAGGTCGTGTGCGACAGTCGCCAGCGGGCCCTGTATTTTTCGCGAGCCCCCATTCCCTGGGCCCGGGACGCCCTGGCCGACGGCCAGCAGCGCCTGGCGCCCGGCCTGCCCGCCCTGCATCACATCGGCCTGTATGCCTACCGAGCAGGCTTTCTGCAGACCTTCCCCGAATTGCCCCCCGGGCGGCTGGAGCACATCGAATCGCTGGAACAACTGCGTGCCCTGGAACAGGGTTTCCCGATCTTCGTCCACCAGATCCCGGAGCTTCCCGCCCGTGGTGTCGACACCGCCGAAGACCTGGCCCGGGTGCGCGCCCTGTTTGCCACCACATGAACGCCACGCGTCAGGAATCCCTGCAGTGATTGCTGCGTTGCGGCATAATCGGAAAAATTTGAAAAATACTATCGGAGGAAATCATGCGCTTGATTCTGCTAGGCCCCCCGGGGGCGGGCAAGGGTACCCAGGCCGCGTTCATCACTGAAACGTTCGGCATTCCGCAGATCTCGACCGGCGACATGCTGCGTGCCGCCGTCAAGGCGCAAACCCCGCTGGGGCTGGAAGCCAAAAAGATCATGGACCAGGGCGGCCTGGTATCCGACGACATCATCATCGGCCTGGTGCGTGACCGCCTCACTCAACCGGACTGCCAGAGCGGCTACCTGTTCGACGGATTCCCGCGCACCATTCCTCAGGCCGACGCGCTGAAAAACGCACAGGTGGCGCTGGACTACGTGATCGAGATCAGCGTTCCCGAGGAAAACATCATCGAACGCATGAGCGGGCGTCGCGTGCATGTGGCCAGCGGCCGTACCTATCACGTCACCTTCAACCCACCGCAGCGCGAGGGCCTGGACAACGAGACCGGCGAACCGCTGATCCAGCGCGACGACGACCGCGAGGATACCGTGCGCCACCGCCTGTCGGTCTATCGCGACCAGACCCGTCCGCTGGTGGACTACTACTCGCAGTGGGCCGCCACTGGCGACAACCACGCTCCGCACTACGCGAAGATCTCCGGCGTGGGCTCGGTCGACGAGATCCGCGCACGCATCCTGGGCATCCTGCGCGCCCATTCAGCTGCCTGACCCACGGACCACCATGGACATCCGCAACCAAGTCATTCTCATTACCGGCGGGGCCTCCGGCCTCGGGGCCGGCACCGCCCGCGCCCTGGCAGCCCAGGGCGCCCGCATCGTGCTGGCCGACGTCCAGGACGAAACCGGCCAAGCCCTGGCGGCCGAACTCGGCCAGACCTACGTACACTGCGACGTGACCTCCGAAGCCGATGCCCAGGCGGCCGTCGACGCCGCCACGGCGCAAGGCCCGCTGCGCTGCCTGGTCAACTGCGCCGGCATCGCGCCGGCATCGCGTATCGTCGGCAAGAACGGCCCGCACGACCTGGCTCTGTTTCGCCGCGTCATCGACATCAACCTGGTGGGCTCGTTCAATATGGCGCGCCTGGCCGCCCAGGCCATGACCGCCAACGAACCGCAAGCCACCGGCGAGCGTGGCGTCATCGTCAACACCGCCTCGGTCGCCGCCTACGACGGCCAGATCGGGCAATCCGCCTATGCCGCATCCAAGGCCGGCATCGTCGGCATGACCCTGGCGATCGCCCGCGACCTGTCCCGCCTGGGCGTGCGCTGCATGACGATCGCCCCAGGCATCTTCGGCACGCCAATGCTGTTCGGCATGCCCCAGGAAGTCCAGGACTCACTGGCCGCCAGCGTACCGTTCCCGTCCCGCCTGGGCCGCCCGGAAGACTACGCCAAACTGGTCCTCAGCATCCTGGACAACGACATGCTCAACGGCGAAACCATCCGCCTGGATGGCGCCATCCGGATGGCGCCGAAGTAGTGTTTGCCCCTGTGCCACGCGGCCACTACCCGCCACCTGCACCTCTATGAGCCTGCTGCGCTCGGCGGCTACGATCAGTGGCCTGACGCTGTTTTCCCGTGTGACCGGCATGCTGCGCGATGTGCTCATCGCCAGCGTGTACGGGGCCGGGCCGCTGACCGACGCGTTCTGGGTGGCTTTCCGCATCCCGAACCTGCTGCGCCGCCTGTTCGCCGAAGGCGCGTTTTCGCAGGCTTTCGTACCTATTCTGGGCGAAGTCCGCCAGCGTGGCGACCACGACACACTGCGCCGCCTGCTGGACCGCGTCGCCCTGCTGCTGTTCGTCGCGCTGTGCATCGTCACGCTCGTGGGGATTCTGGGTGCCGCCTGGGTGGTCACCGCCATGGCCAGCGGCATGCGCACCGCATCCCGCGCTGCCGAATTCCAGGAGGCCATCTGGATGACGCGGCTGATGTTCCCCTACATCATCTGCATGTCGCTGGTGGCCTTCGCCTCCGGCGTGCTGAACACCTTCAGCCGCTTCGCCGTGCCGGCCTTCACCCCGGTCCTGCTGAACCTGTCCATGATCGGCGCCAGCCTGCTGCTGGCGGACAGCATGGAACAGCCCATCCACGCGCTGGCCGTCGGGGTGCTGGCAGGCGGCATCCTGCAGCTGGCCGTGCAATGGGTCGCCCTGGGACGCCTGGGCCTGCTGCCGCGCTACGGCCAGGGACTGCGCACCGCCTGGCAAGACCCTACCGTGCGCCGCATCCTGCGGCAGATGCTGCCCGCGACCCTGGGGGTATCGGTCGCCCAGTTGTCGCTGCTGATCAACACCAACATCGCCACCTGGCTGGCACCCGGCAGCGTTACCTGGCTGTCCTTTGCCGATCGCCTGATGGAATTTCCCACCGCCCTGCTGGGCGTCGCTCTGGGCACAGTGCTGCTGCCCAGCCTGTCGGCCGCCCATGCCCGCGATGACCACACCGCCTACAACGCGCTGCTGGACTGGGGCCTGCGGCTGGTGCTGCTGCTGGGCCTGCCCGCCGCGCTGGGCATGTCGCTGCTGGCCGATGGGCTGGTGGCCACGCTGTTCAACTACGGCGCTTTTTCAGCTGGCGACGTGGCCCAGACGCAACTGGCGGTCACCGCCTATGCTGCAGGCCTGCTCGGCCTGCTGGCCATCAAGATTCTGGCCCCGGGCTTCTACGCCAAGCAGGACATCCGTACCCCGGTGCGCATCGCCATCGCCGTGCTGGTGTTCACCCAGCTGATGAACCTGATCCTGGTGCCCTGGCTGGCCCATGCAGGCCTGGCGCTGTCCATCGGCCTGGGCGCCAGCGCCAATGCGCTGTGCCTGGTGGTCCTGCTGCGCCGACGCAAGCTGTACACCCCGCTGTCCGGATGGTGGGGCTTCACCCTGAAGCTGCTGCCCGCCCTGGCGGCTCTGGCAGCGGTGCTGATCTGGGCCGACCGCCACCTGGATTGGGTCGCCCTGGGCGCCCATCCCGCCGCCCGGGTTGCCTGGCTGCTGGGGGTGCTGACGGCATCGGCCCTGGCCTACTTCAGCACCTTGTTTTTATTCGGTTTTCGACCCAAAGACTTTACACGCAGGCAGTCGTAGGATACACTTACCGTCTTTGCTTTTGCAGTCCAAGCAACCGTTTCTATTTACGCGAACCAGATAACACCTTATGGCCAATTCCGCACAAGCCCGTAAACGCGCCCGCCAGGCCGTTGCCCAGAACAAACACAATGCCAGCATTCGTTCGATGCTGCGCACCGCGATCAAACGCGTGCGCCAGGCCATCGATGCCGGTGACCAGGCCGCTGCCAACGAAGTCTTTCGCAAAGCCAGCAGCGTGATCGATCGCGTTGCCGACAAACAGATCATCCACAAGAACAAGGCCGCCCGTCATAAAAGCCGCCTGTCGGCCGCCATCAAGGCGCTGGCCTGATCGACGAAACGCCGCTTGTACTGTAGAAAAAGGACGCCTTCGGCGTCCTTTTTCATATATGCCCTTTTCCCCTACTGGCGGCCCAGCAGCAGGAACTCCATCAAGGCCTTTTGCACATGCAGACGGTTCTCGGCCTCGTCCCAGACCACGCTTTGCGGACCGTCGATCACATCGCCCGTCACTTCTTCGCCGCGATGAGCGGGCAGGCAGTGCATGAACACCGCATCCGGCTGTGCGGCTGCCATCATCTGCGCATCGACACACCAATCGGCAAAGGCCAGGCGACGGGCCTCGTTTTCAGTTTCGTAGCCCATGCTGGTCCAGACGTCGGTCGTGACCAGATCGGCGTCTCTGCAGGCATCCAGGGGGTCGTCGAACTCGCGCAGCACGGATGCCGGCTGCTGCCCCACCCGCAGGGGATCCAGGCGATAACCGGCCGGCGCCGACACATGCAGCGTAAAGCCCAGCAATTCGGCAGCCTGCAGCCAGGTATAGGCCATGTTGTTGGCGTCGCCGATCCAGGCCACGGTCTTGCCTCGGATCGACCCGCGATGCTCGACGAAGGTCAGGATGTCGGCCAGGATCTGGCAGGGGTGGAATTCGTTGGTCAGGCCATTGATGACCGGCACGCGCGAATGCGCGGCGAACCGTTCGATCCGGGTCTGCTCGAAGGTGCGGATCATCACCAGGTCGACCATGCGCGAAATGACGCGGGCCGTGTCCTCGATGGGTTCGGAGCGCCCCAGCTGCGAGCCTTCTGTGGTCAGGTAGATGACCGACCCGCCCAACTGGTACATGCCGGCCTCGAACGACACCCGGGTCCGCGTGCTGGCCTTCTCGAACACCATGGCCAGATTGCGGTCGTGCAGCGTGTGATGCGGCTGGTAGCGCTTGAACTTGTCCTTGATCAGGCGCGCGCGGTCGATCACATAATGGATTTCGTCTTCCGAGAAATCACGCAACTGCAAAAAATGCCGCAAAGGCCCGGTGGGATTGGCTGCAGACATGGGAAACCCTATGCAAAGGGACCATATTACCGTGCCCCTGCAGGACGCGCAAAACGCCGATCGGATACAATGCGCGGCGTAGGGGATGTTGCGCACCTGGACGCCAGGCGTGCCCCGTCTTTGGAACATACATGAATCACCCCATCCAGCACTTGATCATCCACGGCAAAACCATGGATGGCCAGCGATTCCGACCCAGCGACTGGGCCGAACGACTGGCCGGCGTGCTGTCCCAGTTTCGCCCCGCTGGATCCATCCACAATCCACTGTCCTATTCCCCTTACGCCATGCCGCGCACCATCGACGGCACTCCCTGCGTCGTGATCGATCACCGCCTGCGCCAGCTGGAACCCCTGGCCTGGAAATTCGCCTGCGATTTCGCCGACAGCAACCACCTGCAGACCACGGACACTGCCGAACCGATCGAAGGCGTGCCTGAGATCTGACAACGCCCGGCTCATGTAACCGGGCTGCCCCCCAAGCTTCGATCAAAACGCCAAGGGCCGCTGAAAGATGATTTCAGCGGCCCTTGTCACGTCCGGGTACCCGGCGTACAGGCAAGCCGGCATGCATCTGGCGCGGTTTGCCTGCCCCCGGCGGATCGAACGCTTACTGCTTGTCGGAGTCCTGACGGATCTGCGGAATGTCGGACTGGCCGGTTTTCGCCAACAGCCCCACCTGCGTGTAGGTGAACAGCTTTGCGCGCGTATCGACAATGTCCAGATTGCGCATGGTCAACTGACCGATGCGATCCAGCGGCGAGAACATGGATTCGCCCTTTTCCATGGTCAGGCGGTCGGGGTGATAGGTCAGGTTGGGCGATTCGGTATTCAGGAGCGAATAATCATTGCCCCGACGCAGTTCCAGCGTGACCTCGCCGGTGATGGCCCGCGCCACCCAGCGCTGCGCCGTTTCGCGCAGCATGATGGCCTGCGGATCGAACCAGCGCCCCTGATACAGCAGGCGGCCCAGCCGCAAGCCGTTGATGCGGTACTGTTCGATGGTGTCTTCGTTGTGGATGCCGGTGACCAGGCGTTCGTAGGCGATGTGCAGCAGCGCCATGCCCGGGGCCTCGTAGATGCCGCGGCTCTTGGCCTCGATGATGCGGTTCTCGATCTGGTCGCTCATGCCCAGCCCGTGGCGCCCGCCGATGCGGTTGGCTTCCAGCATCAGTTCCACCGCGTCGGCGTACTCCACCCCGTTCAGGGCCACCGGATGGCCTTCCTCGAAGCGCACGGTGACTTCTTCCGCCTTTACATCGACTTCCGGTTTCCAGAACGCCACCCCCATGATGGGATCGACGATGCGGATGCCGGAATTCAGGTGCTCCAGGTCCTTGGCCTCGTGGGTGGCGCCCAGCATGTTGGAATCCGTGGAATAGGCCTTTTCAGCCGACATCTTGTAGTCAAAGCCGTTTTCCTGCAGATACTGGGACATTTCCGCCCGGCCACCCAGTTCGTCGATGAACAGCTGGTCCAGCCAGGGCTTGTAGATCTTCAGGTCTGGATTGGTCAGCAGGCCATAACGGTAGAAGCGTTCGATGTCGTTGCCCTTGAAGGTGCTGCCATCGCCCCAGATATGCACGTCGTCCTCGCGCATGGCCGACACCAGCATGGTGCCCGTGACGGCGCGCCCGATCGGCGTGGTGTTGAAATACGTGACGCCGCCCGTGGAAATATGAAAGGCATTGCACTGCAGCGCGGCGATGCCCTCGGCCACCAGCTGCGCGCGGCAATCCACCAGGCGCGCGCCCTTCGCGCCATAGCGCAGGGCTTTGCGGGGGATCTCGTCATAGTCCGGCTCGTCGGGCTGGCCCAGGTTGGCTGTATAGGCAAACGGGATGGCACCCTTGTTCTTCATCCACAGCAGCGCGGCGCTGGTATCCAGGCCGCCGGAAAAGGCGATGCCGACCTTCTGCCCGACCGGCAGATTTTCTAGAATGGTTGTGCTCATGGGAATCCGAAGTAGCCAGAGATGAAAGACAATCTGCCATTATATCGTCGCCGATGGCAGGCCCGCCGCCCCGCCAGACTGCGGCTGCCCGCCTGACGGCCAGCGCCGTAACCAGAACGGGGATTGCCGAGGCCCGCACCCCATGCAGAGCCACGTTTCTATGCTAGAATTTCCGTCTTTCGGGGACGTAGCTCAGCTGGGAGAGCGTCGCGTTCGCAATGCGAAGGTCGGGAGTTCGATCCTCCTCGTCTCCACCAGAATCGACGCCCAACTGTTTTTCAGTTGGGCGTCTTGTTTTTGGGCGAACAGCGGGACGGCTGACGGAGAATCCGGCTGCTTGTCCTCGCAGCCGGTATGATGGGCCTTGAGCCCGAATCCTGGGCGTCCTTTGAAAGGCTCATATGGACACTCAACGTCGTTCCCTGCTCTTGGGCGCCGCATCCGCTTTCACATTGGGGCTGCCCGCCCGCGTGTGGGCGCAAGTCCCCGCGCCGTCCCTGGATGAATTCATCCAGTTCAGCGCCGCCCTCTGCCAGCGCCCTCCTGCGGCACTGGATCGCACCATGGCACAGCACATCCTGCTGGCACTCCAGGCCCAGGGCAAGACGGCCGGACTGCACGCCCTGCAACAGGATACGCAAGCCGATCCGGCATTGGCCGCCGAACTGCGCGCCGTCTGGTTTTCCGGCCTGATGGATACCCCGTCGGGCACCGTCCTGGTCGGTTTTGTGCATGCGCTGGCCTGGCGCAGCGCCTCGTTCCTGCACGCGCCCGGCAGTTGCGGAGGCCCCACGGGCTACTGGTCCGAGCCCCCCGAAACCCGTATCGCCTGACCCCTCGTTCACAAGGAATCCCATGGCCTCTCCCTTGCAAGCAGATGTGGTGATTGTCGGGTCCGGCGTGGCCGGCGCACTGGCGGCCGCGCGCCTGGCCCGGTCGGGCCTGCAGGTCCTCATTCTCGAGGCCGGCAAGCCCGTGGACCGATCCCAGGCCGTGCAGAATTTCTGGAATGCCGCCATCAAGGTGCCCGAATGCGCCTACCCCATCCAGCCTGAAGCCACGCACCCCACCACGGACCGCCCGGGCGACTGGTACCAGCAGGAAGGCCCGGACTTCTTCAAAAGCACCTATCTGAAGGTGGTCGGGGGCACCACCTGGCACTGGCTGGGCACCTGCCTGCGCCTGCTGCCGTCCGACTTTCAATTGCAGACGCTACACGGCCGGGGCGTGGACTGGCCCATTGTCTATTCCGACCTGGAGCCTTATTACCTGCAGGCCGAGCACGCCCTGGGGGTTTCCGGGGATTCGGACCATGACCTGGGTTCGCCGCGCAGCGGGGCCTTTCTGCTGCCGCCCATCCCGCAAAGCTATCTGGACCGTACCCTGACGCAGGCGCTGAAGGACACTCGATTCCAGGTCCAGGCCACCCCTCAGGCGCGCAATTCGGTCGTGCATGACCAAAGGCCCCCGTGCTGCGGCAGTTCCAGCTGCATCCCGGTCTGCCCGGTGCAGGCCAAGTACGACGCCACAGTCCACCTGAAGCAGGCCCAGGCCGCCGGCGCCCGGCTGCTCGACCAGAGTACGGTGGTGCAACTGGTTCCCGATGCGCAGGGCCGGATCCGTTCGGCCCGATTCCGCCGCTGGGACCAATCCGAAGGCGAAGTCCAGGCGCCGATATTCGTGCTGGCCTGTCACGCCATCGAAACCCCCCGGCTGCTGCTGGCCTCGAAATCCGAGGCTTGGCCCCGGGGGCTGGCCAACCGGTCCGATCAGGTGGGCAGGAATCTGATGGACCACCCCGTGCAGCTTTCATGGGCGCTCAGCCACGACCCGGTCTACCCCTACCGGGGCCCCCTGTCCACCTCGGGCATCGAAAACCTGCGCGATGGCGGCTTTCGCGGCGACCGCAGCGCCTACCGCATCGAAATCGGCAACGACGGCTGGAACTGGCCAACCGGGGCCCCGCTGACACTGGCAGCCCAGATGGCCGGTCGCGGCCTTTCGGCCGCCGACCTGGATCGGGCCCTGGCCCACGAAACATCCCGCCACTTGCGCCTGACCGCCCTGACCGAGCAATTGCCCGAGGCCGACAACCGGGTCACGCTGGACGCCACAAAGACAGACTATTACGGAGTGCCTCTGCCGCACATCCACTATCGCGTCGGCGATTACGCCCGCCAAGGCATGCAGCAGGCCAGGCAGGATCACGGCGAAATCTTCGGGCAGCTGCAGGCCAGTGCCATCCAGCATGCCACCGACTTCTTCGGTGCCGGGCATATCATGGGTACATGCCGCATGGGCTCGGACCCCGATCATTCGGTGGTCGATGCGCAACTGCGCAGCCACGATCACCAGAACCTGTTCATCCTGGGGTCCAGCGTGTTCCCCACAGGGGGAACCGCCAATCCCAGCCTGACGATCGCCGCCCTGAGCCTGCGGGCGGCCGAGGCCATCGAAAAGCAATTCCGGGCGCAGCAATAGCCACGGTTTCATGGGCTTCGGCGTTCCACTGCAAGCCGATGTCCGCCCAGTTCAGATGGTCGAGGATCGTGTCAGCGAAGACACGGCCCCCCGTCAGTGCTCGGTCTCACGGCGCAGCAGCTCGCGCTTGCGTTCCACGCCCCAGCGATAGCCAGCCAGGTCGCCATCGCGCCGCACGACGCGATGGCAAGGGATAGCCACGGCAATGTGGTTCGTGGCGCAGGCCCGCGCCACGGCCCGCACCGCCTTGGGCGACCCGATGCGCTGGGCGATCTCGGAATAGCTCAGGGTCATGCCGGGCGGAATCTCGCGCAGGGCACGCCAGACGCGCTCCTGAAAGGCCGTGCCCTGCACATCCAAGGGCAGATGCAGCCCCACCGAGGGAGCTTCGATGAAGCCTACGACTTCCGCCACCAGCTGCTCGAACTCGTCGTCGCAACCGATGATTTCGGCCCTGGGGAACTGATCCTGCAGGTCACGCGCCAGAAGATCCGGGTCCTCGCCCAACAGGATGGCGCAGATGCCGCGCTGGCTCTGGGCCACCAGGATGGCACCCAGCGAGCACTGGCCCACCGCGAAGCGAATGACCGCGCCGGCGCCACCCGCGCGATAGTCCCGCGCGCGCATGCCCAACAAGTGCCCGGAGGCTTCGTAGAAGCGGCTATTGGAATTGAAGCCCGCGCCATAGATGGCCTCGGTGATCGAGGCGTCGGCGCTGCCCAGTTCTTCGCGCAGCTTGCGTGCACGCCAGGCCACGCCGTACGCCTTGGGTGTCAGGCCGGTCTCAGCCTTGAACAGGCGGTGGAAATGAAACGGGCTCATGCCCGCTTCGGCGGCCAGAGCATCGAGCCGAGGCGGCGTTCCCGATGCCTCTATCATGCGGCAGACTCGGGCCACTACCGCAGCTCGCTGGGCCGCAACGCTGGTCTGGTCGCCGTGGGCGCGACGACTGCCCCGATAGCCCGCTGCCTCGGCGTCGGCCGCCGTACCGAAGAACTCCACGTTCTCGCGCTTTGGCAGCCGCGCCGTAGAACTGGGCCGGCAGTACACGCCCGTGGTGCGCACCGCGTAGACGAAATGGCCATCGGCGGCGGCATCGCGCGCCTGCACGGCCGCCCAGCGTTCGTCTTCCGTTTCATAGGCTAGGATCTCATCCATGGCAAAAGGCCTGTCATCATCAATCACATGGCCAGAATACGCAGAGTTTCCATCACAGGCACTCCGATTCTTGCGGTTGATAATGATCGGCGAAGCATCTGCGGGGCCTGCCTGCCGGAATGCCGCGCAGTGCCGCCACGATGGAGCGCGCAATGCCGGATGCGGCCCCCCGATGCCGGGCCTACTTCACCAGCGTGACGGGCACATCGGCCAGGCTCAGCACCTTGGTGGCGACCGAACCCATGAGCAGCCCGGTAACCGAGCCCAGTCCCCGCGTGCCCATGACGATCAGCCCGCAGCCGTGTTCTCCGGCGAAACGATGGATGGTTTCCGCGATCGGACCAACCTGTATGTGCGCCTGGTAGGCCACACCGGATTCGTCCAGAACGGTCTTGGCGGCTTGCAGCGCCTGGCGGCCTTCGTCCTGGTAATAGTCGGCAATCGTCTCGGCGGAGATGAACCGCCGGACATTGCCCGAGATGATCGGCGCCTGCACCGTCAGGACATGCAAGGCGATGTCGTCGCGGCCCCGAACCGCCTGAAGCGCGAATTCAACCGCATGCAGCGAGGACGCAGAGCCGTCCACCGGAACGAGAATGGCGTTGATATTCAAAGAAATCTCCCAAGGATCAAACGGACCGCTTATGACATGATCATAGCCTCGGAATGCGCCTACCGAGGGCGCGGCGGAGCCTGTCCATAGCGCCCCATTGATGCAGATCATGGAACGCGCCGTTGGACTTGGCGCCACGCCCGGCGACGGCGACCGTCACTGCCCGCTCGAACCGAGCGGGCGGCTTAGAGCGGGCTCAAGGCGCAACTGGTCCCCAGATTAGCCTGAATCAGGCTGCGATCAGCCACATCGGTCTTTCCGTCGTGGTCAAGATCGTACCAACTGGACTGCGCCACGCCGCCGTTCAGGTTCAGCTGGCTGAGTTCCGACCAGAGGTCCAGATCTTCCTGATCCACCACACCGTCTCGGTTCCCGTCGCCCGGACAGTGAACCGTGTCGTAGGTGTAGTTATAGGCGGCGATCTGATCGCGCCGGTCCATTTCCGCCTTCAGCGTGCTGTAGGGCTGTTGAGCCTCGGGCGGCAAGATCGCTGTGATGGTGGGCGAACCGATGGCGATGGCATTGTCGATTCTGTCGAGTGCCGGGTTCGGCACGGCCATGTCGATCTTGTATAGTTCGTCCGTGTTCTGGTTCTCGATATAGGACGAATTCACCGGATTCGCAGTATCGACGGTATACGTCTTGCGGTTCAGACGCACCAGTTTGTAGGTGCCGTCGCTGACCGCCTTCTGCGAGTCGGGCAGAACGTCGACCTTGTCACTAGCATCCAGGGACTTCCGGTAAGACATCACCTGCCCGCACTGGCTGAATCCCGTGGCCGGAACGCCCGGATCTACGGCACCGGCGCCGTACCAGATGCCGCCCTGATCGTCGCACAGCGCCTTCTGGGGAAAGATGGTGAAACATACCTTCGCCGCTTCCACCACGCAAGGCTGGGGCGTGGTGGTCATGGATGGATTGGTGAAATTGGTACCCATTTCAGAAAAATTCAGACTGCGGATCGCCCCCTGGTCGGGAGCGGTCAAATAGGCCAGCATCGGCTGGGCATCCAAGGGACGATCGGCCGGAATACTGGCTGCCACATCGGCGCCGGCGATTTCCGCAAACAGGCGATATAGATCGGGCGAACTGACCTGGTGGGTGATTTCACGCCCAGGCTGCTGAACCATGGGGCCGGCGATCAATAGCGGCACCGAGACTCCGGTCTGATAAGGGAACGCTTTGGCGCGTGTGGGGTCGAATTTCCCGGGTTCCGTGAATTTCACGCTGTTGACATAGGTTCCGTTATCGCCCATGACAACCACCACCGTATTGGTCTTTTCCGGCTGGTAGTTCAGCGTACCATCCGGGTTCCAGGTCGCCAAACCGACTTCGACCAGCAAGCGACCGATCTCGGTGTCCATGGCCTCGACCATCAAGTTGGTGACGATATGATCATCGACCACGGACGTGATCTGGCCAGGCACGCCTTCCAGATCGCTGGCGGGCGAACAGATCAGATTGTCATTCCTGCCTGGTGTGCTGCTGGAGATCAGGGCCACAGGCGGCACCTGAAGCGGGGCGTGAATGGCGGAATAGCCCAAGGACATCATCCAGGGGGTGTCTTTGCTCTGCTGGCGCACCCAGGCGACAGCGCGGTCGGTTTCCAGGGTGCTGCGGTAGCCACGCGCCGACGGGTCCTCGGCCCCAACCTTCTGGGTGCTGCCGTCAGGCCAGCTCTGGACGAATGCGCCGGTGTAGTAGCCGTTCTGCGTTGCGAAGTCCAGGTAAGCAGGCCGGCTGACTTGGCAGGACTGGTTCGGATCAAAAATACCGCCGCGTTCCATGCACGTGCGGCCAGGTGTGCTGATGCCAGGACTTCGCGTAATGGAATTGCAAGCGCCGGTCACCGCGTAGCAAGCACCGGTATCTGCGCCGTTCGCGGAATCCATGGTTGTATTCGCGACAAAGCCGCACTTGTGGGTTCCTTCGGCCACGTTGCTGCGCCCTGCCCGCGTATCGATGGGAAACGGCGCGCCATCCAGGTAGCCGTCGAAGTAGTCCCAACCCAGTTTCCACATGGTTTGATACCCGTAGGGCAGGTTCGAGGCCGTGCCCAGGTCGGTGCCGGTCAAATGCATCTTGCCGATCAGCGCACTGACGTATCCTTGTGTGCGCAACAGCTTGGGAAGCGTCAGTTCGTAGGGCGAGATCTCGGAGTTGGCCAGGTCGGTCGACACCACGGCGTTCAGGATATTCGTGGCAGAGGGATAGCGCCCGGTAAAGAAGGTGGCGCGCGTGGGCGTGCAGGTCGGCATGGCCCAGGCGGAACGGAACTGCAGCCCCGCTTTGGCTATCGCCGTCAGGTTGGGCGTCTTGGGCGGCAGTGCACCGCCATAGCCGTAGGATGTCATCTGATCCAGACCGAAGTCGTCGATGACAATGAAAAGGATGTTGGATTTTTTCGCGACCGGCTCGGCGGCGTCACCCGAGCAGCCCGCCAGCCACAGCATCGAAATCATCAGTAAAACAAAGCTGCCTCGTCTGCCCAGCGGCAAAGCTCCCATGGTTTTTCCTTGGATCCGTAGTCAACTGGTGCTGCATATGGCCTTCGCCCCATACAACGCTCCAGACGGTCGGCACCTGGAGGCTAACAAAAAGATCTCTCGAATGGAAGGGGTCCCGTTGATGCAGACCATGGAACGCGCCAGCGGACCCGGCGCCGCGCCCGGCGGTGGCGACCGTCACCGCATGACTTCACGCTCGAACCGGCGGTCGGGAATGAACCAGATCGCGGCCACGACGGCATACAGGAAGCAGGACAGATAAGGCCACCAGGACACCACCAGCAAGGCGGCCAGATACAGCGCTGCCGTGATCTTGCCCTTGGTGTCGCGCCCGACGGCTTTCGCCAGCACCGAATCCCGCCCATTGAACAGCACGATCTCGTGCTGCAGCAGAAAGAAGCCGCCCGCAGCCATCAGCAGCACAAAACCGTACAGGGCCACCGGCCACTGGGCCATCAACACTTGCCACTCGGGCGCATGCGGCGGCTTGAGTTCCAACACCATGATGGTCAGAGCGACGGCCATCACGCCATCGGAAAAGGCCTCCAGACGAGCGGAATCCATACGATGCGAATTCATGGTCATGAACATGCCTTTCTCGAAACCTGGACTCTGAATTTGTAGCACGCACCGGCCCAGAGGCGCATCCGCGACACTTCGCCACGGGTTTACCCCCGCAGCCCACGCCAATGTTGGCGAAACGTATCTTTTCAGACAGAATGTTCACAGCCCCCCGGCAGCCCCCCCACACACACACGAAAGGCTCTCTCATGCGCACGCTGACCATCGCCACCAGGCTCACCCTCGGATTCAGCCTGATCATTCTGCTGTTGCTGGTCACCGCCGGCATCAGCATCTGGCGCATGCAGGGCAGCAGCGATCAGACGGCGGGCATCACAGACGGTCTCCTGAAGACCGAACGGCTGATCTCAGAATGGGAAAAGAACACCGCCATGAACGCCTTGCGCACCACAACGGTGTCCAAGACGGACAATGACGAACTGAACGACCTGATCAAGAAAGACATGACGGCCACCAGCGCGAAGATATCCGCGCTGCAAAAACAGGTCGACGCCAGCATCCGCGACCCGCAAGCCCGCAAGCTCTTTGACATCGTGCAGCAAAAGCGGTCGGAATACACCGGCGCCCGGGCCGCTGCCATCAAGAACCAGGAATCGGGCAACGAAGCCGCCGCCAAACAGTTCTACGACCACGACATGGCCAACTACCTGAGCGCCTACGTCGGCAGCGTCAGCAACCTGCTGGCCTACCAAAAAGACCTGATCGACCGCAACACCCAGGACCTGCACGCCAGCAACCGCGCCGGCATGGTGCTGGTGGCCGCCGCCACCGTGCTGGCCCTGCTGCTGGGTCTGCTGTTCGCCTGGCAGGTCACGCGGTCCATCACCGGGCCGCTGCGGGCCACTGTCGCGCTGGCCAAATCCGTCGCTGGCCGGGATCTCAGCCAGCAGATCTACCCGCGCGGCAAGGACGAGATCACGGCGCTCGAACAGGCCCTGGATCAGATGTCGCAAGGCCTCAAAAACACGGTCAGCGAACTGCGCAACGGCGCCACATCGATCGCCACGGCAGCCGCTCAGATCACCTCCGGCAATCTGGACCTGTCCTCGCGCACCGAAGAACAGGCCAGCTCTCTGACCGAAACCGCCGCCACGATGGAGGAAATCACCGCCACCGTGCGCCAGAATGCCGATAATGCCCAGCAGGCCAACAGCCTGGCGGCATCCGCCACCCAGACCGCCGCCACCGGCGGCGCCCTGGTCACCGAACTGGTCAACACCATGGGGGCCATCCACACGCAGTCGCAGCAGATCGTGGACATCATCGGCGTGATCGACTCGATCGCCTTTCAGACCAATATCCTGGCCCTGAACGCTGCGGTCGAGGCCGCACGCGCCGGCGAACAAGGGCGCGGATTCGCCGTGGTGGCCTCGGAAGTCCGGGCGCTCGCCCAACGCTCGGCCTCCGCAGCCCGGGAAATCAAGACCCTGATCGACGCATCCGTGGCCGCCATCGCCAGCGGCAACCAGCAGGCCAGCAACGCGGGGGCGTCCATGCAGGGCATCATGGACGCGATTCACAGCGTGACGGACATCATGAACGAGATCAGCGCCGCCAACCGCGAACAGACCAGCGGGATCGAGGAAATCAACACGGCGATCACCCAGATGGATGACGTCACCCGCCAAAATGCCAGCCTGGTGGAAGAATCCGCAGCAGCAGCCGCCAGCCTGCAGCAGCAGGCCGACACCCTGGCGGACCTGGTCGCCACCTTCAAGCTGAATACCGCTGTCTCCACGGCCTTGGTGCTGGCCTGACCCCAGCACCAGGCCGCCCAATCCACCAGCAGCTGCCCAGGTGCGGCCGCGTGACAACGCCTATTTCTTATCGGCGAACGGCTGGGGTTTGAGCGATCTCAGATAAGCGATCAGCGCGCTCATGTCCGGGCCGCTGATGTTCTTGTACCAGCCAAAGGCCATGATGGGCTGCAGGCGGGTGCCATCCTTGTTGATGCCTTCGCGGATGGCGCGCTCGATCTGCGCATCCGTCCAGGTCTTCAGACCGCTGGGGTCCGGTGTCAGGTTAGGGGTCACGACATCGCCGCCCGGCCCTTTCAGCACCTGCCCGCCCGCGCCCAGATGATCCATGAGCAGCATGCCCTTGTTGTCGCGCGGGGTATGGCAATCCATGCAATGCCCGATGTTGGCCAGATATTCGCCGTATTTCAGCGTATCCGTGGCGGCGGGCGTCGTGACCCCGGAGACCGGTGGGCCATAACTGGACGGCAGCGGGATGCGGTATACCGATTTTTCGACGACATGGCGCACCGGCGGCTGGGCTCGAAGATAGGCGATGATGGCGGCCAGGTCCGCATCGGACAGATTCCGATAGAACGAGATCGGCATGGGGGGGCCGATCAGGCTGCCATCTGGCCGGATGCCTTCGCGGATGGCCTTGCCCAGCTGTGCATCCGTCCACCGGCCAATGCCTGTCTCGGGATCGGGGGTGATGTTCGGGGCATAGGCCTTGAATGCCGCATCATCGAATACCATGCCGCCCGACAGGCCTTGGTCGAACAGCGGTTGGCCCCGATCGCCCCGCGCGATATGGCAGTTGGCACAGGCGACGACGCCATCGGCCAGATAGGTGCCACGCACCATCAGCGCATCGTCCTGTGCCCAGGCGGCCGTGCCAGACAGCGTGAGTACCAGATATGCAGCCGTTCTCAAGGATGCCCACATGATTGATACCCAAAGCAAGTAATGGTGACGAATGACAAGTATAGGCCTGCCCTCTGTGGCGTCAATCCTTCACTTGGCCGTGCCATTTTCTTGATCTGCAACAAGCCCTCGTGTCCTCGATTCCCATACGATGGCGGCGCCGGTCAGCCATGAATACCGGGGCAGGCCAGCGCCCCAACCACCCCTTTTCGGAACCAGGATGACAACGCCCTCCGCCCCGACCTCGGCCTTCAAACCCAGCCGGATCGACGCCTACCTGAACCGCCTGCATCTGTGGCAGAAATTCGCGATTCTCGCCGCCATCGGAGTCGTGCTGGTCGCCCTGCCCTCGCTGCTCTACCTGAGCGAATCGAGCCGGATCATCCGGGCATCCGAATGGGAGGCCCAGGGCCTGACGCCGCTGCGCCAAAATCTGAAAGCCCTGCAGTTGACCCAGCAACACAGGGGGATCTCGGCGCTGGCCCTGAACGGCGACACGACGGCCAAGGCCAAGCGCCAGGCCAAGCGGGACGAAACCGACCAGGCGTTGAACGCCCTGGACCAAACCCTGCGACAGGATGGCATCCAGGACTCGACGCTGAGAGCGTCCTGGCAGGACACCCTGGCTGCCTGGGAGCAGCTGAAAACCCAACTCGACCAGGATCGTCTGTCGGCCGCCGACAGCTTCGTGGCGCACACGCGGTTGAACACCCAGCTGCTGCGCCTGGAATCCCTGCTGCTGCAGCACTACGGCCTGCGCTTCGACCCGGATGCCCAGGGCTACTACCTGATCAATGCCGCGCTGGATCAGGCCCCCATGCTGACGGAGCTCTTCGGCCAGGCCCGGGCCCAAGGCGCCAGCCTGCTGACGCGGCGCTCGGCCAGCCCCGAAGAACGCATCGAGATCCGCGTGCTGCTGGAACGGGCGCAGGACCACCATGACAGCCTGACGCGCGCGCTGGACAATGCCGCCCGCCTGGACCCCCATTTGCAGATCGCGCTGGATGCGGCCGGCAAGACCGCACTGGACTCTGCCGGCAAAGCCATTGACCTGGCCCAGAGCCAACTGATCCGGGCCGCAAACCTGGACTATCCTGCCAGCAACTACTTCGCGACCTTTACAGCCGCCGTAGACGCGCAATTCCACCTGAACGAAATCGCGCTTTCGCAACTGGATCTGCTGCTGGACGCCCGCATCCAGCGCCTGATCCAGGATCGCTATCTTCTGGGCGGCGGGATCCTGCTGCTCTGCCTGGTCGCAGCCTGGATCAACTGGCGGATCACCCGGTCGCTGCTGCGCCAATTGGGCGGAGAGCCCGACTATGCCACGTCCATTCTGCAGCACATCGCCGCCGGCAATCTGGCCGTGCCGATTCGCCTGCATCCGCGCGACAGGACCAGCCTGTTGTTCGCCATGCGCGAGATGTGCGACCACCTGGCGTCCATTGTCGGCCAGGTGCGCAGCGGCGCCAACGCCATCGCCACGGCTTCGGCCCAGATCTCGGCTGGCAATCTGGACCTGTCCGCTCGAACCGAACAGCAGGCCAGCTCCCTGACGGAAACGGCCGCGACCACTGAACAGATCACCGCCACCGTACGCCAGAATGCCGACAACGCCCAGCAGGCCAACCAACTGGCTGCGGATGTCGCCCGGACCGCCAGTGACGGCGGCACCGTCATGACGCAGCTGGTAGACACCATGCAGGACATCAAGCAGCGGTCCGCCCAAGTGGCCGACATCATCGGGGTCATTGATTCGATCGCCTTCCAGACCAACATCCTGGCCCTGAACGCCGCAGTGGAAGCCGCCCGCGCTGGCGAACAGGGCCGGGGATTCGCCGTGGTCGCCGCCGAAGTCCGTGCCCTGGCGCAGCGCAGCGCCTCGGCAGCAAAAGAAATCAAACACCTGATCGACACGTCGGTTCAGGCCACGGCGCTGGGCAACGAACAGGCGGCCCGCGCCGGAGCCACGATGCAGGACATGGTCGACGGCATCCAGCGTGTCACGGACATCATGGGCGAGATCAGCGAAGCCAGCCGCGAACAGGCCAGCGGGATCGAGGAAATCAACGCCGCCGTCACCCAGATGGATGACGTCACGCAGCAAAACGCCAGCCTGGTGGAGGAATCCGTCGCGGCGGCGACCAGCCTGAAGGATCAGGCTGACACGCTGGCGCGGACCGTGGCCGTATTCCAGCTGGCGAAAGCCCATCCTGCCACTGTGGTCTATTTGCCTCAATCGTAGAACTCATTGCGCTATTCACCAGATCCATGAATACGGGTTTACCCTTATTACGATAGAATCTGACACATATCGAACGTGCGTTTGAAATGAGCCTGTCCGGCCAACCTGGGGTCGGCAGGCTCTTCGCATGCCAGCACCGCCCACTTTCGCCCCATTTTTCTCCATGCAAACAGCCACCCACATGCCATCCGCCCCGCCCGACGCCAGTGCTCGACAGGCCGACCGCATCATGCTGCCCCTGATCTGGGTACTGTTCATCACCGCACTGGGTCTGGCGAACTGGTATGACACCTGGGGCCTGGCGTTGGGGGTGGGTCTGCCCTTGGCCCTGATCCCCACAGCCCTGATCTTCTGGCTGCCAGGGCAGCGGGTCACCCGCATGGCGGTTGCCGTAGTCTTCATGCTGTTCTGCGCCCTGCACATCCACCAGGCCATGGGCACGGTCGAACTGCACTTCGGCATTTTCGTGCTGCTGGCCGTCCTGCTGTGCTATCGCGACTGGGTCGTGATCCTGGTCGCTGCCGGGGTCGTCGCACTGCACCACTTCAGTTTCAACACGCTGCAGGAACTTGGCTACCCCACCTACTGCTTCACTCAACCGGGCCTGGGCCGGGTCATCTCCCACGCAGCCTACGTCGTCGTCGAGTCCATTTTCCTGTGCTACATCGCCCACTGGATGCAGCGCGATGCCCGCCAGGCCACAGAACTGACGCAAATGGTCGCCAGGATCGCACGCGACAACCGCATCCATCTGGACATCCAGGACGAAGCACCACGCAGCCCCGCCGCCACGACGCTGCACCAGGTGCTGCAGGCCATTGCCGGAGCGGTGTCCAAAGTGCACGGGCATGCCGTTACCATCGACCAGGTTCTGGAACGCCTGCGCAGCGACAATCAAGCCGTCCGTTCCGGCGCCGAGCATCAAGCCGGATCCATCGGCCAGTCGGTCCAGGCCATCCAGTCGCTCTCCGAGAGCCTGAACAGCGACCTGCTGCACGCGCAGGCAGCCGAACAGCATGCCAATCAGACCACCGCGCTGGCGCAGGAAGGCAGCCAGGCCATGGCGCAATCGGTGCACAGCATGCACGAGATGGGGCAGCTGTCCAAGCGAATTTCCGAGATCACCACCCTGATCGACGGCATCGCTTTCCAGACCAACATCCTGGCCCTGAACGCATCGGTCGAGGCCGCCCGGGCGGGCGAGCACGGCCGGGGTTTCGCCGTCGTGGCCAGCGAAGTGCGCACCCTGGCGCAACGCAGCGCCGACGCTTCGCGTCAGATTCGCGATCTGATCCAGGCGTCGACCCAGCAAGTGGCCGAAGGCACCATCCTCATCGAGCGCAGCGGCGCCACGATGGAACAGCTGGCCGCAGGCGTGCAGACGCTCTCGCAGACGCTCAAACAATTCCTGGAAGCCAACCGCGCGCAGGCCCAACAGGTCCAGGAACTGGAACGATCCATGGAGCAGGTACAGGATATCGCCGACACGACGCTGAACCGCGCGCAGGAGACCGAGGGCCTGGTACTGCACCTGGATCAGGGCGCCCGCCAGCTCAACACGGCAGTGGGCCTGATCACGGTGTAGCGCCGACTCGACGCCTGACAGATTGCTGAGCGTGGCGGCTCCACGCCCGGCCCAGCCGGCGTAGAATGGCGACGCCATCAATCTGACAGTGTTTTTCCAGATGAAAGCAAATGGTCCACACCCCTGGCGGGCCGTCTTGTCGGTCTGCCTCGGATTCTGCCTGCTTGCGGGTCACGCAGCCCTGGCTGCCACCATCCAGGCAGAGCCAATCACTGCCCATTCCAGCCCTCTGCCCGCCTGCTGGCGCGGCACCGTCCTGGCCTTCGTCGCGCACACCGACGACGATCTGCTGTTCATGAATCCTGACCAGGCCAACACCATCCGCCAGGGGCAATGCATGCGCGTGGTGTACTTCACGGCGGGAGATCGGGGCGAAGGCCAGCCCTACCTGCAAGCCCGGGAACGCGGCATCATGGCGGCCTACGCCCGCATGGCCCGGGCCGCGAACCGCTGGCGCGATGATGGCTGGTCCGTCGGCGGGCGCACGGTGCTGCGACACACACTGGCAGGGTCCACCCGAGTACAACTGATCATGCTGCGCATCCCCGACCCCTGGCTTGGACGGGGCTGGGGCAGCCTGACACCCTTGAGCCGCATGGAATCCGTGCCACACACAAGCGTGCAGGCCTATGCCCCCTATCGGGAAAGCTATACCCGGGCCAGCCTGGTTGCCTGGGTGGCCAGCCTGATCAAGGCCGTCCAGCCTAACGTCATCCGCCTGATGGATGCGTCCATCACCACGCCCTACACCCAGCTGTGCTGGCGCTGCCAGGGGCATGATCACCCGGATCATATCGCCGGGGCCAAACTGGTTCGGGACGCCATGCGGATGGCGCCTGGGCCCTATCTGGCCCAGGCCTATCTGGGCTACCCCAGCCAGGAGCAGCCCGAGAATCTGAGCGCAACCGAAAGGGCACTCAAAACCGGGACCTTCCTGCGCTACATGGCAGACGACCCACGGTACTGCCGGCCGCACGCCCCCTGCTCCCGCACCAACGGGCCTGCGTCCGCCTGGGTCTGGCGGCAGTACAGAATCGCCCCCGACGGCGCACTGCTGGCACCCGTGCAACAGGCTCGTCAGTAGGTTTTTCAAAGCAGAAAGGCCGGGAGGACCGGCCTTTTGTACCAGAAGCGAACTACCGGGCGGAGCCCGCCTCGTCATCCGCCGCAGAGGCCTGGGCCGCCGCCAGCGTAGCTTCGTCCTGGAGACTCAGGTCGCCAGCCCGGCGGGCGCGATCGATCAGATCTGGCCGTCGAGCAGCGGTCAGCATCAGGGACTGATGGCGCCTCCAGGCGGAGATCCTGGCATGATGGCCCGACAGCAACGTGTCGGGCACCGCCGTGTCGTCCCAGACTTCGGGGCGCGTATAGTGGGGGCTGTCCAGCAGGCCCGTCAGGGCCGGATTGAAGGAATCCTGTTCCGCCGATTCGGCATCGTGCAAGACCCCCGGCAACAGGCGCACGACACTGTCGATCAGCACCATGGCGCCCAGTTCGCCGCCCGACAACACGAAATCCCCCAGCGAGATCTCCTGATCGACATAGCGGTCGATGAAGCGCTGGTCGATGCCCTCGTAGCGCCCGCACACCAGAATCGCCCCTGTAGTGCCAGCCCAATGGCGCGCGCCTGCCTGGTCATGCACTCGCCCAGCCGGAGACAACAGCACCACAGGCGCGAGCCGATCTGCCGCATCCGCCCCGGCCTGCTGGCGCGCAGCGCGAATGGCTTGCACCGCCTGTGCCAGAGGTTCGGCCATCATGACCATGCCCGGCCCCCCCCCAAACGGACGGTCATCCACCGTACGGTGGACATCGTGTGTGAAGTCGCGGGGATTCCAGGCATGCAGCGACCATAGGCCGCGCTGATGCGCCCGCCCGCTGACACCCTGGTCGCAAATGGCGGCAAACATCTCGGGAAACAGCGTAATCAGATCAAAGCGCATCACAGCCTAGAAATCGGCAGGCCAGTCGCTGTCGATCCGGCGCCCCGTCAGATCGACATGATGCACATGAGCCGCCACGAAAGGCACCAGCACCTGGACCGGACGGCCCTTGGCATCCTGGCGGACCTGGAAGACGCCGGCGTCGTCGCAGGCACCACAGTCGATCTGCAGCACGGCATGGGCGCCGTTGTCCAGCACCTGCCCCACCCGCCCCAGCAACACCGATGCACCGGATTCAGACTGCCCGTAGAAGTTGCAGCCAATCAGGTCTACCCAGTAGTACTCGTCGTCTTGCGCAGCGGGAAATGCCTCGCGCGGGACCCAGACAGTGTAGGCGCGCAGCGCCTGCGCCGCATCCCGATCGCTGACCCCGGCCAACTGCGCAGCCAGGAATTGCCCACCCTGTCGACGACAGGCCTGCACCGGCATACCGCGCAGACGCAACAAGGCGCCGGGTTCCAGAATGGAATCCGGCGCCTTCAGCCACCACACCGGCGCATTCAGCAGGGCTTCGGCCTGCGGGGAATAAGGCTGGATCTTCAGCCAGCCACGCACCCCATGAGCCATCGCCACCCGACCGACTTCGATCAGGTCATCGGGAACGACATCAGCGGGGCGGGCGTCCTCCATCACGGGCCAGGCTGCCTGAATCAGGCAGCGGCAGCGACTTTGGCGGAGTATTCCTTGACCAGGCGATCCACCGTGCCGGACAGCTGGGCGCCGTTGGACACCCAATGCTGGACGCGGTCCAGAGCGATGCGCAGGTTTTCCTGCCCTTCATTGGCAACGGGGTTGTAGAAACCCACGCGCTCGATGAAACGGCCATCGCGGCGATTGCGCGAATCGGCAGCAACGACATTGTAGAAGGGACGCTTCTTCGAGCCGCCGCGGGCCAGACGAATCACAACCATTGATAATCCTTTGATAAACCGATGTAAAACACGAAATTCTAGCATCAGGCGTCCTGGTTCCGCAATGAATATCCAGGATCAGCCCAATACCGGACCACGAAAAACAACACGGCAGCGGCGCCAGGCAAGCGGACCGACAACGCCGACGCGACGCTAGCGCCGCCGGACGTAATGCACCATGACGGCATCATCCCGGGTCTGCTGGGCCAGCAACGCGTTACCCGTCTGCTGGCAGAAGGCCTGGAAATCGCGCCCTGCGTGCGGGTCCGTCGTCAGCACGGATAGCACCTGCCCGCTGAGCAACTGCGCCAGCGCCTTTTTGGTGCGCAGGATCGGCAAGGGGCAATTCAAGCCCCGAGCGTCGATTTCCTGGTCTGCCGCAGGCAGGTCGTCTGTCACGATGCCGGCCCCAAGCGGGCGGCCAGCCAGCCAGCTACCCCGGCGACGGCGCCATCCAGCGCGGCAACATCCGACCCGCCGCCCATGGCCATATCCGGGCGCCCGCCACCTTTGCCGCCCACCTGGGCCGCTACGGCGCCGACCAGATCCCCCGCCTTGACACGGGCGGTGAGTTCGGGACTGACGCCAGCCACCAGGCTGATCTTGTCGTCGGTCACAGCGGCCAGCAAGACGACCGCATTGGACAGCTTGGATTTCAGCTGATCCACCATGCCGCGCAAGGCTTTGGGATCCACGCCATTCAGGCGCGTGGCCAGCAGCTGGACGCCGGCCACGTCCACGGCCTGCCCTGCCAGATCAGACCCGGCCGCAGCGGCCAGCTTGCCCTGCAGGCGTTCCAGGTCGCGCTCGATCTGGCGGGTCTGGTGCTGCAGCGCCTGGATGCGCTCCGGCACTCCGGCCGGCTGGGTTTTCAGCAGACCCGCCGCATGATCCAGCACGTCCTGGGTCTGTTGCACCCAGACCAAGGCATTGCGACCCGTGATGGCCTCGACCCGGCGAATGCCGGCAGCCACGCCGCCTTCGGAGGTGATCTTGAACAAACCGATGTCGCCTGTGCGGGCAACGTGCGTGCCGCCGCACAGTTCACGAGAAAAGCCGATGTCCAGCACCCGCACCACATCGCCGTATTTTTCGCCGAACAGCGCCATCGCGCCGCCGGCTACGGCCTCGTCGTAGCTGAGATGCTGGGTGCGCACGGCCTGATTGGCCAGCACTTCGTCATTGACGATGGATTCCACCCGGGCAATCTGTTCGGGGGTCATGGGTGCATCGTGCGCGAAGTCGAAGCGGGTCTTGTCGGGGTCGACCAGCGAGCCGCGCTGCTGCACGTGATCACCGAGCACCTGGCGCAGGGCTTTGTGCATCAGGTGAGTGGCCGAGTGGTTGCGCATGGTGTCGGCGCGGCGCTGGCCATCCACCTGGGTTTGCACCGCATCGCCCACCGACAGGGCGCCTTCGAGCAGGCTGCCGTGATGACCGAAAACCGCGCTCTGGATCTTTTGCGTATCAGCCACCTGAAAGCGGGCGGCCGTATTGCGGATCAGGCCGGTGTCACCCACCTGGCCACCGGATTCCGCATAGAAGGGCGTCGCGTCCAGCACGACCACGGCATCCTGCCCCTGGGCGATGGACTCGACCGATGTGCCATCCACGTACAGGGCCGTGACCGTCCCCTGGCCTTCCAGGTGTTCATAGCCATCAAAGCGCGTGTCCACGCCATCGTAGCTGAGATCGGCCGCCGCCTTGAACTTGCCGGCGGCGCGAGCCTGTTCGCGCTGGTGCGCCATGGCCGTCTCGAAGCCGTCCAGGTCCACCTGGATCTTACGCTCGCGACAGATGTCGGCGGTCAGGTCGACCGGAAAGCCATAGGTATCGTACAGGGTGAATAGCGTCTGGCCGTCCAGCGACTGGCCGGCGGGCAGATCCGCCAGAGCGGATTCCAGGATGCGCATGCCGTTTTCCAGGGTCTCGCCGAAGCGCTCTTCTTCCTGGCGCAGCACCTGTTCGACCCGCGCCTGCTGGGTGGCCAATTCGGGATAGGCAGCGCCCATTTGCGCCACCAGGTCCGCCACCAGCCGGTGGAAGAACACGCCCTTCTGGCCCAGTTTGTGGCCATGGCGCAGGGCGCGTCGAATGATGCGGCGCAGCACATAGCCGCGCCCCTCGTTGCCGGGGATCACGCCATCGACCACCAGGAAGCTGCAGGCGCGGATGTGATCGGCGATGACCTTCAGGGAATTGTCGGCCAGATCCACGGTGCCAGTTTCACGGGCCGCCGCGCGAATCAGGTTCTGGAACAGGTCGATTTCGTAATTGGAATGCACGTGCTGCAACACGGCAGCGATGCGTTCCAGCCCCATGCCGGTATCGACGCAGGGCTTGGGCAGAGGGTTCATATTGCCCTGTGCATCACGCTCGAACTGCATGAATACCAGGTTCCAGATCTCGATGTAACGGTCGCCGTCTTCTTCGGGCGATCCCGGGGGGCCACCCCAGATCTCAGGGCCGTGATCGTAGAAGATCTCGGAACAGGGGCCGCAGGGGCCGGTGTCGGCCATCTGCCAGAAATTGTCGGATGCGTAGCGAGCACCCTTGTTGTCGCCAATGCGGATGATGCGCTCGACAGGCACCCCCACCTGCTGCGCCCAGATGTCGTAGGCCTCGTCGTCTTCCTGGTAGACCGTGACCCACAGCTTTTCCTTGGGCAGGCCGTAGACATCGGTCAGCAGCGTCCAGGCGTAATGGATGGCATCGCGCTTGAAATAGTCGCCAAAGCTGAAATTGCCCAGCATTTCGAAAAACGTGTGATGGCGCGCGGTATAGCCGACGTTCTCCAGGTCGTTGTGCTTGCCCCCTGCCCGCACGCAGCGCTGCGAGGTCGTCGCCCGGTGATAGGGACGGGTGTCCTTGCCGGTGAACACGTCCTTGAACTGGACCATGCCGGCGTTGGTGAACAGCAGCGTCGGATCGTTGCCCGGCACCAGCGGCGAGGACGGAACAATCTGATGCCCTTTGGATTCAAAAAAGGACAGGAATTTCTGACGGATTTCTGAGGTTTTCATTCGTGTGGCCGCAAGGGGAAACCAAGCAGGGATTATAGAGGTCTTTCAGCCCACCGCCGCCTGCGCAGTGACTCCATCCCGGCACAACGCGACAGGCCCCATCCAGAAGGACGGGGCCTGCATGCCGCTCGGATTCGTCAGGCGTACAGCAGTCCGTCATGGACTGCTGTACGTCCAGCCTCGCCCAGGGATTCGATGGCTGGATAGAATTCGCGGTTCTCGCGCACCATGCGGGTATGAACGTTCTTCAGCACGATGTTGGCCTCGTCGCGGAAACCATCCGGATTTTTCGACAGCAGTGTGGCGTTGCTCCAGCGGCGCGCAAAATTGATGAACGCGCTGGCAATGCCCTGCATGTCGTTCTGATAGGCGCGGCTCATGCCAGCCATGCGTTCATCCCCACTGCGTTCCAACGAGGGATACAGGATACGGTCTTCGATAGCCAGATGCTGGGTCACGATCTGCGACAGGGCCTTCAGTTCATGCGCAATATCGACGGCATGATCCGTCACGCCCAGGTGCGACAGTTTTCGCAGGGCGGCGATGCCGCTCAGGATTTCAACATGGTGATGCTTGAACCGATCGATATTCATGATGTGCTTCCCTCTTCTCAGTCCGGCGGCTGCTTCAGCCGAATAAGATATATTTTATATGAATCTTTTATGGTGCACAAACAGGCCCTCTCGACAGCCGGGAACAGGCCTTACATCAGATTCTCGAGATCGGTTTCACCGGCATCGGGCTCCCAGGAATGACTGGACAGCCAAGCCCGGATCCGCGCGACTGCCTGGGACCGCAGCTGGGACACGCGCCCTTCGGTCACCTGCAGCACGGCGGCGATTTCCTTCTGGTTCAGATCCTGCTCGAACTGCAGGGACAGCAGCAACTGTTCGCGTTCCGGCAGGTTGCGGATGGCCTCGATCAGGGCATTGCGCAAACCGTCGCGCAAAAGCCAGTCCAGGGGATTGGCATTGCTTGACCCGGCGATCGCATCCAGCACGGCCTCGCCACTCGAGTCTTCACGATGCTGCACCAGATCTTCAACCATCAATACCTGCACACCGCGCGCTTCTTCCAGTAAAGTCTGGTAATCCGCCAGTTCCAACCCCATTTCATCGGCAATTTCAGCTTCTGCAGGTGCGCGCAACAAGCGGTGATGCAGGGTCTGCACGGCCTCTTCGATGGAACGGGCCTTGCTGCGCACACTGCGCGGCAGCCAGTCCTGGCTGCGCAATTCGTCCAGCATGGCACCGCGAATGCGGGTGATGGCATAGGTTTCGAACTGGGCATCAGCCTGCTGTTGGTAACGACGCACGGCGTCCAGCAGGCCCATCATGCCGGCTTGCATCAGGTCATCCAGTTCAACACTGGCCGGCAAACGTCCCACCAGCGACAGGGCCTGACGGCGCACCAACGGCGCATGCTGTGCGATCAGCTGATCCTCGGACAGGGGCATCGGTCGATCCAGACTCCACAACGAAAAATGTAAGTATGCACCAAGTTTCCCCCTAAACTTTTCCTTTGGCCTGCCGTTATGCTCGTGTAAGAAACCAAGTCGAATGACGCTGGGCGGCGCCCGGCCGTTGTTTTTCGGAACACGTGGATGATTTCCGCAAAGGAACGCACATGATTCACCCCATCGGCCACCAACTGACACCAGCCAGCCTGGGTTTGACTCCCGTAGCTTCCGAACGACCTGGCGGCAAACCCGAACCCGCCGCCCCGGTCATGGCTGGCGGCAACACGCGGTCGGGCACCTCCGGGCAGACCACCCTGCAGGACCCGACGCTGAAACCTCAGCCGGAACCCCCGAAATCCTCGCTGGAAAAGGCGCTGGAATCCGTCAACGACAGCCTGAAGGCCTGGTCCACGGGGGTCCGCTTCGAAATGGATAAGGACTCCCAGCAACTGGTGATCTCCATCGTCGACAATGCCAGCGGCGACGTCATCAAGACCATTCCTTCCGAAGCCATGCTGCGCATCGCGAAAATGATCGTGCAGTTGCAGGGCTCTGGGGTGAACACCAAAGCCTGATCCTGCTCTTCCACCAAACACCGAACTATCACTGAATTCGCCTCCTGCCGCCGGTTTTGTCCACTACGATTCCAGCGCATAATGGCTCCAAGGAGTACCTACCATGGCAACCGTCTCTTCCATCGGCATCTCGGGCCTGCCCCTCAGCGACCTGCTCGACAGCCTGCAGAAAAATGAAAACCAGGTTCTGGCCGTCATTCAAAGCCGCCAGACGGCCGCCGCATCCAAGGTCACCGCCTACGGCAAACTGAAAGACGCCGTCGCGGCCTTCCAGAAGTCTGCCCAGGCTGTGGGCAAGACCGACTCCTTCGGCGCCATCGCCTCCAAGGTCGGCTCGGACGCCATTTCCGTCACGACCACCAACCAGGCCATCGCGGGCCAGTATTCGGTGGACGTCACCCAGCTGGCGACGTCCCAGACCCTGGTCTACGCCGGACAGGCCGACCGTACCACCAGCATCGGCAGCGGCGGCACCCTGTCCATCACCCTGTCCAACGGCGACACCAAGACCTTGGACCTGGGCGCGGACACTTCGCTTAATGGCCTGGCCAAGGCCATCAATGCCGACAAGGACATCGGCATGAACGCCACCGTCATCAATGACGGCAGCGGTACCCCCTATCGCCTGCTGCTGACCAGCCGCGAAACCGGGATGGAAAACGCCGCGACCTCGATCTCGGTTTCCGGCAACGCCGACCTGAACGCATTCCTGAACTACGCCGGCGCCGACGCAGCCAACGTCGAACAGGGCCAGGCCGCCCAGGACGCCCAGTTGTCGATCAACGGCATCGACATCACCAGCGCCAGCAACACCATCGACAACGTCATCGACGGGGTCACCCTGACGCTGAACCAGACCACCGACGGCAAGGCCACCAGCCTGAACCTGACCAAAGACGATACCGTCGCCAAAACGGCCATCAACGATTTCGTCAAGGCCTACAACGGCCTGCTGGACACCATCGGCAGCCTGACCAAATATACGGTCGGCGCCGACAACCCCTCGTCGCCCCTGACCGGCGATTCGGTCGCCCGCTCGGTGCAGACCCGCATGCGCGACGCACTGTCCGGCGGCTTCGACGCCACCTACAATACCAATCTGTCCCAGATCGGCATCACCACCGACCCCAAGACCGGCAAACTCAGCGTCGACGACACCAAACTCAGCAAGGCCCTGGCCGACAACGCCGAAGGCGTCAAATCCCTGTTCACCAGCGACACCGGCATCGGCAAGCGCATCAGTGACACGGCCGATACATTCATCAATTCCACCGGCTCCATCAGCAACGCCGTGGAAGGCATGAACAGAACCGTAACAGACCTGCAAAAGCAGTTCGATGCCACCTCCGACCGCATCGCCCAGCGCATGGACACCTACCGTGCCCAGTTCAACCAGCTGGACGTCATGGTCAGCCAGATGAATTCGCTCAGCAGTTACCTTTCGCAGCAGCTCAGCGCCCTGAGCGGTGCCAAGAGCAAATAAAATCCACTCATCATGACGTACGCGCCTCGCTCACGCACGGCCCGGGCCACGGGTTCCTACGCTACCATCGGTCTGGAAACCGAAGTGCTCAGCGCATCTCCTGAGCGGCTGATTTCCCTGCTGTTCCGAGGTGCATTGACGGCGTTGGCGCAGGCGCGCCATCACTTGCAGAACGGCAATATCGCCGAACGCGGCAAGGCCATCTCCAAGGCCATCGACATCGTGGATTCCGGCCTCAAGGCCGGGGTCGACACCGAACGGGGGGGCGAAATCGCCCGCCTGCTGATTGCGTCCTACGAAATCATCATCCGCGACCTCATGCAGGCCAATCTGCACAGTGACGCGGCCAAACTCGCTGCGGCCGAAAAGCAACTCAGCGACCTGGCCGAAGCCTGGTACACCGCCGTCGATCCGCAATTCAAAACCTCGTCCAACGGCTAAGCTCGGGGGCCCGGCAATTGAGCACACCCAAAGAATCACTCCTGCAGCACTACCAGGCGATCGCCGATATTTCCGCACGCATGCTGACGATGGCCGAATCACAGCAGTGGGACAGTCTGGTGACGCTGGGCGCCGAATACCATCAGGCGGTCGAACGGCTGAAGCAGCTCGACCCCCTGGATGACGAAGAAAGGGTCGCCCGACGGGAACTGCTGACCCGCATTCTGGATGACGACGCGCAGATCCGCCAACTGGTGGCGCCGGAACTCGACCGCCTCAGCCACCTGCTGGGCACGATCAAGCGCCAGCGTACCGTTTTACAAACGTACTACAGCACCATACGTCCTCAGTAAGCCATGAGCATCGGGGCCCCCTCCAACCTTGGCACCCTGCTCATCCAGCGGCTGGACGCAGCACTGGGGACGACGCTGGGACAGCAGGCCAACCTGGTATCGGGCGCAGGCCCCCAGGCAGTCCCCCAGCCGGGCAATCCCGAAAACCCCAACGCCCTGCAAAATCCCACCCGGCGCGACACCCGCGAGGCCGTCGACCAAGCCAACGCCGAGGGCCAGCGCCGAGCGGCCGTGGGCAAGGCCGGTCGGGAAATGCAGTTGGACAACCTGCTGGGGCGCTCCACCACGTTTCAGGGCGCGACGCAATCCGCGCCCACCACCCTGGGCTACGCCGCGCGCATCATCCTGGCGCTGCTGAATCAATTCCCGCAAGCCAGCCAGACCATCCAGGGCCGCGCTCCTCTGCTCACGCCATCGGGGCAGCCCGGAGGCAATACTGCTCAAGCAGGCGCTGCCCCTGGCGCCGGAGGGCAGCCCCCGGCAACCGGCGCCCAGGGTCAGACGACCAGCGCCACACAGATCTGGGCTCAGATGGCCACCAATCTGAACCAGCCCGGCGCACTGGCGGCGCGCTTCACCCAGGCCCTGTCCCAGTCCATCCAAAATAGCGGCCTGTTCTACGAATCTCACGTAGCCCAGCTGGCAGCCGGCAAGACCTCTGCCCAGGCCTTGCGCCAGGAACCCCAGGGCCAGATGACGGGGCACACCCTGCCGCCCGCCGCCCAGGCAGGCGGGTCGCCGGCATCCCTGTCCTCGATCATCCAACAGGCCCAGGCTTCCACCCAGGAAGCGGGCACGTCAGCCGGCACATCGACCGGCAACACCTCGCCAACCCAGCCTGGGGCAAACCACACCGCACCACAGGCCCCGCCTCCCAACACAACAATCCCCGGCATCGATCCGCAGGCCCAGTTCCTCGTGCGCCAACAGCTGGAGGTGCTGGCCAACCAGGGGTTCATCTGGCAGGGAGAAGCCTGGCCCGGAGCCGACATGCAGTGGGAAGTCCGCCGCCGCCAACCCGGTGATGGCGAGACACCTGCCGTTCCCGAGGAACACTGGGCCACCCGCCTGAATCTGCAGCTGCCCACGCTGGGCCAGGTCGAGGCTCGGCTCAGCCTGTCGGGCGATCAGCTGGTCATGCGCCTGACCGCTCCCCAATCGGCCGACCGCCTGACCCAATCCATCGAACCGCTGCGTTCGCGCTTGCTGGCCCAGGGCCTGCAGGCCAGCCAGTTGTCGGTGCTGGAACGCAACCCGGAAGACCCGGACGCCGCCATCACCCCCATCACAGACTCGGATCCTGCGGAACATGAAATCGCGGCCGGCTGACCTCCACCGCCCCAGCGCGGTTGCCATCACCTACGATCAGGATGATCGCGCCCCCCGCGTGGTGGCCAAAGGCTATGGCAACCTGGCGGAAACGATCATCCGCACAGCGCGCGAACACGGGCTGTACATTCATGAATCGCCGGAACTGGTAGGGCTTTTGATGCAGGTGGATCTGGATGCGCACATCCCGCCCAAACTGTACGTCGCCATCGCCGAACTGCTGGCGTGGCTGTACGCGCTGGATACCGAAGGCGAGGGCGTCGTGAGGAAATCGTCCTAGACGCAGCCGTCAAACCGCCATGTTGGCGATTTCCTTATAGGCCTCGACCATGCGGTTGCGTACCTGCACAGTGGCCTGGAACGACAAACCGGCCTTTTGCAGATCGATCATGACGTTGCTGAGCGATACATTGGGATCGCCCATCTCGAAGGCCCGCGCCTGCGCATTGGCGGCGTTCTGGGCATGCGACACCCGATTCAGGGTCCGCGCCAGCTCGGAAGCAAAACCGCCCGCCTGATCCGCCTGCCCCACCGACGGCTGATCCGTCAGTCCCTGGGACGCGCGCGTGACCGCCCGCATCTGGGAAAGCAGGTTTTCAACACTGGTCAGGGCCTGGGAATTGATCATGTCGGAGCCATCGAAAAAAATTGCCGGCGGATGCCGACCCACGGCAATGCGGGTCAGCGTTGTACTATACGCGCTGCATCCCGGCAGCTAGACAATCAATAGCAGCGACAAGTCCCGGCAATTCGGGCAATTCGCGATATCAACCTAACTAAGCCCCAAAAACAGGGCTTTTCAGGGCTTGCCGGAACTGCAATCCCCGCCATAATGGCGGCCATCCATCTTCCATACTGCCGCATCAGCATGCACATCATCCAGACCCACGGTTTCTGGCCCGGGCGCAGCCTGGCGGCCCCCTCTGTATCTCCCGCTCGATGAACCCAATTGCCGACTGGATGAATAAAAATCCCGCCTTGGCGCGGCTGGCTGCACTGCCACGCCCCGTGCTGCTCGGCCTGGCCGCTGCTGTCGTCGCCCTGCTGGTCGTCGCGTCCATGTGGATGCGCGAACCCGACTACAAAACCCTGTTCTCCAACGTTGAGTCCCGCGACGGCGGCGCCATCGTGTCGGTTCTGAACCAGCGCAACGTTCCCTATAAATTCGCCGACAACGGTGCCACCATTCTGGTGCCCGCCGATCAGGTCTATGCGCTGCGACTGCAACTGGCCGAACAGGGCCTGCCGCGCGGCGGCAGCGTGGGTTTCGAACTGCTGGACAAACCCCAGTTCGGGGCCAGCCAGTTCACGGAACAGATCACCTATCAACGCGCCCTGGAAGGCGAACTGGCACGTTCCATCGAAGCCCTGCATCCGGTCAAATCCGCGCGAGTGCACCTCGCCATCCCCCGCCAATCGCTGTTCGTGCGCGACCGGGAAGCCCCCACCGCATCGGTCCTGGTCACTCTGTTCCCCGCGCGCAGCCTCAGCGAGGCCCAGGTCTCGGCCATCACCTGGCTGGTATCGTCCAGCGTGCCGAAGCTCAATGCCGAGAACGTGTCCATCGTCGACCAAGATGGCCACCTGCTGTCCAAACCAGGCGGCGAAGCCGGTATGGACAGCACTCGGCGCAATTTCGTCACAGACATCGAACAGCGCACCACCCAGCGCATCCTGACCCTGCTGACCCCCATCGTCGGGCCGGGCAACGTCCGCGCCCAGGTCAGCGCCGACGTTGATTTCTCCCAACGCGAGCAGACCTCCGAGACCTACCGTCCCAACGAGACTCCGGGCACGGCGGCAGTGCGCAGCAAGCAGACCAGCGATTCCATGCAAAACGGCGTATCTTCGCCCGAAGGCGTGCCCGGCGCTCTGACCAATCAGCCTCCGGCCAATGCCACAGCCCCCATCCAGACGGCTGCCGCCGCCGCACCGGCCCAGGCCGGCGCCAATGCGCAGAATCCGGCCCAGGGCACGGCTGCCCAGGCCCAGCAGAACACAGTCAACGGCGTGCCCGTGCCTGCGCCCGCCAACCGGGGATCGGCGCGCAACGACGCAACCGTCAACTACGAAGTCGACCGCACGATCAGTCACGTCAAACACGAGCTGGGCGCGATTCAGCGCTTGTCAGTGGCCGTCGTCGTCAACTATCGTGACAAGGCAGGCGAGCCCGCGCCGCTGGATCAGTCCGAAATGGACAACATCAACGCGCTGGTCAAACAGGCCATGGGCTACTCGATGGATCGGGGCGACACCCTCAGCGTGGTGAACAGCGAATTCACCAACCAGGAACCAACATTCAAGCCGTGGGAAAACCCGGCATACCAGAGCCTGGCCCTGCAGATCGGCAAAGTACTCCTGATCCTGGTGGTGCTGTTCTTCCTGTGGCGTTCGGTCGTGCGCCCTATCGTGCAGGGCTTCGCCAATGCCCAGGTCGAACGCGTCAAGAACGAGGCCCACCTGGAAACCATGCGCGAACAGCGCCGCCAGGACGAACTGAGGGCCTCCGAAATGAACCGCTACGAGGAAAACCTGGACACCGCCCGCGAGCTGGCTCAGCGCGACCCGCGCGCCGTCGCCATGGTGTTGCGATCCTGGATGGACTCCAAAAATGCCAAATCCTGAACCCGACCTGACTCGCTGCGCCATCCTCATGATGTCCCTGGGTGAGGATGCCGCCGCCGAAGTCTTCAAATACCTGTCCTCGCGCGAGGTCCAGCAGATCGGCTCGGCCATGGCCAACCTGAAACAGGTCACACGCGCCGATGTCGACCAGGTCCTGGAAGACTTCCGCCGCGAAGCCGACCAGTTCATGGCTGTGACCCTGGGGTCGGACGACTACATCCGCTCGGTGCTGACCAAAGCGCTGGGTACCGACCGCGCCGCCAGTCTGATCGAAGACATCCTGGAAGCCGGCGAAGGCACGGGTTCAGGCATCGACGCCCTGAATTGGCTGGAGCCCTCCAACGTTGCCGAACTGATCGCCGACGAGCACCCGCAGATCATCGCCACGATCCTGGTCCACCTGGAACGCGACAGGGCCTCTGCGGTGCTGGCCCTGCTCAACGAACGCTCACGCAACGACGTGATGATGCGTATCGCCACCTTCGGCGGCGTACAGCCGGCCGCCCTGCACGAACTGACCGACGTCCTGAACGAAGTCCTGTCCGGCCAGGGTGCCAAGCGCTCGAAGATGGGCGGCGTGCGCACGGCGGCGGAAATCCTGAACTTCATGAACACCACGGAAGAAGAAGCCGTGGTCAGCAGCCTGCGCGAGGTCGACGCCGACCTGGCGCAGCGCATCGTGGACGAAATGTTCGTCTTCGACAACCTGGCCGACGTCGAAGACGCGGCCATCCAGCTGATCCTGAAGGAAATCGACACGGCCTCGCTGACCATCGCACTGAAGGGTGCCAGCGAGGAACTCTGCGCCAAATTCTTCAAGAACATGTCCAACCGCGCCGCCGAGATCCTGCGCGACGACCTCGAAGCCCAAGGCCCGGTGCGCATGTCCCGCGTCGAAACGGAACAGAAAGCCATCCTCATGGTGGCCCGCAAACTGGCCGATGCGGGCCAGATCAACCTGAGCATGGGCAACGATCAGTATGTCTGACGACAAGCCTTCCATGGACCTCCAGATGCGCGCCCGCTGGCAGCGCTGGGAGATGGACTCCCTGGAATCCTTGCGGACTCAATACAAACGCCGGGCTACCGACACCGAAACCGCCCAGGCCGAAGTGCTGCGCCGCCGCGCCCAGGCTCTGTCCCAGGCACGCCAGGAAGGCCTGGACAAGGGCTACCGGGAAGGCTACGACAAAGGCCAGTCCGAGGGTCACGCCCAAGGCCTGGAGATCGGCCGCGCCGAGGGTCACGCCCAAGGGCTGGCCGCAGGGCGGGCCGAGGGCTACGCCCAGGGGCTGGAATCGGGGCATGCTGAAGGCACTGCGCAGATTCACGAGCAGGCTGCCCGGCTGGATGCCCTGGCCCAGGCCTGCGCGGGCGCGCTGAACGATCTGGAAGCAGAAGTCGGCCAATCCCTGATCCAGCTGGCCATCCGCATCGCAGAGCAGGTGCTGCACGACCAGCTGCGCGAGCACCCCGACCACATCCTCGCCGTGGTCCGGGACGTGCTGCAGTCCCGCCCGGAACCCGGGTCCCCCCTGAATCTGCGCCTGAATCCCGACGATCTTGGCATGGTCAATACCGTCCTGCAACAGAGCCCCGATCACGCCAGCTACCGCCTGATCGCCGACGAACGCATCACGCGGGGCGGCTGTCTGGCGGAAACCGTGCTGGGGTCCGTGGACGCTACGCTGGAAACCCGCTGGCAGCGCATCGTATCCGCCCTGGGCCGGAAAACCGAGGCCCCCTCGAACCCTCATCGCCATGACAGCCTCTGATTCCACTCTGGACAGTGCCGGCGCCCGCTGGCGCGCCCAGATGGAGGCCTGCGAGCAGCGTATCGAGGTCCGCCAATCCACCCGCCGCCAGGGCCGCGTCACGCGTGCCACCGGCCTGGTCCTGGAAGCCACAGGGCTGCAATTGCCAGTGGGCGCGGCATGTCAGGTGCAGGTCTCACCCGAACACGATCTGTGGGCTGATGCCGAGGTCGTGGGCTTTCACGCCGACACCCTGTACCTGATGCCGCAAAGCGACACGACCGGTCTGCGCCCCGGGGCGCGCGTGGTGCCAGCGGAAACCTTGCTGCTGGACCCCGTTCCCCTGCCCACCCGATTCCGCACGCCCCCCCTCCTGCCGATCGGCACGGACCAGGCGAGGCATCTGCCTGTCGGCATGGCCCTGTTGGGCCGGGTGCTGGATGGCGCTGGCCGGCCACTGGACGGCAAACCGCTACCCACTGATCTGGACACCGCGCCCCTGATGGCCACACAGATCAATCCGCTGACCCGCGCTCCGGTCGATACGGTGCTGGACGTCGGGGTTCGTGCCATCAACGGCCTGCTGACGGTAGGCCGGGGCCAACGCATGGGCCTGTTCGCCGGCTCGGGCGTGGGAAAAAGCGTGCTGCTGGGCATGATGGCCCGCTACACCCGCGCCGACGTGATCGTGGTCGGCCTGATCGGCGAACGGGGCCGCGAAGTCAAGGAATTCATCGAGCTGAACCTGGGCCCCGACGGCCTGGCCCGTTCGGTCGTGGTGGCGGCCCCGGCCGACGTCTCCCCCCTGCTGCGCCTGCAGGGCGCGGTCTATGCCACCCGCCTGGCCGAGTTCTTCCGCGACCAGGGCAAGCACGTGCTGCTGATCATGGATTCCCTGACGCGCTACGCCATGGCGCAGCGCGAGATTGCCCTGGCCATCGGCGAACCCCCCGCGACCAAGGGCTATCCTCCCTCGGTCTTCGCCAAGCTGCCGGCCCTGGTCGAACGTGCCGGCAACGGGGCGCCGCAAGGCGACCGCCCAGCCGGATCCATCACGGCGTTCTACACGGTGCTGACCGAAGGCGACGACCAGCAGGACCCGATTGCCGATTCCGCCCGCGCCATCCTGGACGGGCACATCGTGCTGTCGCGCGCCCTGGCGGAATCCGGCCACTACCCGGCCATCGACATCGAGGCCTCGATCTCCCGGGTCATGTCGGCCATCGTGCCGGCCAGCCAGTTCCGCTGTGTCCACCAGTTCAAACGCATGGTCTCGCGCTACCAGCGCAACCGCGATCTGATCGCCGTGGGGGCCTATACTGCGGGGAACGACCCTGAAATCGATCAGGCCATCGAGCGTTACCCATGGCTCGAGGGCTATCTGCAGCAAGGTATCGACGTGCAAGTAGGCTACCCGGATGCCGTCGCGGCCCTGGCGGGCGTCCTGGGCCAGGAGATCACCCATGAACCCTGAAACCCCCTTGGACGTCCTGATCAATCTGACCCAGGACAAACTGGACGAAGCCGGGCGCGCTCTGGCCGAACTCGGCACCCAGCGCCGCGAAGCGCAGGGCCAGCTCACTACCCTGGATGGCTACCGCAACGATTACACGCTGCGCCTGCAGAACACGACTGAAAGTGGTGTAACGGCCTCGAATTACCATAACTTTAGGCACTTTATCGCCACATTGGACGAGGCCATTTCCCAGCAAAATAGAATCCTCGCCCAGATCGACACGCGAATCGTCGCCGGCCGCCAGCAGTGGCGTGACGAAAAGCGCCGTCTGAGCTCGTACGAAACCCTGAAGTCCCGTCAGCTGAACCAGTTGCAAGCCCGGGAACAACGCCGCGAACAGCGCGCCAGCGACGAAGCCGCTGCCAGTCTGTACCGACGCCTGCGACAGCCTCACTGAGCCCGACCGAGCCATGAACATGCCCGTTCTTCCTGCCGTCCACGCCACCCCGCCAGCCGCCGATACGCCGGCGCGCGCGACCGACGCTGGCTCGCCTCAGGACACCCCTGCATTTTCAAACGTGCTGTCCAGCCAGCGCAACGCCACGACGAGCGACAAAACCCCGGCAGCCCCCTCGAAAGACCGCGCCGATACGGCGCGCTCCGATGCGAAAAAGCAAGACCCTCTGGGCCCCGACGAAACCCTGGCGCTGATCCTGGACAGCACCGCGCTGCCGCTGATGCAGCCCGTCGCTCAGATACCGGCCACGCTGCGGCACCAGGCCGGTGCCGCCCGGTCCGGCAACGACACCGCAACCGATGCGCCAGCGGCTTCGCGGCGCGGCGCCGACGCCACCGCCTTGCTGGCCGATGCCGCCGATACCACAGACACCCTGGCGGCCGCAGACGCCACACGATCCCGATCCATGCGCACGGGTTCCGTTTCCGCACAGGTGGTCCTGGCCTCGGCCACTCGGGCTCCGCTCCAGGCTGCGGAAACCGCTGCTCCCGCAGCCGGCCGGGCTGCCGCGACCAATCGCGCCGGCGCCCTGCCGCCCACCATCGCCGACGGCAAGACCGCGCTGGCCAATACGCTGGACACTGCCCTCGCCACCACGTCTGCCACTTCGTCGCATCCGCACGCAGCACGCTCGGCGGCCGCACCCGATGCGCTGGCCGGCACGCAGGGCACCCCGCTGGGTGCCACGATGCTGCCTGCCACCGCCAGCGCCACGCTGCAGGCACCGCTCCAGCCCTCCGTGTCCACGCCTCTGGGCAACCCCCAGTGGCCCCAGGATTTCAGCCGTCAGGTGCTGAATCTGGTGCAGTCGGGCACGGCATCCGGCCATACCGTGACGATGCACGTCAATCCGCCGGAACTGGGCCCGATCCATATAACCCTGCATCTGGGCGATTCGCTGACTCAGGCCTCATTCGTCTCGCCTCACGCCAACGTGCGTCAGGCCCTGGAAAACGCGCTGCCGCATCTGGAGCAGCAACTGGCTCAGGCCGGACTGTCGCTGGGCCAGGCCAACGTCAGTGATCAACAGGCCGGTCAGCAGCAGTTCGCCCAGGCCGATCAGGGCTCGGCGGCGTCCGACGGCTCGGCCTTCAGCCTGGACGGCAGCACCACCACGACAAGTGGCCCTGCGGCGCTGGCAGCCGCCCCTCGCCCGCCCAGCCGCCCAGACGCTCTGGTGGACACCTTTGTGTGAAACCTTTCTGTTACATCGGGCAGCCCAGGCATTACAATGCAGCCTCCCGATCCTCGTGACACATTGAACCGGAACCATGCTCAGGCTACTCAAATTCATCCTTCTGCTCATCGTCATCATCGGCGCTTCCGTCGGCGGCACGATGCTGTTCCTGAACAGAACGGGCATGACCAGTCCCGCCGCGCAAACCGCCAATACCCCGCCAGCCGCGCCGCCTGTGGTGCCGGCCCCGATCTTTGCCGAGCTCGAACCCTTCACCGTCACGCTGTATGGTGAAACGCGCAACCGGATCCTGTACACGGCGATCACTCTGCGCCTGGCCGACGAGCCCTCGCGCAAACAGATCCAGGACTACATGCCGGAAGTCCGCGACCGCATCCTCAAGGTCCTGTCCGCCCAGGAACTCGCCAGAATCCAGACCCCTGACGGCCGCCTGGCGCTCAGCACCGCCATCAAGAACGAACTCTCCCGCCCCTTTGCGACCCAACTGCCGGGTCCCCAGGTGTCTGACGTGCTGTTCACTGCCTTCGTGGTGCAGTAATGCCCTACCAGAGCATGCTTTCCCAGGATGAAGTCGACGCCCTGATCGCCGGGGTCACCGGCGAGGAATCCTCGGCGCCTACTCCTGCCGCTACGCCGCAAGACGGCGTGCGGCCCTACGACCTGGGTTCGCCTGACCGGGTGGTGCGCCACCGGATGCAGACGCTGGAACTGATCAACGAACGGTTCGCCCGACGCCTGCGGTCCATGTTCTTCGGCTTCATGCGCCGCAACGCGGACATCACGGTCAATGCCATCAAGATCCAGAAATACTCGGACTTCGAACGCAACCTGCCGGTTCCCAGCAATCTGAACATGGTGGCCCTGAAGCCCCTGCGCGGCACGGGCCTGTTCACCTTCGACCCCAACCTGGTCTTTCTGGTCATCGACAGCCTGTTCGGCGGCCATGGCCGCTACAACACCCGGGTCGAAGGCCGCGACTTCACCAATACCGAACAGCGCATCATCCGCCGTCTGCTCAACCTGACGCTGGAATGCTACGGCCAGGCCTGGGACAACGTCTACCCGATCGAATTCGAATACATGCGATCGGAGATGCACACCAAGTTCGCCAACATCGGCTCGGGCAACGACGTGGTGGTGCTGTCAACCTTCAACATCGAACTGGGCGCCTCGGGCGGCAAACTGAACGTCTGCCTGCCCTATTCGATGCTGGAACCCATCCGCGATATCCTGACGCGCCCCCTGCAGCAGTCCGCCGCCGACTCCATCGACCAGCGCTGGACCCAGCAACTGTCGCGTGAAGTCCGCAGCGCGGAAGTCGAACTCGGCGTCGAGTTCGCGCGGATCGAGACATCCATCGCCGAGCTGCTGCGCCTGAACGTCGGCGACGTGCTGCCGGTGGAGGTCCAACCCAATGTCACGGCCCGCGTCGGAGGCGTGCCTGTGCTGGATTGCAGCTACGGGACCTTCAACGGCCGTTATGCCCTGCGCGTCCACAAGATCCTGGCCACGCCCGGGGATTCCGACCAACTGCTAGCCCGCACAAAGAAATGAGCGACATCAAAGACGACGACACCCAGGATCCCAGCCAACCGGATCCCGCTTCGACCCCAAAAATCGAGGACGACTGGGCTGCTGCCCTGGCAGAACAGCAACAGACCGCGCACGATCAACCCACCCAGGCCGCCGGCCTGGGCGCCGAAGACGATTGGGCCGCCGCACTGGCGGAACAGACCGCCGCAGCGCCCGCAGCTGCGGCGCAACCGGCCGTGGCGCAAGTGTTCCAGCCTCTCGTCGGCCAGGCTGCCGATGCCGACAGCGACATCGACATGATCATGGACATCCCCGTCCAGCTGTCGGTCGAACTCGGCCGCACCCGCCTGACCATCAAAAACATCCTGCAACTGGGCCAGGGCTCGGTCGTCGAACTCGACGGCCTGGCCGGGGAACCCATGGACATCTACGTGAACGGCTACCTGATCGCCCAGGGCGAAGTCGTGGTCGTGGACGAGAAATACGGCATCCGGGTCACGGACATCATCACTCCTTCAGACCGGATCGCCCGGCTGAACAACCGCCGCTGATCGCCGATGGACCAGGCTCAGATCCTGCGCGTCATTCTGGCGCTGCTGTTCATCCTGGTCCTGCTGATGGCGCTGGCCTGGATGGCCCGCCGGGGAGGCTGGATCCGCAACCCGAGCCGCGCCTCCAACCTGCGCGTGCTGGGAAGCCATAGCCTGGGCGCCCGCTGTTCCCTGACCGTCGTCCAGATCGACGACGTCCGCCTGGTGCTCGGGGTGACTTCCCAGCAGATCACGCTGCTGCATACCTTGCCGGCCGCGCCCGACACACCTGCTGCTCCGTCCGCACCCGCCAGTTTTGCCGAATCGCTGGGCAAGACCCTGTCGAGGTCCTGATGTCCCCCCGGATTTTCCGCACGCACGCCCTGTCTCCCGCCGGCGCCCTGGCGCTGCGCTGCCTGTCGATCGGCCTGCTGGCGCTGCTGATCTGGCCCGGCAGTACCCTGGCCCAGGCGACGCTGCCCGCCCTGACCGCAACCCCCGGCCCCAACGGCACGGAAACCTGGTCGCTCAGCGTACAGACGCTGGTCATGCTGACCATGCTGTCGTTCCTGCCGGCGGCCCTGCTGATGATGACCAGCTTCACCCGCATCATCATCGTGCTGGGGCTGCTGCGCAACGCTCTGGGCACGGGCGTTTCGCCCCCCAATGCCGTCCTGGTCGGGCTGGCGCTGTTCCTGACATTTTTCACCATGTCGCCGGTGTTCGACCAGATCTACACCCAGGCCTACCAGCCGCTGGCCAGCGATCAGATCAGCTTCGAGGAAGCGCTGGACCGGGGTGCCCAGCCGCTCAAGACCTTCATGCTGCACCAGACCCGCGAAGCCGATCTCAGCATGTTCGCCGACATGGCCAAGGTCGGTCCGCTGGACGGTCCGGAGGCCACACCGCTGCGGGTGCTGGTCCCGGCCTACGTCACCAGCGAACTGAAGACCGCCTTCCAGATCGGCTTCACGATTTTCATTCCCTTCCTGATCATCGACCTGGTGGTGGCCAGCCTGCTGATGGCTCTGGGGATGATGATGGTGCCTCCCGTCACCATCTCCCTGCCGTTTAAACTGATGCTGTTCGTGCTGGCCGACGGCTGGCATCTGCTGCTGGGGTCCCTGGCCCGCAGTTTCTATCAATAAGGGGTATTCCCATGACACCCGAAGCCGTCATGTCCATGACCTACCAGGCCCTGCGGGTCGCCTTGGTCATGGCCGGCCCCTTGTTGCTGGTGACCTTGCTGGTCGGTCTGCTGATCAGCATTTTCCAGGCGGCCACGCAGATCAACGAAATGACGCTGTCCTTCATCCCCAAGCTGCTGGCCGTCGGTGCCGCGCTGGTGCTGCTGGGGCCGTGGCTGATCACCACCATGGTCGATTACATCCGCACCCTGCTGGATTCCATCCCTGGCCTGGCCAGTTGACTGCGATCCATGATCGATTTCCAGATCGACCAGCTCTACGCCTGGATCAGCGGCCTGCTATGGCCGCTGTTTCGCATCGCCGGTCTGGTGGCTCTGGCGCCCATCCTGGGAGAATCGTCCATCCCCGCCCGGGTCAAGATCGGCCTGTCCGTGGTGCTGGCCGTCATTATTTCGCCCCTGATCGGCCCCCTTCCCCCGATCGCACCTGCATCCTATGCAGGCCTGCTGATCGCAGCGCAGCAGGTGCTGATCGGCATGGCTCTGGGCCTGTGCATGCGACTGATCTTCACGGCCACCATGATGGCCGGGGAATTCGTCGGCCTGCCCATGGGGCTGGCCTTTGCATCCTTCTTTGATCCCGCCACGGGCGCCAACACCGCAGTGCTTTCACGCCTGATCAATCTGGTCGCCATGCTGATGTTCCTGGCGGTCAACGGCCATCTGTTGATGATCGACGGCCTGATGCGCACATTTGAACTGTTTCCCATCGGCGCCCAACTGCACGCCGATGGCTGGGGCGCCCTGCTGGACTGGAGCGCCCAGATCTGGGTCTCGGGCATACTGCTGGCCCTGCCCATCATCATCGTGCTGCTGACCATCAACCTGTCGCTGGGCATCCTGAACCGTACGGCGCAGCAGCTATCGGTGTTCGCCGTGGGCTTTCCGATCTCGCTGACGACCGGCCTGATCATGCTGGCAATCGTCATCCCGCAAAGCGGCGATTTCATGACCCGGCTGTTCGAAGACGGCTACCAGGCCATGGCGAGGATTGCCCGCAGCCTGGCAGGCCTGTAGGCCGGGTCTTCAGCGATTCTTCGACGGCAGCGGGTAGGTCACGCCTGGCACGACCTTGGAACCCGCCGGCAAGAGCGGTTGCGGGTTTGCCGCACCGGCAGGCGCCGCTTTGCCGGTCGACAACGGCGGGGGCGGCGGCACGGGAATCGGCCCCGCCTGCGAGGCGGATGCCGCCTGGCCGGCCGGTTGCTCGCCATTGCCGGGGATCACGATCATACCTTCGTCCGCAGCCTGGCTCCCCGCAGCAGGGGCGGATGCGGCAACCCCCTGCGTTCCGGGCCCGCCAGCAGCCGCCGCCCTGGCACGCTGCTGCGCCGCTTCGCGGTCGGCCTCAGCCGCAGTTCTCGGGTGGCGTAACGCTGGCACGTTCACGCTGTTTTCCATGCGCTGGAAGGTACCGTCCGGCCCGAACCTCAGCCAGACTTCCTGGCGGACGTAGAAGGCGTCGGTCGCTGCAGTACCTTTGTAGGCCCAGCGGGCCAACACCGTCTCGCCCTGCTGCCAGATGTCGGTGGGCTGGGCGCCCAGATCTTCAGATGCCTGCGCCAGGGTCGTGCGCCCCACGACGATGCGGTCCAATCCCGACGTATTCAGGCCATTGCCGGTGAAAGAGCACCCCGCCAGCACGAGGGCAGCCGCAAGCGATGCGACCGATCGCCTGATGCGGCGGACCGCCGCACCGCACCGCGCATCCGCGCGCCCTGGTTCATGATGATTCATGCTCAGAATTCCTCTCATTATTTCGTATTCGATATAGTGCGGGCAGCCGGGCGTGCGGGCCGTGCGGCAGGTGCCGGCAGGCGGGCGGGGGCAGCTGGCGTCTCGAGCTCTGCGACAGACATCGCGCCAAAGTCGAGCTGCGACGCAGCCGCCGCATCGGCTGCCTGCTGGCTAAGCTGGAACACGGCCAGCGACTGGCCGATCTCTGCCGCCAGCGTTTCCAGGGATCCGGCGGCCGTTGCCGCCTGCTGCACCAGCTGCGCATTCTGCTGTGTGACGGCATCCATCTGCGTGATCGCCAGGTTGACCTGATCGATGCCCGAGGACTGTTCCACCGTGGCTGCCGAGATCTCGCTCATGATGTCCGACACCCGGGTCACGGCCTGGACGATTTCCTGCATGGTCTCGCCGGCGCGATTGACCTGGGCCGAACCTGCTTGCACCCGGCCCACGGAATCCTCGATCAGTTCCTTGATTTCCTTTGCAGCGCCCGCGCTGCGCTGGGCCAGGGCACGGACTTCGGCCGCCACCACGGCGAAGCCGCGTCCCTGCTCTCCGGCGCGCGCGGCCTCGACGGCCGCATTCAGGGCCAGGATATTGGTCTGGAAAGCGATGCTGTCGATCACGCCCACGATGTCGGCGATCTTTTGTGAACTGCCCGAAATGCCCTGCATGGTCTGCACGGCTTCATTCACGACCTGGCCGCCGCGCGATGCGACCTGGGATGCGGTGCCGGCCAGTTGATTCGCCTGCCGGGCATGTTCGGCGTTCTGTTTGACGGTGCTGGCCAGCTCTTCCATGCTGGCGGCAGTCTGCTGCAGAGCGGCAGCCTGCTGATCGGTGCGGCTGCTCAGGTCCTGGTTGCCGATGGCGATCCGCTGGGCTCCCGCAGTCATCTGCCCCATACGCGTCCTGACGCCCAGAATCAGGGATTCCAGGCCCTCGCGCATGTCCTTCAGCCCGAACAGCAGCTGCCCGATTTCATCGTGCGACTTGGGGTGAATGAGCAGATCCAGATTGCCACCCGCCATTTTCTGCAAATGCCGCCCCACTCCCTGCAAAGGCCGCAATACGGTGCGAATCAGAGTGCGATACGCCAGCAGGGCCAAGATGACAGCCACCGCCAGCAGGCCGATGAAACCATAGTTGGCCCATTCGAACTGTTGCGCCAGGGCCTGGCGCGATGCATTGCTGCTGTTCTGAATGTACTGGTCGAACTGCCCGAAGGCTCGGTCCATGCCCCGGGCGGCGCCGCGCAGGCGACCACGCTTGACGGCCTCGAAGCCCTTGGCATCCTGCTGAGCGGCAAAGCCGCGCAGCTGATCGACCTGAGCCCAATAGTCCTTGAAGGTCGTAGCCAGGATATGCTGCAGGGATTCCCCCTGGGATCCGGTCAGGGCCTTGCTGTCCGATAGGGATTGCATGTGTTCACGGGAACGCTTCAGCAGTTGATCGGCCTGGCCCAGTTCCCATAGGCGTTGTTTTTCATTGGCGATGCCCAGGGCGCCCTCGATCTGAGTCGTCGCCTGCTGTGCGTAGATCAGCGCGTTCTTCACGTCCGAATTCGCCTGCACTCCTACAGAGGACAGCTGCCCGATCGTCCGCTGGCTTTGCTGCTGCACGACCCAGGCGCTGCCCACGGCGGCAAACGTCAACAAAGACAGAAAACCCACCACCAGTGTCAGCCGGGTCTTCAGGGACAAAGCAATCGCGCGCCCTTTCCAGAAACGAAACTTCATGTCACCTCACCTTTGTGATTATCGTCAGCATGCCATACGCACGCTGCTGTCCTTCCTAAGAAAATAGGGCCTTGTAGGCCCCATTCATCGGAAATGCGCCTGACCCGTGGTCAACGGATCAGGTCCTGAAAATCGCATGTGATCAGCTGCGGCCCAGGTTGAACAGGCTCAACCCCTGGATTGTCTGGAAGGCCAGGCCCGCACCCTCCAGGGCGATCTTCCGCAGACTGAGCTGGGTGCTGGCCTCGTAGTAATCCAGGTCTTCCAGGCCGGACAAGGCCTTCGTGAAACCCAGGTTGCGCTGTGAGCCGCTGCCATCCAGCGCCTGCAATTCGTTCATGCGGGCGCCGATGGAAGCACGTACCGTCAGAACGTTGTCGTAGTTGGACGCCAGCTGCTGCATGCTGGTGTTCAGGACGTTGCGCATCTGGGCCGTAGCCTGGGCATCGCCCTGGGACGGGGCCTCCAGGGCCGCGACCAGGGTATCGAGCGTCTTGAAGATGTTGGGGTTCTGGGTCTTCAGCGGTTCGACCGAGAACGTATCCCCTGCTGCCGGAGCGCCAGAAATCTGTACCGTGGTGCCGTTGCCCAGGTCGATTTCCGTGGCGCCGGCTGCCAGGGTCATGCCCGCATTGGTTGTCGTGGTGCCGTTCGTATTGTCCGTGATGGCAACGTCGTAGGTATTGGGCCCGGTAAACGTCACCGCATAGGAATACTTGGCATCGGGATTCTGGGCTCGATCCGAGATATACGGCCCTGTGACGATCGCCGTTCCGGCATTGCCGGCCCCCGCCGCACTGGCGTAGGCCAAGGTGCCTGGCTGCGAGCGCGCGAAAATCTCGGAACCGACGTCGCTGCCGGCGATCTGGCGGGTGGCGTCGGCCTGGATCAGACGCTGCAAGCCGTCGCCGTTGTAGTCGCCATTCGCCGTGAAGGCGGGGGCGTTGCCCTTGGAGCCGGAAAACAGGTACTGCCCATTGCCGTCGGTGGTGTTGGCAATGCCCAGGGCCGTGTCGCGAGCGTTCTTCAGGACGTTGGCCAAGGTCTGGCGATCGGCGTCCGACAGCGTGCCGTTGCCGACTTCGACCAGGCGGGTGCGTACGTCCTGCAGCAGCAGCGTCAGGGAATTGAGCGCGTCTTCTTCCGTGGCCAGATTCTGGTTGGCCACAGAGCGGTTGTCCGCATGGCGTGCGTTCTGCGCCTGCGACTGAGACAGATTGATGGCCTGGGAAGCCGCCAGTGGGTCGTCGGCCGGCGTGACCATTCTCTGGCCCGAACCGATCTGCTGGTACAGGTGCATCAGATCGGACTGCTGAGCATTGATGGTGTTCAGACCGGTCTGGAACATGAGGCTGGAACTGATACGCATGATGTATTCCTAGTGATGCGGCGCGATCAATTGCGCAGGCTGAGCAAGGTATCGAACATGGTCGAGGCCGTGTCGATCAGGCGAGCGGCGGCGCGGTACTGTTCCTGATATTGCTGCAGATTGATGTATTCCTCGTCCATATTGACGCCGGAGACAGCCTGCTGCGCGGCAAAATTCTGCTGGATCAGGGATTCCTGGGCCTTTTGCGCCGTGGAGTTGGATTGGGTCTTGACGGCCACGTTGTTGACCAGCTGGGAATAGGCCTCGTTCAGTCCCGTGGTGCCGTTGCCCAGGATCTTTTCCGAACGCAGGGCTGCCATCTTCAGGGCATTGTCGCCATTGGCGGAGCCCGCCGGGCCGCCTGCGCCGCCGTTCGCATCAGGATCCCATCCCGCCGCAGCGATCTTGGCCGGATCGGTGAGGGCGACGTTCATGCCGGCGGCCGCATCGCGCGTGGGCTGAATCAGCCAGGAATCGCCGGCAGCGGCGCCGGTGATGGTGCTCATGTCGAATTCCACGCCATCGATGGTCGCGGCCGCGCCCGGGGCAATCGACCCCATCACGGTACCTTCCGGCATGCGGGTCACGGAATAATTGGTGCCGTCGAAATCCAGACGGTAGTCCTGGGTCGTCAGCTGGGACACGTTCGTAATGTTCGCGGTCGGGCCAGCTGTCGCAGCATTTCCGGCATTGCCGATGATCTTCGGGGAGGACACCGTAAAGAAATCCGTGCCGGGCGCGCCGGACGGATCATAGCCCTGGGTGTGCTGGGCATTCATGGACATAGAAATGCCCAGGGCCAGGCGGCCCAGTTCATTCTGTGTGGAATCCAGCACATCGGTCCGGAAGGTCAGCAGGCCGCCCAGCTTGCCGCCGGTGATCAGGCTGTCCTTCATTTCGACGGGGCGCGGGTTCCCGCTGGCGTCGGTCACCGTGTAATTCACTGCCAGGCGGCTGGGGTCTGCGGCTGCGGGGTGGACCTGCAGGTAGTAGACCGAATCGCCGCCCAGCACCGTCTGGCCGTTGCCGATGGTGATGTTGAAACGATCGTCCTGTTCGTAGACCTTGATGTCCACCAGTTGCCCCAGATCGGCGGCCAACTGGTCGCGCTGGTCGAGCAGGTCGTTGGGCGGCTGGCCGGGGTTGGTGGCCTTGGCCGTGGTGATCTGGCGATTCAGGTCGTGGATGCGATCCAGATAGCTGTTGACCTGGGTGACGGTCGTCTCGATCTGGGTATTGACGTTCTGCCGCTGGCCGTCCAGAAACGCGTTGGCGTCGCGAATCTGCGAGGACAGGCTGTTGGCCCGGCCCAGCAGCTCCTGACGGGCCGCAACGTCGGCCGGCGAGGTCGCGATGGCATCCAGGCCATCGAAGAATTTCTGGATGCCGGGCGAAATGCCCACTGTGCGATCGGCTACCAGGTTGTTGATCTGGCTGACCTGGTCGCCGTAGGTCTTCAGGGAAGCGCCGCGCGTGACGGACGTGGTCAGCTGGTTGTACAGGAAATTGTCGTAGGACCGCTGCACGCTGACGGCCTGCACCCCGCGACCGATCCAGCCCCCCGACGTCGGCGTGGCACCTGCCGTCTGGGACAGCACGGTCTGACGGTTATAGCCAGCCGTGGCGGCGTTGTTGATGTTGTGCCCGGCGGTCGCCAAACGGTTTTGTGCGACCAGCAGGCCAGCCTTGCCCAGATTCGCCAGATTCATATACTGCAATCCTGTCTGTGATGCCAGCGCCCGATCAGCGCCCGCGAGAATTCGTCTTACCTGATAACGGCAGTCGGACGGGAAAATTTAGCGCCCGGCGAATCGCCGCCGCCCACCGCTAGCGGGCGTTGAAATACCCCATGATGCTGATCAGCTTGTCGGCATACGACGGGTCAGTGGCGTAGCCGGCGGCTTGCACCTTGCGGGCGGCGTCCTCGGCGTTGCGGGCCGTCATCACGTCGCTGTAGCGATCGCTCTGGCTGATCAGATTGGCGTAATCCGTGAAGGAATCCGCATAGGAATCATAGGCGCGGAAGGGCTGCAGCATCTTGCGCGGCTCACCGTCCACGTATTCGGTCGTCATGACGCGCACCACGTCGCCATCCCAATTACGCCCCGCCTTGATGCCGAACAGATTATGGCTTGTGCTGCCATCCGGGCGCAGGATCTCGCGCTGGCCCCAGCCCGATTCCAGGGCGGCCTGGCTCAGGATCAGTTTGGCCGGCACTCCGCTGCGCTGGGCCGCCACGTCGGCGGCCACCGCCATCTGGTCCACAAAGGAGCGGATGTGGTCCGGCGCCCCTTGAATGGCGCTGCGCACCTTCTGTCCCAGGTTGCGTTGGGCCAGCAGATCGATCAGGGACGAAATCGAATCAGCCACCTGCCGCCGGCCTTCGCCGATACGCGACTGCAGGCCGGGCAGGCGCGAACGGGCGGCTTCGGGCGGATTGGCCAGGGGATCCAGCGGCTGGCTCAACACGCCACCGCGCATCTGCGCCATCAGCGCATCGGCCAGGCCGATGCCAGGATTGGCCAAGGCCAGGGCCGTCTGCTCGTCGCTCAGGCTGCGCGCCATGCGCGTGGCCTGCGAATCGAACAGCGACGGCATCTGGTCCGCAGTCTGGCGGGCCTGCTTCATCAGCATCTGGATGAACATGGCTTCGAACTGCCGGGCGACCTCGCGCTGCTTTTCTTCGGAGTCCGGATTCGTCTGCACGCCGCGTTTCAAGGCGTTCAGGTTGCTGAAGTCCAGCGCCGAAGGCGTGCTGCCCGAGCCGGGCAGCGGGGTATTGGCGACGAATGCCATGGCGCTAGATGACCTCCAGATCCGCCCGCAAGGCGCCGGCGCTCTTCAGGTTCTGCAGAATGGACAGCAGATCCTGCGGCGTGGCGCCCAGGGCATTCAGGGCTCGCACGACATCGGCCAGATTGGCGCTGGTGCTCACACGCTTCAAAGAGCCGTTGTCGCTGCGCATCTCGATCTGGGTATTGTTCGTGACCACGGTCTGCCCGCCGCCAAACGGCGTGGTGGGCTGACTGACCTGCTGCTGCGGGCTGATGGTCACGGACAGATTGCCGTAGGCGATGGCGGCCTCGTCGATCATGACGGTGCGGTTCATCACCACCGACCCGGTGCGGGCATTGATCACGACCCGGGCGCGGGCCGGCGGCAGCGTCACGTTGAGGTTTTCCACCTGCGACAGAAACGCCAGCTGTCCCTGTGGATCCGTGGGCGCGCGCAGTTCGATGGTACGTCCGTTCAACGCGGTGGCCGTCTGCCCGCCAAAGCGGCGGTTCAGGGCCGACACGACGTTCTGCGCCACCGCAAAATCGTTGGTGTTCAGTTCCAGCCGTACCATGCCGTTCTGGGCATAGGTGGTCGGCACGCCGCGTTCGACGATGGCGCCATCGGGGACGATGCCGCCGTTCAGCTGGTTGACCTGGACGCTGGCGCCGCCCTGGGAGGCACCCGCCCCGCCCACCAGCAGATTGCCCTGTGCCAGGGCATAGACCTGGCCATTGGCGCCCTTCAGGGGGGTCATCAGCAGCGTGCCGCCGCGCAGGCTTTTCGCATTGCCCATGGACGAGACCACGACGTCCAGGCTCTGACCCGGCTGTGCAAAGGCCGGCAACCGGGTGGTCACCATGACGGCGGCCACGTTCTTCACCTGCATATTGGTGCCCTGGGGCACTGTCACACCCAGTTGCGACAGCATGTTGGTCAGGCTTTGCTGGGTGAACGGCGTCTGGCGCACCTGGTCGCCGCTGCCGTCCAGCCCCACCACCAGGCCGTAACCGATCAGCTGGTTCTCGCGCACACCGGTAAAGGACGCCAGGTCCTTGATGCGTTCGGCCTGGGCCGCCGCCAGGGGCAGGACCAGACCTACGCAACCCAGCAGCACGGCCGCCAGCCCACGCCGGGCGCGGGAATCACGACACAAGGCTGAAAGTGAAAACATGAATTCGGTCATCGGATCAGAACGGGGCGATATTCAGGAAGAAGCGCTGCAGCCAGCCCATGGTCTGGACCTCGTCCATCACGCCCTTGCTGCGGTATTCGATGCGGGCATCGGCCACCTGGGTGGACGACACGGTATTGCTGCCGGTGATGGAACGCGGGTCCACCACGCCGGAAAAGCGCACATATTCGCTGCCCCGGTTGATGGCGATCTGCTTTTCGCCGGCAATCTGCAGATTGCCGTTGGGCAGGACGCCGATCACGGTGGTGGTCAGCGTGCCGCTGAAGACGTTGGTCGCGCTGCTGGATCCCTTGCCATCGGACTTGTTGCCGCTGCCGACCTGGAAATTCTGCTTGGCGCCCAGATCCGTGGGCAAGATGGCCGGTTCCAGCCCGATGTTCATGCTGGCGCTGCCATTACGATCGGTACTGGTGCCCACGCTTTTCGCCGCGTTGGTCTTTTCCTGGATCACAATGGTGACGATGTCGCCGACATTGCGCGGGCGACGGTCTTCGAACAAGGGATAGTTGCCGTAGGCCGTAGGCTGGTAGATGGACCCGTTGGCTTCGGCGGAAGGCATTGCCGGCGGCGGCGGGGGCGCCGTCAAGGGGCCGGTGACGACCGGCTCGGGCGGCACCAGGGCGCACCCGGACATCATCAGGGCCGCGATGGCCACCCACGATCCTGCAAGACGACGCAAACCCTTCATGGACATCCTGATTACAGCTGTGTCAGACGCGCCAGCATCTGGTCCGACGTCTGCACGGCCTTGCTGTTCATTTCAAAGGCGCGCTGCGTCGTGATCATGTTGACCAGTTCCTCGGCCACATTGACGTTGGAGGTTTCCACGTAATTCTGCAACAGCACCCCGGCGCCATCCAGGCCCGGCTGCAGCTGATTGGCGGGCCCCGAGGCATCGGTTTCCGCGTACAGGTTCTCGCCCAGGCTCTGCAGGCCCGTGGGGTTGATGAAAGTCGACAACTGCAGCTGACCGACCTCGACGTTGGTGCCGGCCGCGCCGGGCTGCGTCACGGACACCGTGCCATCGCGGGAAATCGTAATGGACATCGCGTTGTCGGGGATATTGATGCCCGGCTGGATGGTATAGCCGCCGGCCGTGACCAGCATGCCGTTCTGATCGCGCTGGATGCTGCCGTCACGGGTATAGGCGAACGAGCCGTCCGGCATTTCGACTTGCAGGAAGCCCTTGCCCTGGATGGCGACGTCCAGCGTGTTGCCGGTCTGCTTCAGGTCGCCCTGGGTGTGGATGCGTTCGGTCGCGACGACGCGGGCGCCCGTACCCAGTTGCAGGCCGGAGGGCAGTTGATTGGCGGCTCCGACGCTGGCGCCGGGCTGGCGCATGGTCTGGTACATCAGGTCCTCGAACACGGCGCGGCCGCGCTTGAAGCCCGTCGTGTTGACGTTGGCCAGGTTGTTGGAAATCACGTCCATGGCGGTCTGCTGGGTTTCCAGACCGGTCTTGGCGATCCACAGGGAACGTATCATCTTGAGGTGTCCTGTTCAGGGCGCCGGGCGTCAGCCCACTGCCGAAAGTACGGAATTGCCGCGTTCTTCGTTGGTGCTGGCGTTCTTGATCACCTGCATCTGCAACTCGAACTGTCGGGCGTTGGAAATCATGGCCACCATGGCGCTGGCGGGGTTGACGTTGCTCTTTTCGACGAAACCGGGAGCGATCCGCACGGCCTCGTCGGCCTGGGCCGGCTGCCCGCCCGCCAGGCGGAACAGGCCATCGTCGCCGCGCACCAACTGGTCGGTGGGCGGGTTCACCAGCTTCAGTTGGGCCAGCATCTGGATGTCACGCGGATTGTCACCCGCGCCCAGGGCGCTCATCTGCCCATCGGTAGCAAAGGTAACGCTGCCGCGTTCCGGGATTTCGATGGGGCGGCCGTCGTTGGAGAGCACCGGCAGGCCACCCAGCGTGACCAGCTGGTTTTCCTGGTTGACGGCGAATTCCCCCGAACGCGTATAGGCTTCGCCCTGCGGTGTCTGCACGGCGAACCAGCCCTCGCCCGCAATGGCGGTGTCCAGGGAATGGCCGGTCTCGACCATGGCGCCCTGGCCGAAGCGGCTGCCGGGCGTGGAAGCCACCGTGCTGACGCGGGTGGGCAGTTCGCCCGCCTGCGGCACCACCGGCACGGACCGGTAAATGGCCAGCTGTTCCCGGAAACCCGTCGTCGACACATTGGCCATATTGTTGGCAATGGCCGACTGTTGTTCCAGGATGCGGGCGGCGCCGTTGGACGCCGTGTACAGGATGCGATCCATGCCGTCCTACCGTGCTTAGCGCATCGTGATCAGGGTCTGCAGGATCTGGTCCTGCGTCTTGATGGTCTGGGCATTGGCCTGGTAGGTACGCTGGGCAATGATCATATTGACCAGTTCCTGGGACATGTCCACGTTGGATTCTTCCACCGCCTGGCCCTTGATGGTGGCCAGGCCATTGCTGCCGGGCGTGCCGACGATGGGCTGGCCGGAGTTAGCCGTTTCCGCCCAGGCATTGCCGCCCACGGGCTGCAGGCCCTGCAGGTTGGCGAAGTCGGCCAGTGCGATGGTGCCCATGGTCTGTTTTGCGCCATTGGTGTAGTTGGCGATCAGTTCGCCATTGGTACCGATGGACATGCTGGCGTATTCGCCGGTGGCGTAGCCGTTCTGGACGAAGTCCTGGGAATAGCTATTGCCGAACTGGGTGGAGCCGTCATAGGCCACCTGAATCGACACAGGATCGGCCGGCGAGGTCGTGCCGCCAGGGTTGAAGGTGATCGTCGTCGGCGAACCGGATGCGAGACGGCCGGCGCTGTCGAACTGAAGTGTCGCCTGATTGGCAGGGGGAACAGGAGGAACGCCGTCGATGACGTAGTTGACTTCCCAAACACTGTTGCCGCCCACGGGTTCACGCTTGGTGTAGTACTACTCGATGCGATGCGAGTTCCCCAACGAGTCATAGACCGTCAGCGGGACCATGTTGGAGTAGGAGTCGGAATTGGTGGGGTCGAAAGCAACTGCCGTCACGGGTGCGACATAGGCGACGTTGCCCCCCGTCGTCGGAATGGCGCTATCGGGCGCGCCGCCGGTAAAAGTAATGCCGCTGGCCGGCGTACCCGTTGTATATGAGGTTCCATCTACAGGAGCACCGCCTGGCGTTGTACCGGCTGCATCACTGAACCAAGTGTAGGTGCCGCCATTGACCTCATAGTAATGAGGGGCCGGTCCGGTGCCGTCATCCAGATTGACCACACCAACGACTCTATTGACCGTCGTGCCGGGCACCACCTTTGCATTCGCATCCAGGTTCACTTTGTTGGTGAGCGTGCTGGTCGCCTGGGGCGCGATGTTCCCCACCGGAACAGTCATGCCGATCAGGTTGGTGCCGCCCGGCGCATAGCCCATCAGCTGCTGGCCCTGGGCGTTGACGATCTTGTGATCCTTGTCGGCCAGGAACTGGCCGTTGCGGGTGTAGAGCGTGGCGCCGTTGGGCTGGGTCACCACGAACAGGCCCTTGGCCCCGTCGATGGCCATGTCGAACTGGTTGCCCGAGGTGGACACGATGCCGGTCGTGAAACGCTGGTTGATCGACGCAACCTGCACGCCCAGGCCCACGCGAGAGCTGGCGTAGACGTCGGCGAAGGTGGCCGAGCCGGACTTGAAGCCCACGGTGCCGGAGTTGGCGATGTTGTTGCCGATGACATCCAGGTTTTGCGAGGCGGCGTTCAGACCGCTGAGACCTTGACCGAAACCCATGAGTAACCTCTTTCAGTGCGTACTGCGTTGAATCGTTGATGTGGAACCCGGGACGGCGCCAGTGGCTGCCCCATCGGAATTACATGACCTGCCGGATATCCAGCAGGGAAATTTTTTCACCCATGGCCAGGTTGAGCTTCAGACCTTCGGTGGTGTAGGCGATACTGTTGATGTGACCCGATGTCAGGGTCTCGGCCGAGACCGGCTTGCCATTGGAGTCGGATGCCTCGACCGACACGGCATAGGCCCCTGTGGGAACAACGGCGCCTGCGGCGTCCTTGCCGTCCCATTCCAGGGGATAGACGCCAGCCTTCTGGGCATCCATTTCCTTGGTGTAGACGACCTTGCCGGCCTCGTCGCGGATCGTGACCGTGACCTTTGCGGCCTCGGACATCAGATCGATGCCGAACGTGGTGGCAGCACCGTCTGCGCCGACCTTGATCTTTTCGCCCGGATACAGGACGCTCTTGCCGATCAGGCCGGCGGCCTGCAGGGACTGGGACATGTCCATCTGCCCAGACAGGGCCAGCAGGGTGTTGTTCAACTGCTGGATGCCCTGGACCGTGGACAGCTGCGCGATCTGCGAGGTGACTTCCGCGTTGTCCATGGGATTGAGCGGGTCCTGGTTCTGCAGCTGCGTGACCAGCAAGGTCAGGAAGCGGTCCTGGGTGTCGCCCATCAAGGAATTGGTCTGGGCGTTGGCCATGGCGCCTGCGGCATTGGCCCCGTAGACTTCGTTCACGGTACTCATGGCGGGAATCCTTATTGGCCGATGGTCAGGGTCTTGGCCATCAGCGATTTGGCGGTGTTGATGACTTCGACATTGGCCTGATAGGAACGCGAAGCGGAAATCATGTTGACCGTTTCGGCCACCACGTCGACGTTGGGCAGGGTGACGTAGCCGCGAGCGTCGGCCAGCGGGTTGGAAGGGTCATACTGGATGCGGGCCGGCGCGTTGCTTTCCTGGACGGCCGCCACGCGCACACCGCCGACGGCTTCGGATTGCGCAGATGGCGTCATCTGGAAGACGACCTGGCGCGCCCGGTAAGGCTGGCCGTCCGGACCGACGGCGCTGTCGGCGTTGGCGATGTTGCTGGCCGTGACGTTCATGCGCTCGGACTGGGCAGCCAAGGCGGAACCGGCGATCTGGAATATGCTGAGAGTGGACATAAGCGTGCGTTCCCGGAGCCGGATTACTGCTGCATGGCAGTCAGCAAGGATTTGATGCGGCCGTTCAACACCTGCAGATCAGCCTGGTATTTGGCGGTGTTGTCGGCGAACTGGACACGCTCGACGTTCATGTCCACCGTATTGCCATCCAGGCTGGGCTGCAGGGGAACGCGATAGAGTTCCTGGGCCGGGCCGGTAGAATGCGCCTGGGCCGGAATGTGGCGGGACGACGTCAGTGTCAGGGATGTATCCGGCAAACGGGGCAAGCCCGAGCCCTCGCCCATCGCCTCGCGCAGCGTGGCGTTGAAGTCAACGTCGCGCGCCTTGTAGTTGGGCGTGTCGGAATTGGCGATGTTGGTCGCCAGAATTTCCTGTCGCTGCTGACGCAGGGCCAGGGCTTTCTGGTAGAACTCGAAGTCCTTGCCGATTCGATCGATCATGGCATCAATGCATTCAGGTGAATTGAAGTGCGCATCCACCGGGCACCAAATGATCCCTGACCATTCGCGGCTTGAGCGCACAATGGCATAGTACGGCCCCCTCAGGCGCGATAAAGGCCGGAACAAACCGGGGTTTGAAGGGCTATTCAGGCAATGTCGCCGGCACTGCGTTCCGAGCCGGGTGCAGGCGCCGACACCTGGCCCCTGTCTTCATTCCCTGCCGGGCATCTTCTACAATGCGCACATGGCCACCCACCCCGCCCCGCTCTCTCCCCCCCTGCCTGGGGCCGCCGCGCGCCGCTGGCTGGCTGTCGGCGCCTGCCTGATCGCCGGCGTCCTGCCCGGCGCGGCGTCGGCGCAGGCCGCCAGCACGACCACCCAGGATCCGGCAGCCATCGTCAGCCAGGTGGAATCCCTGCTGAAGGAACGTGCGGCATCCTATCCCGGCACGGCGACGATCGTCGTCGATCCGCCGCGCATCACCAATCAGACGGCCTGCAGTCGGATGGACACCTTCCTGGCAGGATCGGGCGGTCTGCGGTCGCGGACTTCGGTCGGGGTTCGCTGCCTGGCGCCCCAGCCCTGGACGCTCTACGTGCAGGCCAGCATCCAGATCACAGGCAGCTATTTCGTGGCCAACCGCACGCTGGATCGCGGGGTGGTCGTCAGCCTGGACGACCTGGATACCCGGGAAGGCGACCTGCTGCGCATGCGCCGGGCGATCAGCGACCCAGCGCACGTGGTCGGCTGGATCACTACGCGCCGCATCCGGGCCGGCGGACCGATCGAGGACAGCGCCCTGCGCGACCCGAATTCCATCGAACGCGGCCAACAGGTACGCACCGTGGCGCGCGGCGCTGGCTTCGTCGCGTCGGGCGAAGGCCAGGCCCTGGAATCCGGCAGCCCGGGCACCCAGATCCAGGTCCGGACCCCCAATGGCCAGATCATCACCGGCACCGTGCTGGATGCCCATACGGTTCAGGTTATGATGTAACCCAGGCCTTCCATGGAAGGCTAAAGATCCGCGTTGCGCTGCCGTAACCAGGGATGCACCATTTGACCCTGTCCTTTCACCCGGAGACGAGCCTTGAAAGTCAATTCCACTTCGTCCAACCCCCTGATCAGCGGGGTTACCGGGGGCACGCGCAGCGATAACGCCGGTCATGCTTCGGCCCACTCGGCCAGCAACCGCTCTGAAGTCGACCTCAGTCCGGCGGCCCGGCAGTTGGCCGCCCTGAACAACAGCGATGCCGACGTCCAGACGGCGCGGGTACAGCAGATTCGCGATGCTCTGGCTTCGGGCGAACTGAAGATCGATGCCAGCCGCATCGCCGACAGCCTGCTGGCCAGCGTGCGCGAACTGCTGAAGTAAATCCAGTACACTGGTTGCCTGTCCCGACACAATTTGCCCACCATGAGCCACATCGACGCGCTGCTGCAGTGCGTGGACGAACAATCCGAACTGCTGAACGATTTCATCCAGGTCCTGGAAGCCGAAGGCGCCCTGCTGCTGGAAACGCCGTCGAACGAGGCCCTGGGCGCACTCACCGTGCGCAAGAACGACTACGCCCGCCGGCTGGGCGAACTGGATCAGGCTCGCGCTGCCACTCTGGCAGACATGGGCCAGGCAGATGACCGCGCCGGCATCGATGCCGTGTGCGCCCTGCACCCCGATCTGCGCATTGCCTTTGACATGCTGTTCGAACGGGCAGCCCAGGCCAGCACTCTGAACCAGGACAATGGCCAGATCCTGAAGACCTTCATGGATCACAATCAACAGGCGCTGGACACCTTGCGCGGCCTGATGGGCCAGGACCTGTACGACGCCCGCGGGCGCCTGTCCAAGAAATAAACCCGCCAGGCAACCGAAGCGGACTTCAGGCCAGCAATTCCTTCAAGGCATGCAACTTCAGCAAACCCGCAGGCGATTGGCGGGCGGACAGACGTTCGCTGCCCAGCATGCGGGCCACGACATGGGCCGCCGGGGACAGGGCCGGGTCCTGCGCCAGACGCCAGGCAGCCAGCCCCATCTGCGCGGCCAGGACGGCGCGATCCAACAGGGGTTCGCGGTCCTTTGCATCGGCCAGCCACGGCGTCGCCAGCCGCCAGGCAGCATGGCATTCCTGGCGCAGCACCAGCGCCGCCGCGACGCGGGCCGGATCGGGATCGGCCACGCCACCCACCAGGGCATGCCAGGCCCGCAGCACACGGCCATCCAGCGGATCGACCGCCCGCAGGCAGACCAGGCGCGCAAACAGCGGCGATTCACCCCGAGCCTGCAACTGCACTTGATCTGAACCAGCCCACCAGGCTGCCTGTGCGCCATCCAGGCCTCCCGGCGCCAGCAGATGGGCAAACAGACCGGCGTCCAGAGGTTGGAACGGCAGTCGCTGGGCCGCTGCCGACACCACACAGGCCTCGCCATCCTGATGAACCCGCGCCCGGGCGCTGCAGGCGGAAATCCAGACACGCCCCTGGGAGTCAAGCGCACGCAGCAGCGCCTGGCTGCCGCCTTCAAAGACATGCCAGGGCGCCGGCATGCCGATCCCCTGGGATTCGAGTTCGATCTGGGCAGACAGGGCTTCGGCCGCCGAAGGCGCCAGGGCCGAGGCCCCCTGAGGCGCATACCAGCCATCTGCCAAACCTGCCTGCTGGGTCGCGGCCGCCAGCGGCCTGCATCGATCATCGAACCAGGCAGCCCCCGACCAAGCGCCTCGCCGTCCTTGCCAGGACAGAGGCTGGCGATCATGAACGACCAGCGCCGCGCGCGATTCACCAGCGGCAGCCTGCGCCACCCGGCGCAAATGATCGATGGCATCGGCGGCGGCAGGCAGGTCGCCCGCCGCGCGACTGCGCCACAGGTCGTAAGCCTCGGACAGCACGGGATCCTGGTCCATCAGCGTCACGGCCGCCTGCAGATCGTCCAGCCCCAGGGAGTCCCCGCGCGCCGACTGCGTAAGCAACTGCGGCAACAGCACTTGCTGGCGGCGACGTTCCGCTGCGAAATCCACGCTGGGTTCGGGCTGCGTGACCGACAACAACGCGGCCAGATCAGCTTCGGTGGGAGCGAACTGCGGTCGGGCGGACTGCAGGGGCACCAGGGCCCGGTCCACCAGTTCTGCCGCCGCCAGGAAAAGCAGGTTTTCAGGGACTTTCTGCCCGTTGGAGACATAGTGGATGGGCAGCCGGTAGCGGATGGCGGTATCCAGCGACGCCCCCAGGCAGGCGGCCTCGTCGATTTTGGTGATGACGCAGCCGCGCAAGGGCGTGCCGCCATCGTGGACGTAGGACCGAGCGACTTCATCCAGGGTGTCCCCATGGCTGGATGCATTCAAGGCCAGCAGGCGTTCCACCCGCCGACCAGCGCCGGCCAGCAGGGCGGCCTGATCGGCGACGTAGCGGTCTCGCTGGCTGATGCCCACGTTGTCGATCAGCACGGTCTGGTCGGGGCGCACGGTCTGCAGCACGCGCCGCAATTCATGCACATCCTGCACCACGTGCACCGGCACCCGCATCATCTGGCCGTAGATCTTCAGCTGTTCATGCGCCCCGATCCGATAGGTATCGGTCGTCAGCAGCACCAGACTGCCCGGGCCGCTGCGCCGCACACAGCGTGCGGCCAGCTTGGCGATCGTGGTGGTCTTGCCTACTCCGGTCGGCCCCACCAGGGCCAACGCCAGGCCGGGCTGCCAAAGATCGTCTTCCGAGGCCAGGACGGGCAAGTGCTTGACCAATTCGGCGCGAGCCCACTGGATGGCGGCCCGATCGCCGGAGAGTTCCGGCAGGGTCTTGATCATGGCCCGCAGCAGAGTCGTGCTGAATCCGAAACGCAGCAGATTCTGGAACAGCGTGACAGCCTGGGGCGAGCGGCGCAGCTGATTGCCCCACAGCAATTCATCGATGCGGCTTTCCAGGGATCCCTTCAGTTCGCCAATGGCGCCAGCCAGGTCTTCCCTCGGCGGCGCGACGTGTTGCGCAGCCCGGTCCGGCGCAGAAGGCGGCAGGGAATCGGACGCGGGCGATGGCATCGGGACCTGCCCGAGGGAGGCATTCGACGCACCGGCGGCAGGATCCGTTGCTGCTGCCTGGTCGTGCTCGGGCAGCGAGGTTTCGTCGGTAGCCAGGATCTCGACCCCGCCATTGACCCGCTTGTTGGAGATGATGAGGGCCTCGGACCCCAGCGCCAGGCGCACCTGGCGCATGGCTTCCCGGTTCGTGGCACCAAAGAAACGACTGATGTTCACGCAGATCCCCCACCGATGACCGCAGTGATCCGAATCATACGCTCCTCAGGGATCTCGGCACTGGACAGCACGGCCATGTGCGGCAAGTGGTGGCGCAGGAATCGCGACAGCGAGGCCCGCAGTACCGGGGGCACGACCAGCACCGGCGCATTGCCTCGGTCTTCCTGTTCCTGTGCCAACCGCTGGGTCTCGGTCAGCAGGTTCTCGGCCAGGCCCGGTTCCAACGCCCCATTGGCGCCCAATGCCTGCGTCAGCACGCGCTCCAGACGGGCATCCAGGCCCATGACGCGCAGTTCTTCTTCGCCAGCGAACCAATGCTGGACGATGGCGCGACCCAGCCCGACCCGCACCTGGGCCAGCAGCTCGTCCAGATTCGGGCCTGCCCCGGCAGGGTTGACGCCGGCCAGGCGCGGCGCATGATCCGTAATGACTTCGAGAATGGTGCGCATGTCGCGGATGGGCACGTCCTCGTCCAGAAGATTGCGCAGCAGGCTTTGCAGCTGCGGCAGCGCAATGGTCTTGGGCACCAGGTCTTCGATGAGTTTCGGCACATCGCGGGCGACGTGATCCAGCAACTGCTGGGTCTCCTGGCGGCCCAGCAGCTTGGCCCCGTAGCGATGCATCAGGTGGTTGAGGTGCGTGGCGACGACGGTGGCTGCGTCCACCACGGTATAGCCGGCAATCTGCGCCTGTTCACGCAGGGATGGATCGATCCAGACGGCAGGCAGGCCGAAGGCCGGGTCCTTGGTCGGGATGCCCTGGATCGGGTTGGTGACACCGCCCGGATCAATGGCCAGCCACTGGCCAGTCTGCGCCACGCCTCGACCGATTTCCACGCCGAACAGCAGGATGCGGTAGTCGGTAGGCTTGATTTCCAGATTGTCGCGGATATGCACGACCGGCGGCAGAAAGCCCATTTCCTGGGCGAATTTCTTGCGCAGGCTGCGGATGCGATGCAGCAATTCGCCGCTCTGCTGGTGATCGACCAGGGAAATCAGGCGGTAGCCGACTTCCAGGCCCAGGGGGTCGACAGGCGACACGTCATCCCAGCTGGCCTCGGCAGCGGCAGCCACGGCAGCCGCCTGCTCCTGATCCGGGCGGCCGGACGCGGCCTGCTGATCGCGCTGCTGGCGCTTGAGGATCGCCCAGCCGCTGCCCCCGATGGTGGCGGCCAGCAGCAGGAACGCCACGTGCGGCATATTGGGAATCAAGCCCATCAGGGTCAGGATGCCGGCCGTGATGAACATCACATTGGGATTGGAGAACAACTGCCCCAGCATCTGCTGGCCGACGTCCTCGTCGGTCGCCACACGCGACACCACGACACCGGCCGCCGTGGAGATCACCAGCGCCGGGATCTGCGCTACCAGGCCGTCGCCGATGGTCAGCAAGGTATAGACCGTGCCGGCATCGCCCACGGACATGTCGTGCTGGGCCACCCCGACGACCAGGCCGCCCAGGATATTGATCACCATGATCAGCAGGCCGGCCACGGCGTCGCCGCGCACGAACTTGCTGGCGCCGTCCATGGCGCCGTAGAACTCGGCTTCCTGACTGACTTCCGAGCGGCGGCGGCGGGCGTCATCCTCGCCGATCAGACCGGCGTTCAGATCGGCATCGATGGCCATCTGCTTGCCGGGCATGGCATCCAGGGTAAAGCGGGCGCCGACCTCGGCGATACGCCCCGCGCCCTTGGTGATGACGATGAAGTTGATGATCACCAGGATGATGAACACCACGATCCCGACGGCGAAATTGCCACCGACCAGGAAATGCCCAAAAGCCTCGATCACTTGGCCGGCAGCATCCGGGCCTTTGTGGCCGTTCAGCAGCACTACCCGGGTGGAGGCGACGTTCAGCGACAGGCGCAGCAATGTAGCGAACAGCAGCACCGACGGGAACGCGGCGAAATCCAGGGGTTTGCGGGTGAACATCGCCACCAGCAGGATCATCACCGACAAGGAAATATTGAACGTGAACAGCAAATCCAGGATGAACGGCGGCAGCGGCAGAATCATCATGGCCAGGACCATGAGGATCAGCACCGGCCCTGCTAGCAGGCGGGCATGCCCGAAGCCTTGGTTCTTGAGAAAATCCAGGAAACTGTTCATGTGAGAAATGCGTGAGCCTGTTCAGGGCGCTGTTGCGGATCGAGTTCGGGCGGGACCTGCAGGGCCTGCGGCGCCTGCGGCAGTGTACCCGAGCCCTGCTGCCAGGTGCGGACCTGGAAGACCCAGGCCAGGACTTCCGCCACAGCGGCATACAGGGCCGAGGGAATTTCCTGGTCCAGGTCGACGTGGTGGTACAGGGCGCGCGCCAGCGGCGGGGCTTCCAGCTGGGCCACCTGATGTTCCTGCGCCAGACGACGGATCTGGGCGGCGATCAGCCCGGCGCCCTTGGCCACCACCACCGGCGCCCCGCCCTGCCCCTCGCGATAGCGCAAGGCTACGGCGTAGTGGGTCGGGTTGGTGACGACGACATCGGCCTCGGGTACTGCGCTCATCATGCGCCGCCGGGCCATGGCCCGCTGCTGCTGGCGGATGCGGCCCTTCACATGAGGGTCGCCTTCGCTTTCCTTGTGTTCCTGCTTGAGGTCGTCGCGGGACATGCGCAATTGCTTGGCGTGATTCCACAGTTGCCAGGGCACGTCGATCAGCACCAGGATGATCAGGGCCGAGGCGACCAGCAGGCAGCACAACGCCACCAGGCTGAGCCCGCGCGCCAGAGCCTCGCTGAGCGACATGTGCGTCAGGGCAAGCATGTCGCTCAGGTAGGCCCAGATGACCTTGACGGCGACGAAGCCGATCAGCACTGCCTTGGCCAGCGTCTTGAGCAGTTCGACCAGGGTCTGGGCCTGGACGAAGCGCTTCATGCCCTTCAGGGGATTGAGACGCTCGAATTTGGGTTCCAGGGCCTTGGGCGACAGCAGAAATCCCCCCAATGCCACCGAGGAAAAAATCGCCACGACCATCAGCAAGGCGAAGATCGGCAGCAGGATCAGCAAACCCTGCCAGGCCGACATGCCTGCGACGTTGAGCATGACCTGCGTATCGCGCACGATGCGGGTGTCGAACCACAGGCCGTTGCGCAACACGCCTTCCAGGGTCTGGTACACATTGCCACCGACGAACCAGAGCGCCCCGATCCCGCAAATCAGGGCCAGGAAGGTGCCGAGTTCCCGCGAACGCGCAACCTGGCCTTCCTCGCGCGCCTTTTCAAGGCGCCGGGGCGAGGCTGGTTCGGTTTTTTCGAGATCGCTGTCCTCGGCCATGCGAGCGGCTATCCGGCAGTGTTAAGACAGCCTGGATTGTAGTCTGCCAGCTGCGGGCGGGAACAGCGGATAAAAGTGCAATACCCGCGACAATTCAAGGGCTTGCCAGCTGGGCAACAGGCCCATCGACGTCAGCGGGCTGACCGGCCTGCTCGAAGCGCTGGTAATCCAGGCCGATACGCACCGCTCCCCAGCGGGTGCCGTTCAGTTCCACGGGCATGGACACGTCCGTGATGATCTCGCCCGTATCGCGCATGTAGGTCTGGCACAGCACGCCGCCCCGGTTGCGGATGGCCCCTTGACTGATCTGATCGTCGAACAGCCGCTTGTCGCGGCAGTGCGCCGTATCGTGCGCCACATCGCCCGTCGGCGGCTGGGAATAACGACGGTTGTGCGTGGGCGCATAGCCGTTCGCGTCGATCAAGATGGCATAGGATCCATGCGGAATGCGGTCCAGCACGCCATCCAGAATCTGCTGCAGGGCCCGGTCGATCTTCTGGTCGTACCCCACGTGATAGCGCGGCGGCTGGCTGCCGGGAATCTGCCGATAGGCCTGATCGAAGATGTCGGCGCCATCTGCCTGCCCCTGGCGCAGGAGCGCGGCCGCCTGATCGCGCAGCTGTCCCAGGCAGGATTCCAGATGATCGAAGGGAGTCGCCCCCGTGCGCCAGGCCGCCAGCATTTCCTGCAGGCTTTCCGTCTGGTTGCGCACGCCATGCACCTGTTCCCGCATGGACTGCATGCGCTGACGCAGCACGGCGCTATGGTCGGCGATGAGCTCGATCGAACTGCTCATGGCCTGATTGGTGTCGTTGACCTGAACCACCTGGGCGGTCACGCCGTCCAGCTGCGCGCCCACCGCCCCCAACTCGCGGACCAGCGAGCCGAACTGACCCGCAAAATCCCCCACCAGGCCGTCCGAGGCCTGCATGTCGGTATAGATGGCGCGGCTCTGTTGTTCGGAATCGGACACCAGCCCCAGGATCTCGCCCGTCTGCTGCACGATATCGCCGGTGGCGGCATTGACGCGCTCGGCCAGCTTGCCGACCTCCGTCGCCACGACCGCGAAACCCTGGCCCGCCTTGCCGGCGCGCGCGGCCTCGACCCCCGCATTGAGCGCCAGCAGATGGGTCTGCAGGGCGATGTCCTTGATCAGGCGGCTGGTGTCCTCTACGGACCGGGCGCGATGGCTGAGCTGCGTGACGACCTGGGAAAAGGCCTGCATGCGGGCCGTGACCCGGGCCACGCGCTGCTGCAGATCAGCCAGCTGTGCCTGCGTGGCCTGCAGCCCGTCGAGCTGGGTGCGAAACACCCCGGTGGCCTGCGAAACGGTCTCGCTGGTCTGCTGCGACAGCCCGGCAATCTGCACACCCTGCGCCGCCAGGTGTTCCGCCTCGGCGGCCTGAGCCTGGGCCATGGTTTCGCATTCCTGGGTATGGGTCTGTAGCCGGGCCGCATTGATGGCGATGCGGATGCTGGACTGGCGCATGACCACCAGCCGGTCACGCAGCGCCGCCAGGAACGGACCCAGCGCCCAGGCCAGCGGATTGAACGTCCAGGCCCGGTCATTCAAGGTCGCTCGGCCTCGGCGCAATTGCCGCAGCAGTCGTCCCAACCCCAGAAAGCGTGTACGTGCCCGGCCCATGTCTTGTCTCCGTCAAAGCAGCCTGTTGACCGGCTGTCATGATTGTTGTGCAGGAAACTCCGATTCCCACTTCGCCCCTTGCAGGGGGCTCAGATTCCCACCTCGCCGCCTGCAGGCGGCTCCGATTCTGTCGGCTATGGACAGTCCGCAGGGACTGTCCATAGTCCGTCAGTGTCCCACTTCGCCCCTTGCAGGGGGCTCAGATTCTGTCGGCTATGGACAGTCCGCAGGGACTGTCCATAGTCCGTCAGAATCCCAAGCTTGCGAGGAGGTCGTCTACTTGATCCTGGTTGGTGATCACGTCGTTCTTGCCCTGGGCGTTGACCACGGGACCGTTGAGCAGCTTCTGGGTTTCCTCGCGGCGTTCGACGGGCGCATTGTCGATCAGCACCTGCACCAGTTCGCTTTCGATGGCGCCGATCACCCCCAGCATCTTCATGATCACCTGGCCGGTCAGGTCCTGGAAATCCTGGGCCATGATGATGTCCAGCAGATTGTTCTGCGATGCCTGGGTCTTTTCCGGGACGCCCTTGATGAAGGCGCGGGTGTCGTCCACCAGGGAACGGGCCTGGTCGAGTTCGACCGGATGGTCGAACCAGTCCTGCCAGCGGGCATCCAGGGCCTTGGCGTCCTTTTGCATGGACTCCTGCCAGGGCTGTGTCTGTTCGGCTGCGTTGAGCACCCGGTTGGCGGCCTGTTCCGTCATCTGCGCCACATAGTGCAGACGGTCACGGGCATCGGGGATGGCATGCGCGGCGTCCTTGATGGCCTGGTCCAGACCAAGTTCGCGCATGTTCTCGCGCAGGGATCGCGTCAGCTGCGCGATCCGGTGGATCAGATCGACCGGAGGCGCCTGCAGACCGGAATTTTCCATGGGGGATTGTTCTTCAGCCATGATGCGCCCCTCAGAGTTTCTCGAAGATCTTGTTCAGTTTTTCTTCGAGCGTGGCGGCCGTGAAGGGCTTGACCACATAGCCGCTGGCCCCGGCCTGGGCCGCTGCGATGATGTTTTCCTTTTTGGCCTCGGCCGTCACCATGAGAACCGGCAGGTTGGCCAGGTTCGGATCGGCACGGATATTCTGCAGCATGGTCAGGCCGTCCATGTTGGGCATGTTCCAGTCCGACACGACGAACTCGAAACCGCCGTTGCGCAGTTTTTCCAGGCCTTGGGCGCCGTCTTCAGCCTCGTCGACGTTTTCATAGCCCAGGTCTTTGAGCAGGTTTTTGATGATCCTGCGCATCGTCGGGAAATCGTCGACGACCAGGATTTTCAAGGTTTTTTGGACCACAGATCGTTCTCCAGTCAATAAATCGGGCAGGGGGAAGGAGCAAATGCCTGCCGTTTGTTCACACACGGTGCCCGTAGGCACCCGCACTTTTCAAAATCAGTTCGCTGATGTCGTCCAGCGCGACGGCCTGTTCGGCAGCTCCGATCAGCAGGGCTTCGCGGGGCATGCCGAACACCACGCAACTGGCCTCGTCCTGGGCGAAGGTCCGCGCGCCCGCCTGGCGCATGGCCAGCAGGCCTTGGGCGCCGTCCTTGCCCATGCCCGTCAGGATGACACCCACCGCGTTCGAGCCCGCCACCTGGGCGGCCGAATGAAACAGGACATCCACCGAAGGGCGATGACGGTTGACGGGATCAGTGTATTCGAGCTTGACGACATAATTGGCCCCGGAACGCGCCAGCTTCATGTGCGCAACGCCCCCCGGAGCCAGGTAGACGTGCCCGGGCAGCACGCGCTGGCCGTCCTCGGCCTCGTGCACATGCACGGCGCACAGGCCGTCCAGGCGTTGCACGAAGGACTTGGTGAAACCCGCTGGCATGTGCTGGGTGATCATGATCGCCGGACTGTTGGCCGGCAGGGGTTCCAGCACGTGACGGATGGCCTCCGTGCCGCCCGTGGAAGAGCCGATCATGATGAGCTTTTCCGTCGTGGAGAACGTCCCCGCCAGGCGGGGTCGCGCTGCAACCTCGGCGCCCTGCGCTGCACGCGGCCGCAGCCGGGCATGAGAGGCCGCGCGGATCTTGTCGGCGATCATGTCGCCGTATTCCATCAGGCCGTCGCGCAGGCCGAGCTTGGGCTTGGTGACGAAATCGACCGCCCCCAGTTCCAGCGCCCGCAGCGTGACTTCGGAATTGCGTTCCGTCAGGGACGACACCATGACGACGGGCATGGGGCGCAGACGCATCAGGCGTTCCAGGAAGTCCAGGCCATCCATGCGCGGCATTTCGACATCCAGGGTCAGGACGTCAGGATTGTGCTGCTTGATGAGTTCGCGAGCGATCAGGGGATCAGGCGCGGTGGCGACGACTTCGAGGTCAGGCTGCGCGTTGATGATCTCCGTCATCAGACTGCGCACCAATGCCGAGTCGTCCACGCACAGAACACGAATTTTCTTTGATTCAGCCATATCAGCAAGGTTTCCCGGAATCAGGCAAGGGCATAGACCGTCTGCCCCTGCAAGCGCAGGGATTTCGTCAGATAAGTAAAGTTTTCGGAATGGCCCGCGAACATCAGACCGCCCGGCTTCAACAGGGGCACGAACCGTTCCAGAATTCGTGTCTGGGTGGGCTTGTCGAAGTAGATCATGGTGTTGCGGCAGAAGATCGCGTCGAACTTCTGGTTTATCGGCCAACCGGGCGCAACCAGGTTCAATTCATCAAACGTCACCATATTGCGGATCACGGGCTTGACCATGGCCATGCCGGACTGGCGCCCCGTGCCACGTAGAAAATACCGACGCAGGAATTCCGGCGGGATGGGCTTGATGCGATCCAGGGTATAGACGCCCTTGCGTGCCTGCGCCAATACCTGCCGATCGATATCGGTGGCCAGCACGGACAGCCCGGCATCGGACTGGCCACAGGCGTCGTGCAGCGTCATGGCCAGCGTATAGGGTTCTTCGCCGGAGGACGACGCACAGCACCAGACGGAAATGGGCTTTTGCCGGGTGCGCACGAAGTCCGCCAGGATCTGGAAATGGTGTTGTTCGCGAAAAAACGCCGTGTGGTTGATGGTGAAGGCGCTGATGAAGCGATCCCATTCGTCGGCCTGGGGATTGTGTTCCAGATAATTCAGATAGTCGCGTACCGAATTCAGGCCGGAATGATGCGCGCGCAGCCCCAGCGTGCGCGCCGCCATGTCTTTCTTGTGATCGCCCAGCACGATGCCCGCACGCCGGTGCAGGAGATCGGCTGTCCGCCCCAGGTCCTGCGCGTCGGCCTTGGGCAAGGCCGGCTGCGAGAAGTAGGAAACGGATGCGGCATCATTGATCATGGCGGGACCTGAATTCAACCCTGGCCCAGCGCCAGCGGCGGATGGGCTGCCGACGGGGTGTATCCCAGCTGCCCGCCATGCACGTCGATGACCGGGCCACCTTCCTGGATCCGGAAGGCCGCAACCGCCTCGCTGAGATGCTCGGCCTGATCCTGAAGCGAGCCGGCTGCGCTGGCGGCTTCCTGGACCAGGGCCGCGTTCTGCTGCACGACCTGATCCATGTCGGTGACGGCGGCATTGATCTGGTTGATGCCTTCGGCCTGTTCCCGGGACGCGGAGGAAATCTCGTTCATGATGGCCGTCACCCCCTGCACCGATTGGACAATGTCCTCCATGATACGGCCCGCGTCCTGGACGCGCTCGGACCCCTCGCGGATGCGGACCACTGAATCCTCGATCAGGCCCTTGATTTCCTTGGCGGCCTGGGCGCTGCGCTGCGCCAGCGAGCGCACTTCGCCCGCCACGACGGCAAAGCCCTTGCCCTGCTCACCTGCGCGCGCAGCCTCGACGGCGGCATTCAAGGCCAGGATATTGGTCTGGAAGGCAATGCCGTCGATCACACTGACGATCTCGGCGATTTTGTTCGAGCTGCCGGTGATGCCGGTCATGGTTTCAGCCACGCTGGAGACGGCCGCACCGCCCCGCTGAGCGACTTCGGCGGCGCCCTTGGCCAACTGGTCGGCCTGCGCGGCGTTGTCGGAATTCTGGCGCACGGTGCCAGCCAGCTGTTCCATGCTGGCGGCGGTTTGCTGCAAGGACGCAGCCTGCTGTTCCGTGCGGCCGCTCAGGTCGGTGTTGCCCGCAAAAATTTCCTGCGAACCCAGATGGATCTCGCCCACGCCGCTGCGCACCTGGGCCACCATGCGCACCAGGCCGTCCTGCATGCGCTGCATGGCCAGGTACAGCACGCCGATTTCATTGCGCGAAGGCACCTGGATCGTGGCCGTCAGATCGCCGGCTGCGATGCGATCGAAATGCTCGCCCGCGCGACGCAGGGGCCGCAGCACCACCCGTTGCAGAAACAAATAGGCCGCCACCGCTGCCAGCAACGCGATCACCATGGACACGCCGACGATGATGACCACCCATTCCAGGTGGGTGTCTTCGGCCGCCACGGCCTGCTGCGTCAATTCGGTCTGGTGTGCCTTCAGAGACTGATAAGCCTCGTTCAGCTTCTGTTCGACCGGATCGACGCGGCTCTTTTGCAGAGCTTCGTACTGATCGATGCGGCCTGCCTTCAGCTGCTCCAGCACGGCGGGCACGGCATCGCCGACCAGCCCGGCATACAGCTGACCGACCCGGTCCGCCCCGCTGCCGGCCGGCAAGGACGCGGCTGCCGCCCGATTGAAATGATCGATGACCTGGCCGGCGCGTTCCAGCGCTGCATGCGCCTGATCGATCAGCGCACGGGTATCGTCGCTGAGTGCCGACGCGGACGCATCGTCGCTGGCCGCATTCCAGTTGGCCGAGATCGAATTGTTCAACAGATCGCTATTGACGACGATACTGGCCAGGGCCCGGCCCATCAGGACCTGGACGTTCTCATACTGATACACCGCGTCGTCCAGCAGAGACACGGTTTCCTGTTCGCCAGCGATGCGCTTGAGCGCGTCATTGTTCATCTTCAGGGACAGCACCCCCAGCAGGGCTCCCGAAATGAGCATGACGAAGAAAAAAACAAGCACCAGGACCAGACTGGTGCGGACCTTGAGCGCACTGAAAAGACGCTTTTGACCTGCCTGCATGAATCAGAACCTCGTGGGCATGAATGTGTCTGCGGGAAGACGGACGACCGCCTGGATCAGGCCGCCGCCGCGCTTTCGACCAGCGCCATTTCCTCGCTGGTCATGAGTTTCTCGATATCCACCAGGATCAGCATGCGATCGCCCACGGTGCCGATGCCGGTCAGGTGTTCGGTGGAAAACGCCGAGCCAAACTGCGGTGCCGAACTGATCTGCGACGTCTGCAGGATCAGCACATCGGATACGCCGTCGACGACCACACCCACCACGCGCGAATTGACGGTGAGGATCACCACCACGGTCTGGGCGGTGTACTCCACATTGTCCATGTTGAACTTCATGCGCAGGTCGACGATGGGGACGATGACCCCGCGCAGATTGGTCACGCCCTTGATGAAGGACGGGACGTTGGCGATACGCGTCACGGTCTGGCTGTCATAGCCTCGGATTTCCTGCACCTTCAGGATATCGATGCCGTATTCCTGATTGGCCAGGGTGAAGATCAGAAATTCCTTGCCTTGGGTTTCGGCCTGATCCTTTTGGACGTCGGTAGAATTCATGGTGGCTCCGTGGAGGAAAGGATGGGGATCAGACGGCCGCAGCGGCCTGGCGCAGCGACGTCGTGCGGCGCAGAGCGAAGACGTCGACGATCAGCGCCACGCTGCCGTCGCCCAGAATGGTGGCGGCGGAAATCCCCGGGACTTTGCGGTAGTTGGTTTCCAGGTTCTTGACGACAACCTGATGCTGGCCGATCAAATGATCGACCATCAAGGCAAAACGCTGGTCCTCCGCCTGGAGGATGACGGCGATCGCCTTGGTCAGATCGGTTTCTGCATTGCCCACATTGAAGACTTCGTGCAGGGCCACGACCGGCAGATATTCGCCACGCACGTGCAGCATCTGCTCGGTTTCGGAGATGCGGTGGATCTGTTCAGCGCTGGCCTGCATGGATTCGGTGACGTGCGACAGGGGCAGGATGAAGGTCTCCTCGCCTACCTTGACCGACATGCCGTCCAGAATGGCCAAAGTCAGCGGCAACACGATGCGCGTGGTCGTGCCCTGCCCCTTGCGAGACGAAAGCTGCACGTGCCCGCCCATGCTCTGGATATTGCGGCGCACGACGTCCATGCCCACGCCTCGCCCGGAAATGTCCGTGACCTTGTCGGCTGTGGAAAAGCCCGGCGCAAAGATCAGCTGCCAGATTTCGTCGTCGGGCGTGGCATCGCTCACAGGGAAACCCAATGCGATGGCTTTCTTCATGATTTTTTCGCGGTTCAGCCCTGCCCCGTCGTCGATCACGTCGATGATGATCTGCCCGCCATTGTGCTGGGCGGACAGGATGAGCGTGCCTTCGGGGTCCTTGTCCTGAGAAATGCGGGCCTCGGGCATTTCGATGCCATGGTCCAGACTGTTGCGCACCAGGTGGGTCAGGGGATCGATGATGCGCTCGATCAGGCTCTTGTCCAGCTCAGTGGCCTGGCCCTTGGTGACCAGCTTGATCTGCTTGCCCAGCTTGTGGGCGTTTTCGCGCACCACCCGGGGGAAGCGGCTGAAGACGTAGTCCATGGGCATCATGCGAATGGACATGACGGCTTCCTGCAGATCGCGAGCGTTGCGTTCCAGTTGCTCGATGCCGTTGAGCAAGCGGTCATGCAGGACCGGATCCAGGGACTGCGAAGTCTGCACCAGCATGGCCTGGGTGATGACCAACTCGCCCACCAGATTGATGATCTGGTCGACCTTTTCCACCCCGACCCGAATGGTGCCGCTTTCCTTTTTTGCCTTGTGCGCAGTGGACTTGTCGCCACTGTCGGCGGGGTGATCCACCGAAGCGGGCTGGGAAGCTGCATCGGGTTCGGGTTCAACCGCAGCCGGCTCGGCGGCAGCCGGCGCGCCGGACGGGTTGACTGCGGCAGGACTCGCCGCCGGGGCAACAGTCGCCGGCTCGGTGCCGGGCAGGATCTCGTGGGTCACGTCCACCTGATCGGCATTGACGATGAAGCAGCAGACCGCCTCGAGATCGGCGGCCGACGTGCCGGTCTGCAGCCACAGGGACAGGTTGCCGTCTCGGTGATCCCGATGCAGGATGGTGCCCATCAGCGCCATCTCGGCGCACAGCGGTTCGACGTCCTTGTCCTGGATGCGGTTGATGCGCACCCGCACGGGCAAGGCGCCGTTGGCCGCAGCCGGCACGGGCGCGCCGGCAGGCGCCGCAACGGCGGGCACCACCGGTGCCGGTGTGGCCTCGGCGGCCGGGTCGCCTTGCTGATGTTCGAGGGCCAGCTGGCGCAATTGGGCGCAGATGCGCTCGTAGACCTGCTGGTCAGGCTTTTCCGAGCCGCGATACGCGGCGACTTGATCGGTCAACACGTCCTTGGTTTCCAGAAAGATGTCGATCATATCCTGACGCAAGGCCAACTCGCCATGGCGGATCAGGTCCAGAAGGTTTTCCAGTAGATGGGTCGTCTTGGCGAGTTCTTCGAAACAGCCGAACGTGCCGGCGCCTCCCTTGATGGAATGCGCCGCCCGGAAGATCCCGTTGAGTTCGTCGGAATCGGGATTCGCCAGATCCAGGTTCAACAGCAGCTGTTCCATGTTGGCCAACAGCTCGTCAGCCTCGTCAAAGAACGTATCGTAGAATTCGCTGAGGTCCACACCTGCGCTCATGATTAGCCTCGCCCTTAATTGCTGGGCGCCGGGGCGGGTGCTGCCGCCGGCGCGTCGGATGGTTGGTCTGCCGCAGGCTGCGTCGAGCCTGCCGGTGATGGTGCCGCCCCCGCAGGCACTGCTGCCGGGGCGGAAGGTTGTGCGGAACCCGGCACTGCGGGTGCGGCAGGAGCGGCAGCCGGCGCGTTGGCGCCGAGGCCCCCGCCATTCACCCGATCGGGATGGCTGAGCTCTTCCAGCAACTGCTGCACCTGCTTGCCAGTGGTGCCCGCCGAGTTCTGGGCATCAATGCGCCTTTCAGCCCGACGGTTCAGTACCAGAATGCTGATGCGGCGATTCACGGCCGCCATGGGATCGTCCTCGATCAGATTGACGGTTTCGCCCAGACCCAGGATGCGCTTGACCTTTCTTTCGACCAGGCCGCCGGCCACCAGTTCGCGGCGGGCAGAATTGGCCCGATCCGCCGACAGTTCCCAATTGCTGTAGCTGCGGTCGCCCGCAGCGTATCGCATGGCATCCGTGTGGCCGGAAATGGTAATGGAATTGGGCAACTGATTGATGGGCGGCGCCAGTTCGCGCAGGATATCGCGCATATAGGACTGCACCCGTGCGCTGCCGGTGGCGAACATGGGACGGTTCTGCTGATCCAGAATCTGGATGCGCAGGCCGTCAGGCGTCATGTCCAGCAGCAGCTGCGGCCGGAACTGCCTCAGGACGGGGTTGTTCTCGATCAGGCTTTCCAGCTGCTGTTTCAGGTTTTCCAGGCTTTCCTGGTCGAACTGATCTTCCTGATTTTCCTGATTGTCCCGATCCATCATCTGGGGCGGCGTCGGGTTCTGATTGGGGACGATGCTGGGCTCGCCTCCCGGAATCACCGACCGGCTGCTGTCGACCTTGGGGCCACCGGTGACGGCAGTGATCAGCGGCATGCGGAAATACTCGGCGATGCCTTCCAGTTCGGTCTTCGGTACCAGCAGCAACAGCCACATGACCAGGAAAAACGCCATCATCGCAGTCATGAAGTCGGCGTAAGCGATCTTCCAGCTGCCCCCATGATGCCCTTCGCCGTAAGCACGCTTACGGCGAACGACCACCCGGCCGGTATCCTGTTTGGCCATAACCCCTGTCCCCTACCTTATTTGGCAGCCTGGCTCTTGGCCTGGCGGACGTGAGCTTCCAGTTCGGCAAACGAGGGCCGGACCGTGGAGAACAGGACCTTGCGACCGAACTCCACCGCCAAAGGCGGTGGATAGCCATTCATGCTGGCCAGCAACGTGACCTTGATGCATTCCAGGACCTTGATGGCGGCTACCGACTGTCGTTCGACTGCTGCGGCAAACGGCGCGGCAAACCCGTAAGACAACAGGATACCCAGGAACGTGCCCACCATGGCCTTGGCGATCAGATCCGCCAGAATGGCCGGCGGCTGGTCGACAGCGGCCAGGGCGTGCACCACCCCCAGCACCGCAGCCACGATACCGAAGGCCGGCAGGCTGTCGGCCACGGCGCGTACCGCATTGATGGGCGTGTTGTGCTCGCTGTGCAACGCCTCGATCTCCTGGTCCATCAGGGTCTCGATTTCAAAGGGGTTCATGTTGCCGCTGATCATGATGCGCAGGTAATCCGTCAGGAATTCCATCAGCTTGGCGTCTTTCTGAACCTGGGGGTATTGCGCAAAGATGGCGCTGGCCTTGGGGTCTTCGATATCGGATTCGATGGACATCAGCCCGTCGCGGCGGGCTTTGTTCAGCAGGGTGTACAGCAGGGCCAGCAATTCCATGTACAGCGGCTTGCCGTAGGGGTTGCGCTTGATGGCCTTCGGGATGGCTTCGATCAGCAGCTTGATGGAAGCACCATTGCTGCCGCCGATGTACGCACCCAGGGCGCAGCCGCCGATCAGCAGAAATTCAAAAGGCTGGTACAAGGCCCCCATGTGCCCGCCCACTCCGATGAAGCTGGCAAACACCCCGACCAAGACAATCAGATACCCCAGGATGATAAACACGTGCGCGCGCCTTCGTTAGTCGTCAGAATGCTGTCAATGTTCGCCTGTTTTCCTGCTTTTAAAAGCATGGTTCAACAGGTCTTTTTGTCCACAAATCAGGTATCTGCCGATATTCAGGCGGTGGTGGGCGCGTGCGCCTTGCGCCGCGCCCGGGTCTTGCCTGCCCGGGGGGGCGGCTTGCAGATGGCGCAGACGAAGTCGGATTCCGGATCGTGGGCATGCGCCACGAATTGGCCATGGCACTGCTGGCAGCAGGACAATTGCACCAGACCGCTATCGAAGAACCGCACCAGCATCCAGGCCCGTGTGAAGCTGAGCACGGGCTCGCCCTGCGGTTCCCCTGGCTGCAGCCCGGCGCCCGATTGCTCCAGATACAGGCGATACGCCTGAACCAGCGCCTGCGATTTTTTGGCGGAGGTGAAGGTATCCAGGTAGCGGTAGATGTTGTAGAACAGGCTGGAATGAATGTTCGGCAGCCAGGTCATGAACCAATCCACCGAAAACGGCAGCATGCCCTTGGGCGGCGAAGCGCCCTTGACTTCCCGATACAGGCGGGCCAGACGATCATAGCTGAGCGACGTTTCCGCCTGCAGCACCTGCAGGCGGGCCCCCAGGCGGATCATGTCGGTAGCCAACAGGATGTCGTCGGCCTCGCGGGAGACGCTTTTGGTGGTCATGAATCAGGCGGTGACGGCTTCTTGACGGCTCATCAGGATGGTGGAGTGGGCCTGTTGCAGCACCCCTCCCAGGACTTCATGGGTCAGGGAATTCAGCAGCTGGGCGTCATTCAGGCGGAAGGCGCACAGCACGGAATTGGAACTGGCCAGCTTGACGATCTGGGCGGGCGAAAGATTCAGAATGATCTCCGCAACATCTGCGCCAAACCCCAGCCGGAACATGCCAGCTGCCAGGTTGTCACGCAGCAGGCGCTGCGCCAGCATCAGATAGGAAAGATTGACTTCGCGAATGTCATCCAACAACGCAGAATCAATATCAGACATGGGATCCCTTTTGAGAATGGTTGCTTTCGGGTGTGTGGGCTTGGATCTGACCTTTCGGCATCAAGCGGTCACACCAGAAGATCTTTGTCACGTTTTAGATCACTACGATAATCAAATTCAGACATCAAAGATACATTTCCATGCAGATTTGACATGAACAGGCGAAGTATATCCCTAACTGGCGACAAAATTGACGCTACTCATCAATTTAAGGGAAATTGAATTGTTTCTAAATATTATTAATTCACAACAATTATTGACGCGTCGGTAACGTCTTCAGCCCGGAACGAAACAATATTGCTCCGTCAGCGCCAAAAAGTCGTCCAACTGCCCCTCGACGCCGAGCTCGTCCTGCAATATGCAGGATACGGCAGGGGCTGCCTGACGCGCCAGCGCCGCATCCAGGAACAGCATTCTGTGGCGTCGAGCCAACACATCCTCGACGCACAGTGCATATTCATAGCGCGCAGCGTAGCGCACCATGGCCTCGGTCAAGCCCAGTCCCAGTGACACATCGGCCCCAGGCAGCGCCTGGACGACAGGCGCCTCGGTCCCGTAACCCTGCAGTCCAGGCGGCGCACTCAGGCGCGTCGCAGCCTGCTCCGGAGTCGGCGCGCCCACCAGCGGGAAGCGGGCAGTCCGGCAGGCGGGCAAGGCACCCAGCTGCCCCACCTGCACGCATTGGCGCAGGACGTCTTCAGCCATGGAACGGTAGGTCGTCCATTTTCCGCCCGTCACGGTCACCAGGCCGGATGGGCTGATCCGCACGGTATGTTCGCGGCTGATGGACTTGGTATTGCCGCCATCCTGATCGTCAGGGCGCACCAGGGGCCGCAGGCCGACCCAGACGCTCAGCACGTCGCTGGCCTTGGGGGCCCGCGCCAGGACATGGGCGGATTCCTTCAGAATGAAGCCGGCTTCTTCGGCCAGCGCATGGGGTTCGCGCTCGACCTTGTCCCTGGGGGTGTCCGTGGTGCCCAGAATCACGTGCCCCAGCCAGGGCACGGCAAACAGGACCCGGCCATCACGGGTATGCGGCACCAGCAGCGCGTGATCCGCCGGCAGAAAGGACCGATCGACCACCAGATGCACCCCCTGGCTGGGAGCCACCATGGGGCGCATCGTCTGCCCTCGGGCGGCATCGTCCAGGCGACGCACATCGTCTACCCAGACCCCCGTGGCATTGATGACGCAGCGCGCTCTCACCTGCCCGGTGCGGGGCGCATCGGCCGGCGCCAGCGCATCCTGCCAGCGTACGCCGCAGACCCGGCCGCCCTCGTGCAGAATGTCGATCACCGGGCAGTAGTTCATGACCAGCGCGCCCTGTGCGGCAGCGGTGCGTGCCAACGTCAGGGCCAGGCGGGCATCGTCGAATTGGCCATCCCAGTATTTGACGCCGCCATACAGATGGCGACTGTTGACCCCAGGCAGTTCCCGAAGCGTACTGTCGCGCCCCAGCCAACGCGTCTTGCCCAGGCTGGCCGCACCGGCCAGGGCATCGTAGATCTTCAGGCCGGCGCCGTAGAACGGCACCTCCCAGGGCCGGTAGGCTGGCATGATAAAGGCCAGGGGCTGCGCCAGGTGCGGCGCATTGTTCAGCAGGGCCCGCCGTTCATGCAGGGCCTCGCGCACCAGGCTGATGTTGCCCTGGGCCAGGTAGCGAACCCCGCCATGCACCAGTTTGGTGGCGCGCGAGGAGGTGCCGCCCGCAAAATCGCGGGATTCCAGCAGCAGGACCGACAGGCCCCGCAGCCGGGCATCCAGAGCGACCCCCAAGCCACTGGCTCCTCCCCCGATCACGACCAGGTCCACCTCGCGCAAGGCGGCGAGGGATTGCAGCAATTGGGCCCGATCCGTCGGGGCCGGAGCGTGTTCAGAGGCTTGGGACATCATGTAACACCATTAGAGCTTAACGAACGCGGCCTTCCTTCCAGGCCTGCAACAGGGAATCATACGAAACCGTTTCCGGCTTCGGATTTTCGTTGGCCAGTTTCTTCCAGGGAGCATGTTCGTCGCTGAGCCACTTGGACGGATCGCTCTGGGGATTGAGCTTGGGCGCGCAACGCATCATACCCGCCCGTTCCAGCCGGGCCATGACCTTGTCCATATCGGCAGCCAGGTTGTCCATGGCCTGCTGCGGCGTCTTTTCCCCGGCGATGGCCTGGGAAACACTGCGCCACCACAGCTGCGCCAGCTTGGGGTAGTCCGGCACATTGGTGCCAGTCGGGGTCCAGGCGACCCGGGCCGGGCTGCGATAGAACTCGATCAGGCCGCCGTACTTGTCGGCGTTCTTGGTGAAGTAATCGCTGTGAATGTCGCTGTCGCGGATGAAGGTCAGGCCCTTGATGGACTTTTTCAGGGATGTGGTCTTGGACGTAACGAACTGTGCATACAGCCAGGCCGCCGCCACCTTGTTGGCATCGTGGTTCTTGAAGAAGGTCCACGAACCCACGTCCTGGTAGCCGTTCTGCATGCCGTCCTTCCAGTAGGGGCCGTGCGGCGCCGGAGCCATGCGCCATTTCGGCGTGCCGTCGTCGTTGACGACCGGCAGGCCCGGCTTGGTCATATCGGCTGTAAAAGCGGTATACCAGAAGATCTGCTGGGCGATCTCACCCTGGGCCGGCACAGGGCCGGATTCGGAAAAGGTCATGCCTTGCGCAACTTTCGGCGCGTATTTCTTCATCCAGTCGATGTACTTGGTCAGTGCGTAGACCGCAGCGGGCGAGTTGGTAGCCCCGCCCCGGGACACGGAAGCACCCACGGGCGTGCACTTGTCGTCAGCCACCCGGATGCCCCATTCGTCAACGGGCATGCCGTTGGGGGTGCCCTTGTCGGCCGAACCCGCCATCGACAGCCAGGCATCCGTGAAGCGCCAGCCCAGCGACGGGTCTTTCTTGCCGTAGTCCATGTGGCCATAGATGGGCTTGCCGTCGAGGGTCTTGATATCGTCGGTGAAGAACTTGGCGATGTCTTCGTAAGCCGACCAGGTGACGGGCACGCCCAGTTCATAGCCGTACTTGGCCTTGAATTTTTCCTTCAGATCGGGGCGATTGAACAGGTCGTAGCGGAACCAGTACAGATTGGCGAACTGCTGGTCCGGCAACTGGTACATCTGACCATCGGGCGCTGTAGTGAACGATGTCCCGATGAAGTCCTTCAGGTCCAACCCGGGGTTGGTGTATTCCTTGCCCGCGCCTTTCATGTAATCGGTCAGCGACAGGACTTCGCCATAACGATAGTGCATGCCGATGAGGTCGGAATCGGAAATCCAGCCGTCGTAGATGGACTTCCCCGACAGCATCGACGTCTGCAGCTTCTCGACGACGTCTCCTTCCTGGATCAGGTCATGGGTGACCTTGATCCCGGTGATTTCGGAAAAGGCCTTGGCCAGGACCTTGGACTCGTATTCGTGGGTGGTGATGGTCTCGGACACCACGGAAATCTCGTTGACACCCTGGGCCTTGAGTTTCGCGGCGGCATCGATGAACCACTGCATTTCGGCCTTTTGCTGGTCCTTGTTCAGGGTCGAGGGCTGGAACTCGGTGTTGATCCATTGTTCGGCCTCGGCCATGCCGGCCCAGGCCGCCTGGCTGCCCATGGCGCAGGCGATTGCCAGCGCCATGGCGGTATAGCGGAATTTCATGATGCTCTCCTCTCGTTTGGAAATCCCCGGGTGCTTCTTGAAGGGCAACGCCGCGGGGTACGGCCATGCCCTTGTCCTAACCTTTGCGCATGACGAATATCAGGGCGCCCATGGACAGCACGAAGCTGACCCATATCGAGGGTTCCTCTTGCAGCGAAAACCAGCCCATGATCTGTTCGCCCAGCCCCAGAAAGCCCAGATTGATATATGCCGCCACCAGCAGGCCGATGAACAAGCGGTCCCCACGCGTGGTCCGCATGGGCAGAAAGCCTTTGCGCAGCACGGTGGGAGATCGAATCTCCCAGGCCGTCATGCCGGCCAGCAGCAAGGCTACACAGATGAAGAACACGGCCGTCGGCACGGTCCAGACCATCCAATCGAACATGATGTGATCTCCCTAGACCCGCCCCATGGCGAAGCCCTTGGCTATATAGTGACGGACGAACCAGATGACGATGGCGCCAGGCACGATGGTCAGCGTACCGGCCGCCGCCAGAGTCGCCCAATCCATGCCCGAGGCCGACACCGTGCGCGTCATGATGGCTGCGATGGGCTTGGCATCGACGCTGGTCAGGGTGCGCGCCAGCAGCAATTCGACCCAGCTGAACATGAAGCAGAAAAAGGCCGCCACTCCGACCCCGGATTTGATCAGGGGCAGGAAGATCGTCAGGAAGAATCGCGGGAAGCTGTAGCCGTCTATATAGGCGGTCTCGTCGATTTCGCGGGGAATGCCGCTCATGAAGCCTTCCAGGATCCAGACCGCCAGCGGCACGTTGAACAGCAGATGGGCCAGTGCCACCGCCCAGTAGGTATCCAGCAACCCCAGCGTCGAATACAGCTGGAAGAACGGCAGCAGGAAGACGGCGGGCGGGGTCATGCGATTGGTCAGCAGCCAGAAGAAGACGTGCTTGTCACCCAGGAAGGAATAACGCGAGAAGGCGTAGGCCGCAGGCAGGGCCACCGCGATGGCCATGACCATGTTCAGGCAGACATAGGCCAGGCTGTTGACGTAGCCCATGTACCAGGACGGGTCGGTCAGGATCAGGCGGTAGCTGTCCAGCGTGAATTCGCGGGGAAACACCGAGAATTCGGCCAGGATGCCCTGATTGGTCTTGAAGCTCATGACCACCATCCAGTAGATGGGCGCCAGAGCGAACAGCAGGTACAGCACCAGAAAGACCGTGCGCTTGCGCGGCAGCCAGTTGCGTTCAGTCATGACGGGCCTCCGTCGTGCTCGTACCGACCCGCAGCATCCAGTTATAGAGGACGAAACACAGCAGCAGGATGATCAGGAAATACACCAGGGAGAACGCCGCAGCCGGCCCCATGTCGAACTGCCCGATGGCCTTCTGCGTCAGGTATTGGCTCAGGAACGTCGTAGAACTGCCCGGCCCGCCCCCCGTCAGCACGAACGGCTCGGTATAGATCATGAAGCTGTCCATGAAGCGCAGCAGCACGGCAATCATCAGGACGCCACGCAGCTTTGGCAGCTGGATGTAGCGAAAGACCGCCCATTTGCTGGCGCCATCGATGCTGGCCGCCTGATAATAGGCTTGGGGGATGGCCTGCAGGCCGGCATAGGCCAACAGCGCCACCAGGGGAGTCCAGTGCCAGACATCCATCAACAGCACGGTCAGCCAAGCCTGTGCCGGATTGCCCACGTAGCTGTAATTGATGCCCAGCTGCGTCAGCGTCCAGCCGAACAGGCCGATGTCGGTGCGCCCGAAGATCTGCCAGATGGTGCCCACGACGTTCCAGGGGATCAGCAGGGACAGCGACACGATGACAAGGACCGCCGAGGCCCGCCAGCCCTTGGCCGGCATGGACAGCGCCAGCATCACGCCCAGGGGGATCTCGATGGCCAGCACCGCGCCAGAGAACATCAGCTGACGCCACAGGGCGGCATGCAGGTCTTCGTCGCGCATGACGCTGGCAAACCATTCGGTGCCGACGAACACGGCCTGGTTGGGGCCGAGAATGTCCTGGACCGAGTAATTCACGACGGTCATCAGCGGGATGATGGCGGAAAAGGCCACGCACAGGACGACCGGCAGGATCAGCCACCAGGCCTTCTGATTGACGGGTTTGACGGCTGCGCTCATGCGATGAGCTCCTCGTTCTGGTAGAAGCAGGTGTGGGGATCGAGCAGCGCCAGATGAACCTGGGCGCCGGGCGCAGGCGCCGGCGCGTCCGGTGCGATGTGGGCCTTGAGTTCCCGGTCACCCGCCTGGGCGCTGATCAACTGGCTGGTACCCACGTGCTGGACACGCTGCACGACGGCCGTGACGACGCCCGGCCCGGGCTGCGCCAGCACGCGCAGGTATTCGGGGCGGATACCCAGGATCAGGGGTCCCTCGGGCAGCGCCAGGGATTCGCCCCCGGGCAGCACGTGTTCGCCCAACCACAGAGACCGATCAGCTCGCCGTTCGACCGGCAGCAGGTTCATCCCGGGCGAACCGATGAAATGACCCACGAAAGTGTGACGCGGCCGTTCGAACAATTCAGCAGGCGTGCCCTGCTGCACCACCCGGCCGCGCGCCATCACCAGCACCTGATCGGCAAAGGTCATGGCCTCGACCTGATCGTGGGTGACGTAGATCAGTGTCAGGCCCAGTTCATGGTGGATCTGCTTGAGCTTGCGGCGCAGTTCCCATTTCAGGTGGGGATCGATGACCGTCAGGGGTTCGTCGAACAGCACCGCCGACACGTCCGGGCGCACCAGTCCGCGCCCCAGCGAGATTTTCTGTTTGGCGTCCGCCGCCAGATTGGCGGCCCGCTGGTCCAGCACGGCGGACAGATCCAGCATTTCCGCAATGCGCCCCACGCGTTCACGCACCTGAGCCGACGGCACCTTGCGGTTGCGCAAGGGAAAGGCCAGGTTCTCGCCCACCGTCATGGTGTCGTAGATCACGGGAAACTGGAACACCTGGGCGATATTGCGCTGCTGCGGCGTGTCCCGGGTGCGATCCACGCCATCGAAGCACACCGACCCGTGCGACGCCTGGACCAGGCCGGAAATGATGTTCAGCATGGTCGTCTTGCCACAGCCCGACGGCCCCAGCAAGGCATACGCGCCGCCGTCCTCGAAGGTGATCTTCAGCGGCAGCAGGGCGTAATCCGCATCGGAGCGCGCCACGCGCTGGTAGCTGTGCGCCAGATCCAGATCAATGCGCGCCATGGTGGGCCTCCTGCGGCGCGCGCACCAGGGATTCGTCTGCGCCGAACACATAAGCCCGGCGGCTGGCAAAGTGCAGCGTGATGGCCTCGCCCAGGCTGTGATGACTGACACCCGGCACCTGGGCAATCAAATTGCCCACCGGGGTCTGTGCGTGAACATAGGTGGCCGAGCCCGAGATTTCCGCCAGTTGCACCTGCCCGTCGATCCGGCAATCCTCGCCCTGATCCCGAAGCGACAGATCGGCGGCCCGCAGGCCAATCGTGACGGCTCCGGCCGGCACCACCGCACCGCCCGGCAGCAGCGGCGCATCCATGCCCTGGACATGCAGCGCCACGCCGTCGGCCCGGGCCTGGAGGAAGTTCATGGGCGGATCGCTGAACGCCCGCGCCACCCGCATGGAACTCGGCCGCCGGAAGACATCGATGGTGGGGCCATACTGCAGCAATTCGCCGCGATCGAGCACGGCCGCATATCCGCCCAGCAGCAGGGCTTCCGCCGGTTCGGTCGTGGCATACACCACGGTCGAGCGGCCCTGGGAAAACATGACCCCGAGTTCTTCGCGCAGATCTTCACGCAATTTGTAGTCCAGATTGACCAGCGGTTCGTCCAGCAACATCAGGGGCGCGTCCTTTGCCAGCGCCCGAGCGAGCGCGACCCGCTGCTGCTGGCCGCCGGACAGTTCGGCTGGCAGGCGATCCAGGAATTCCTCGATGTGCAGGGTGCGGGCGATGTCCAGCACCCTGGATCGGACGTCGCGCTGCCCGCGCAGGCGCATGGGAGACGCAATGTTGTCGGCCACTGTCATGGAGGGGTAGTTGATGAACTGCTGATACACCATGGCGACGTTGCGGCGGCGCACCGGCACGCCGGTCACGTCCTGCCCATCCACGCACACACGCCCGTTCGAGGGGGCGTCCAGGCCTGCCATGATGCGCATCAGGCTGGTCTTGCCTGCGCGCGTAGCCCCCAGCAGCACGGTGACGGCGGATTCCTGCAGTGCCAGATCCAACGGGTACAGCCAGGTATCCGCGCCCACCTGCTTATCGATCCCTGCCAATTCAAGCAGCATGGAACGGTTCTCCTCAAGGTTCTATTTTGAGCATTATTGTTCGCTTTTGATCTATTTGTCGTCCATATAAACCCTAGGATCGGTTCTCTTTGTTTCGTTGTACAGTCATTTTGTTCGAACTCCCGTCGAGATCATGAGTCCCAATCCGCGTCAGATCCGGCTGCTCAAGCACCTGCACATCGCAGGCTCGTCCAGCCTGGATGACCTGGCCAACCACCTGCAGGTCACGGTCCAGACCGTGCGGCGCGACGTGCAGCGCCTGGCCGAGGCCAACCAGCTGATCCGCTTTCATGGCGGGGCGCGGCTGCCGGCCTCGACCACGGAAAACATCGCCTACCGCCAACGTGCCCAGCTGCATGCCAACGAAAAACGGCGCATCGCGCAGGCCATCGCACGGGCGATCCCCAACGACTGTTCGCTGATGATCAACATCGGCACGACTGCCGAAGCCATCGCCCAGGCCCTGACGGGCCACACGGGGCTGCGCATCATCACCAACAACATCAACGTCGCCTATACATTGGGGCATCAGCCCGGTTGCGAGGTCATCCTGGCGGGCGGCAACGTGCGCCCCCGGGACCTGGCCATCGTCGGCGAGGCCACCGTCGAGTTCATCCGCCAGTTTCGCGTCGACATCGCGCTGATGGGCATCTCCGGCATCGAAGAAGACGGCACGCTGCGCGATTACGACTACCGGGAAGTGAAGGTGTCGCAGGCCATCATGCAATCGGCCCGCGAGGTCTGGATGGCGACCGACGCCAGCAAATTCCATCGGCCGGCGATGGTGCGAGTGGGCGATCTGGCGCAGATCGATCGCCTGTTCACCGACACCCGCCCCCCCGAGCCCTTTCCCGGCCTGCTGAAGGCCGCCGAAGTCGATTGCGTGATTGCACCCGAGGACCCCTCATGACGTACCTGCTCGCCCTGGACCAGGGCACTTCCAGCACCCGCAGCATCGTGTTCGACCGCCAGGGCCGCATCGTCGGGCTGGCGCAGCGCGAATTCACCCAGCACTACCCGCAGCCGGGCTGGGTGGAACACGATGCCATGGAGATCTGGCGCACCCAGCAGGACACGATGCACGAGGCCCTGCATCGGGCGGGGGTATCCGCCCGCGACATCCGCGCCATCGGCATCACCAACCAGCGCGAAACCACGGTGGTCTGGGACCGCCGCACCGGCGAACCCATCCATCACGCCATCGTCTGGCAGGACCGGCGCGCCGAGCCCACCTGCGCCGAATTGCGCAACCAGGGCCTGGAGGCCACGATCCTGCAGCGCACGGGACTGCGCATCGATGCCTATTTCTCGGCGACCAAGCTGAAATGGATCCTGGACCAGGTGCCGGGCGCCCGCGCGCGCGCCCGGGCAGGCGAACTGCTGTTCGGCACAGTCGACAGCTGGCTGATCTGGCAACTGACGGGGGGCCGATGCCACCTGACCGACGTCAGCAATGCGGCCCGTACCATGCTGATGGACGTGCACCGCAACGCCTGGGATGCCGATCTGCTGGACCGCCTGGACATTCCAGCCGCCATGATGCCGCAGATTCAGCCCTCGGCCGCCGATTTCGGCCAGACTGCGCCCGGCATCCTGGACCAGGCCGTGCCCATCTGCGGCGTGGCCGGTGACCAGCAAAGCGCCCTGTTCGGCCAAGCCTGCTTTCGTCCCGGCATGGCGAAGAACACCTACGGCACGGGCTGTTTCATGCTGATGCACACGGGGGAACACTTCCAGGTCTCGCAAAACGGCCTGGTGACGACCAGTGCCGCGCAGGTTGACGCCCGGCCCGCCTACGCCCTGGAAGGCAGCGTGTTCGTCGGCGGTGCCGTGGTCCAGTGGCTGCGCGATGGTCTGCGCGCCTTCACCCGCAGCAGCGACATCGAGGAAATGGCCCGCAGCGTGCCCGATTCGGCCGGCGTCATGTTCGTGCCGGCCTTCACGGGGCTGGGCGCCCCCTGGTGGGACCCGCAGGCGCGCGGCACGATCACCGGCCTGACACGGGGCACGACGATGGCGCACATCGCTCGCGCCGCACTGGAGAGCATCGCCTACCAGAGCGCCGCCCTGCTGCAGGCCATGAGCCGTGACGCGCAGGCGGCCGGCGCCGCCGAACTACAGGCGCTGCGGGTCGATGGGGGTGCCTGCGTGAACGACCTGCTGATGCAATTTCAGGCCGATCTGCTGGGCATCCCGGTGCTGCGCCCCACCATGGTGGAAACCACGGCCCTGGGGGCGGCCTTCCTGGCCGGCCTGCAGGCCGGCGTCTACGCTGACCTGCAGGAACTGGAATCCCTGTGGCGCGTCGAGCGCCAGTTCGATCCGGCCATGCCCCGAGACCAGGCGACCGAACGCCTGGCGCAGTGGGATCACGCCATCCGCCAGGCTACGGCGCGCTGACCGCGCCAATCCCGATAGAATGATGGTTCAAGCCGCCGCGCACTGCTGGGGCGCAGCGGATTTTTCCAGGCTACCGACCGCCCTCCATGTTCAAGAAAATCATTCTGATCGTCGCTGTCTTCATCGTCATCCTGCTGGCGCTCAGCTTCGGCGAGCTGGCCTTCGGCCAGGTCTTCGCCTGGATCTCCAGCCTGACCGGTGTACTGATCCGCAACCTCGACGAGCTCTTCACCGTCGTCAGCGCCTACCTGCAGGCGCACACCGGCAAAGTCCTGCTGGCGCTGCTGCTGACCGTACCGGCCAGCCTATGGATCCTCGGGTCCCGCCGCGAGTCCCTTGGCCGGCCGACATCCCAGCGGCGCATCGCCATCGTGCTGGCCATCTTCCTGGGCTGGCTGGGCGCACACCGATTCTTCCTGGGGCAGATCGGCTGGGGCCTGGGCTTTCTGGTGATGGCCTGGATCTTCATACCCCTGGCCGTGGTGCTGGGGCTGATTGACGCCATCCGCTATCTGTTCATGGACGACGAGACCTTCGCCGCCACGCAATTGCACTGATGCCGGTCACCGCACCCGCGCACTACCGGCTGCTGGATCTCGGCCTCGACCCGCTCGGCGGGCCGCTGGCTGACGAGGCGCTGCTGGCGCAGGCTGTCGACTGCCCGGTCGCCTGCCTCTGGCAGGCCCATCAGGGACTGGTCGTGCCGCGCACCTACGCCGCCCGCCCAGGATTCGCCGAGGCGCAGGCCGCCTTTGCTGCCCAGGGCTGGCCCATCCATGTCCGACAGTCGGGCGGCGGCGTTGTGCCGCAAGGAACCGGCATCCTGAACTTCAGCCTGGCGCAGGCCTTCGAGGGCCGGCCGCTGGACCATTCCGACCGACTCTACCAGCACCTGTGCAGCCTGATGGCCACCGCTCTGCTGTTTTTCGGCATCGACGCCCAGGCGCGCGCGGTGGAAGGGTCCTTCTGTGACGGGCGCTACAACCTGGCCGTCGGCACCCCCGCTCGCAAGATCGCCGGAACGGCGCAGCTCTGGCGGCACATCCCGGCCTCTGCCGCGCATCCGGCAGGTACGGCGGACGGCCGTCACGTCGGCCTGGCGCATGCCCTGATTTTGCTGCAATGCGACACGGCGACGGCAACCGCCCGGGCCAACGCCCTGGAAGCCGCCCTGGGCAACCCCAGACGGTATGAGGCAGACCGAATCCTGTCACTCGACACACTCCTGCCCCCGACCGATCGGGCGGGGTTTCCGGCCGCATTCCGCGCGCGCCTGGAAGACGTGCTGCACCACGCGGACGTCCGCCCCTGAGAACGCATATCCGGCCTGCCATTTCGCCAGACCCTCCCCATCATTCACCTGGAATGCTGCAGTGCAAGGCGCTAGAATACGGCCTGCTCAACCTAGCCCTCCTGGAACCACAATGAGAAAAATCGTCCGCGCCAAACTGCACGGCATCCGCGTCACCGGAGCCGACCTGGACTACCACGGATCCATCACGCTGGATCCCGACCACTGCGAGGCGGCCGGCATCCTGCCCATGGAGTTCGTGGACATCTGGAACAAGAATTCCGGCGCCCGCATCAGCACCTACGTCATCTACGGCGAACGCGGTTCGCGCTGCTGCATCCTGAACGGCGCAGCTGCCCGTACCTGCCAGCGTGGCGACGAGGTCATCATCGCGAATTCCGAATACATCCAGGAATCCGAGCTGGAGCACATCAAGCCCGTGGTGCTGACCTTCCATCCCGACAACAGCGTACGCGAACACCTGGGGTATTCCGTGGGCCGCGACGAGCAGGGCCGCCTGAGCTTCGAGATCGTGCAATTCGACTGAAACCGGGCCGGCCGTCGGACCACGTCCGGCAACGTTCTTGCCGATCTGCGGCCGGCCACCTACAATCATTGACGTTTCGCCTATTTTCGAGCCTCGCTAGGGGTGCCGCCACAGCGGCTGAGACAGTCCCTTCGAACCTGATTGAGATCATCCTCGCGCAGGAAAGCAGCTCGCTACAGCGACGGCTTTCCGTCGCGTGCGCCTGCCCTCCTGCCATTAGACAGACAGGCATGCCATGAATCCGCAGTCATCCCCGCTGACCTCCCCATCCTCCGGCTCGCCGATCGAGCGCGTCTTCGGCTGGCATGACCACATGGCCCTGTGGTTCAGCCTGGGCGTGGGGCTGCTGGTCATCCAGATCGGCGCCTACCTGGTGCCCGCGCTGGGCACACGGGCCGCCTTGATCGCGGTGGTGGCCGGGTCCATCCTGGGAGCGGGGCTGCTGGCCTGGGTGGCCCGCATCGGCTGCGACAGCGGCCTGTCCAGCGCAGGCTTGATCCACTCGGTCTATGGCCGGGGCTTCGCCCGCCTGCCCGTGCTGCTCAACGTCGTGCAGCTGGTCGGCTGGGCGACCTTCGAACTGGTCATCATGCGCGACGGCACTCGCGCCATCGGACAACGCGCCCTGGGCCTGGACACCGGCCTGGTGCTGCCCACGCTGTTCTGGGGATTCATCGTCCTGCTGCTGCTGCGCGGGTCGATGGTCACGCTGGTCCGGCGCATCGTCAGTCGCGTCGGCCTGCCCCTGGTGGTGCTGTCGCTGATCTGGCTGACGGTCCAGTTCGGCCTGAAGCTGGATGGCGATGCCTTCCAGAGCCTGTGGCAGCGCATGGGCGATGGCAGCATGAACACTTTCCAGGCCCTGGATCTGGTCATCGCCATGCCGGTGTCCTGGCTGCCCCTGGTCGCCGACTACGCCCGCCACGGGCGCAGCGGCCAAAGCGCACTGGCGGGAACCTGGCTGGGCTACACCATCGCCAACATCTGGTGCTACGCGCTGGGCGTGCTGGTGATCACGGTCACCGGACCGGACACCGACATGGTCAGCGCCCTGCTGATGGCCCAAGGCGGCCTGCTCGCCCTGGGCCTGATCCTGATCGACGAACTGGACAACACCTATGGCGACCTGTATTCGGGATCGGTCAGCAGCCACAGCCTGTTGCCGCGCCTGAGCCTGAAGGCCTGGGGCACCGTGCTGGCCGTGCTGTCGATGGCGTTGGCCATGGTGCTGCCCATGCACTCGCTGGAACCCTTCCTGCTGACGCTCAGTTCGGTTTTCGTGCCGTTGTTCGGCACGATCCTGGGGCGGCTGGGGCTGCGCGACCTGCCCGCCGCAGAGCCGCAGCGGCTGGTGCATGCCGCCCCGGCCCTGATCTGGGTGCTGGGTATCGTGTGCTACCATGCGCTGGCCCTGTGGGCGCCGCAATACGGCAGCGCCCTTCCGACGCTGCTGCTGACTTTCGCGCTGGGAGCGCTGAGCGCCCGGGCACACGCTCGAAGCGCCCAACCCGCCTGACGTCCGAGTCCGGGACAAGCCAGCGGCGACCGTCTCCCCCTTACTTCTTTCGGGTTCCACAATGCAAATCGGCATGATCGGACTGGGGCGCATGGGCGCCAATATGACAACCCGCCTGCTGCGCGGCGGCCATGACTGCGTGGTGCACGACCGGGATCACGCGGCCATCGGCCGCCTGGCGGCGCAAGGCGCCGTCGGGGCCACGACCCTGCAGGATCTGGTGGCCGCGCTGGCGGCGCCACGCGCCATCTGGCTGATGGTTCCGGCCGGCACGGTCGATGCCGTGCTGGCCGAACTGACACCGATGCTGCAGGCCGGCGACATCGTCATCGATGGCGGCAATTCCCACTATCACGATGACCTGCGCCGCGCGAAAGCCCTGACTCCCCTGGGCATCCACTATGTGGACGTCGGCACCAGCGGCGGCATCGCCGGCCTGGAGCGCGGCTATTGCCTGATGGTGGGCGGCGATCAGGCCGTCGAACACCTGACCCCGATCTTCACCACCCTGGCCCCGGGCGCAGGCACGCAGCCGGTCACACCGGGCCGCAATCCGGGCGCCAGCACGGCGGATCAAGGCTGGTTGCATTGCGGCCCGCACGGCGCCGGCCATTTCGTGAAGATGGTGCACAACGGCATCGAATACGGCATCATGGCCGCCTATGCCGAAGGCATGAACATCCTGCGCCATGCCAACATCGGGCACCAGGCGCAAACCGCAACGGCCGAAACGACGCCGCTGCGCCATCCGGAACACTATCAGTACGACATGAACCTGCCCGATATCGCCGAACTCTGGCGCCATGGCAGCGTCATCAGTTCCTGGCTGCTGGATCTCACCGCCTCCGCCCTGGCCGGCAACCCGGCCCTGTCGGGATTCCAGGGGCGCGTGTCCGATTCCGGCGAAGGCCGCTGGACCATCCAGGCCGCCATCGACGAGGCCGTGCCCACGCCCGTGCTCAGCGCTGCGCTGTACTCGCGCTTTGCCTCGCGCGGCGAGGACGACTTCGCCAACCGGGTGCTGTCGGCCATGCGGCATGCTTTTGGCGGGCATGTGGAACTGCCGCACTCTGCAGCAGACAGCGCCGATACCCAGAAATAAAAAACCCACCTCTCTCGAGGTGGGTCCGGTCGGGGGCCCGTTTCGGGCGCCCCTTTGCAAGACTGAAACGATCAGCTGCGTTGCGTGGCCAGGCCGGCATTCGCGGCGGGTGCCGACTTGCTGCCGAACAGTGCCGTGGCAACCTGCCACATGACCCCCAGGCCGCCGACGATGAAGACCACGTCGCCGAAGGTGCGCATCCAGCGCAGGGTCTGCAGGATGTCCTGCTGCATGAAGGCCTCGCTGCGAGCCCACCAGGTTCCCACGCTGATGCTGGCGTGGAACTGCATCAGGCCGATGGGCAACAGGCTGAGCACGATCATCATCACCAGACCGATGTTCATGCACCAGAACGAGGTGTTCATCAGGCCGTCGTTGAACTGCATGTTCGGCCGGATGTAGCGCAGCACGAACAGGGTGAAGCCCAGGGCCAGGAAGCCATAGACACCGAACAGGGCGGCGTGCGCGTGCACGGCGGTCGTGTTCAGACCCTGGATGTAGTAGAGCGCGACGGGCGGGTTGACCATGAAGCCGAACACCCCGGCACCGAACATGTTCCAGAAGGCGACGCAGACGAAGAACTTCAGCGGCCAGCGCAGGTTTTCCATCCACGGAGCGCGGGACTTCAGGCGCCAGTTTTCCCAGGCCTCATAGCCCAGCACGACCAGCGGCACGACTTCCAGTGCGCTGAACGAAGCGCCGATGGCCATGATGGGGGTGGTGGTGCCCGAGAAGTACAGGTGGTGCATGGTGCCCGGGGTGCCACCCAGCATGAACAGCACGGCCGCAGCCAGGCTGGCCGCAGTCGCGCCCCGCTTGGACACAAGCCCCATGGTCGAGAAGATGAAGGCCAGGGCAGCGGTGGCGAACACTTCAAAGAAGCCTTCGACCCACAGGTGGACCACCCACCAGCGCCAGTATTCCATGATGGTGATGTTGGTCTTCTCGCCGTAGACCAGGCCGGCGCCGTAGAACAGGCCGATACAGATCACCGAGGCGCTGAACAGGGCCAGCAGGTTCTTGTCGCCCTTCTGCTTGAGCGCCGGCACGATGCCGCGCAGCATCAGGACCAGCCAGAACACGATGCCCAGGAACTTGCCGATCTGCCACAGGCGGCCCAGCTCGACGTACTCGTAACCCTGGTGCCCCAGCCAGAAGTTCCAGCTTTGGGGGATCAGGTGGGCGATGGCCGCGAAGTTGCCAGTGAACGAACCGACCACGACCAGAATCAGGGCCCAGAACAGGATATCGACGCCCAGTTTCTGGAACTTCGGGTCCTTGCCGCCGTTCAGGATCGGCACCAGGAACAGACCCGCTGCCAGGAAGCCGGTGGCGATCCAGAACAGGGCCGCCTGGATGTGCCAGGTGCGCACCAGCGAATACGGCAGCCATTCGGACACGTTGACGCCATAGAACGTCTGGCCTTCGACCGTATAGTGCGCGGTGAAGCCGCCGATGAAGATCTGGGCGACGAACAGGGCAACCACCAGGAACAGGTACTTGCCCAGGCCCAACTGCGAATCGGTCAGCGCCATGCCCAGGATCGGGTCGCGCGCTGGCGCATCGGGTTCCTTTTCTTCCTTGCGCGTGAAGGCCCAAGCCCAGACCAGCAGGCCCACGCCGGCGATCAGGATGATCACGCTCATGATGGACCAGATGATGTTTTCCGCTGTCGGAACGTTGTCGATCAGCGGCTCATGCGGCCAGTTGTTGGTGTAGGTCGCCGTCGTGTCGGGGCGTTCGGTAGATGCTGCCCACGCCGTCCAGAAGAAGAAATTCGCCAGGCGGGCTCGCGCCTCGGCCGTCGGCAGCGTGCCTTCCTTCATGGCGAAGCTGATACGGCTCTGACGCAGCGACTGATCGTCGCCGAACAGCTTGTCGTAGTAGGCGGCCGTCTGCGTGATGGCCCGGGCGCGGCGATCGGATACCAGGGCGGTATCCGTGGCGGCATCGTAGGTGTTCTTGCGGTATTCAGCCTTGAGCTGACGCTGCAGCACCGCCTGGTTGTCGCCATCGAGCTGATCGAAATTGAGCCCGAAACGCTCTTGCGCAGCCAGGTCCAGCCAAGCCGTCAGTTCGCGGTGCAGCCAGTCGGCCGTCCAGTCGGGCGCCTGATACGCCCCATGGCCCAGGATCGAGCCCACGGTCATGCCGCCCGCCGTCTGCCAGGCCACCTGACCGTCGAGGATCTGTTCCTCGGTCATGAGAACCTGGCCGCTGGCCGTGGCGACCTGGCCCGGGATTGGAGGCGCCTGATGATAGACCTCCTTGCCCATCCATCCCAGGATACCAAATGACACCAAGAGGACGCCGATCAGCGCCCACCATAACTTCTTGTACTCACCCATCCTGCGCTCCTTCTGCAGCTGTGAGGATTGCTGAATCGCGCCGGAAGGCGCTCCCTTTTTTCACTTCACATTTCATCAAGCAAAAACTGTGCCAGTTGCAAAACCTAGGGAAAACACTGATATAGATCAAAAGAGGTAATTTCTACCCGATCGAATGGGGTACAAATCACCCTGGGATGGTCTAAATTACCGTCATGGAAACCCAACTACTGACCGACCTGACGGTGGACCTGCCCGACGGCGTACGACTGCAGCGGGCGGCCACGGCGATCCGGCGGGCGTTTTCCTGCGATGCCGTCGGATTGCTGAGGCTCGACGACCACGACACCCTGCATCTGGTGGCGGCATCGGGCCTGGCGCACGAAGCCCTGGGCCGGCGTTTCGTCGTGGGACAGCACCCTCGTTTCGCAGCCATCCTGTCGCGCCCTGAACCTACCTGGTTCGACCCCGACAGCCTGCTGCCCGACCCCTACGACGGCCTGCTGGACGATCGCAAGGGATCCCCTTTGCCCGTCCACGATTGCCTGGGCATGCCGATCTACCATCAAGACCAGCCCTGGGGCATCATGACGCTGGATGCCTTAACCACCGGCACCTTCGACGAGGCCGCCCGTGCGCGGCTGCAACAGCTGAGCCTGATGCTGCAGACCGCCGTACGGGTCACCGACCTGGAACGGGACAACCGGCGCCTGCGCCAGCTGGGCACATCCCAACAAGGCATCGAGCGCATCGGAGAAACCACCGAGATCCTGGGCCGCAGCGAAGCCATCCAGTCCCTGCTGCACGAGCTGGACCTGGTCGCGGATTCCGACTTGCCCATCCTGTTGCTGGGCGAAACCGGAGTAGGCAAGGAACTGTTCGCCCGACGACTGCATCGCCATTCACGCCGCAGCCGCCAGGCCATGATCCAGGTGAACTGCGCGGCCCTGCCCGAATCCCTGGCGGAAAGCGAGCTGTTCGGCCACGTGAAGGGCGCGTTCTCCGGGGCCACGGCCGACCGGCCTGGGCGTTTCGAGGCCGCGCAGGGCGGCACCCTGTTCCTGGACGAGGTCGGCGAACTGCCACTCAGCCTGCAGGCCAAGCTGCTGCGTGTCCTGCAGAACGGCGAAATCCAGCGCCTGGGCACGGACCAGACCATCAAGACCGATGTGCGCATCATCGCCGCCACCAACCGCGACCTGAAGGCCAATACCCAGGCAGGCCTGTTCCGGGCCGACCTGTACCACCGGCTGTCGGTCTACCCCATCCCGATTCCACCGCTGCGCGAACGCGATCGCGACGTCCTGATCCTGGCCGGGCATTTCCTGGAATTCAACCGCGCACGCCTGGGACTGCGCGGCGTGCGCCTGTCCTACGAGGCCGAGCAGGCGCTGCGGCAGTATCCCTGGCCGGGCAATGTGCGCGAACTGGAACACGTCATCAGCCGCGCCGCGCTGAAGACGCTCAGCCGGGGCGCCTCGCGCGACCAAGTGCTGACCATCGAAGCCGCGCTGCTGGACCTGGACATCCCACCAACGGCCGACGACGTGCCCGCGCAGCCCGGTGCCGCAACGCCGCCCCTTGTCGACGCCGCGCCGGATGCCGTCGACCTGGGTGACATCCCGCCACTGCGAACCACCGTGGACGAATGCCAGCGTCAGGCCATCCGCCAGGCCCTGGCCGCCGCCGATGACAACTGGGCCCAGGCTGCCAAGGCGCTGGGGCTGGACGCCAGCAACCTGCACAAGCTGGCCAAGCGCCTGGACATGAAGCCGCATCCTCGCTAAAGAAACCTTTCCGATCTTTCGCCATCCAACCTAAAATGCCTCGCACGCCACCCCGTTGCCGGGAACACGCGCGGCATGCGGATCGACCCCCCTGATTGGAAGGACACGACATTCATGGCATGGCAAGACATCCTGATCGAAAGCGGCCTGTGGCTGGCCAAGGCCTATGTGCTGACCGTGCTGGCCGGCGCCGCCGCCATCTGGGGAATGCGACGCTTCACCCGCTGGGGAGATCAGTTCTGGCGGCTGAGCGCAGACTTCTTTTCCCCGCGCCGCAATTGGCGACCCCTGGCAGGGGTGGCGCTGATCCTGCTGCTGACCCTGGGAGCCGTGCGTCTGGATGTGCTGTTTTCCAACTGGTACAACACCATGTACAGCGCCCTGCAAGCTCTGGACGCGCCCGGCTTCTGGGCCGCCATGCTGCTGTTCGCCCTGCTGGCCGCCGTCCACGTGGTGCGATCCCTGTTCGACTTCTATGTGCAGCAGGCCTTCGTCGTGCACTGGCGCGAATGGCTGAACGAACGCCTGCTCAGCCGCTGGATGGAACAGCAGGCCTACTACCGTTCGCAGTCGCTCAGCCATCTGGCTGACAACCCGGACCAGCGGATCCAGCAGGACATCACCAGCTTCGCCAGCACGTCCATGACGCTGGCCGTAGGGCTGATCAACGCCGTGGTGTCCACCATCGCCTTCACCCTGATCCTGTGGCACCTGTCGGGCCCCATGACCGTGCTGGGCCACGAAATTCCCCGGGCCATGGTGTTCCTGGTCTTCATCTACGTCTTTCTGGCCACCATCCTGGCGATCTGGATCGGCAAGCCGCTGATCCGCCTGAACTTCCTGAACGAGAAGCTGAACGCCGACTACCGTTACGCCCTGGTGCGAGTGCGCGAGTACGCCGAGAGCATTGCCTTTTACCGGGGCGAACGCGTCGAAGGCCGCACCCTGCGCCATTGGTTCGCCGAAGTGATCGGCAATGCCTGGGACATCATCTACCGGTCGCTGAAATTCCTGGGCTTCAACTTCGTCGTCACACAGACGGCCGTGGTCTTTCCTTTCATCATCCAGGCCGCGCGCTTCTTTTCCAAGCAGATCAGCCTGGGCGACCTGATCCAGACTGCCCAGGCCTTCGGCCAGTTGCAGACCAACCTGTCGTTCTTTCGCAATGTGTACGACAGCTTCGCCACCTATCGCGCAACCCTGGACCGTCTGACCGGTTTCGACGCCACCATCGATGCCGCCCGCCAGATGGTGCTGCCCGACACGCGCCAGGACGGCAGCCGCCTGGCCCTGCAGGGCCTGACGGTCTGCCGCCCCGACGGGCACGCGCTGCTGAAGGACCTGAGCCTGGAAGTGGACCCGATCCACCCCGTGCTGGTGCGCGGGCCGTCCGGGTCGGGCAAGACGACACTGCTGCGCACCATCGCCGGCATCTGGCCATACGGGTCCGGCGAGATCATCCGTCCCGAGGCCTCGTCGCTGTTCCTGGCGCAAAAACCCTATCTGCCCCTGGGCACCCTGCGCCAGGCCCTGCACTATCCGCAGCCGGTCGACCAGGTGCCGGCCGGCCAGGACGAGGCCATCCTGGACCTGGTGCAGCTGGGCCACCTGCGCGACCACCTGGACGTCGAGGACGACTGGACCCGCATCCTGTCGCTGGGTGAGCAGCAGCGCCTGGCCTTTGGCCGCCTGCTGATCGCGCGCCCGGACGCCGCCTTCCTGGACGAGGCCACGTCCGCCATGGATGAGGGCCTGGAAGACGCCATGTACCGGCTGCTGCGCGAACAGCTGCCCACCACCCGGGTCATCAGCGTGGGCCACCGCAGCACCCTGCGACGCCATCATGGGGCCGAACTGGTCCTGGAAGGCGAAGGCGGCGGCTGGCAGCTGCATCCGATCACGGCGCACTGAAGCAGGACATCGGCATCCAGGCGGGCGCGCTCCTGGATGCGCACAGACCGCCCCCGGCACGATCAACTACACTGGCGCCGATCCATCCGACCCAATCCCGAAGAACTCGCCCATGACCGATTACTACTTTCCCATCAAGCACCTGCACATGACGGCCGTCGGCCTGAGCATCATTCTGTTCGTGATCCGCGCCTACTGGTCGGTCACGGGATCCGCCCTGTTGCAGCGCCGGCTGGTGCGCATCCTGCCGCACGTGGTCGATACCGTGCTGCTGGTCTGCGGGGTGATCCTGGCGGCCATGATCGGCCCCAACCAGCCCTGGATCCTGACCAAGATCGTGCTGCTGGTCGCCTATATCGGCGTGGGCACCATTGCCATCAAACGCGGACGCACCACCCGGGGCCGCCTGACGGCCGCCCTGATCGCCATCGCGATCTTCGCCTACATTGTGGGCGTGGCCATCACGAAGAATTCCGGGTCCTGGTTCTCGATGCTATAAGCTGCCCATGCCCCACTGCACGGCCAGGCTGCTGAGCGACACCGCCGCCCAGACGCCCAGGCCCAGCAGCAGCGGCCGCACGCCTGCCACCGCCATACGACGCAGGTCGGACGAAAGGCCGATGGCCGTCAGCGCCATGATGATCAGGAACTGCGACCCCAGGTGCAGGAAGGACAGCAGGGATTCCGGAATCAGCCCCAGGGACCGGACGCCCGAGGCCGCCAGAAACCACAGGATGAACCAGGGGAAGATCTGCGCCAGCGACACACGGGTTTCCGCCTGGCGCGCGCGCCAGGCCGTCCACAGGGCCAGGCCGATGCAGATGGGAATGATCAGGGTGGCCCGGGTCAGCTTGACGATGGTGGCGATGTCGCCCGCCGCCGTGCTGTAGCTGTAGCCGGCGGCCACCACCGACGACGTGTCGTTGATGGCCGTGCCCGCCCACAGCCCAAAGCCCGCGTCGCTCAGGCCCATCCAGTGCCCCAGGGGCGGAAACACCAGCACCGCCACGACGTTGAACAGGAAGATGGTGGAAATCGCCAGGGCGGTATCGTGGTCGTCCGGCTTGATGATGGGGGCCACGGCCGCGATGGCGGACCCCCCGCAGATGGCTGTCCCGACCCCGATCAGGGTGCGCAGGTGGCCGGTCAGGCCCAGCCACCTGCCCAGCAGCCACGCTGCGACGAAGGCGGTGGTCAGCGTCACCAGCGTCACGGCCAGCGACGAGGCCCCGGTCTGCACGACCTGCCCCAGGCTGAGGCCGAAGCCCAGGCCGATGATCGACCATTTCAGCACCTGGCGGCTGCTGTAGCCGATGCCCGGCACGAAGACCGGAGAGACCCCCAGCACGTTGCGCCACAACATCCCCAGCAAAATCCCCATGACCGGCCCGCCGATCAGCGGGAACCAGCGCCCCAGCTGCCAGGCCACCACGGCCAGCCCGCCCGACAGGGCGACGCCGTACCAGCGTGACGGCGCACGCGGCCGCCCGTCGGCAGGGCTGGAAGCCGCCGCCCGACCTGAGGCGGGCAGCGGATGGGGAACGGCAGAGATCGGCAACATGAAGACATCCATGAAAAAGTAGGGCCGATTGCATTCTAGGGAAACCCAGCCAATCAATAAATTCAGTAATAATGACAAATCCAATCAAAAAAATTGATGGATTAGCCGATTGCCGCCTACAATGACTACTGCCCGCAGACACCGGAGTCCCGCATCATGATCGGCCTGAGCATCCGCCAGCTGGAGGTCTTCGACGCCGTCGCCACCACCGGCAGCGTGCGCCGCGCAGCCGAGCAGCTGCACCTGACGCAGCCGGCCATCAGCATGGCCCTGGCGGAACTGGAACGGCAACTGGGCGGCACCCTGTTCGACCGTGAGCGCGGCCGCCTGCGCCTGAATGCCCAGGGCGCCGAACAACTGCCCCTGGCCCGGGAAATCCTGGAACGCCTGCAGGACATGCAACGCCGCCACCCCGGCACCCAGGACACCCTGAGCGGCGCCCTGCGCATCGGCGCCAGCAACACCGTGGGCAACTATCTGGTGGGGGAACTTCTGGGCCCCATCGTGGCCCAACACCCCATGATTGCGCTGCATCTCACCGTGGACAACACCCGGGAAGTCGTCGGCATGCTGCTGGACCACGCCATCGACATCGCCTGTGTCGAAGGCCCCGTTCACCACGCGCGGCTGGACACCCTGACCTGGCGCAGCGACGCACTGGTCGTCTGTGCGGCGCCGTCGCATCCGCTGGCCCGGCGCCCACGCCTGAAGGCCTCGGACTTCGCGGATGCCCACTGGATCCTGCGCGAACGCGGGTCCGCCACCCGCAGTCTGACCGAACAGGCGCTGACTGCCCTGCCGCCCGGCCGCATCCTGCTGGAACTCGGCCAGATCGAAGCGATCAAGCAGGCCGTCATCGCCGGCCTGGGCATCGCCTGCCTGCCCTACGCAGCCACGCTGGACGCTGTCGCCACTGGTCGGCTGCAGGTGCTGCGCACCCCTTTCCTGAATCTGGACCGGCGTCTGTCCCTGGTGCTGCACCGCAGCCGCTATCGCGGTACGCTGATCGAAGCATTCCTGCATTCCCTGGAGGTTGATACCCATGCCCAAGACTGAATCCCGCACTCCAGCGGCCCACGAGGCCTACGACGTTCGCGCACTGGTGCTGCAAGGCGGCGGCGCCCTGGGTGCCTACCAGGCCGGGGTCTACCAAGGCCTGAACGAAGCCGGCATCCGGCTGACCGAGCTGGCGGGCATTTCCATCGGCGCCCTGAACGTCGCCATCATCGCTGGCAATCCGCTCGAAAAACGCGTCGGACGCCTGCAGGAATTCTGGGACACCATCTGCCAGCCCTACGTTGGCCTCGGGGCCAACGCGCTGATGGAACACAGCCTGTTCCAGGTCAACGATCTGGCCCGCCAGTTCCTGGGGGCCCTGCATGCCGGCAGCGCCCTGATGGTCGGGCAAAAGGGCTTCTTCCATCCACGCTTCCCTCCCGCCGCCCTGGTCGCCAGCCTGGATCCGGGCTGCGTGGGCCATTACGATACCCGCCCCCTGAAGGACACCCTGGAATCCCTGTGCGATTTCGACCGCATCAACGACGGCGGCCTGCACGTGTCGGTCGGGGCGGTAAATGTGCGCACCGGCAACTTCACCTACTTCGACAACCGCAAGATCCGCCTGCGGGCGGAACATTTCATGGCCTCGGGCGCCCTGCCCCCGGCCTTCCCCGCCATCGAGATCGACGGCGAATACTATTGGGATGGCGGATTGGTGTCCAACACGCCGCTGACCAAAGTGCTGCAGCAGCGCCCCGAACGCGACACCCTGGTCTTTCAGGTAGACCTGTGGTCAGCACGCGGCCCGGTGCCGCGCAGCATGAACGAAGTCGGCGACCGCGTTCAGGATATCCGCTATTCCAGCCGCACGCGGATGATGACCGAGGAAATGCGGGCGCACCGCAAGATGCAGCGACTGTTGCGTGAAGTGCTGGATCGCGTTCCCGAAGACCAGCGCAACCAGGACCCTGCCTGCCGACAGGCCGCCGAACTGGCCAGCGGGGCGCGCAGCAACATCATCCATCTGATCTACCGGGACAAGCCCTACGAACAGCATTTCCGCGACTTCCAGTTCGGTCCGGCCACTATGCGGGAACACTGGGCCACCGGCCTGCAAGACATCCACAACACCCTGGCGCATCCGCGCTATCTGGCCATGCCCGACAACAGCGCAGGATTCGTCACGCACGACGTGCATCGCGACGAAATCGAGGAAAGCATGGGGTCTGCCAAACCCTGATCGGCAGACCGGCCGCGTCTCAGGCCCGCCCGGGCCGGATGTCGGGCGCCGGACCAGCCGGCTGTGCGCGAGGCCGCCGGCCCAGCACGACCGCAGCGGCAGCCACCAGGACTGTGCCCGCCACCTGCAGCACGGTAATGGGCTCTCCCAGGAACGCCCAGGCCAGGAACAGAATGGACACTGGCCCCAGCAACCCCAGCTGAGCCGTCAGCGGCGCGCCGATCCGTGCCACCGACCACATGATCATGAAGGTCGGGAGCACCGTATTGACCGTCGCGTGAATCAGGGACAAGCCATATACAGGCCAGTCTTGGTCCAGGCCAGCCACACCCTTGACGATGAAAAAATGCGCCATCGTCACCCCGGCGGACACCGTCATGGCGTAGGCCACCAGCCGCGTGGCCGTGACCCGCTCGATCAATTCCCCCGAACCGATCAGATACATGGCATAGGAAAAGGCTGCCCCCAGTACACAGGCCGACCCCAGGATGACGTTATCGCCCGCGATGGACAGATCGGCCCAGAACACCAGGGCGACCCCGGCATAGGCCAGCGCCATGGCCAGCCACTGGCGCGAGGAAATGGTCTTGCCCAGGAACCAGGCCGAGATCAGCAGCACGAAGGTCGGCGCAAGAAACAGGATCAGGCGTTCCAGTCCGGCCGAAATGTACTGCAGGCCCAGGAAATCCAGGAAGCTGGACAGGTAGTAGCCGATGAAGCCCAGAATGAAGATACGCACGCCGTCGCGCCAGCCCAGGCGGGCAATCAGCCCGCGTCGGGCGCGGCCGGCCTGATGCAGCGCCACGACAGCGAAAAACGGCAGGGCCAGCAGCATGCGGAAACCAATCACGTCCAGCGCATCGACGCCATGCAGGTACAGCAGCTTCGCGACGATCGCCTTGGCAGAAAACAGCACCGCTCCCAACCCCGCCAACACGAACCCGGTCCAGAACAGGCGGCGAGAAACGTCCTGCATGATTAGTTGCCTAGTCAGATATTGATGGAGTAGAATTTTAACATGCAAGCCCCCAATCACCCCGCCCCAGATGCTGCCGGCCTCCTCACATCGTCCTGCTGTTTCTACAGCGACAGCCCGGGCGATCTGACCGCAGACCGCAACGTCGGCCTGCTGATTCGGCATCTGCACACCCTGGTGCACCGGGTGATCGACCTGCGCACGCTGCCGATGGGGCTGACGGCCAACCAATGGCGCCCGCTGCTGCTGATCGAATACAAGAAAATCGACACGCCGGCCGAGCTGGCCCGCGCCATGAACGTAGACACCGGGGCCATGACCCGGATGCTGGACCGGCTGGAAACCAAGGGCTTCGTCCGCCGCGACCGCATCCCCGAAGACCGCCGGGTAGTGAAGATCTCTCTGACCGATCCCGGCCATGCCCTGACCGAACAGATTCTGCCCATCATCGCCGACGCCCTGAACCTGCACCTGCAGGGCTTTTCCGAAGACGAGATCCGCATGCTGCTGGCCCTGCTGAAGCGCATGATCCAGAACGGGGAACAGGCCCTGCAGCAGGCCTGCACGCCGCCCGGATCCTGATCCAAACCTGTCATCGCACTGTGTTCCCGAGCGGAACATCCCATCATTTCGCTTTATAATTGTCTAGTCAGATACAGACCACATCAACTACTTTCAGCTTCTTGTCAGCATGAAACCCTTCATCCCTCTGCTTCTGGTCCTGGCCCTGTCGGCCTGCGCCCCCATGGATCCCGGCGCACCAGCAGTCCAAGCCCTGACGGGCGACCGCCTGGATCTCAGCACAGAAACCCCCATCGCCTGGCCCCAGACCGACTGGTGGACACGCTACCAGGACCCACAACTGAACCGCCTGATCGATCAGGCGCTGCAATCCAGCCCGTCCCTGCAGGCCGCTGCGGCCCGAGTGCGCGTCGCTCAGGCCGCCGCCCGGGGCGCTCGCGCCGTGCAATGGCCCCAGGTCAATGCCAACTACCACTTGACCCGGGAACGCCTGAGCGAAAACTACATCTACCCCCCGCCCTTGGGGGGCTCTTACCAGAGCGATACGGGCCTGGGGCTGCAGCTGGATTTCAACCTGGACCTGTGGGGCAAACAACGCGCCCTGGCCTCAGCTGCCGGACAGCGCGCCGCCGCCGCACAGGCCGCCAGCCAGCAAGCCCGCACCGTACTGGTATCCGCCGTCGCGCAAAGCTACTTCCAGCTGCAGGATGCCCAGGCTCAGGCTGCCGCCATTGAATCCATCGTCGGCAAACTGCAGGAAGCCCTGGACATCACGCGTGACCGCTACAAGAACGGCCTGGGTATCCAGGTGGATGTGGACCAGGCAGATTCCGCCGTGTCCTCTGCCCAGGTGCAGCTCAGTCAGGCCCGGAACAACGCCGAGCTGCTGCACCACCAACTGGCCGCCCTGCTGGGAGTATCGTCCGAACAATTGCCCGCGCTACCGGTGCAAACGCAACATGCGCTGCCGACGGGCGTCCCCGCCCACATGCCGCTGGCGTTGCTGGGGCGCCGCGCCGACATCGTCGCCGCCCGGATGCAGGCACAGGCCGCCGGGGCTGAAGTCTCCGCCGCCAAGGCCGATTTCCTGCCCAACGTGAACCTGTCGGCAGCGGCCGGTTTCCTGTCCCTGGGCATGGACCAGCTGATACGCGGCAGCAGCAAGGACTACAGCGTCGGGCCGGTGATCACCCTGCCGATCTTCCACGCCGGCGCCCTGAACGCCCGATTGGCCGGGCAGCGCGCCGTTCGCGACGAAGCCATCGCGCAATACAACGAGACGGTCCTGGGCGCCATCCGCGAGGTGGCCGACGCCAGCACATCGATCCGATCGCTGCAGGAACAGATCCGCTACCAGGAAGCCAGCTTGAAAGCCATCACATCTGCCTATGACGTCGCGCTGGACCGCTACAAGGCGGGCCTGGGCAATTTCGTACAGGTGCTGCTGGCGCAAAGCGAGGCGCTGAAGCAGACCGTGCAAACGACGGACCTGCGCGCCCGCGCCTATGTGCTGGACGTACAGCTGGCCACGGCCCTGGGCGGCGGCTACGAACAGCCCGACGCCCACCCGGACGCCCCCCCCCTGCATCAGACTTCGACCACCATCGACTAAGTTTTAGCCATCATGACTGCAACCAGCACAAAACCCAGTTCCCCCCGCAAACGCCTGATGTGGGGCACCACGGGCGTCTTCATCCTGCTCGCCCTGCTGTACGGGATCTGGTGGATGATCTTCGCATCGCACTACGAGTCCACGGACGACGCCTATGTACACGGCAATCTGGTGTCCGTCAGCGCCCAGATTCCCGGCACGGTCGTCGCCATCGGCGCCGACGACACCCAGACGGTCGCCCAGGGCAGCCATCTGGTGACGCTGGATCGCAGCGACACCGACATTGCCCTGGCCCAGGCCGAAGCCGCCCTGGCCCAGACCGTGCGCCACACGCAGACACTTTTCGTACAGAACGACGCCCTGGCTGCCGACGTTGCCGTCGGCCAGGCCAACGTCGAACAGGCCGAAACCCAGCTGCACAAGGCGCAAAACGACCTGCAGCGGCGCAACGCCCTGCGCGGGTCTGGCGGGGTCAGCGGCGAAGAACTGCTGCACGCCCAGGTGGCGGTCAAATCCGCCCAGGCGGGCCTGGCCCAGGCGCGCGCCGGCCTGGCCGTCGCCCAGGCCAAGCTGGCCACCAACCAGGCTCTGACCCACGGCAGCACCGTCGCCACGCATCCCGACGTCCTACAGGCTGCCGATCAGGTCCGCCAGGCCTGGCTGGCGCAGCAACGAACCCGCGTGCTGGCCCCGGTAGGCGGCATGGTCGCGCAGCGTTCCGTGCAATTGGGTCAACGCATCCAGCCGGGCACGCCGCTGATGACCATCGTGCCGCTGCACAGCCTGTGGGTCGAAGCCAACTTCAAGGAAAACCAGCTGCATGCCATGCAGCCAGGCCAGAAAGCCACCCTGGTGTCTGACCTGTACGGCAGCAAAGTCACCTATCACGGCACGGTCATCGGGGTGTCAGCGGGCAGCGGCAGCGCCTTTGCCCTGCTGCCGGCCCAGAACGCCAGCGGCAATTGGATCAAGGTCATCCAGCGCGTGCCGGTGCGCATCGCCCTGGACGCCAAGGACCTGCAAGATCACCCCTTGCGCGTGGGCCTGTCCATGACGGTGGAAGTCGATCTGTCCTCCACACCGGACCAGGCTGCGCCTGGCGAGCCGACCCAATCCTTGAGCACCCCGGTCTACGACCACGACCCGGCCGAGGTGGACGCCCTGATCCAGCGCATCATCCAGGAAAATCAGACTTCATGAGCACCACGACTCTGGATGACGGCGCGGCCCCGCCCGCGACCGCCCAGCCGCCCGAAGGCGGCCACCCGCCCCTGGAAGGCGCTGCCCGCGTCCTGGGCACGATCGCCGTCTCGGCCGCCGTCTTCATGAACGTGCTGGACTCGTCGATCGCCAACGTGTCGATCCCGACGATCGCGGGCGACCTGGGCGTCAGCACCACTCAGGGCACCTGGGTAATCACATCCTTTGCCGTGGCCAACGCGATCACCGTGCCCCTGACCGGCTGGCTGACCCAGCGCTTCGGCCAGGTGCGTCTGTTCGTCCTGGCCACGCTGCTGTTCGTGCTGACATCCTGGCTGTGCGGCTTCGCGTGGTCCTTCGAATCCCTGGTGTTCTTCCGCGTGCTGCAAGGCGCCGTGGCCGGGCCGATGATTCCGCTGTCCCAGTCGCTGATGCTGGCCAGCTATCCCCGCGCCAAGGCCGGCATGGCTCTGGCGCTCTGGTCCATGACGATTCTGGTGGGACCGATCGCCGGGCCATTGCTGGGCGGCTGGATCTCCGACAACTACGCCTGGTCCTGGATCTTCTACATCAACGTGCCCATCGGCCTGCTGGCCGCCTGGGCATCCTGGCAGGTGTACAAATCCCGCGACTCGCGCCGCTACAACCTGCCCATCGACCGCATGGGCCTGTTCCTGCTGGTGGTCTGGGTCGGCGCCCTGCAGATCATGCTGGACAAGGGCAAGGACCTGGACTGGTTCGCCAGTCCGCTGATCTGCATCCTGGCCATCATCTCGGTCATCACCTTCGTCTACTTCGTGATCTGGGAACTGACGGCTGCCCACCCGGTCGTGGACCTGACCCTGTTCGCCCAGCGCAATTTCACGTCCGGCACCATCGCCCTGTCGATCGCCTACGGGGTATTCTTCGGCACCGTCGTCCTGCTGCCCCTGTGGCTGCAGAACACCATGGGCTACACCGCCACCTGGGCAGGCGTAGCCGCCGCACCCGTGGGCATCCTGGCCATCATCCTGTCGCCCGTGGTGGGCAAGATGCTGGCCCGACACGACCCGCGCATCATCGCCACCGTGGCCTTCCTGATTTTTTCCCTGATCAGCTACATGCGGGCACAGTACAACACCAACGTAGACCTGTTCGGCGTCATGCTGCCGACCTTCATCCAGGGCGCGGCCATGGCGACATTCTTCATCCCGCTGACCACGATCTCGCTGTCCGGCCTGCGCCCGGACCGAATCCCGGCGGCCGCCGGTCTGACGAACTTCTTTCGCCTGGTCTGCGGCGCGTTCGGCACGTCCATCACCACGACGGTCTGGGACGATCGCGCCATCCTGCACCACGCCCGCCTGACCGAAGTCGCCCGCCCCGGCGAGCCGGCCTTCGACCACATCATGGGTGGCCTGCAAAATCTTGGAATCGACCAACTGCACGGCGCCGCCATGCTGGACCGCGTTATCAATCAGCAGGCCTATACCATGTCGGCCACCGACTTTTTCTACGCCTCAGCCTTCATTTTCCTGATTCTGATCGGGCTGATCTGGCTGGCTCGCCCGAAAACGGCGGATCACGGCGGAGGTGGCGCGGCCGCAGGGGCGCATTGATCAGGCTGGGCATCCACGTACAGCCACCGCCCTTCTTCGCGCACGAAACGGCTGATTTCGTGCAGGCGCGCCGCGCGGCCATTGACTCGGACCCGCGCCACGAATTCCACGGTTTCATGATCCGCATCCTGGCGATCGTGGCGGCGCACCTCCAACCCCAACCACTTCGTCCCCGGCTCATTGGGTGTCAGCGAACCCGGGCACGTCGTGGGATGCCAAGTCTGCAATAGATAGTCGATCTCATCGAGCACGTAGGCACTGTAGCGCGACCGCATCAGGGCCTGCGCATCGGGCGCCTGCAAATGCAAGGGCCCCCGATGCCAGCGGCCACAGCATTCGTCATAGGCAACTGGCAAGCCACAGGGGCAGGCGATGGCAGGCGTGTTCGGCATTCAGGCCAGATGGCTAGTCATCGTGATCGCCGTGGACACGGCGGCGAGCAGCAGTTTCATCGTATTCTCTTGATCATTGCAACGACTCCGATTCTATCGAGGCGACATCTGTCCGAGCCTTGAAAACGGTAACGGAGCATATCGCACCGACAGCGCAAAAGATGCCGGGCCCTCAGCAATTCCCCTTTTTGGCCTGCCCCGGCGGGCAGAATGTGCCAGACCCATGGTGCGGCCCAGGATCCACTACCACGGATCCTCGGGGCGTATAGACTGCACACGCGGACAGCAGAGACAACATAGCCAGCACGGCGCCCGCCAGCAGGATTCTTGTTTTCACTTTATCGCTCCATTATTTTGCGGCAGCGCCATTTTTGCCCAAGCCGCAGGCGGATGCTGCTACCAAAAGTGAATGCCCGGCACGACCCGCCAAAACACTGCTTAGATTAGCTGATCGAAGCGCAGGCTGCGAAGGTAAGCTGGACAGACAGGATGGAAACACGCGTCACTCACAAGGCCACGGAACGTCATGACACCCTTCAACACGCTGCTCATACTCGTCATCACTGCAGCCGCTCTTCCAGCAACGGCGGCTGCCCAGGCCCCTGGATTTTTTGCAGGATTGGACGTCAGCGGCGGCATAGCCCGCGGATCGTCCAGCACGCAAGACGGGGGCGCCGCCTTTGCCGGCGGCGGTGTCGTCGAAAACGTAAAATTCGGAAACACCACTGGGATCGGCGGCCACGTCGGCTATCAGATCGACCCTGCCGTGTCCGCATTCATCAGTTATCAGTACACCAGGGGCGACATCGACTGGGATGCGCATTTCCCACGGTTCGGGGTAGCATCCAGCTTTTCTGGAGACGCCACCAGCCATACCATCCTGGCCAATATCGCCTACGACTGGCCGCTGTCCGAAGCAACCACGATCAGGGCGACTGCGGGGCTGGGCGTCACGTTCAACACTTTGTCGGGGGTGACGGAACGGGAGAAGCCATCGTCGGCGTTTGCCAGCAACGTAGCCGATCACACCGAGGCCGGCCCGACAGGCCAGCTGGGCGCCGCCATCCAGCATTACATCACCCCAAACGCCATGCTCAGCCTGAATGTCTCGGCCGCCTATGTAGGCGCCTTCCGGACGGGAGACACAAGAGAAGGCAATCTGGGCGTGACGCAGATCACGCCCTATGAAATCCGCGACACGTGGCGCATGAATCTCGGGGCGTCCGTGCGGATGCGGTTCTGAATCTGCAGGCGACTGTGGACGGGCAAGGGATTGCCACCCTAGAGTTCGAGAGCCCGGAATTCTTGCTGGAACATTTGCCCAACCGTCCGCAATCTAGCGACCCCGTGCTGATCCGCGCCCTGTCGGCATGCGGCCATGCACGGACTTGGCGTTCTTGATTCCTGAATTGCCACCTAGCCCAGGCCAGCGCGGCTGTTTCGGCACGGTCCTGGAGTTTGCGGGCTTCGCCGTCTCTTGCTGCTGATCTTTGTCTTTCTTGTCCATTTTTTCCCACGCTGTCAGGGGCCGAAGCGGATTTGCGACGGCCAATCCATCAGCATAGGCCACATCGCGGAATAAAGCTCGGCCATTACTGGCAGGCAGCTTCGTTCCTTGCTCGGGGCAATCGTCGCGGGATTGCCGCCATGGGCGCTGGCGCATGCCAGCGTCAAACCTGCTTCAAGTCAATCCACCAAAGCAGTTCCAGAACCAAGCGCAACCAACCGAAGCGCATTTCTAAGGTTTTCTCTCATGAGCTTGCTCACGGCCCTTGCAGTATCCGCATCGTTTGGATTCGCCAGGCAAGTGAGCAGCCTTTCGATATCGCCGTCCGTCAACACCACCTGGTGTTGATCCGAGCCATCTTTCCCGTTCGGGACCCAGGCAGTTATCTGAACGGCCAGCTTCCCTTGGTCATCGATCTGTGTCTTGGGTTGCCCAGGAAACTTTGCGCGCAGAGCGCCTGCCTTCCCTTCTGATGACGCTTCGGTTTTCTTGATCTTCATCGCATTCCCGCTTTATCGAATGGCATCGGCTGATTCTAAGCCCGCCCACCCTTAAAAATCCCTCAAGGAAAACCATGACCGCCGGCCAGGTCGGTGGGGCGGGGAGGCTCGGCAACGATTCAAAGCGGTACCGGTAGGCACGTGGCTCTTTCAGCGTCCGGATCGCCCGTTCGACCATGCCGTTCTGTTGCGGGCAATGTGGCGCCATGAATTCCTGGCGCGAGCCGTAGCCGTATCCGACGACCTGCTGCGCGTGGTGTTCATGCGGCTGGGCGAAGAGGTCCAGGAGGCGGCGTTTGATGGCGAAGAGGACGGGCCGGCAGTCAGCTGCACGGTTCACTGAAATCGTGTCGGGCGGGCAGATCGGCACCCTGTTGTCGTTCGGATCAGGGCGCCAGGGGTGTTGGGCGGCCGGTTCCAGCCGGGTATGCTTGGGAGGACCAACAACCAAACGATTCCGGAGGGAGCCGACCATGAAGACATATCTGGCGCTTATGCTGGCCAAGAAGGAGGACATAGCCTCGTACGGCAAAGAGGTGGCCGACGTCACCAGGCCACAGATACGCGGATCGTCACCTGATGCTGCATCAGCCAGTCACCGCGTGCAGCCACGGGCGGATTAAGTCCCACGCCCACGGCATGGCCCAGAACAGCAGGCCCATGATGGCGGCGCCCGCAATGCCAGCCGCAACAGCCAACGCCGTAATCGCGCCGCTCAGATCACCCATGTCTCAATCCTCCACTGGCCAGCCATCAAACCCTGTCGCCTGACGCTGACTGCCCTTGTCCCGGAGCTGTGCGTCACTATCGTGATGTCGGGCGCATAAAGCCTGCCATCGTGACTGATCCCAGAAGATCACCGGATCACCTCTATGAGGCGTCGAATGGTCAACCACAGTTGCCAGCGGCTCAGCCACGCCGCGTCTGGCGCACTCCACAATCACCTCAGCCGGCTGCAGGTCTGTCATGCCCAGCCCAGCCAGGCACATGACGCAGTGCGGGTGCTTGCGCAGGTATCCGGCTCTGGCCTGCTGCCACTTGTAGCCGTACCCGGGTTGGGCTGATGTCTTGCCACCGCGCCAGCTGTCCGGGTTGCCCTGGACTTGTTGACGTTTCGCGGGCAGCTTGCTCAGCCGCGATGGCAGTGTCTGCAATCGCACCATGGTCAATATCCATTTAGCCAACAAAGTTATTCAATCTTTGCTTTTCTTTGAGACGTATCGTTATCTCTCCATCATCAACAGGAGAGGCGACACGTCCGATGAACTGCGTCGGCATGTCTGCAGGAGCAAAAACCATGGCGAAAAATACTGGCGACAATCACCGCGACGGTTCCGTGAAAGACCGCACTCAAGTACAGAATCCTCGCAACGGCAACTTCACGAAGCGCAACACCGACAATGGGCAATTCATTGATCAAAAAACCACTGACGGGAAATTCAAGGGCGTCGCAACAGAAAAGGACGGCCGCCGGTCGTAACTCGCTTCACAGCCCATCACCTAATCGGTGGGCGTGAAGTCGATGCGGCAAGCATCTCTAAGTCACAGGGGGTCGGGCCATAACGCGCCTTTGCGACGCCTATGGCGCACGCCTTTGTGATGGAAGTGAAAAACCGCCCGGAGGCGGCATGCTGTGGATCTCTCCTGGAAAACGCAGGTCCGTCCAGCCTCAACAACATTGACTATTGGACGAAGTAGGTCGCTTTCTGGAAGACACAAAGCCATTTAAAACGGCTCATTAGGAGTAAAAAAGCATCATCCAACCTACGGAGCGATGCTTTGACTCATTCTTTATGTGAATATATCGTGATGGCCTCGATAGCCATCATCTCTGCATTAGCTATTTATGTAATTTCTTTGAAATTGATTTCAATTTACAAACGCACGCGCTCCGATGTAGAGCCAATCGCAATTAAAAATGATGTCGCAAAATCTTTTCAGATATGGATGACCGTGTATCAACAGTCATCAGAGACCTTGCGTGATCAAGCAAAGTTACTCGCCAGCACAAACGTTGCAGGCCTGGCTGCTGCCATCGCGCTTAGCACCAGCAGCAGCAGCATAAAGTACGACGCAATTCTTTTGTCCGCATCGATACTCACCTTCGGGGTCGGCTTGGTTTTTTCATTAATGCCAATCGCGGGAATAGTGGAAAAGCACGGCGAAGATTTAACATCCATAATGAAATCAATGTCCGACGCCAATCGCCACACAATCCGCGTGCCGCATTCGTGGCCGACCGGCTTTCGATACTACTCAGGAATAGTTTCTTTAGTTCTGCTTGGCCTGGGGATATTTTTTCTGTCATTATCCTTGATCAAACACCTCAACTAATAAATTCTGTATTTACCCCCAACAAGCCGCGCCCCGCGAATCTCTCGACTCAGCGGGGCGCGAAACGATGCCGAAGCATCGGGAGGAGACAATCGTTACAGTCGATCCCGCATTTTCAGAGCCAGCAGCGCGGCGGCCACGGTGCTTCGTAGTCCGTCCGCCTACGCTCCATTAACACCTAAACTGAAGAGACTAAAAATGGAAGCAGATAATAATGAAGATCAAACCAATAAGTATGTAGCATTCTGCGACGTACTAGGATTTTCCGCCAACATTGAACGAGACTTCGAATCCACGCTGCAACTATACAGAGAATTCGCTGATTTCGTCGATCCTGTTTTGGAACGAGACGGTGTACAAATTTCCGTTTATTCGGACTCAATTCTGATAACAGGAGAAAATCTCTCCATTGTTGCCCAGACTGCCCAGATAATGAGCTTCATTGCGCTCCAGCACAACATGCTCATTAGGGGTGGAATCAGTTACGGTCGTCACTGGGAAAAGAAGAGCGGAAGGCATCTATTTATGGTTAGCGATGCATTGGTCAGGTCTGTGCGCCTGGAGGCTTCTATAAAAATCCCCGCGATTGTACTGGGAGAAGAGATTAGCATTCCAGACGACTTATGGTTATCTCGCTACGCTCACGGCCAGTTCGCAACGCCGATATTGCACTTCGATGGCAAAAACATTGTGAACCCATTCTCGATGATGTGGGGAAGAAGTGCCGGAATGCGCGCCTCCATGTTAATGGAGGAAAGCGCACCAGAGCACCGGGAAAAGTATGAATGGTTCCTAAGCTTGCATACAGCCGTCTTTAATAATGATCCACTCATCCCCGAGCACATTCTGAAGAAATATCTTGAGTTGGGGGTTCTGAAATTCACACCAGCTGACGCGCAACCCAACAATCAGGATGATGGCGCCCAATAGACACCAACCAAGAAACCCCCGCCCGTGGAGGGGCTACGTTTTCACGGGGCGCAACGCCCCTGCACGTATTGTCCCTTAGGGTGTCCCAATAATCCAGCCTGTCGCGGAACTTCACGTCCCAATAGTCGCCAAGCGTACATAGCCGCTCGGGTGGTGCCGCCGATGCGCTCGACATGTTCGGTGTCGATCAGGTGATCCAGCACGCGCTTGACGCCCTTGCGCACGGCCTCCATCTGCCGAGGCGTCAGCGTTCGGCCTCCTGTAACCTCGCGTACCAATTGCGACATCCTGAACTCCCTGCCAGGGTACGGTCGCATCAGGCCTAGGATTTCAGACGCATACTTCATACTCAAACTCCTTGAAAACCTCGATCTTGAATTCATCCAGGCAGACCATGTACTGATCTCGGCTGATCTTCAGGTCGATCCTGGCGCGCTGCCGGCGGTTGTTGTCTACCCGGATCCACACCGGTCGCATTTCGCCCTCATGCATTTCAACGCTGCGCTCCCACAGGTCATATCGGGATCGCTGGGTGTACTCGTACTGCAGCACCCGGCGCGTAAGCTGCGGCAGGCCATCGAAGATCGCCTGGACCTTGGCAGCCCGATCTGGATTGAAGATGATTTTTGGCGGCACATCACCAGATTCCGATTCCCAGTCCGGCGCCAGCCAGCTGCGCTCAGCCGAATAGCAGCGGTTTGATTCCCTGGGCTCAGGCGATTCACCCGCCCAGCACCAGGCAATCCAGTTCTCAATCTCGGCACGGACGAAGGATGGGTATTGTGCGTTCACTGCCCTCTCCCGTAACCATTCCGGCCTTCAATTCCATTTCCTATCCCGCCCATACTGACCGGCACCGGCTGCGCATCGATCTCATCCTGGCGCAGATGCGGGCGTGGCTTCAGCGGCTGGAATTTCGGCGTGACCGGCACTGTGGCGATCTGCCCGCCGCCGGCGACGTTTCTCGGCTGGCGCTGCCTCGGTAGTTGTCTGGCCATTACCCGATCTCCACAATGACGAACCCTTGTTTTTTGGTGTCCAGCGCGTCATCCAGAATCCATGGCCGGAAGATGCGATCGTCGACGCCCAGCGCCCGCGCAATACCATCGATGTGATGTTTGATGGCGCCTATGCAGCCCTCGATGTCGCGGTTGATCCGGTTGGGATAGACGAACGTGGTCTTGACCGGCACGTGAGCCAGTGGCGTGAATGTGTTCTTGCCCAGGGCTTGCTTGGCTGCAAAGTACCCGTCCTGGCGAGCGCGGACCTTCTGCGCCTGGAATGACGCCCAGTGCTTGCCGCCCTTAGCATTCGGAAACAGTGCGGGATCCGGCCACGGCAGGTGGATAGTGATGCGATCCAGGGTCATGCAGCCCCCATGATTTTCTTCATGAATCGTTCCTGCTCAGCCTCCAGCCAAGGCCGCCGCTTCTGCGAGTTCTCGATGGGTCCCGCCTCGAACATCCGGCACGTCCGGTCGAATGTCGCGCTCTCGTAGCGTCCGGGCCGGCCGTCCTTGGCGCACACGCCGTAGCCTTGCTTGGCCATCGCCGGGGCGGTGCGCAGGTCGAAGTGCAGGCAGTCGATGCAGTTGACGTGATCAGTCACGGAACCCCCGGCGCTGCGGCTTTGCTGGGGCTTCTGGCGGGGCCCACGTACAGTTCTCGAATCGCATCTGGTCGCCCAGATAGGTCAGCGGCACCTTGCCTAAGACCACGACAGAGATATACGTCAAGCAGCGGTGGCGGGAATCGGTGGCATCAAACAACCGGAAAATCAGCGCCTGATAATACTGAACGAAACTACTGGATATGTGATGGCCTCACATATCGCATCACATACAGGCAAAGAAAAAGGACCTAGATTTTCATCTAAGTCCTTGAATTTCTTGGCTCCCCGACCAGGGCTCGAACCTGGGACCTGCGGATTAACAGTCCGTCGCTCTACCGACTGAGCTATCGGGGAACTGCGAAGAAGCGAAACTATAGCATAATTTTCTGCGACCGCACAATTGCTGGAACCGGTGAAATCAGGGCAGTCGCATCAGGATCGGAACACCGGCTTTGCGCAGGCACCCGGAGGTAACGCTGCCCAGCAAGGCGGCTTCGAGCGCGTCCTTGCGGCGGGTGACCATCGCCAGGATGACGTCGCTGCGGTGCGCCACGTGATCGGTGATCGCTTCCGCCGGCTCGCCGTGCAGCACTTCCCAGTCCACGTCCATGCCGTACTGCCTGGTGAGTTTCGTGGCCTGGGAATGCACATAGCCGGATTCCAGCATGCGCATCTCGTGGCCGGGCGCCTCGCCCACCGTCGAAGCATCGATGGGCTGGACCGCGCTGATGATCTTCAGCCCGGCATCGGCCCAAAGCGCAAAGCGGGCCGCGTCGTGGGCCATGGCTTCTGGCAACGGGCTGCCATCCAGGGGCACCACTACGCTGCGCAGCTTCACCTGCGCGCGCGCAGGTGCGCCGCTGGCCCCGGTCGGGTGATATACCAGGACCGGGCCGCCCGCGCCGCGCACCACGCGCCGCGCCACGCTGCCCAGCATCAGCTCCATCAGGCCGGAATGCCCGCGCGAGGTCATTGCCAGCAAGGTAGCTGGCTTGCTGCCGGCCTCTTTGAGGATCGCCTGGGCAGCATCGCCCGTGTTCGGCAGGCACAGGCCGCTGGCGCCATGAGTGGCGGCCATCGAGGCGATGTAGTCCTTTGCATTCTCTTCGTCGGACACCTTGTCCACGATGCGCAATAGCGCGAGTTCCGTGCCATGCACGGACGCCAAGCCAGCCGCATAGGGAATCACCTCTTCCGAAAACGGCGAACCATCGAGCGGCACCAGAATACGTTCGTACATAGCCATGACTCCAGAATATGGTTTCCAGGGAACTACACAGCCATTCAAGGCCTGTCCAGTATAGGGGCCCCAGGGGCGATTGCCATACGGGAGCGCATGCCGACTTTGCGGAAAAGCAATGTCCGGCGGAAAACGCCTGCTGACGTCAGGGCAAATCGCCCGGATTTCATTGACGGGGCCGCCATGCCCTCAGCATAATCGGCCATGGACTCCAATGGAGATCGATATGGCGATCCGTTCTGCCGCACCGGCCACAGCACCTGAATACGGCGGCGCAAGCGACCCGTTCGATGCCAGGACGGGGGCGCAATGACACTGCCCCTGGAACTTGCCCAGCGCCTGCAGGCCATCGTCGAGTCGCCCAGCTACCGGCTGGCGCAGGAAGACGTCGAACTCCTCGGGGAAAAGGACCTGCGGCCACTGCGCCTGCAGCTCGAACTGCTCAAGCCCGAACGCGTCCTGGCCGAACAGGGCGTGGGTTCCACGATCGTGGTGTTCGGCAGCGCACGCGTGACCGATCTGGAAACCGCTCGCACGCGGCTTGACGCGCTGCAGGAAACCGGCGCGGCACCGGCCTCCTCGGCCTCTCGCCGCGAACTGGCCCTGGCCCGCCGCAGGGTGGATCAGGCCCGCTACTATGAACAGGCGCGCCGCTTCGCCCAGCTCGTCTCCTGCCGCTTCCAGCAGGATGAACGATGCGACTTCGTAGTCGTCACGGGGGGCGGCCCAGGGATCATGGAGGCTGCCAATCGCGGGGCATTCGAAGTCGGCGCACGCTCGATCGGCTTCAACGTCAGCCTGCCCCACGAACAGGTGCCCAACCCCTACATCAGCCCCGAACTGGCGTTCCGCTGCCACTATTTCGCCCTGCGCAAGATGCACTTCCTGCTGCATGCGCGCGGCCTGGTCGCCTTCCCGGGCGGCTATGGCACGCTCGACGAGCTCTTCGAGGTTCTGACCCTGATCCAGACCCGCAAGATGGCCCCCATCCCGGTGGTCCTGGTCGGGCGGGACTTCTGGCGTCGCGCCATTGACTTCGACTACCTGGTGGACGAGGGCTACATCGCCGAAGAGGACGTCAATCTGTTCACCCTCGTCGACGAGGCCGAGGAAATCATGGCTGCGCTGGAACACTTCCACGCCGGCCAGATGCCGGATCAGATCACGCCATGAACCACAGCAGCGGCGCATTGAGAATGGCTAGGGGTGGGCCAGCTCAAGACACTGGCAATGCCGACCCGAGTATCAGCCAACAATACCGAGACATATCGCCGCTGCCAGGCCATCACACCCGGTGACGCACCGCTTACTTTATTACGGCACGACATCTTCGGACAGCTTCTGAACGTGGTCATAGATTGCACCCGGCCGGGTAAGCCACACCTTATCCCGTTCGGGATGCTGCAGAATGTGTTGTAGGGCTCTGCGCAGGGCTCGCAGCCGATAGGGTTGCCCCATGATGGGGGTGTGCAGGGCGATGCCACAGACCAGAGGTTGTTGGCGGCTCTGAACGAGCATTTCCTCGAATTGATCGACGATCATGCGCTCGAAATCTTCGGCCGTGTGATGCCGTACCAGGATTTGCGGCGAATCGTTGAGCTCCAACGGATAGGGGATGGACAAAATCCGACCCGAGCGCGTCTTCAGCCAGATCGGCTGATCATCTGCAGGCCAGTCCATCAAGAATTTGAACCCAGCCTCGTCCAGTAGGTCGGGGCTTTGGTGGCTCACCGACATCCAAGGGCTCATGTAGCCGCGAACCGTCTGGCCGCTCTGCGCCAGGATGTCCGCTTTGATCTGGGCGAGCAGCCGCGCTTCGTCTTCCTCCCACAGACCTCCCTGGCGTTCCGCATTGGTGCGTCCATGACCGATGATCTCGTCGCCACGCGCAGTGATGGCCTGGACGATCTCAGGCGCGTAATCGAAAACCGCTGTATTCATCAGGTGGCAGGCCGGCAGCCCCAAGTCATCCAGCAGATCCAGGATGCGCCACACGCCGACGCGGTTGCCATAATCGCACCACGTATAGGCGCGGTGGTCGAGCCCCGGCAACGGAGTGGACAGGTTGTGCGACAGCCCCGCGCCGAAGGCGAAGTGCTCAATGTTCAGGCCGATGTAAAACGCCAAGCGCTTGCCTCCCGGCCAATCGTAGTCCAAACGCTGATGAATGGGCCGATAAGCGTAGCGATGATGGTGAGGCAGTTTCATATGAGGCGACTCGAAGAACGGTGGCCTGCCAGTCTTCGCCTTTCCATGTGACTGATGAGGCGAACGACAGGTACCAGCAGGATCAGGAAGAAGATGCCGGCCAGAACGATGGGTGAAGGGTTATAGAGCAGCGATTGGGCATTCTGTGCCATATGCAGTACTTCCGGCAAAGCGACCGCACTAGCGATCGTGGTCAGCTTGACGATCTCCAGCGAGTTGCTGATCAGGTCTGGCATCACGTTGCGAGTGGCTTGGGGAATCTGTACGTACAGCAGCGACTGCAGGAAGCTTAGACCCGTGGAGCGGGCAGCTTCGGCTTGGCCCTTGGGTACGCTGATCAGGCCCGAACGGAAGACTTCTCCGTAGTAGCAGGAGTTGTTCAAGACAAAGCACAGGATGACAGCCGTCAGGTTCGTAATCTCAATGTTGAGGAACGGCAGGCCGAAATAAACCAAGATCAGCAGCACCAATGGCGGGATCGCTCGGAACACGTCAATGTAGAGAATCAGCAGCGCCTTGACGATGCGGTTCGTGACATGCAGGTACACGATCGACAAGACCAGTCCGAAGAACAAGCCCAGAGGGATGATCAACACAGAGAGCAGCACCGTCATGGCCAGCCCTTGCAGCAATATCGGAGTAACGCTCTTGTAGATGGCTAGGTTGAAAAAATTCAGGATAAGTTCGTGCATATGTCGCGCCTCCGCCCTAATGGAACCGGGTTTCCAGGTAACGGCCCGCCAGGACGACCGGAATGAAAATGACGATGCTGCCGATGGCGCACAGCGTCAACGGCGTCGGATTACCAGCGCTGCTGCTGGCCGACTGGGCGTTGTTCAGGATTTCACCCAAGCCGACGATGGCCCCCAGAGACGTGCTTTTAGTGATCGCGATCACTCGGTTGGTCAAGGGCGGCACCGCCAGTTTGAAGGCTTGTGGCCAAACGATGTACCACATGGTCTGCCCCCAGCCCAGGCCGCTGGAGCGCCCGGCTTCCATTAGACCGCGCGGGGTGGCCTGGATCCCGGCCATGAAGATTTCTTCCGCAAAGGCGGCCAGGACTAGAGTCAAGGCCAGCCAGGTGGCCTGAAACGCAGACATGGAAAGGTCGATGTACGGAAAAGCGAAGAAGAACATCATGATCACGACCAAAGGTGGCAGTGATCGAAACGTATCTGCGAAGAGCACGACCAGCGCATTGGCGGGCTTGAACCCGTAGGCTCGGACAAATGCCAGCACGAAACCCATCGCCAGGCCGCTGACCACCACGGCGATGGCGATCTGCAGCGTAACCCACATGCCAGCCACGATGAAGCCGTAATAGCGATCAATGACGTCGAGATTGAAAAATGAGAAGATCAGGCCGTCGATGTTCAAGGCGCTCTCCTTCGGTCAGCCATGCGACAGCACAGACGACAGAAAAGTCTTCAACCGCTCATGTCGTGGTGCCTCGAAGATGGCTTGCGGGGAGCCCTGCTCCACGATAGCCCCGTTGTCCATGAAGATCACCCGGTCTGCCGCCACCCTGGCAAACCCCATTTCATGGCTGACGACCACCATGGTCATACCGGCAGCCTTCAGTGTACGCATGGCATCCAGTACACCGCCCACCAGTTCAGGATCCAGCGCGCTGGTGGGCTCATCAAACAGAATGATCTTGGGATCCAGGGCGATGGTGCGGGCGATCGCCACGCGCTGCTGCTGACCGCCTGACAAGGCATCCGGGTACGCATCGGCCTTGTCCTCCAAACTGACTTGGCGCAAGGCCAGCAGAGCCTTCTCGTGGGCTTGTTGCTTGCTTTTTTTCTTGACCTTGCGCAGGGCCAGTGTGATGTTGTCGAGCACCGTCATGTGCGGGTACAGATTAAAGTGCTGGAACACCATTCCAATCTGCTGGCGGACCGTGTTCAGGTTGACCCCTTTACCCAGGATAGACTTGCCATCCAGCAGAATCCGGCCGCTTGTGGAGGTCTCCAGCACATTGCAGCAGCGCAACAATGTGCTTTTCCCCGATCCCGATGGGCCGATGATGAACACCAACTCCTCCGGGAGGACATCCAGGCTGATACCCTTGAGGACATGATGCTCACCGTATTGCTTATGTAGATCCTGGATGCTCAGGATTGGAGCTTGGCGATCATCGGACATGGCTACTTCTGCTCACCGCAATTCAGCTGGACCGGGGTGGGGTCGTAGCCCGGCATTCCTTTGAGACCCTGGCCTTCGTAGATAGTCTGCGTGGCCGTGGGGGCGAAGCCCAGCCACTTCTTCGCGATTTCGGCGACGATGCCCTTTTGTTTCAGGCATTTCAGAGCGGTCGAAATCCGGTCGCGCATAGCGATATCGTCCTTGCGAAAGGCGTACGCCCATGCCTGGCCCGTCTTGATTTCCAGGCTGGTCTTGAGTAGTGGGTTTTGCTTGGCGGCCCAGGCCTGGGCCGGCACGCCTGCCATCCCAAGGTCCGCCCGACCGGAGAGAATGGCCTGAATAGCATCGGCGTTGGTTGGGTACACATTGAAGGCAAACCCATACTTTTCATGGTTTTCCTGCGACCACGTCTCGTAGGGCGAACCACGGTTGACCGCCAACCGCTTGCCTTTGAGCTGATCCAGCGATTTGATCGTCTCGGTGTCCTTCTTTTGAAGTATCAGATAGTCAGAGTCCAGATAGGGCTCGGAAAACAGCATCTGTTCCGCACGTTCCCGGGTGGCTGTCACGGCCCCCAGGATGAAATCATACTTCTTGGCATTGAGCGCCGGAATCAGGGCGGAAAACTGCGTGCCTTCGACGGAGATAGTCACGCCCAATTGCTTTTCCAGCGCGTGCCCCATGTCAATGGTGAAGCCTTTGAGAGTGCCGTCCAAGTCGCGGAATACCAGTGGCGCATAAGAAGCGTCGGCACCAGTCTTGAGCGTTTCCGCCTGACTGGCGGCAGTCAGCGTGCAAGCCAGCAAAGTGGGCGCCAGCAGGCAGATCAAGGTTTTTTTGAATGTATAGTTCATATTCATGTCTCCTTCGAACAGATGGTGGTAAAAACGTTAGAACTCGATAAATCTCCCGGTTCGCCGCGTGGCTCCTGGATGGCGATGAAAATCTATTCGCCCCGCCTGGAAGGGCGCACAGGGCACGTACTGCCCGGAGCCCGCCGAGGCCAGCAGTTGGTCGCCCCGGGTCAGAACGTCACCCCGAAGCAAGGTCAGGGTAGGCCAGCCAGTCACGACCATGCCCTCATAGGGCGTGTACCCGGTGCGGTCATGCAGCCGGTCGTGCCGGATCTGGACCTTCACCTCAGGATCCCACACGGCGATGTCAGCATCGCTGCCGACCCGCAGAACTCCTTTTTTCGGATATAGCCCATAGGTGAGCGCGTGATTGGTGGCCGTGATGCGGGCGAACTGCTCGATGCTGATGCGTCCGCGCACGACGCCTTCCGAAAACAGGATCGGCAGCCGGGTCTCTAGGCCAGGAACACCGTTTGCGATATCAGCGAAGGTGGTGTCTTCACCTTCCGGCAGCTTGCCGCTGGCATCCATTCGGTACGGAGCATGATCCGAGGAGAAGATCGCCAGCGTGCCGTCCTGTATGCCGGCCCAGACGGCGGCCTGAGAGCCGGCGTCGCCCGGCGGCGGGGCACAGCAGAATTTGGCGCCTTCCATGCCATTGGCGGCCAGGTCTTCGCGGCTCAGAACCAAGTACTGCGGGCAGGTCTCGGCGAAGACCGGAGCGCCCAATATCTGCGCCGAGCGCACCAGGCGCACGGTCTCGCTACCCGCAACATGGACCAGCAGGACAGGAGCGTCGGCCAACTGTGCCAGGCTCAGCGCCCGGTTGGCCGCCTCGCTTTCCGTGATCGGTTGGTGCGCCGTAGCGTGGTATTTTGGCGCCCTTCGGCCGCTGGCCAGCAGCTGGCGGGTGACCCAGCGAATCATGTCGTTGTTCTCTGCATGCACCATGACCAGTGCCCGATGGCGCGCGCTGGCCTGCAAGAGTTCCAGCAATTGGTAATCGTCCAGTCGCACGGAGTCGTATGCCATGTAGGCTTTGAACGACGTGACGCCGCGAGCCACCATGCCCGGCAGTTCTTCCGCCAGCACCTGCTCGCAAGGGTCGGAAATGATTGCGTGAAAAGCATAGTCCACCACCGCTCCGGCCTGAGCCCGGACTGCATACGCGTCCACTACGTCAGTCAGCGATTCGCCTTTGCGCTGGATGGCAAAGGGAATGACGGTCGTAGTGCCTCCGAAGGCGGCTGATACCGTAGCGCTGTAGAAGTCGTCGGCCGCCATGCGGCCCATCCCGGACAGCTGCTCGATGTGGCAGTGGCTATCGATACCGCCTGGTAGCAGCAAGCGACCAGTAACATCGATGTCCTGAAGCCCTGGCGACAGTTGCGGACCCATTGCAGCGATAACACCATCGCGCACACCAATGTCGAGGTGCTGGACGCCGTGTTCGGTACAAACCGTGCCACCCCGCAAGGTGAGTGTCAGAGCGGCGGTCATATCGGAGCCTGTAGAGTCATGTCGGTAAGGGACTCCAGCGCGTGAGCCGTTGCAAGCACGCGCCTGTCCGTCCCAAATCGGCCGATGAGCTGCACCCCGAAGGGCATGCCGTTATCGGTGCGGCCCAGGGGAATGGTCACTGTGGGGAGATGCAACAAGGTCCAGAGCGCTCCGAAGCGGGGCGAACCGGAGTATGCCAACCCATCTTCCGCCGAACTGTCCGAGGCTGGGTACAGCAGGATGTCAGCCCCCTGGAACAGGCGGTCCAGCGTGCTCTTGGCTTGTTCAACGGAGCTACGGAGCTGCAGGTACGACTGAATAGAAATGCGAGCGCCCTGGACGATTCGAGCTCTGAGTTGATCGCTGAGCGCCTCCGGATGCCGGGTATATTCGTTGCCTAGGGCCTGCGCCAATTCGTAGGAAAAGATGGCCGCCTGGGTTTCCACCAGCGTCTCGAAATTTGCATCCAGGGTCAGGTGTTCCACCACCTGGCTGCTGCGCCCCAGGCGTTCGAGCAAAGTATCCAGGGCCGTCGAAAAGGCCGGTGCGACAAAAGCCCACTGAGAGGATCGACAAACAGCCATTCTGGGCCAGACCAGCGAGTCGCCAGCAGGTTCGTCCACCAGATCGTTGAAGACAATGAAGGCTGCATCGCGCGCTGAGCGGGTGAGTAGCCCGATCGTTTCCTGTGACTGGCTCGTCATCTTCAGGCCAGCTCGACTGAAGAGGTCGAAACTGGGCTTATAGCCCACGATGCCGCAGTATGAAGCCGGCCGACAGATCGATCCCGTCGACTGCGTCCCTAAAGCGAAAGGCACCATATAGTCGGCCACGGCGGCAGCCGAGCCGCTGGATGAGCCTCCCGGCGTATGGGTCAGACGCAGAGGGTTGCGAGTCGGAGCTGGATGTCGGGTCGCAAATTCGCTGGTGGCAGCCTTACCCAGCAAAATAGCCCCTTGCTGCTGCAACGCCCATATGCAAGCAGCGTCGAGAGAAGAACGATGATTCCGATAGATGGGCGAGCCGTAGGAGGTCGGCAGAGTCGCGCTGTCTATCACGTCCTTGGCCAGAAACGGGATCCCCCGCAATTGAGGGCTCGCTTGCTGCGACGCATCCTGGCGCTGCGCCGCAGCCAGAGCCCGGTCCGGGTCGAATGACACAACAGCCTTGACGTCGTGATTGCGCGCTTCAACCCGCTGAATGCAGGCTCTCATCAGAGCTTCGCAGCTGAGCGTCCCGTCCTGGATGCGCTGCGCAACTTCCACCACACTCAACGCGTTTGGCTCTGACATCAAATCGTCCTCTTGCAGATGCTGGTCGATTTGATTGTAGGAGGCCGATAAATTTTAATCCAATTCTAAATTATAGGTCTATTTATTGTATATTTGAATTAATTTGGATCCTGAGCACACTGCTCAACAATCTCGATTAGGTTCACCAACAGCGGGGACGGATTGGTCCTTTGCCAGGATGCGATGAGCTCCACGTGGTCTTGAGGCTGCAGGTCGGTGATCTGTTTGTAGATGACGTTGGGACTGTTGATCCGGCTCACCGAGGCGGGCACGATGGCAATGCCCAGACCAGCCTCTACAAACGACAGGATGGTAGGCAGCAGCGAATATTGCACAATCCGTGGCTGAGCTCCGGCCTTTTGCAGAATGTAGCGGATACGCTCCGAAAAATATGGCGAGTCAGTGACCGAAAAAGCGATGAAGTCCTGCCCGTGTGCTTTGGCGAGAGGAATGGCCTTGCGGGTCGCAAGCGGATGGTTGCGAGGAATGGCGAAAATCAGCGGTTCCGATAAAGCAATGTGGCTTTCCAGCGACTTCTCCATCGAAGGCAGCCGCAGCAAGGCCAAGTCGATAGCTCCTGTGCGTAGTTGTTCCAAGATACGCAGATAAGGCATTTCCTCCAGTTGGATGTCCACACACGGAAAGCACTCCCTGTAGCGGCTCAGCAGCTTGGGTAGCAGCACGTAGGCGGCGCTTGGCACGAACCCGATGCGCAGAGAGCCAAACTGCCCTGCCGCCGTCATGTTCACCTCGTGCTCCAGCACTTCCAGCATCTTGAAGAGCGAGCGAGTGTGCTTGAGCAGCACCTTGCCAGCAGCCGTAAGTTCCACTGTCCGCGTCGTACGGTTTATCAGTAGCACTCCCAGGGACTCCTCCAGGATCTTCAGCCGTTGGGTCAGGGGGGGCTGTGTGAGATGTAGGCGTTGCGCTGCGCGCCCGAAGTGAAGCTCTTCGGCGAGCGCCATGAAAGCCCGGAGATGTTTGAGTTCGTACATAGGCGGCGGCAGGTTGGCGTGTGACCCCCCAGTGTATCGGTACCGGCGGTGGAGGGACCGTCAATGCGATAGGCCGCCCAGTCATCATACGTGCCCCGGGCTAAGCATCCGAAGCACCTGCAAGCCCCGGGACTGACCGTTCCTTACCGCCCCCGCATCTGATCGATCAGCCGCCTGTCTCGTTTGGTGGGGCGGCCGGCGGTCAAGTCTTGTGCCGGTTCCGGCGCCAGGCGGCGCTGTTCGGCAGCCCGTTCGCGGGCAGCGATGCTGTCGGGGGTTTCCCGATACAACAGGGCTGCCTGGGGCGCGGGGCCGCGCACACCGCTGATTGCCCGGATTTCAACCTCGATGTCCAGGCCCGTCTTGCGCACCCGCACATGGTCGCCGACCGAGACTTCCCGGGCGGGTTTTGCGACGACCTGGTCGTTGATCTGGATGCGCCCGGCGCCGATTTCGTGCGCAGCCAGGCTGCGGGTCTTGTAGAAACGGGCGGCCCAGAGCCATTTGTCGAGCCGGATCTTGTCCATGCGCCTTCCTTGCTGCAATCAGGACTACACGATAGGGGATCAGGCGGGCCGGGGCAAGGTGCCTTCGACCAGGAAATCATCCAGGCGATAGGTCACCACCAATGGCCGGGCCAGGGGCTTGAAGGCGACTTCCCGTTCGCGCAATTCGCACAGCCAGGGCGTCCGCGTCAGGGGCTTGAAGCCGGCCAGCGCCTGAAGGCTGAACAGTCCCACACACGGCCGATGCTGCGGATCGCGGGCCGATGAGTATTCAAAGGCCTGGACGCCCGCGCCCCGCATCTCCGCCCCCAGCTGCTGGGTCGCGATGTAATCGGACGGATGCATCAGCAAAGGGCCGAAGCGATCGAACGGCGGAGCCTGCAGCATCACCCCCCGATCCGTGCGATAGGGCGCGGTGAACAGCGTGTGCTGGCTGATCAGTTCGTCCTTGGGGGCCGGACCCGACATGGACTGGCGGAAAATGAAACGGTAATAGGCAGCCTCGGCCAAAGTGGCCTGCTGGCTGAGACCGCCATACAGCAGGCCTGGTTCATGGCGGGCTCCGAACCGAGACCCCCACGGCAAGGGCGGATAGCGGAACGGCGTGCGCAACAGATAGTGATACCGCCCGCTGTCGGCCGGCCACTCAGGCTTGGCCTCGTCCAGCAGGGATTCCAGGACGGCCTGTTCTTCCAGGGTATCGACGTATGCCAGCGTGGCGACCTGTTCCTGGCTTTCGACCAGCCGGTACAGGGTTCCCCGGATCGGCCGGACCTGCTGCGGCCCGCCGCATTCCGCCCAGATCAAATCTTGCCCCGCAGCGCGTCGACGAAGCGCAGCACCGTCATCAGGCCCTGAATGGTGCGAATCTGTTCGGCGGGCACACCGCCGGTGACAGTGTTCGGGGACTGCATGAAATGCCGGATCCACACGGCGTCGCCCCCCGCCAGGGCATACAGTGCCCGCGCCACCCGGATCAGCAGCAAGGCGATTTCACCCTGCTTGGAATCGGGGTCCAGGGTCTGGGTCGTTTTCAAGCGGCTGACGGCCGTGCGATGCATGCCCAGGACCGCCGCCAACTGGGCCTGGCGCAGCCCCAGCTGATCGCCGGCCCGCAGCACGGCTTTCGCCAGGACGGCATCGGGTGCCGGCGAGATCTTGAGCAGTGCGGTCATGGCAGTTCCAGAAAAGTGCTATTTGCACAATTATCTTATAAATGTTCATTTATCACAATCCGGAAATTGGTACGAGCAATAGACTGGAATACTGCGGGCGCGAGTAGCCGCTTGCTGCGAGCATATCGGATCATCAACCCTTTGCAGGCACGCGAGAGCGCCGTATATCTGCCCCCTGAAAACCGGATTCAGCCGTACTGATATTGAAAGGGCACTCGGCAATGGTGGCTGGGATCGCGCAGTAGCCCTCCCCGGAACACTTTGGCGGCGCAGCCGGAAATAGATTTCATAGTTCATTTCCCGGATATGGTCGTCGATGGCACGGACCACCAGCCAATTTCTGAACTTGACCTCGATGCGCAGAGTCAGTGCCGGATATCAACGCGCTCGGATATCCAGTGCGCTGCTGGCCCGCACAATCAACTGGGGTTCCAGCTGTTCAGTCAGGGGGGTCTCTCCGGCAATGCGGGCCAGCAGCAATTCGAAAGCCCGATAGCCCATTCGATGGCGAGGTGATCGCACCGATGACAAGCCAATCGGCAGATGCGCTGCGATCGGAGTGTCATTGAACCCCACAACGGCGATGTCCTGTCCTGGGATCAGCCCGCAATCCCGCACGGCCCCCATAAGGCCGATTGCCAGGAAGTCATTGGCGGTAAACACCGCCGTCGGCCTTGTTTTCCGGGAAAACAGGCGACGGCCGAATTCGTAGCCGGTCTCGGCTCGGAATGACCCAAATAGCACACGATCCGAGGGAATTTCTACACCCTGCTCATGGCACGCCTGTATGAAACCCTGGCTGCGATCATACCCGGTGCTGGAATAGCGTTCGCCCGCCAGAATCGCAAAATCCCGATGGCCCAGCGCCAACAAGTGCCGCGCAGCCAACCCCCCTCCGCAAACGTCATCGCATGTGACTGCACAATGCCTGCCCGCATGCCGGCTGACCAGCAGCAGCGGTGTCCCCCGAAGAGCCAATTCATCGATGAAACGGACATCATCCAGGCGGGCATCCGCAAAAATGATGCCTTCCACGCCTCGATCCAGCGCCATCTCGGCCAATTCGCGCTGTCGGCCAGCCGAGTCCCCCGTATTGGAGACGAAGCTGAGGTAGCCGTGATCCGCAGCTGCAGCCTCGACACCTTCGTAGATCGTGGCGATCGATAAGTCGGACAGACGCGGGACCAGCACACCCACGCTGCGCGATTTATGCGTGCGCAAACCGATCGCATGCAGATTGGGGCGGTAATTCAGTTCGTCGGCCAAGGCCCGGATGCGAGCAACCGTATCGGGCGACGCCGCGCTCTTGGCATCGTCGGCTTTACCGTTGAGCACCCGGGACACGGTCGAGACATGCACATTCAGCCTTTTGGCCAAAAAGGACAAAGTAACCGGTTTGTGAGGGGTAACCATCTCCGACATCGTGCAGATGCAGCCTCGAGGCTGCGCAAGCAGTATGAAACTGATAGGCCGCCGACAGGGCTGCGAAACAAATAAGTTGAATCTTAGCACGCCAACCCAAACGTTAGGGTGAATACCAATACCGAGGACCGAAGCGCCTGCCTAGAATGAAGCCCTAACGTTTGGGTTGAGCCTCTATCATGCAAGATTTCCTGCAGCAATTGATTTACGGGCTATCAGTCGGTAGCGTCTATGCACTCATCGCGCTGGCCATCACGTTGGTGTATCGCGGCATGGGCATCATCAACTTCGCACAAGGCGAACTATTCATGGTGGGCGGGTTTCTAGGCTACGTTTTTCACGTGGACCTGGCGCTATCCATGTGGCTGGCCTTTCTGCTGGCAATCGCGGGATCACTGCTGATAGGTTCGATGCTGGAAATCGTTTTCCTGCGCAAACTGGAAAAAAGCAGTCAGATGTCGCTTTTCATGATGACCATTGCCCTGTTCATCCTGCTACGCAGCACAGCGCAGCTGCTCTTCGGCTCGTCTCCCTACCGATTTCCCCCCATGTCGGATCACATCTTCCATATTGGGCGCGTCCAGATCAGCGGCCAGTATCTGATCGTGATCGTCGCCACGCTGATCACCATGGCGCTCATCTACCTGCTGCTGGTCCACACCCGGCTTGGCCTATCGGTGCGCGCCGTCGCGCAGGACAAGACCACCTCCCGCATGATGGGAATCAACGTTTCTCGGGTCAACAACTTCACCATGGCGCTGGCCGCCGCACTGGGCACGATTGCCGGCATCGTCTACACCCCTTTGGCCGTCCTGATCTTCGACATGGGAAATCTGATGCTACTCAAGGGCTTTACGGCGGCCTTGCTGGGCGGGCTGGGTTTGCTGTCGGGGGCAGTGTTCGGCGGTCTGCTGCTGGGCGTCATCGAGCAATTCGGCACATTGACGCTGGACTCCGCCTACAAAGAACTTGTGTCGTTCTCCATTTTGCTGCTGATCATCCTGGTCAAGCCCAACGGCATCTTCGGTAAAAAACAGATCAAAAAGGTGTAGGCAAACATGAATCTCCTGACAGACAAAAGGCTCTTCCCCGGCATCGTGCTGCTGATGCTGATCGTCCTGCCCTTGATCCTGGACAACCCCTTTCTGAACCATATGGTCATTCGGGCAGCCACCTTTTCCATCGTCATCATGGGATTGACGCTGTTCATCGGCTACACCGGACAAATCTCCCTGGGCCATGCCGCTTTTTTCGGCCTGGGTGCCTACCTATCGGGCATGATGGTCAAGGCCGGCATGCCCTACCCGGCTGCCATGCTGATTGCCATCATGGGCGTCAGCCTGCTGGGCTACATCGTGGGGCTGATCGTGCTGCGCACCAGCGGCGACTATCTGGCCCTGGCCAGTATCGCCGTGGCCGTCATCATCCAGGTCATCATCAAGAATGCCGGCATCACCGGCGGCCCCTCCGGCCTGACGGCAGTCCCGCCGCCCTCTTTCTTCGGCTGGGAAATTCTCAGCGACCTCGCGTATTACTACTACGTCCTGTTCGCAATGGTGATCGGATTCTTCATCTTGAAGCACATCATCGAATCCAGAACCGGAGACGCCCTGCAGGCGATTGCCAACAACGAACTGGCCGCCCAGTCGCTGGGTATCCCCGTCTTTCGCTACAAAGTCCTGTCGTTCACCGTCAGCACCGCATTCGCCGCGCTCGCCGGGGTCCTGTTCGTACATTACGACGGCTTCATTGATCCAGACCGCCTGGGGATCGACGTATCGGTGCTGTTCCTGATCATGGTCTTCATCGGCGGCATCGGCAGCTTGTACGGATCCATCATCGGTGCTTTTTCCCTGACGTTCCTCTCGGAATACGCCCAGGAATTTGGCCAATACAACATCCTGGTGTACGGCTCCCTGCTGGCCATCATCATTCTGTTCCTGCCAAAGGGGCTGGTCGATCTTCCTCATAAACTGCGCCTGAGGATCTCGAAATGAGCACGCTGTCCATCGACAATGTCACGCTGGCCTTCGGCGGCGTCAAAGCCCTGTCCCAGGTCTCCTTCGAGATCACGCCCGGTGCTATCCATGGACTGATCGGTCCCAACGGCGCGGGCAAGACATCGCTGTTCAACGTCGTCAGCGGCATCTACACCCCGACGTCGGGCAGCGTGCGCTTCGACGACCACACCATCAGTGACCTCCGGCTCGACCAGATCAACCGGCTGGGCGTCGCCCGCACGTTCCAGAACATCATGGTGTTCCCAGAGCTGTCGCTAGTCGCCAATGTCATGATCGGCCGTCAAAGCCGCACATACGCCAGCGTTCTCCAATCGATATTGCGGACGCGGCACGAACGTTCCGAAAGGCAGTTGGCCCACCAACGCGCCCTGGAACTGCTGTCCTATGTGGGGCTCGATGCCAAGGCGGACGAACTGGCCGCCAACCTGCCTTACGGGGAACAAAGGCAGCTGGACATCGCCCGCGCCCTGGCGACGGACCCGAAGATCCTGTTGCTGGATGAGCCGGCCGCAGGCCTGAACCAACAAGAGCGCCTGTCGCTGCGCAAGCTGATCCTGAAGCTGCACGACTTCGGATACACCGTGGTGCTGATCGAACACGACATCAAACTGGTGATGGGCCTGTGCAGCCATATTGTCGTACTCGAATACGGCAACAAGATCGCCGACGGTACGCCAGAGGACATTCAGACGGACGAGCGCGTCATCGCAGCCTATCTGGGCACGGGATTGAAAAATGCTGAAAATTGAACGGATCGACACCTTCTACGGTCATATCCAGGCGCTCAAGCGTTGCAGCCTGTCCGTGGATCAGGGGGAATTTGTCACCCTGATCGGTGCCAACGGGGCTGGCAAAAGCACGCTGCTGATGTCGATTCTGGGCATCCAGCCCATCAGCGACGGCAGCATCGAATTCCTGGGTGCACGGATCGACCGCCAAAGTGCGGACAGCATCATCCGGCAGGGCATCAGCATCGTCCCCGAAGGACGGCGGGTATTTCCCGAATTCACCGTCGAGGAAAACCTGATCGTCGGCGCCAAGGCACGCAAATCCACCCGCCAGGAACTGGCGCAGGACATCGACCGCATCCTGGAGCAGTTCCCCCGCCTGAAGGAAAGGATCAAGCAAAAGGCCGGGACGATGAGCGGTGGCGAACAGCAGATGGTGGCCATCGGACGCGCCCTGATGGGGCGGCCAAAACTGCTGCTGCTCGACGAGCCGTCGCTGGGGCTCGCGCCACTGGTCGTGGCCGACCTGATGGAGCGCCTGGCCAACATTCACGCGTCCGGCACCACCATCCTGCTGGTCGAGCAGAACGTCACCCTGGCCCTGCAGATCGCACAACGCGGCTACCTGATGGAAACCGGCGAGATCGTCCGTCACGACAATGCCCAGACACTTCTGGGCAGCGATGTCGTGCGCAAAACCTATCTGGGCATCGAGACCTGACGTTCCCGACTGCCGATAGACCCTGCAACACATCGATAACCCTGTATTTCCCGAGGAGTGGATCAATCATGTATTCAGCAACCCGAAAAATAGTGGTGACCGCAGGCTTGACCGCCCTGGCCTCCCTGGTCATGAATGCCTACGCAGACGACCAGGTTCCGGATGCGCAGGAATTGCGCATCGGCTTCATCGAATCGATCACCGGGCCGGCTGCCTCTTACGGTGAAGAACACACACAAGGAACGCAACTGGCAATCGAAGAGATCAACAAGGCCGGCGGCTATAACGGTCACCCCGTAGTCGCCCTGCGCGAAGACGACAAGAGCGACCCGGCCAGTAGCATCACCTCGGCCAAGAAGCTGATCACCCAAAAAAAGGTCGATGCCATCGTCGGCTCATCCGCCAGCCTGGTCACCATCGCCTTCTCAAAAGAAGACGAACGCTACAAAGTGCCACTGGTCAACGGCATGGCCGGATCGCCAAAAGTCACAGAGCAAGGATACAAATACACTTGGCGTATCAAGATAACCGACCAGCAGACCGACACCAAGGCTGTTGAATATTTCATCAAGCACAAAGGGGCCAAGACAATCGGCTTCCTGGTCGAGAACTCCGACTACGGCAAGCCGCCCACCAAGGGTGCGGCTGAGCGGGCCAAAGAACTCGGCGCCCAGGTCGTCGCCTACGAGGAATATAACCGCGGCGATATCGACTTCAAGGCGCAACTGAGCAAGATTCGCGAGCATCAGCCGGATCTGCTGTTCATCCACGGCTACTACACCGAAGGATCCATCATTGCGCGGCAAATCCACGATCTGGGCATCAAGTCCCAGGTGATCGTCAACGAAGGTCAGGGTCTGCCGAAATTTGCCGAACTGGCCGGCAAAGCAGCCAACGGAGTCGTCTTTCCGACCACTTGGCTGGTCGGTTTGCCGGATGCCCGTTCCCAGCAATTCGAAAAAGCCTATGAAGCGAAATGGGGGCAAAAGCCCGGCGCATTCGCAGCCGGCTCATACGAGGCGGTCTATACCGTGCTGGAAGCCGCCAAGCGCGGCGACGGTGCCACCCGCGCTCAAATCCAGGCTGGCCTGAGCAAGCTGGATGGCTTCGACACCCTGCTCGGCCCGATCCACTTCGATGTCAAAAACCAGAATGACGGCGAAGTCCGTCTGGCCCACTTCAAAGAAGACAAGATCGAGCCCCTGCCCCTATAAGCAGAAGCCCGCTCATCCACCCTCAACCGGGGGCCCCGTCCCCCGGACCGTTTTCATAAATGGCAGCATTCTTCATGACCCATATCCGCGAACTGGCCCACGCCTATCAGGCCGGCGACACACGCCCATCGACCGTCCTGCGAGCTCTTCTGGATAAAATCCAGGACGGCCGCCACCTGAACACCTTCATCAGCGTGGATCCAGACCAGGTCATGCGAGACGCTCTGAGCGCCGATCGGCAACTGGCGCAATCCGGCCAGACCCGGCCCCTGCTGGGCATCCCCATCGCGGTCAAGGACCTGATCGATGTGGCCGGCATGCGCACCACCATGGGATCAAGCCAGTACCAGGACGCGCCTGCGGCCACTGAAGACGCCCCAGTCGTCGCCCGGCTGCGCGCCCAAGGCGCCATCATCATCGGCAAGACCAACACCCACGAATTCGCCTACGGATCAACCGGCGACCGTTCCGTCGCCGGGCCTGCCAGAAATCCCGTCGACCCGAGCCACATGACCGGCGGTTCCAGCAGCGGATCAGCCGCTGCCCTCGCGGCCGGCCTTTGCCTGGGCGCGCTGGGTTCCGACACCAGCGCATCGATCCGCCTGCCAGCCGCATTTTGCGGTGTGGTGGGCCTGAAACCCAGCTACGACCTGCTACCCTGCCAGGGCGCATTTCCGCTCAGCAGCACCCTGGACCATGTCGGCCCCATGGCCCGCTGCGTTCAGGACAACGCCTTGCTGCTCGACTGCCTGAGCCCGTGTACCTCCGGACAATCTTATGAACAGTACATCGGTGCCTCGATCCATGGCCGTACGGTCGGTCTGATCATGGGGTTCTACCACGAGTATCTGTCCGATGATGTCATGAAGGCCACCGAACACGCCAGAAATCTTTTCGAGCAGGCGGGCGCCCGAGTCATACCAGTGGAAATCCCCGACATTCAACGCATCTACGACGCTCAGCAAACCATCCTGAAGGCCGAGGCGTTCCATGTGCATCAACAAGCCCTGGAATCCGGGCTGCATTTTCAAGAGGGCGTGCGCGAACGGCTGATGAGTGGCGCGGATATCCTTGCTGCGAACTATCTGGAGGCCCTGGCATTCCGCCCCTGGGCCACCGAGGCATTCAACCAGGCTCTAGACAGGGTCGACATCCTGTTCTCACCCACCTGCGGCATCACGGCCCCTCTGCTGGACGAACGCAGCACATCTTTGAATGGCAGGACATATTCCACACCCTGGCTGTTGACACGCCTGACCGCGCCCACCAATTTTTCCATGCATCCCAGTTTGTCCATACCGCTGGACCAGGATCATCTTGGACTGCCAATCGGGATTCAACTGATCGGTAGGTTGCGTGACGAAGCCAAGCTGTATCAATACGGATATATCCTGGAGCAGTCCCAAGCCGCCGCCCCACTGCCATGACACCAGACTGGTGGGATTAACATGGAGACGCCCAGTCACGGACGACACTGATGCCCCCCATCTACACCATCGGCCATTCCACCCATGACCTGCCCACCTTTGCGGCGCTGCTGCAGGCATCGGGAATCGAACGGCTGGTGGACATCCGCACAGTGCCGCGTTCGCGCACCAACCCGCAATTCAATCGTGACACGCTGCCCGAGGCGCTGGCGCCCTACGGCATCGCCTACGAGCATCTGGCAGCCCTGGGCGGCCTGCGCGGCAAGTCGAAAACCGTGGGGCCGGAGATCAACGGCTTCTGGGAGAACGACAGCTTCCACCACTACGCGGACTACGCCCTGACGGACGAATTCCGCAAAGGCCTGGACACCCTGCTGGCTCGGGCGCAGGCGCAGCGCTGCGCCATCATGTGTTCCGAGGCCGTCTGGTGGCGCTGCCACCGGCGCATCGTCAGCGACTATCTGATCGCCCGGAAGGTCCCGGTCTTTCACATCATGGGGCTGGGCCACGTGGACGAGGCCAGCCTGACGCGCGGCGCCGTCATCCAGCCCGACGACACGGTCCTGTACCCACCGGCCGTCGAACAGGCCGGCCGCTAAAGGCCTGGCAAGGCATCCGCCTTGAGCGCCCGGCCTTCCTTGGCTCATCGACACCCGCATCCATTCAGCCAGCCGTCAACATGGTAAGCCTTCATGTCGGCGGCGAACCATTTCGGCAAGCCGTGATCTGAGCAACAGGTGGATCGTTCTGCCTGCCCAGACGCAAGGTGCGCCCGGGCACTCTCTGGAGTTCATGTCATGACGACACGTTCCCGCATTGCCTACCTGACGGCCTGCTCCGTGGCCGCTCTTGGCCTCGCCACGGCCGCGCCTGTTTTCGCCGCCAATGCGGCAGGCACCCCCGCCCGGACAACGGCCCAGGCGACTGCGAAACATGCCCCGGCCCACAAAGCCAAGGCTCAGCACAAGGCCAAGAAAGCGCATCCGTCCGCGAAGAAGCACACCATGCCGAAAACCGGAACCTGACATATCACGATTTCCTGATCAGCCCTATTCAACGCCGCAGCCAGCCGCTGCGGCGTTTTTCATCCTGTTTTTCGATACACTGGACCTCTTTCGACCCGCCCCAGACCGAGGCCGCATGCACCTGCACCGCAATGCCCTGCATAACGAGCTCCACGCGCGTCCCTCGATGTATTTCGATGCACCCGCCCAGGTGTTCCACCTGGCCTTCCTGGACGAGAACGATGCCGCAGGCCTCATCATCCGCACGCTGTGCGATCGGCATGTGGCGCTGGCCGACCCGAACCTGCCACAGGGGGAATTCCCGGTCGGGGACGCCCATCTGAAATGGGAACGCCACACCGAATTCCTGACACTGACCCTGGTCAGCCCCGGCACCCAGACCAGCCCCTGGCCGGCCTTGCCTGCCGTGCTGGCCGAAGTGGCCGAAGCCCACAGCGCACTGCTGATCAATGCCGATCAGGTCTGCGTGGAATCGGAATCCTCCTGGCGCGACAGCCTGGAAGCCTACGGCTTCCACGACCCGGTCGGGTCCGATCTGGACGAGGGCAAGGCCACCGTCTGGAGCGACCTGCGGCTCAATGGGAACGGGCTCAACCGCATGCTGGTGCTCAATCGCCAGCTGGACGGACGACGTCTGGGCCGGATGGTGCGCCGCCTGCTGGAAATCGAAACCTACCGCCTGATGGCTTCGCTGACCCTGCCGGTCGCACGCGCGCTGGGCAGCGAACTGCGGCAATACGAAGTCGAACTGGTGACGCTGTCGGACGACAACACCCGCACCGACGCCGGCGACATCCGGGTCTTGCTCAAACGCATCACGCAGTTGTCGGCCCGCGTGACCCAGACGCGGGCCCGCACGCGCCTGCGCTTCAGCGCCACGCAAGCCTACGCCCAACTGGTGTTCGAGCGCATCGCCGAACTGCATGAAAGCCGCACCGGCGACTGCCAGCAACTGGGCACCTTCATCGC
>NZ_JAUCDS010000005.1:0-131952 GCF_034674885.1 Castellaniella sp.
CGCCGACCTCGCCCTGGCAGCCGACCTCGGCCCCGGAAATCGAGGCGTTTTCCTTATACAGGAAACCGATGGCGGCCGCCGTCAGCAGGAAATCCACTACACCGTCTTCGGACCAGCCGGGGATGAAGGTGCGGTAGTAGCGCAGCACCGCCGGCAGCAGTCCCGAGGCCCCGTTGGTCGGCGCCGTGACCACTCGGCCACTGGCGGCGTTTTCCTCGTTCACGGCCATGGCGTACAGATTGACCCAGTCCATGGCGAACATCACGTCGTCCGGGCTGGCGGGGCAGGGGGTCCGGGATTCGCCGGATTTGGCTTTCAATTCCCGGTACAGGGCCGGCGCCCGGCGTCGGACCTTCAGCCCGCCGGGCAGGATCTCGTCGGCGAAACCGCCCTGCAGGCCACAACCCCTATCGATGGCGTCGTCCATGACCCGGGCGATGCGCAGGACCCCTGCGCGGACTTCAACTTCCGTTCGCAGCGTGGTTTCGTTGGCCATCATCAACTGGGGGATGGTGAGCCCGTGGCGGGCGCACTGGTCCATCAGTTCGGCCGCATTGGCGAAGGGGTAGGGCATGGGCTCGTGCTCGGGCACGGTCTCGTCGGTCTCGATGCTGTCCAGCGCGCGAATGAAGCCCCCGCCGATGGATACGTACCGTTCGTCGAGCACGGTGCGGCCCTGGGCGTTCAGGGCGATGAAGCGCATGCCGTTGGGGTGTTCCGGCAGGGGCTGCACCCGTCCGGAAAACACGGTCTTGGGGTCGAACGCGATCGTGTGGTGGTTCCACAGGGCCAGGCGATTGTCGCGGATCACGGCGCCGATCAGTTCGCCGATGGCAGCCGGGTCCACAGTGTCGGGGGCCTCGCCCATCAGGCCCAGCATGATGCCCATGTCGGTGCGGTGGCCCGCGCCGGTTTCCGCCAGGGATCCGTACAGGTGGATGGAGAGGCTGGACACCTGGTCCAGCAGCCCGCGCGCGTCCAGATTGCGGGCGAAATTGCGGGCGGCCCGCATGGGGCCCACTGTGTGGGAACTGGACGGACCGATGCCGATCTTGAAGATGTCGAAAACGGATAAGGCCATGCTTGTCTCTTGTGCGATAGGTGTGGGGAATCGGTGCGCCACCGGGGGGGGGTGGGCATTCCCTGCTTGCCTGAGATTCTAGTGATTTGGCAAAATATGGCTTGAATGAAAACGACATTCATCAGGTATTTTTTATCCAATCATGAGTATTTCAGGCTTATGACCTTTAATTGCTGTTTTATCAGGGTTTGGTTTAATAGAATAAAAACGACCAATAAATAAGTTAAATGAATAAAAACGACATAATGGCGCCTGATGCCATCTCCGTCCGGCTAGGTTTTGTCCTGCTGCCCCAGTTCGCACTGGGCGCGTTTGCCGCATTCGCCGACCTGCTGGGTCTGCTGGATGCCCAGACTGACACCCCCGGCCCATGTTCCTGGGAAGTCGTAGCCGACACCCTGATTCCCGTGCGGTGCGCCAGTGGTGTGCAGGTCGTGCCCTCCGATCTGCTGGGGGACCCCTTGCGTTTCGATTACATCGTGGTCGTGGGCGGCCCGCAGCAGCCGCAGGATCCGCCCGGTCCTGCGCTGCTGGCCTGGCTGCGGCAGGCCGCCCGGGGCGGGCGCCGCCTGGTGGGCCTGTGCAATGGTGTCTTCACCCTGGCCCAGGCGGGCGTGATGGCAGGCCACCGCCTGTCCGTCAGCAGCAGCCTCTATCGGGAATTCACGGAACGATATCCGGCCTTTGGCCCGGATGAACTGGTCACGGATCAGCCTGCCGCCTTCGACCGGCGGCGCATCAGCTGCGTAGGCGGCCCCGCCGTCACCGACGTGGCCGTGCGTATCCTCAGCCGCTACCTGCCCCAGGCCGATATCCGCCGCGCCCTGCGCCTGCTGCAGATCCAGGCCGGCGAACCCCACCGCCAGGTGCAACCCCCGCCGCCCGACGTGCCGGCCGACAGCCCCCCCGCTGTGCGCCGGGCGGTCCTGCTGATCCAGCAGTACGCTGGCCAGGCCTTGGGCCTGGACGACCTGGCGGGGCGCCTGGGCCTGTCCCCGCGCCAGCTGCAGCGCCTGTTCCGCCAGCACCTGGGCACCACTCCCCAAGCCTACGCCCGTATCGTGCGCCTGCGCCTGGCCGCCTGGATGCTGCGCCAGACCGACAAGAGCATCGCCGCCGTCGCATCCGACTGCGGCTTCGCCGACGCCGCGCACATGGGGCGCAGCTTCCGGGCGGAATACGGTTTGTCCCCGGGGGTATGGCGACGTCAGGCGGATCCGCCCAAAAACACCGTATAATGGCGATCCATTTCCGGGGCAGCGATCTGCCGCCCCGAACCCGCCCGGGTGGTGAAATTGGTAGACGCAGGGGACTCAAAATCCCCCGCCGCAAGGCGTGCCGGTTCGATTCCGGCCCCGGGCACCACTCAAAAACCCTCTGAAGATTCAACCGGAGGCCGCCTACGGGCGGCGATCCTCACGCATGCGCAGGCTCTCGGAACGACACAACGGCAGGTCGGGGTTTTTGCTTGGCCTGCCACAGGTCGTACTGAGCCTGCATGTTGATCCACATTTCGGCGCTGGTTCCCAGAGCGTCACGAAGCCGTAGAGCCATGTCTGCCGAGATACCAGCAGAACCGTTGAGGATGCGGGACAGAGCGGTGCGAGTGACGCCCAGGCGTTTTGCCGCTTCTGTGACGGTCAGATCGCCCAAGAATTCGCGCAGTGCCAGGCCTGGGTGTGCTGGATTGTGCATACGCATGATGTTCTCCTAGTGATAGTCCTGGTAGTCCACCAGAACGGCGTCCACGCCTTCGAAGTAGAAGGTGAGGCGCCAGTTACCGCTGACCGACACGGACCAGTGATCTTGAACTGGCTGGCCCTTTGGGTTGGCTCCAGAAAGCTTGTGCAGCTTCCATCCGGGAGCGTTCATATCTTGAGGGTCGATGGCCGCGTTGAGGGTGGTCAGTTGCACGTGTAGTCGCGCTACGTGCTTGGCCTGGATGCCAGCCTTCGATCCCGTCTCGAAGAAGGCCTGGAGGCCTTTGTGTCGGAAGCTCCTGATCATTCGTGTAGTGTATAGCATCGCTACACGACAAACAAGGGAAGAATGAGATCTTCAGCGCGATGTGGGCTGCTGAGGCGGCGCGCCGGGCGGAGCGGAGGGGGCGCATTGATTGAGTGGGGGGATTACCATTTCGGCCCTCCGCCAATTTAGAAAGGCCGTCCCTGTTTGCACAGAGACGGCCTTTTTGCTGGTTCTACCCGGCGACAAGATGCTTACTTGTCAGAGTCTTGCTCTTCCTTGTCTTGTTTGTTCTCGCCGGATTTGGATTCTTGGTCGGATATCTTTGGGGCTTTCCAGTTGAGCGGCGGCGCGACGATATCCTTCCAGGCGACACGTTTAGGTGTTGACATGGTGTTCTCCCAAAGCAACGTGGCAGCACACCGTGTGCCGCCACTATTGCTGTATAAAATATCAGTATTATTGTGTTATGTCAAATCCATGGGTTATATCCTATTCTCGGCCAGGGATGCTTAGGCGTCGGGCTCTTGGAATCGTATGGGTTGGGGCTAGTGGTTCTGGCCTCATTCAGATGCTACAGTGAAACCTCCGTCTTCCTTCCACCGCCTAAGCAGCCACATATGCGTTATTGGTGGGTCAATCAGAATCAAACATACCGCCACGAGGTCCCTGGCGGCTATCTCTGGTCGCCCAAACGCAAGGCGAACCACGCCCAGAATCCCTTCTATGACTTCATGCGTGAGGTCATGCCGGGCGATATCATTTTTTCCTTTTGCGACGCCTATATCCGAGCCATTGGAATTGCGGCCTCGCATGCCTACGAAGCCCCTAAACCATTGGAATTCGGACAGGCAGGGGCGTATTGGCACCACATCGGCTGGCGTATAGACGTCAAGTTTCACCAGTTGCGATTGCCCGCCAGGCCTGTTGATCACATGGCGGTGTTGGCACCGCATCTGCCTGCGAAATATGCTCCTTTGCGCGCCAACGGTGTGGGCCTGCAAGGTGTGTATCTGACGCGCTTGCCGGAGGCTTTTGCCGCAGCTCTGGTTGACATGCTGGGGGCGGAGGCTCGCGGCTTGGTGACTCAGCAGTACGTGGCCGAGGAGCAGCCAACTTACGCCTCTTCTGGGGTAGGGCTTGTGCAGTGGGAAGAGCACGAGCTTGTCCAGATCCAAGCAGATGCGACATTGGCAGATACGGAGAGGCAGGCCATCATTCTTGCCCGTCGTGGGCAGGGCTTGTTCAAAAAGCGCGTCATGGCCTTGGAACATGCATGCCGCATTACAGGTGTTGATCGTGAGGAGCACCTGCGCGCTAGTCATTGCAAGCCCTGGCGGGATGCCAGCAACGAAGAGCGCCTGGATGGTGAGAATGGCTTGCTGTTGACGCCCAGCATGGACCATTTGTTCGATAGGGGGTTCATTGGGTTTGATAACAATGGGCAGACGATTGTCTCGCCGGTTGCTCATCAAGAGTCACTGGTCCGCATGGGGCTGGATCCCCAGCGTCCGCCCAATGTGGGCGCGTTTTCCGCCGGGCAGCGCAAGTATCTGGAATTCCACCGGGAAAATGTTCTGTTGATGTCCAGGTTCATGGGGCATGCTGGGTGACGCGGAAATTCCGTGTAGGCCTGGGCGGTAGAAGACCTTTGGCTTGCCTCATCTCCTGACCAGGGTGGTCCGCAGTGTGCGTCAGGGCAGGCTTGCCCCTCAATGATGCAAAATCTGTTCCAAAAACAGTTTCGTGCGCGCGCTCTTGGGCTGGGAAAAGAATTCCGCCGGCGGCGCTTCCTCGATGATCTGGCCCTTGTCCATGAAGATCACCCGATCAGCGATGGTCCGGGCGAACCCCATCTCGTGGGTCACGCACAGCATGGTCATGCCGGACTGAGCCAGTTCGATCATGACGTCCAGGACTTCCTTGATCATTTCCGGGTCCAGGGCGGACGTGGGCTCGTCGAACAGCATCACGTCGGGTTTCATGCACAGCGCCCGCGCGATCGCCACGCGCTGCTGCTGGCCGCCGGACAGCTGGGTCGGGAACTTGTGCGCCTGGTCGGGAATCCGCACGCGGTTCAGGTATTCCATGGCGGTGGCCTCGGCTTCGCGCCGGGGGATTTTGCTGACCCACATCGGGGCCAGGCAGCAGTTCTGCATGACCGTCAGGTGGGGGAACAGGTTGAACTGCTGGAACACCATGCCGACGCGGCTGCGGATCAGTTCGATGTCCTTGACGTCGGCCGTCAGTTCCACGCCATCGACGCTGATGCGGCCGCGCTGGTGTTCTTCCAGGCGGTTGATGCAGCGGATGAAGGTCGACTTACCTGACCCGGAAGGCCCGCAGATCACGATGCGTTCGCCACGCTGCACGGTCAGGTTGATGTCCTTCAGGACATGGAACTGCCCGTACCATTTGTGCACGCCTTCGACGTGGATGACGGTTTCTTTCGGGGTGGCGGTTTCACTGGGCATGGTCTTTACGGGATTCAGAGGTTCGCGCTTGGGGTTATCTGTCGTCGGACCCGGCTCGCAGCTTGCGTTCCAGGTTGCGGCTGTACAGGGACAGGCCGAAGGTGAACACGAAGAAGATGGCGGCCACGAACAGGTAGGCTTCCGTCGTCACGTCGCCCCAGGCGGGGTCGGAGATCGTGGACTGGATCGTGCCCAGGATGTCGAACAGGCCGATGATGAGGACCAGGGTGGTGTCCTTGAACAGGGCGATCAGGGTGTTGACGATGCCCGGGATCACGGTCTTCAGGGCCTGGGGCAGGATGATCAGGATCATCTTCTTCCAGTAGCCCAGGCCCAGGGCATCGGCGGCTTCGTACTGGCCTGGCGAGATCGCCTGCAGGCCGCCGCGCACGATTTCAGCCATGTACGCCCCCCAGAAGCAGCTCATGCCGATGAAGACCCGCAGCAGTTTGTCGAAGGTGACGTCCTGCGGCAGGAACAGGGGGATCATCACCGAGGCCATGAAGAACACGGTGATCAGTGGCACGCCGCGCCACAGCTCGATGAAGGCCACCGACAGGCCGCGAATGGCAGGCATGTGCGAACGCCGGCCCAGCGCCAGGAGAATGCCGATGGGCAGGGATGCCACCATGCCGGAATAGGCCAGCACCAGCGTCAGCATCAGGCCGCCCCATTTGTTGGTGGCCACGACCGGCAGCCCGAACAGCCCGCCGTAGATCAGGATGAAGCCGGCGATGGGCAAGACCGTGAAGCCCAGGATCAGCAGCGCCTTGCGTCCCGGAAAGCCGGGGATCATCTGCGGCGCGAAACAGATCGCGATCATGGCGAAGACGATGTTGGCGCGCCAGAGTTCGGAATCCGGGTAGAAGCCGTAGATGAAGAACCCCAGGCGCTGGCTGACGAACACCCAGCAGGCGGCGCCCCGCGTGCAGTCGGCTTCGGACGTGCCCAGGAATCGGGCATCGATGATGGACCAATCCAGGAATGGGACCAGCACCTGGATCAGGATATAGGCCAGCAGCAGCGTGAGCAGGCCGTTGTACCAGGTCGAGAACAGGTTCTTGCGCAGCCAGCCCAGGATCCCGACTTCGGATTTTGGGGGTGGCAGGTCGGGGGCTGCGGCCTGAACGTCCAGGTGCGTCGTCATGAGCGCCCCCCTCGCAAGGCGATCCTTTGGTTGTAGAAGTTCATGCCCAGGGAAATCAGCAGGCTGATCGACAGGTACACCCCCATGGTCATAGCCACGATTTCCACCGCGCGGCCGGTCTGGTTCAGGGTGGTGCCCATGAACACGGCGACCAGGTCCGGGTAGCCGATGGCGGTCGCCAGGGATGAGTTCTTGAACAGGTCCAGGTACTGCGTGGTGAGTTGCGGAATGATGACGCGCAGGGCCTGCGGGATGATGACCAGGCGCAGCGATCGGCCGGGGCGCAGGCCCAGCGCGGATGCGGCCTCGCGCTGGCCTTTGTTGACGGATTCGATGCCCGACCGCACGATCTCGGCAATGAAGGCTGCGGTGAACATGGTCAGGGCCAGCAGCAGCGCGCCCAATTCCGGGATGAACGCCATCCCGCCGCCGAAGTTGAATCCGTGCAGGACGGGGATGCTCCAGTGCAGCGGCATGCCCAGGCCCAGGAAGACCAGGGCCGGCAGTCCGATGATCAGGGCGGCGTTGACCCAGAAGACCGGCAGCCGGCGGCCGGTGCGTTCCTGCCTGTGGCGGACGTGGGCAGACCAGGCCAGGCTGGCCACGATGGCCAGTGCGAAGGCCAGGACCACGAAGCCGAAGCCGGTGTCGGGCTGCGGGGCAGGCAGATAGATGCCCCGGTTGTTCAGGTAGGCCATGTCCAGCACGCTGAGGCTGTTGCGGGCGCTGGGCAGGCCGCGGATGACCGCGAAATACCAGAAGAAGATCTGCAGCAGCAGCGGGATGTTGCGGAAAATCTCGATGTAGGCCAGCGCGATCTTGGACACCAGCCAGTTGCTCGACAGGCGCGCGATGCCAATGATGAAGCCCAGGATGGTGGCCAGCACGACGCCGATGGCCGACACCAGCAGGGTATTGAGCAGGCCGACCAGGAACACGCGGAAATAGCTCATGCTCTCGTTGTAGGGGATCAACGAGAACAGCACGCCGAAACCGGCCTGGTTTTCCAGGAAGCCGAAGCCCGTGTTGATGCCACGGGCCTGCATGTTGGTCAGCGTGTTGTCGAACAGCGCCCAGCCCAGCCAGACGACCAGGCCCAGGGCGATCGCCTGGAACAGGATGGCGCGGATGTGCGGGTCGTTGCGCCATCGTCGGGCCGGCGCGTGCGGGGAAGATGTGGAGGTGCTTGTCATGGGGGCGGGGCGTGCCGCGCAGGCCAGGCCCGGCGGCACGAGTCGACAGAGGAACTGGCCGAAAGCCTGGATCAGCGCAGCGGCATGGCGTACATCAGGCCACCATCGGTCCACAGCGCATTGACCCCGCGTTTCAGGCCCAGCTGGCCGTTGGCGCCGACCGTGTGGTCGAACATCTCGCCGTAGTTGCCCACCTGTTTGATGACGTTGTAGGCGAACTGGTCCTTCAGGCCCAGTTTCTGGCCCATGTGATCGGCGGTGCCCAGCAGGCGCTGGATCAGCGGGTTATCCGATTTCATCATCTCGTCGACGTTCTTGGAAGTCACCCCGAGTTCCTCGGCACGAATGATGGAGTAGTAGGTCCAGCGGACCAGGGTGTCCCATTGTGCGTCGCCCTTGGCCACGGCGGGGCTGAGCGGTTCCTTGGAGATCAGTTCCGGCAGGATGACGGCGTCTTCCGGGTTGGGAAGTTTGACGCGCAGGGCGGCCAGCTGGGACGAATCGGATGTCAGGGTGTCGCAGCGGCCGTCCTTGAAGGCGGTGATGGATGCCGCCGTATTGTCGACCACCAGCGGCGTGTACTTCATCTTGTGCGCGCGGAAGTAGTCGGCCAGGTTCAGTTCGGTGGTGGTGCCGGTGATCGTGCAGACCGTGGCGCCGGACAGGTCCTTGATGTGGTCGACACCCAGGGATTTCTTCACCATGAAGCCCTGGCCATCATAGAACGTGACGCCGGTGAAGCTGACGCCCAGTTCCGCATCCCGCGTCAGCGTCCAGGTTGCGTTGTGCGCCAGCAGGTCGATGGCGCCGGTCTGCAGCGCGGTGAAGCGTTCCTTGTCGGGCAGCGGCGAGAACTGGACCTTGGTGGCGTCGCCCAGCACGGCGGCTGCGACGGCGCGGCAGAAATCGACGTCCAGGCCCGCCCACTGGCCCTTGTCGTCGGGCGCGGCGAACCCCGGCAGGCCTGTGTTGACCCCGCAGCGGACATAGCCGCGCTGCTGGACGTCGGCCAGGGTGGCCGCCGAGGCGCTGGCCGTGAAGGTTCCTGCCAGTCCCAGCGTGATGACGGTCAGTGCCGCCTTGAGTGTTGTGGTGCGCATAGATGAGTCTCCTCGTGTTTTGAAGTGACGAAGCAGCCGATGTTCATTCTGTGATCATGTCCGCCATGCCGGCGAGCGCAGGGTGGGCACTGCCGCCGCACCGGCCCTGGGCCGGTGGTACATCATAGGACTGCAGGCTTCAAAGGAAAAGCGAGGAGAAACCCCGGTGGATGTCACAGGACCGGGGATCGCGTGTCCTGCCCGTCGGCCAGCAGGCCCGCGCCGACACTTGCGCGGCTGTGCGTCGCCCGGCCGCGCAGGATCGCCATCAGAGCCAGCGAGAGCAGGATCAGGGTGGCCGACAGCCAGGGCAGGTCTGCCAGGCCGATGGTCTGCGCGACGATGCCGCCCAGGGCCGTGCCGGTTGCGATTCCGATCTGCATGGCCGATTGGTTGAGCCCCACCAGGACACCCTGGGCGCCCGGGACGAGCGCAGCGGCCCTGACCTGCTGGGCCGGGCCGGCGGCCCAGGCCGATATGGACCACAGCACCAGGATGAGGGTCGTCGTGGCCAGGGATCCGGCGGGTGCCAGCCACGCGGCCAGCGGCAAGGCGACCAGGAAGGCCATCTGCAGCAGTTTCGACCTCGTCAGGGTCGAGTGAAAGCCGTGCCGATCGGTGCGGCTGCCCCCCAGCCTGGAGCCGATCAGGCTGGACATGCCGAATACCAGCAGCACCGGGCTGATCCAGGCGCCGGGCAGATGCTGGACCTCGATCAGGTAGGGCGTGAGATAGCTGTAGGTCATGACGTATCCGGCCATCCAGAGCACGGTCACCAGCAATCCCCCCAGGACTGCCGGGCGCCGGACCAGGGCCAGCTGCTCGCGCAGCGGGATCGAAGCGGCCGGGCTCAGGGCGGGCAGGACAAAGCGGTGGCTCAGCGCCGTCAGCAGGCTCAGGAGACCGACCAGGGGAAAAACCGCGTGCCAGCCAAAACGCAGGGCGATCTCCCGGCCGATCGGCACTGCCACGATCAGCGAAGCGGTGAAGCCCATGATCACGGTGGCGATGGCCCGCCCCTGGCGCTGCGAGCCGGCCAGCGTGGCGGCGGTGGACAGGGCGGTGACCACCGCCGTGCCGCCCGACAGCGCCTGGATGATGCGCACCGGAATGAAGGTCCAGAAGTCGCTCACCGGCAGCGTCAGCAGGCTGGCCAGGCCATATATCGTCATGGCGGTGATCATGACGGTGCGCCGGCCGATGTGACTGGTCAGGGCAATGACGATCGGCACACACAGGCCGTAGACGAAGGCATACAGGGTGATCAACTGACCGGTGAGCGAGACGGGGGCGCCCAGGCCCGGGGCCACCAGGTCCAGGATGCCGGCCAGGATGTATTCGTTGGCTCCTGCCACGAAGGTCGTCATCGCGAGCAGCAGGATCTGGTACTGGGTAGGAATTTTCATGACTACATATCTATGATTTGATAATTATCGATGTATTTGGTCAAAAATAACGGAATGAAAACAGGTGATCAAGAGAGGTTCTCAGAGTTCCCGGACAATGGCAGAGGCGACCTCGGCCACCGCCTGTTCATTTCTCTTGTAGCGCGTGTATTTGCCGACGCGAGCCGCCGACACCAGGCCCGCGTCGCGCAGCAACGACATATAGGTCGATGCCGTGGACTGGTTGACGCCCAGCAGTTCCGAAATCTGCAGGACGCAGACGCCATCGGCCAAGGGGTCGGTGCCGCCGACAGGCCGGAAGTGCCTGCGCGGATCCCGCATTGCCGCCAGTACGGTGCGCCGGTGGGTGTTGTCCAGTGCTTTGAGTGCCAAGTCCAGGTCCATGGCGAAATATTAGACGACATATCGCAAATCGTCAAATTGTTTGGTGCCTGCCTTCGTCCGGCATGCCGGTCACCTTGTCCGACGCCATGAAGCCGCCGGTCTGGCGCCGCCACAGGTGCGCATAGAGCCCGCCCCGGGCCAGCAGTTCCGCGTGGGATCCGGTTTCGACGATGCGGCCCTGGTCCAGCACGATCAGGCGGTCCATGCGGGCGATGGTCGACAGCCGGTGCGCGATGGCAATCACGGTCTTGCCTTGCATCAGGGCGTCCAGGCTGTCCTGAATGGCGGCCTCGGTGTCTGAATCCAGGGCGCTGGTGGCCTCGTCCAGCACCAGGATCGGGGCGTCCTTCAGCAGCACGCGGGCGATGGCGATGCGCTGACGCTGTCCACCCGACAGTTTCACCCCGCGTTCGCCCACGGTGGCGTCCAGGCCGCGATGGCCGTCCCGATCGACCAGATCCGGGATGAAATCGTCGGCCTGGGCCTTGCGGATGGCCTGCAGGATTTGCGTTTCGGTCGCATCGGGCCGGCCGTACAGGATGTTGTCCCGGATCGAGCGGTGCAGCAGGGAAGTATCCTGCGTGACCACGCCGATCTGCGAGCGCAGGCTTTCCTGGGTGACGCCCGCGATGTCCTGCCCGTCGATCGTGATGCGGCCCTGGTGGATGTCGTGCAGGCGCAGCAGCAGGCTGACCAGGGTGGATTTCCCGGCGCCGGACGGACCGATCAGACCGACTTTCTCCCCGCCCCGGATACTCAGGTTCAGGCTGGTGAAGACCGGGTGCCCCGGGTCGTAGTGGAAATGCACGTCGTCCAGGCGCAAGGCGCCTGCGGTGACGCGCAGCGGCGACGCTTCGACGGCATCCTGCACGGCCCTGGGCTGCGAGATCGAGGTGATGCCGTCCTGCACCGCGCCGACATTGGCGAAGATGCTGTTGACGACCGACATGACCCAGCCCGACATGTTGCTGATGCGGATGACCAGGCCGGTGGACAGCGCGATGTCGCCCACCGTGACTTCGCCCCGGCTCCAGAGCCACAGCGCCAGCCCCGACGTTCCGGCGATCAGCAGGCTGTTCAGGGCCGTGACGCCGGCGTCCAGCGCGGTCGTGATGCGGGTCATGCGGGCCAGCTTGTCGGTCTGCTCGGCCAGGGCTTCGGCAACGTAGGCTTCCTCGTGCCGGCGGCGGGAAAAGAGTTTCAGCGTCAGGATGTTGCCGTAGCCGTCCACGATGCGGCCCATCAGCTTCGAGGCCGCCGCCGAGGCCTGCCAGGACCGGTCCTTCATGAGCGGCACGCAGACCCGCAGCAAGGCGGCGTAGATGACGAGCCACGCGATCAGCGGCAGGGCCAGCCGGTAGTCCGCGTGCGCGAACAGGGCCATGGCGCTGCCGGTGTAGACCACCACGTACCACAGCGCGTCCACCAGCTGGACGGCGGATTCCCGCAACGCGTCGCCTGTGTGCAGGATGCGGTTGGCGACCCGGCCGGCATAATCGTTCTGGAAGAATCCCAGGCTCTGGCGGATCACGTAGCGGTGGTTCTGCCAGCGGATGCGATTGGTCAGGTTGGGGACGACGGTCTGGTTGACCAGCAGGTTGTGCAGGCCGCTGAATACCGGGCGGGCGACGACCGTGATCAGCGCCATCCAGAGCAGTTCACGCCCGTGGCGGCTGAAAAATCCGGGTTCGGGGATTTCCTTGGCCAGGTCCACGATGCGGCCGATGAAGCCGAACAGGGCGACTTCGATCGAGGCCACGCCCAGGCCGACGATCAGGATGGCCAGGAAGATCGGCCAGACCTGTGCCAGGTAAAAGGCATAGAAGCGCCCCACCGACGTCGGCGGCATGCGTTCGTCCGGTTCCTGGAAAACGGCGATCCGGGACTCGAACCAGCGAAACAGGGGGGTGAAGAGGGCAGCGAAGCGCATGGTGTGGTTGCGCCCATTCTACGCGGTTGCAGCTTGCCGTACCGTCGCCTCTGGATGGCGGCGGGCCGTTCACAGATGCTGACCAAGCGGCGCACGACACCCGGATCAATTTGGCGTACAGTCAATAAGCCGCCCAAACCGCGGCCCCGATCTGAACCTTTCAGGAGATTCGCATGAGCGTTCGGCTTGCTGTCATCTACTACTCCACCTATGGCACCAATCATCAGATGGCGTCCATCGCCGCACAGGCCGCACAGGCCGCAGGCGCCGAAGTCCGGCTGCTGAAGGCGCCGGAAACCGCTCCGGCCCAGGTGGTGGCCAGCCAAGAAGCCTGGAAGGCACAGGCCGACAAGACCGCCGACATTCCGGCCGTCACTGCGGCCGATATGGAATGGGCCAATGCCTATCTGTTTTCCTGCCCCACGCGTTTCGGTGTCATGGCCAGCCAGATGCGCGCCTTCATCGATACGCTGGGCGGTGTCTGGTCCAAGGGCGGTCTGTCCAACAAGGCGGTGTCGGCCATGTCGTCGGCGCAGAATGCGCATGGCGGGCAGGAAGCCACCATCCTGTCCTTCTATGCCACGGTCTGCCATTGGGGCAGCATTGTCGTGGCGCCCGGCTTCACCGATCCGTCCATCTTCAAAGTCGGCGGCAATCCGTACGGCTACAGCCATACCCAGGGCACGCCGTTCACCGACGATGTAAAGGCCGCCATCGGCTACCAGGCCCGCCGCCTGGTGCAGTTCGCGGAAAAACTGGGGTAAATGGAACAGGGCCGGCGGCGCTTGCGGCCCGGAGGCAGAACATCATGCGCACGACACAGGGATCCTTCATTCCACCGTCCGAGATCACGCCCGAGTCCGTCTGGATCGGACGGCGACGGTGGTTGCAGCAGGCCGCGCTGGGATCCCTGGCGCTGGGGGCCGCCGGGCTGGCGCGCGCTGCCGACGACGAGAGTCCGGTCGGGCCGGTACTTAAGGCCCCGCTGGATGCGCGCTGGTCCACGACCGAAAAACCCAATGGCTGGCGCGACATCACCACCTACAACAATTTCTATGAATTCGGTACGGGCAAGGGCGATCCGTCCGCCCATGCCGGGCGCATGGCCTTGCAGCCCTGGGCCGTGAAGATCGACGGCGCGGTGCAGCACCCCATGACGCTGGATATTGACGACCTGCGCCGGCTGGCGCCTCTGGAAGAACGCATTTACCGGCTGCGTTGCGTCGAGGCCTGGTCCATGGTCATTCCCTGGATCGGCTATTCGCTGTCGCATCTGTTGAAACAGGTCGGGCCGACGCCCGACGCCCGCTATGTGGTGTTCACCACCGCCCTGCAGCCCGATGTCATGCCGGGAGTCCGCCAGGGCATCCTGGATTGGCCCTACACAGAAGGCCTGCGCATGGATGAAGCCATGCATCCGCTGACGCTGCTGACCTTCGGTGTGTATGGTCGCGAATTGCCGGCGCAGAACGGCGCCCCGCTGCGGGTGATCGTGCCGTGGAAATACGGTTTCAAGTCCGCCAAATCCCTGGTGCACATCCGTCTGCAATCCGAACCCCCGGTCACAAGCTGGATGCGGGCCGCGCCCCGGGAATACGGCTTTTACGCCAACGTCAATCCGGCCGTGCCGCACCCGCGCTGGAGCCAGGCCACCGAACAGCGGATCGGTTCGGGCTTTTTCGCGCCCCGTCTGCAGACGCGACCTTTCAACGGCTATGCGGACGAGGTCGCCGCCCTGTATGCCGGCATGGACCTGCGGCAGAACTTCTGATGCGCTCCAGTGCTTGGCTGACGGTGTGTATTCACGGGCTGGGCCTGTTTCCCTTGCTGCGCTGGATCGTGCTGGGGTTCGATGGCGGCCTGGGCGTGAATCCGCAGGAGTTCCTGACCCGCTCGTCCGGCATCTGGGCGCTGGCTTTGCTGTGGATCGTGCTGTGCGTGACACCCTTGCGCCGCCTGGCCGGCTGGGGGCAGCTGGTGAAGCATCGGCGGGCCCTGGGGCTATATGCCTTTTTCTACACGGTGCTGCACGTGATTGCCTGGGCCATCTGGGATCGGGGTGGCGTGCCTGCGGCCATGTGGATGGACATCTGGCAGCGGGACTTCATCGGCGTGGGAACGCTGGCCGTGCTGCTGCTGTTGCCGCTGGCCCTGACTTCCACCCGGGGCTGGATGCGGCGTCTGGGGCGCGGGTGGAAGCGCCTGCACTGGTTGGTCTATCCAGCTGCCATGCTGTCCGTCCTGCATTTCGAGTGGATGCGGGCGGGCAAGAACGATTTCCTTGAACCGCGCCTGTATGCCGTGATGCTGGCCATCCTGCTGGGCATGCGCCTGGTCTGGTGGCAGCGGGCCAGAAAAGAGAGACATCCGTGACGACTTCCGCATCCAGCCCGGCTGTGCAGTTGGCAGATCTGGAACTGGGCTTCATCGGCGCCGGCCGCCTGGCCCAGGCCCTGGCATTGGCGCTGCAGCAGGCCGGCGTGCCGGTGGCGCGGGTCGGCAGCCGCAGCCCCGCAGGCGCCGGCGCCATGGCCGCGATGCTGCCGTCCTGCGTGGCCTGCGATCCTCAGGCCGTGGCCGATCAGTGCGATCTGGTGTTCATCACCACGCCGGACGCCGCGATTTCCGGCGTGGCCGGGACGGTCGCCTGGCATGCAGGCCAGGGGGTGGTGCATTGCAGCGGCGCGACGCCCGTGGCGGTGCTGCAGCCGGCCGCCGATGCGGGTGCCTGGATCGGCGGCTTCCATCCCATGCAGGCGTTCGGCCCCGATCCGCAGGCGGCGGTGCGCAGCCTGCCGGGCTGCACCGTGGCGATCGAGGCCGCCGAACCCGCGCTGGGCGCCTGGCTGCAGGCGCTGGCGCAGCGCCTGGGGTGCGCCGGCCTGACGCTGCCGCCGGGCGCGCGGGCGCGCTATCACGCCTCGGGGGGCTATGCCTCGCAGCACGTGCATGTGCTGCTGGCCGAGGCTGTGCGCCTGTGGCAATCCTGGGGCGCGACCGAACAGCAGGCGCTGGATGCCTTGCTGCCCCTGTTGCGCGGGACGCTGGCGTCAGTGGCCCGCAGCGGCGTGGCGGGCGGCATGCCCGGCCCCGTGTCGCGCGGAGATGCCGGCACTGTGCGATTGCATCGGCAGGCGTTGCAGGCCGTGGATCCGGCCATGCGCGATCTGTATGATCGCCTGTGCGTGCGCGGGGTTGCGCTGGCCCAGGCAGCGGGTCGGCTGGATGAGTCGCAGGTGCGTGAACTGGGCCGGATGCTGCAAGAACCACCGGCCTCGGATGCCTAGTCTGCGCGTTGCCGTTGCACGGACCGGATGAAGTTCAGGATCCAGCGGCCGACCAGCAGGTCGTCCGTCGAGCCGCGCAGGCTGTGCCGGGCCGCCAGCAGGCGTTCCGGGGTGATGCGGTCGCGGCGGGTGTCCAGCAGGTCTTCCAGGTAGGCGCGGGAAAATTCCGGGTGTCCCTGGATGCCCAGGCAGGTGTCGCCCACCTGCATCATGTAGATGGGGCAAAAGCCGCTGCCCGCCAGCACGCGACCCTGAGGCGGCAGTTCGACCACCTGGTCCTGGTGGCTGGCCAGCAACTGCAGTTCCTGCGAGTGCCAGGGTGTCATCCAGGGTTCCTGCTGTTCCAGCGTGGTCTGGTAGGCCCCCAGACCCCAGCCCAGGGCGGCGCGTTCCACCCGGCCGCCCAGCGCCTTGGCGATCATCTGGTGTCCGAAGCAGATGCCCACCAGGGGTTGGCGAGTCTGCCAGAGTACGCGGATGAAGTCCGACACGCGTGCGATCCAGTCCGCATCGTCGTTGGCGCCGCATTTCGATCCAGTGGTGACCCATCCGTCCACGTTGGCGGTGTGATCAGGCAACTGGCCTTGGTGGCAGGCGAAGACCTGGAACTGTGTGTCCGGGTCGACCGCCCGCAACAGGGTCTGGATCATGTCGGGGTAGTTGCCGTGCGGCCCGATCAGGGCCGGGGCGACGTCGTCGCATTGCAGTAAGCCGATCTTCATGGGTGATGCGAAAGAGTCCTGGAAAAATCAATAGCCTTCGAATTCTTCGGCGCGGATGTTGTCTTCGTTGGCGCCGATATCGATCAGCAGCGCCCGTGTGGCCTTGACCATGCCTTCGGGGCCTGCCAGATAGAACCGGGGTGTCGCCAGATCGGACACGTGGCGGCGGATCATGTCGCCGTCGACACGACCGTGTTCCGCGCCGTCCGCCTGGGCCTGGGTGTAGACCGGGATGAAGGTGAAGTTCGCGTGTTCGCGGGCCCACTGCTGAAGTTCGGCGGTGTAGGCCGCCTGCGCTGGCGTGCGGTTGGCGTAGATCAGCGTCAACTGGTGGCGGGTCTTGTCATGCAGCGCCTGCGCGATCATGCTGCGCACAGGCGTGATGCCGATGCCGCCGATGATGAACACGGCCGGCACGGATTCGGTCTTATGCAGGGTGAAGTCCCCGAACGGCGCGATCAGCTTGACCATGGTGCCGTCCGGCGTTTTTTTGAAGGCTTCCTTGAACGGTGTGCCGCGCATCCGCGTGGCGACCGCCACGTGGGGTTCGAACGGGGCATTGACGAAGGAAAACCCGTGCATGCCGTCGTGCTTGGGCGTGCCTTCGGGACTGGGCAGTTTCACGTCGCAGAACTGGCCTGCGCGGATATCGAGTCCGGGTGGCTTTTCCAGCGTGAATTCCATCGTGCCTTCAGCCACTTCCCGTTTGCTGATGAGCTTGACATCGTATGTCGTCATGGCGTGCCCTCTTGTTGTTCGGTCGATCAAAACTGCGTGTTCTCGTCGTACCAGGCGGAACGTCCGTCAACAGTATAGGTCGGGCACACCCGTATTGTGGGCTTTCAGGAGATGGCGTCAGGGGTATCGCAGCGTAGCGCCGGGCGGGCCGGCGCGCAGTTCAATCGCGGAAATTCTGATACTGCAGCGGCAATTCCACATCGGTCTTGCGCAGCAGGGCGATGACCTGTTGCAGGTCGTCGCGCTTTTTGCCGGTGACGCGTAGTTTGTCGCCGTTGATCTGGGTCTCGACCTTCAGCTTGGCCTGCTTGATGGCGGCGATCAGTTTTTTGGCCGTGGCCTGTTCGATGCCCTGGCGGACCGTGACTTTCTGGCGGGCGCCACCCAGGTTTTCCAGCGGGGCGGCGACGTCCAGGCAGCGCACATCGATGCTGCGCGCCGACAGGCGCCCGCGCAGGATGTCCAGCATCTGGCCCAGCTGAAAGGCGCTGGGGGCGGACTGGTTGATCACATAGCCGTCCAGTTCAAAGCGGGCGTCCGTGCCCTTGAAGTCGAATCGCGTCGCCAGTTCGCGGCTGGCTTGATCGACGGCATTGGAGAGTTCGTGTTTGTCGACTTCGGAAACAACGTCAAAGCTGGGCATGGAGGCATCCTGAGGCTGAAAAGCGATTCCCCGATTGTAGAGGGTGTTCGGTCAGGTGCTGCGGACCTGGAGTCACAGTGCCCGCAGCACCATGTAGGCGGCTGTGCCGGCGACGATGCTCAGCAGGGTCTGCCGGGTGCGCCACTGCAGCAGCACGACCAGCGCTACGGCGGCGATTTCCTGCCAGGGTCCATAGGGGTTGCCGCGCGCCTGGCCGGCGACCGTATCGACCAGCAGCAGCACCATGATGGATAGCGGCAGGGAGTCGCCCAGCTTGTGCACCAGGGGGTGGCGGCGCAGCCAGTGCCCGCCGATGAAGGGCAGCGCCCGCAGGCCCAGGGTGATGGCGGCCATGACGCCGATGACGGTCAGGACGTAGCCGGTCTCAGTCATGGGGCGCCTGCGTATTCGAAGCGGCGGCGTGCAGCGGGGCCCTGGCGGGCCGCAGAGCGGCGGCCAGCAGGCTCAGGGCGATGGCCAGCGCCAGCGCCTGGGCGGGCAGCAGCCACAGCGCCAGGGCGTAGGCAGCCAGCGCGATCCAGATAGGCAGCACGTCGTGGCGCGCGCGCCACTGCTCGACAGCCAGGACGGCGAACAGGGCAGCCAGCACGAAATCCAGTCCGGTCAGGCCGATCTGGACCTGGGCGCCCAATACAACCCCCAGCACCGTGCCCAGCACCCACCACCCCTGGTTCAGGGCGCAGACCAGCGCCATGCGCTGGGCGCGGGCCTGGGGGGGCAGGGCGGTCAGCACGGAATAGCTCTCGTCGGTCAAGGCAAAAATGCCATACCAGCGCTGCCAGCGGGTCACGGGCATGTGATTCAAAAGCGACAGTCCGTAGAACACGTGGCGCAGGTTCAGCACCAGGGTGGCCAGGGCGATGGCGCCGATCGGCAGGCCTGCCGCCAGCATAGGCACCATCATGAATTGTGCCGCCCCCGCGTAGATCAGCAGGCTGGAAGCAATCGCCAGCCAGGCGCTGCCGCCCGCCTGGACGAACAGGAATCCGAAGACGGCGCCCAGCGGGACATAGCCCATGGCGACTGGCGCCGTCAGGCTGGGAATGGACAATGGGGAGGTTCTGGAATTCTGTGGCATGGGGGACATCGTCGCGGCCCGCGATGGCGCGGGTCCGGCCATTATACGGATCGGCCGCAGGGCCTGGATGCCGCCTACGCCAGGCGCAGCAGCGCGGCGCTCAGCCAGGTGTCGTCGCTGCCTTTGACCAGGGCGTTCCAGACTGCGTGCATCAGGGCGCCCGCCAGCACGGCGGCGTAGACCAGGTCGAAGTGAACGTTCATGCGTGAAAGGCGGGTGGAAGATCTCCAAGCCCTATATCATAGTGACTTGATACAGATTGTGAGTGTTGGCGTGTGGCGCTTTGTCGTGACTTGCCTGCGATTTTTGTGAAGGGGCAAGCCTCTGATGGTGAATCTTGATCCGCGGACCATGCTGATCGTCGTTGCCTTCGTCCTGTTCCTGACAGGCGGCTTGACGTTTCTGGCGGCGTTCCAGGTGAAGCGCGACCGGACCCTGTTGTGGGCGGGCGCGGGGATGTGGCTGGCGTGCCTGGGATTCCTGCTGGGCGTGATGCGCGAATACGCGGATCTGCTGGCTTTGTCCATCGTCGTCACCAACATGCTGATGATCACCGGCCATGCCTGCCTGTGGACCAGCATGCGGGTCTTCGCCGGCCGGCCGGTGTCCGGGCGCTGGTTGCTGGCCGGCGCGCTCGCCTGGCTGCTGCTGGCCCAGTGGCCCAGGTTCATGGCCGACGCCGATCTTCGCGTGGCGCTGTATTCGATACTGTGCCTGGGGTACATCGGTGCGGCGCTGGCGGAAACCTGGACCGAATGGCGGCGTCATTCCAGGGCGGCATCCCCGCTGATGGCCTTCCTGGCTCTCCATGGCCTGTTCTACATGTACCGGATTCCGCCTGCGCCTGCCCAGCAGGTCGTGTGGCAGAACTGGCCGGATTTTGCGCTGGTCATGTTCGAGGGCCTGTTCTTCGCGATCTGCCTGTCCTTCAGCATTCTGATGATGGTGCGGGCGCGGGCCGAACAGAACTACCGCCACGCTGCCTTGCACGATGCCCTGACCGGCCTGCCCAATCGCCGGGCCTTGTTTGAGCGAGGCCAGGCCCTGCTGGCGCAGGCCGGCGCGGCGGGGTCCGACGTTGCCGTGCTGATGTGCGATCTGGACTGGTTCAAGCAGGTCAATGACCGTTTCGGCCATGACGCCGGTGATCGCGTGCTGGCCTGTTTCGCCCGCGTCTTGCAGCAAGCTGCCGGCGGCCAATCCCTGCACGCCCGTCTGGGGGGCGAAGAGTTCGTCGTCGTGGCCGTCAATCTAGGGCCTTTGGGGGCGCAGGATCTGGCGGCCCGCCTGCGTAGTCTGTTGTCCGCGCAGGCCGACGCCTTGCCGTGCCGTCTGACGGTCAGTATCGGGATCGCCTGTTCGCGCCAGGTCGGCTACGACCTGGACCGCCTGTTGGCGCGGGCCGACCAGGCCCTGTATGCGGCCAAGACCGATGGGCGTGATTGCATCCGCCTGTGGCCGGTGGCGGCGCCGGAAGCCGGGTTCTCAGCCGCCATAGCCCGCAGCGGCCGGGGGCGACTTGGCGAGCATCCAGTCGATGCCTGATTCCCCCTGGGACTGCAGCCATTCGTTGGCCTGCTGGAAATGACCGCAGCCGATGAACGGGCGTGGCGGGCGCAGGGCCGACAGGGGCGACGGGTGATTGGCCATCAGCACCTGGACGGGGCCGGCCGGGGCCTGCATTTCCAGTAGCTGGCGGCGGGCCTGGGCATGCGAGCCCCACAGCAGCAGCACCTTGGGGCGGGGTTCGCGCAACACCCGCATGATCAGGGCATCCGTGATGTGTTCCCAGCCTTTCTTCGCATGGGATGCGGGTTGATGCGCCTCCACCGTCAGGGATGTGTTCAGCAGCAGGGTCCCTTGCCGCGCCCAGCGCACCAGGCTGTTGCGCGGCGGCTGGGACGGTTCCCCGTATTCCTGGGCCAGTTCCTTGAACATATTGCGCAGGCTGGGCGGCGTGGGGCAGAAGTCGGGAACTGAAAAGGCCAGGCCCTGGGCCTGGTTAGGGCCGTGATAGGGATCCTGCCCCACGATGACCACCTGCACGGCTTCGGGCGGGGTTTCGATCAGGGCACGAAACGGCCGCAGGGGAAAGATCTGCGCGCCTGCAGCCAGCCGTTCGGCCAGCATGGCGTCCAGGCGGGACAGAACGCCCTGAAGATGAGGCGCTTCCAGCGCAGTGCGCCAGGCGGGCGGCAGGGATTCGACCTGCGTGCGCAAAGATCCTGTGAACGCATTGAGGACTTCGGTGGAATGCGGGTCGTTCATGGTCAGTGGGGCTATGGTGTGACAGTGGGGGATTCGGGGATGCCGGCAGTATGCGCCCCGCCGCCTGCCTGGTCCATCAGGGTGGCCAACAGGCCGGGCAGGCGGGGATCGTCCATCTGCGACACATTGAATCTCAGCATGGCGTCGGCGCCTTGGGACAGGCTGAAGACGTTGCCGGGCGCCAGGACCAGGCCCTGCTGCAGGCCCAGCGAGGCCAGCCGGGTGCCGTCCAGGGCGTCGGGCAGGCGGCACCACAGGAACATGCCCCCGGGCGGCACGCGCCAGGGCTCCAGCCCCAGTGCCCGCAGCAGGGGTACGGCGCGGCCCATGGCCTGAGCCAGGCGTTGGCGCAGCAGGCCGATGTGGCGCGGCCAGGCAGGATCCTGCAGCACGTGGCTGACGATGGACTGGGTCAGCCATGCGCCGGAAAATGTCGTGGCCGTGCGCAGGTCGGCCAGGGCGTCGATCCAGTCCGCGCGCACCGCCAGGTAGCCGCATCGCAGGCTGGCTGACAGCGTCTTGGAAAAACTGCCGACCTGGATCACCCGGTCCAGTCCGTCGAGGCTGGCCAGGTGGGTGGATGGCGCCGGCTCGAAGGCGCTGAAAATATCGTCTTCCACCAGGATCATGTCGTGGGCTCTGGCCAGATCCAGGATCTGGCGTGCCTTGGGGTGGGACAAGGTCGCGCCAGTGGGATTGTGCAGACCGGAATTGCTGAGATACAGCCTGGGCCGATATTCGGCGACTGCCTGGCGAAAGCGTGCCATGTCCGGGCCATCGGGCTGGTAGGGAACGCTGACGATGTGGGCCTGGTGGGCGCGCAGCAGGGCCAGGAAGTTGTAATAGCAGGGATCGTCCACCAGGACCGTGTCTCCGGGGCGGATCAGGAAGCGGCACAGCAGGTCGATGGCCTGGGTGCCGGAATCCGTCACCAGCACCTGTCGCGGATCCACCGGCTGGCCGCGTTGCGACAGCTGCTGCGCGATGGTTGTCCGCAGAGCAGGAAGTCCGAGCGCAGCCGCGTAGTCCGTCAGCGTGGCGGCAGGGTCGCGCGCGGCCTGCCGCAGTGCGGCGCGGATGAGTTCCGTGGGCATCCAGTCGGCGGGCAGCCAGCCGCAGCCGGGCTTCAGCGCCTGGGCGCCCACGTCCAGCGACTGCCGGGCGACCCACAGGGGGTCGACCTGCCGATCCAGGCGCGGGCCGATTTCCGCCAGCGTCAGCGGCGCCAGCGGACCGGCGACGTAGAATCCCGATCCGGCCTGGGGGCGGATCGTGCCGTTGGCCACCAGCCGTTCGTAGGCCTCGACCACCGTGGATTTGGACACGCCCTGGTGGCGTGCCATGGACCGCAGGGACGGCAGGCGCGCGCCAGGCTGCCACTCGCGGGCCGCGATGCGCTGGTGCACGTATTGCATGACGTGGCGGGTACGGCCGGCCTTGGCAGTGGGGTGGGGCATATCCGATAAAACCAGTACAGTTTCAGCGTACTGTACCAGACTGTATCTGGCAGGGACAAGATTCGGGCGGCATAGTGTCTGCTCAATCGGTACTGAGCAAGCAGGGCGGTTTCATGCAGACAAGCACACAGGGTTGGATCAACGGCGCGATCGGCGTGGCGATTTTCAGCGGTTCGCTGCCGGCCACGCGGGTGGCCGTGCTGGGGCTGGATCCGGGGTTCGTCACGGCAGGGCGCTCCGCCCTGGCCGGCCTGCTGGCCGTGGCCCTGATCATGGCCGGCCGAAACCTGCGCCCCACCTGGGCCGAATGGCGCACCCTGGCGCTGGTGGCGCTGGGCGTAGTCGTGGGTTTCCCCCTGTGCACGGCGCTGGCGTTGCGCACCATCACCTCGGCGCATTCCCTGGTCTTCATCGGCCTGCTGCCGCTGGCTACCGCGATCTTCGGCACCTGGCTGGGGGGCGAACGCCCCTCGCGGGCGTTCTGGGCGTTTGCCGTGCTGGGCGCCGCATCCGTGGCCGGTTTTGCTTTCAGTCAGGACGGCTCGGGGTCCCTGGGGGCGGATGCCCTGATGATGATCGCGATTCTCAGCTGTGGCTACGGCTATGCCGAAGGCGGCCGCCTGTCGCGCCGCCTGGGGGGCTGGCAGGTCATCTGCTGGGTCCTGGTCCTGTCCTTGCCCTTCAGCCTGCCGCTGATGTGGTGGCTGTGGCCGGCGGATGCGGCGACCGTGCCGTTCTCGGCCTGGGTGGGCCTGGCCTATGTGGCGGTCTTCAGCATGCTGGTGGGTTTCATCTTCTGGTATCGGGGCCTGGCCCAGGGCGGTATCGCAGCGGTGGGCCAGTTGCAGCTGTTGCAGCCTTTCCTGGGCCTGCTGCTGTCGGCCTGGCTGCTGGGTGAATCCGTCACGGCGACGATGATCGTCGTCACCGCCTTTGTCGTCGCCTGCGTGGCGGGGGCGAAGTACACGGCGGCAGCGCCGGTGCCTGCGCCAGGGGCGTCTTCCTGATGCCTGAAACGTAACCGCGTTCGGGGATTTCCCCTAGATCTGTGTGAAAAGCATTTTCGGCATTCCTCACTGATGTTATAACTAACATGTCAGTACAAATATAAGAAGATATGTATTGTCGAGCATCAGATATGCAAAAGGAGAGGAGACTCATGCAGGAAACAATCAACTGGCTTTCCATTCTGGTCCGATGGGGGCACGTCATCGCGGCGATTACATGGATCGGGACTTCGTTTTATTTCAATTGGTTCGATCTCCGAGTCAGGCCCACGCAAGACCCGGTCACCAAGGAAAACAATCGCGGCACCATCCACGAGATGCACGGTGGCAGTTTTTACTACCATGAGCAGTATTGGCCGGATCGCGATCATCCCCGCACGTTGGCGCATTCGGGTCCTGCACAGTTCACGTTCCTCAGCGGTCTGGCGTTGCTGGCCCTGTTGTATTGGGCGAGCGCCAGCATATATCTGCTCGATGCGTCCGTCCTGAACGTCTCACCGGTCACGGGGGTGTTGATCAGCGTCCTCTTGCTGGCGATCATCTGGCCGGTGTATTACGCCCTGGTGCGGACGATACGCAGTGAACGGATCTTCAGCCTGTGTTTTGCGGCTGTGGTTCTGCTGCTGTGCTTTGTCTGTGTCCATTTGTTCAGTGCGCGAGGCGCGTTCATCCAGGTGGGCGCCATGCTGGGGACCGTCATGGCATTGAGCGTCCATTTCGTCATTGTTCCCAATCACATCAAGATGCGTCGGCAGATCCAGCAAGGGCAGCCCCTGGATATCTCCCTGGGAGAACGCGCAAAGCGGGTGTCGACACATAACAATTACATCACCCTGCCCGTGATCCTGGCCATGTTGTCAACGCATTTCTCGGCAGTGACGGGCAGTGCCCTCAATTGGCTGGTGCTGTTTCTGTTGATGTCGGCAGGTACGCTGTTGAGGCATTGGCGCAACGTGCAGTTCAAGACGGATCGCTCGGATCACCGTCTCCTGCTTGCTGCCGCAGCGCTCATCGCTCTGGGTATCGGCCTCACCAGGATTCCGTCGTCGCCTGGCAGTATGCCGGCCGGCGCTGTCGCCAGCAGCGAGCAGATCCACCAGATCGTGCAGAACCGGTGCGTGACCTGTCACTCAGCGACCCCGAGCAGCCCTTTGTTCTCGTCGGCGCCACTGGGTTTCAGGCTCGATACGCTGGCCCAGATCGAAGCCAGTGCGCCCCTGATCATGGCCCGGGCTGTCAACAGCAAGGAAATGCCTCCCGGAAATCTGACTCAGATGACCGACGAGGAAAGAGCGCAGCTGGGCGCCTGGCTGCAATCACATCAATGACAAGCAATCAAATTGCGTGGGACGAGACATCATGAATCTGAAGAAATCTGACGTGCATCCTGCAGACGAGGTGCTGCCTGTCTGGGAACTCTTTATTTTTGGCTTGCAACATGTGTTGATCATGTACGCGGGCGCCATTGCTGTTCCGCTCATCATCGGCGGCGTGCTGGGGCTGCCCAAAGAGCAGATCGCCTTGTTGATCAATTGCGATCTGTTCGCTTGCGGGGTCATTTCGATCCTGCAGTCCGTCGGTTTTTGGAAATTCGGCGTGAGGCTGCCTGTCATGATGGGGGTGACGTTTGCGACCGTGCCGTCGATGATCATCTTGGCGGGTGATCCCAACATCGGCGCACAGGGCCTGTATGGCTCCATTATCGGCGCAGGGATTGTCACCATGATACTGGCGCCGTTCGTCGGTAAGCTGGTGCGGTTCTTTCCGCCCGTCGTGACGGGCACCGTGATTGCAGTGACCGGTCTGACGATTCTACGCATCGGTATCAATTGGGCGGCGGGCGGCAATCCCACGATCAGAAAAATGGTGGATGGGGTCCTTCAGGACGTGCCCAATCCGAATTATGGCGCTCCTGAAAATCTCCTGTTTGCGGGGCTTGTGCTGATTGTCATTTTGCTTCTGGCAAAATTCGCCAAGGGTTTCTGGGCCAACATTTCGGTTTTGGTTGGCTTGCTGGTGGGTTTTGCGCTGGCCTGGATGACGGGGCGTGTCGACCTCACGGGTTTGCGCGAAGCCGCCTGGTTTGAAGTCATCGAGCCTTTGGCATTCGGCTGGCCGACATTCCATCCCTGGGCCATCCTGTCGCTATCGATCGTGATGGTCATTGTCATGGTCGAGACCATCGGGCTGTTGCTGGCTGTGGGTGAAATGGTCGGGCGTCGGCCCGGCCCGGAGGGCATCACACGCGGTCTGTTGGTCGATGGGCTCGGGACAGTCATTGGCGGCATCTTCAACACCTTTCCCTATGTATCGTTCTCGCAGAATATCGGTCTCGTGGGAGTGACAGGCATCAAGAGCCGTTGGGTATGCGCCATGGCGGGCATCATCTTGATCGTATTTGCGTTGTTTCCCAAACTGGGCATCCTCGCGGCTTCGATTCCCGCTTATGTTCTCGGGGGCGCAGGTATCGTGATGTTCGGCATGGTGTGTGCCACCGGCATCAAGATTCTGTCGGACGTTGATTACCGGAATCAGCATAATCTCTTCATTGTCGCCATCAGTGTGGGAATCGGGCTAATTCCCATGATTGCCCCCAGTTTTTTCGGGCATTTCCCGAAATCCCTGACGCCGCTGACGCACAGTGGGATCGCACTGTCGGCCATCGTGTCGATGTTGCTCAATTTCTATTTCAATCATTTCCGGGCCAGCCGTACGCAGCAGGCCGCATCCGCCGAGGTCTGACATGTCGATGGACCTGTATGCTCAGCAGGCAATCCTGACCACGCACGCCCTGGATCTTTCACGAGGCTGCCCGGGGGCTGGACTGGGTGTCACTCTGCGCGAAGGCGATGCCCGGACGCGCGCGACGCCACTGGCCAGTGTGACGCTGAATGCTCAGGGGCGGTGTGCCGCTCCGCTGCTCTCCAGTGCGAGTGCCCGGGCGGGATCCTATGTGCTGGACTTCGATCTGGCGGCGTATTTTGATGCCCCCTCTATCTTCCCCTGTGTTCGGGTGTGCTTTCGTCTGGCCGAGCCGCTGGCTCACTATCATGTCCCGTTGATCGTGGCGCCTGGCGGATATTCTTGTTACAGAGGGGCTCCACCCTCACGGTCACCCCGTGAATCTGGCGCCTGGCATGTCGGTGACCCAGCCTCGTGGCCAGATGTCATGCAGCCATCACAGGGTACGGGTGGCGGCGCGGGTTTGTCCTTGCATGTCATCGACATTGCCCGTGGCGTCGGCGCCTGCGGTTTGCAGGGGACTTTGCTAAGGGACGCTGACTGCTCCGCAGAGTCCGGCTTCGCGATCAATGCGGAAGGCAGAACCGATCACTGGTTGATACCGGATGGCTGTCTCGTAGCCACAGATTATGTGCTCGAATTCCAAGTTGGCGACTATTACCGCCAACTGGGGTTCGGCGTGGGAGATCATCCCTTTTTCGATACTGTCCCGGTCAAACTCCGCATCCAGGACATCGCCGAACATCATCACGTGGTCCTCCTCCTTTCTCCATGGGGATACAGTTGCTATCGTGGCAGCTGACTTTAGCCAATAGACATGAAATTACTTCTGATCAATCCCAATACCAGCCAATTCGTCACTGAGATGGTCGCGGCGGCTGCAAAAACGGTCCTCGCGCCCGATGTTCAGCTCACTGCGGTGACCGGTACGTATGGCTCCCCGATCGTGAGCGGGCGTTCCGAGGACGCCTTGGCTGCGGCGGAGGCCCTGCACCTGGCTCTGGAACATGCACCGGGTCATGATGCCGTCATCCTGGCCATTTCCTTTGACAGCGGCTTGTCAGCTCTGCGCGAGTGCCTGGATATTCCGGTCATCGGCATGACAGAGGCCGCGATGTTGACCGCGATGACAGTCGCGGAACGTTTTTCCCTGATCACATTCGGCTATCACGCTCGTGGCATTTATGCAGAACTGGCCAGGCGTTACGGTCTGGACGCCCGGCTGGGTGCCGTGCTGTCACTGCCGCCGCTCTCTGACGAGCAGATCAGGAATCCCGCACTCGTCTTTCCTGAATTGCGGGCCATGATCGAGGCAGAGGTGCATGACCATCAGGCAGAGGCCATCGTCCTTTCCGGGGCGATATTTGCTAACATTTATGAAGGCATTGCACCGCAACTCAGTGTTCCGGTGCTCAACGGGGTGCGTGAAGCTGTTGGGCTGGCTCAGTCGCTGGTCCGCTTGAACCTGAAAAAACCACTCAGCGGTAGTTTCCGTCTACCGGAACCTAAAGCAGTCAAATGGCCTTTTGCAGCCGTTGAACAAGCCTACCAATCGCCATCCTAGGAACAGCGAAACCTTTCGGATGCGGATAATCTACCAGGGGGGGATATGCTGCTTGCCGATCAGGCATTTCAAGCCATCAGGACGCTGTTACTTAGCGGCGATGTACGGGCGGGCCAGATGGTGTCTATCTCGGAACTGGTCGAGCTGTCGGGCTATCCTCTGGCCCCTGTGCGGGAAGCGGTCAAGTATGCGGAAACCCAGGGCCTGGTCCAGATCCTGCCCAAGCGGGGTGTGCTGGTGATTGAACCGCTGCCATCCGTCATCCAAGAATGTTTTCACTTGCGATACCTGATGGATCAGGAAGGCGCCCGGATCCTGGCCAATCAGGCGGATCGAGAGCACCTGCGCGAGCTCCGGCAGGCGCATGCCGAAATACGCGACGAGGCCGGCGTGAATGTCACGCCGGCGTTGCAGCGCCGGGCCCGAGAGGTCGACCGGGAACTGCACCGCGTGCTGGAGCAGGCACTGAATAACTCTTTGGCGTCGCGTATCTACGCCAGCAATCACGACCGTATCACCGTCCTGCAGCTATCGCGGCGGTTTCTTTCAGAGCGTATTATCTCTGCCATGGACGAGCATCTGGATATCCTAGACTCGATCCTGGTAGGAGACGACTCCGGGGCCATGAAGGCGATCAGGACGCATTTTGTCTGCACCCTGCGCTGGTGGGGGATGGACGCTCCTGACATGCTCTGACCTCATCCTGGCGCGATGAACCGTGCCGCTGCGGTTCAGCCCTGCAGCGTGACCACGAAGCGCTGCGTCCTGGGATCCCGGGGATGCTGGAACAGGTCTTGCGAAGGCCCGGATTCGACGATGGCGCCGTCTTCCAGAAACACCGTCTGACGGGCGATCTGCGCGGCCAGCCGCAGATCGTGCGTGGCCATCAGCATGGTCATGCCTTCCTGGGCCAGGGCGCCCAGCACGGCCACGACTTCCGCCGCCAGCCCAGGGTCCAGGGCGGATGTGGGTTCATCGCACAGCAGCACGCGCGGTTCGGGCGCCAGGGCGCGGGCGATGGCCACGCGCTGTTGCTGGCCGCCCGACAGGCTGGCGGGCCAGGCATCGGCCTTGTCGCGCAGGCCGACCTTGTCCAGCAATTCACAGGCGCGCGCGTAGGCCCGGTCGCGCGGCCAGCGCTTGACGGTGATCAGGCCTTCCATCACGTTCTGGATGGCGGTCTGGTGCGGGAACAGCTGGAAATTCTGGAACACCATGCCGGTCTGTTGCCGGACCCGCTGGACGGCGTGCCGGTCGGGGTGACGCCCCGCCTGGAATTGGATCGTTTCGGTGCCGATGGTGAGCTGGCCTTCGTCGGGGGTTTCCAGCAAGTTCACGCAGCGCAGCAGCGTGCTCTTGCCGCTGCCCGACGGGCCGATCAGGGCCGTGACCTGGCCTTCGGGAATGGTGACGCCGACGGTTTTCAGGACCTCGTGGCCGCCAAAGGACTTGCGGATGCCTTCCAGCTGGATCATCGCTGGCCCTCGGAAAAAACAGCGTGCTGGCTGAAATGGCGTTCGAGCCGGGTCTGCGCGGCTGACAGGAAGGTGCACAGGACCAGGTAGATCAGGGCGGCTTCCGTGTACAGGATCAGCGGTTCGTAGGTGACGGACGCGATGCGCTGCGCGGCCTGGAAGATTTCCGGCACCGTGATGACGGCTGCCAGGGAAGTGTCCTTGACCAGCGCGATGAAGGAATTGGACAGCGGCGGCACGGCTACGCGGGCCGCCTGCGGCAGGATCGTGCGCCGCAGCGCCTGGGCGCGGGTCATGCTCAGGGAATAGGCGGCATCCCACTGGCCCCGGGGGATGGCCTCGATGGCCCCGCGGATGACCTCCGCGTTGTAGGCCCCGACGTTCAGCGAAAAACCGATCAGCGCGGCCGGCAGCGGGTCGAGGACGAAGCCGATGCTGGGCAGTCCGTAGAAGATCACGAACAGCTGCACCAGCAGGGGGGTGCCCCGGATCAGCCAGATGTAGAAGCGCACCAGGGCGACCAGCGGCGGCGGTCCGAACAGCCGTGCGATGGCCGCCAGGAATGCCAGCGCCAGCCCGATCAGGAACGACAGGATCGCCAGCGGTACGGTGAATTGAAACCCTCCGACCAGCAGCGGCCAGAGGGAGTTTGCCATCAGGTGCAGCCAATCTGGCACGGTCGGGAACTCCTTGGGGATCGTGTCGCAGTATAGGCGATCGGGCTTACTTCACCCGGGAAGACAGGTCGGTGCCGAAGTAGCGTTCCGAGATTTGTTTGTACGTGCCGTCGGCGCGGATGGCGTCCAGCGCCTTGTCCACAGCAGCTTTCAGGGCGGGCTGGTCCTTGCGCATCAGTACGCCCGACTGGCTGAACTCCGCGCTGTCATCCGTGGCCACGACCTTGACCTTGGCGGCGGGCTGCTGCTTCTTGAAGTCCAGGAAGGACAGTTCATCGTTGACGGTGGCGTCCACCCGGCCGGACGTCAGCAATGCGATGGCGTCGTTGAAGCCCTGCACCGGCACGACCTCGGCCCCGTAGCGCTGGGCCAGTTTGCCGAAGTTGCTGGTGATGGTGTTGGCGGAGCGCTTGCCTTTCAGGTCCTGGAAAGTGTGGATGGCCGTGTTGTCGTCGCGCACGATCAGGGCGGCTGCCGAGGAGATGTACGGTTTCGAGAATTCGTATTTGGCCTGGCGTTCGGGCGTGATGCCGACCTGGTTGATGACCACGTCGTAGCGGTTGACGTTCAGCCCGGCGATCAGGCCGTCCCATTTGCCTTCGACGAACTCCGCCTTGACGCCCAGTTGTTTGGCGATGGCGCGGCCGATGTCCACGTCAAAGCCCACCAGCTTGTTGTCCTTCTGGTCGTGGAAGGAGAACGGGGCATAGGTGCCCTCGGTGCCGATGCGGATGGTGCCGGCCTTCTGGATGGCGGCCAGATCGTCGGTCGCCGCCTGGGCGGCAGGCGCCATCGAGAGCAGGGGCAGAGCTGCAGCCAGTACGAGAGCGGAAAGTTTTTTCATGAGCAGGCCTCGATAGTTAAGCGGTGTTGTTATATGAACGGCTTGTTTTATGGGTTTTCATTCTAATGAGCCCTTATCGACCCTGCAAAGCTTTTCGATGATTAAGCATATGGCAATGCGCTATATGATTAGCAACTATGTGGATACACCCCAACTACCAGGCGGGTGCGCGTCGCGCCTTTCGTTCTGTCAGTGTGTTGATGGCGCTGCTGATTCTGGTCAGCAGCCTGACGTTTCCTGCGTCCTTTCATGAAATCGCCCACTATCTGCCGCTGCACAATCTGACCGAAGCCGTCTCCGTGATCGTGGCCTCGCTGATATTCGCAGTGCTTTGGGCCAGTCGCCATGAAGTCCTGCCCGGCAACATGGTCCTGCTGGGCAGCACCTTTCTGGGGGTTGCGCTGCTGGATTTCCTGCATGTCCTGGCCTATCAGGGCATGCCCGAACTCATCACCCCCAACCTGGATGCGGACAAGGCCATTTATTTCTGGCTGCTGGCGCGCCTGTTCAGTGCGCTGGGCTTGCTGGCGATTGCGGTTCTGGCCTGGAAGGATCGCGCCATTCGCGTCCCCTTGGGGGGGCAGGTGGTGGGCGTGCTGGTCCTGGTGGCAGGGCTGACCGCACTGTATTTCCTGCAACCGGACAGCATCCCGCAGACCTTCATCCCCGGCCAGGGGCTGACCTCCTTCAAGATCTTTGCGGAATACGGCCTCATTGCGCTGTACCTGGCGGCGGCGCTGCTGTTCTGGCTGCGCATGCGCCAGCCTCGGAATTACAACGTCAGCGACTTGTTCGTGGCGGCCTGTGTCATGGCGCAGGGCGAGTTCTTCCTCACCCTGTACGAGGGGGTCACGGATATCTACATTCTTTTTGGCCACATCTACAAGGTCGTGGCCTACCTGTTCCTGTACCGGGCCGTCTTCGTCGAAGCCGTGCAGCATCCCTATGCCTTGCTGCGGGATTCCCAGGACCGGCTGCAGGCGACGCTCGACGCCATGCCCGATCTGGTGTTCAACATGGACGCCGACGGCCGCTATCTGTCGGTCCACACCAGCCGTCCGTCGGATCTGTCCGAGCCCGCGGATCAATTGCTGGGGCGCACCGTCAGTGACCTCCTGCAGCCCAGGGACGCTCGGATCGTGCTGGACGCGCTGCAAGAGGCCGCAGTGCAGGGGCAATCCCAGGGCAAGATCATTACCCTGCACGACAGAGAGGGCCAGTCGCGCGAATTCGAACTCTCGGTGGCCCGCAAGGCCGTGCCCCCCGGACAAGCTCCCCAGTTCGTGGTGATCTCGCGCGATGTCACGGCTCGGCGCAATAGCGAACAGGCCTTGCGCACGCTGTCCACCGCCGTGGTGCAAAGCCCGGTCTCCATGATCATCACCGACAGCCAGGCCCGGGTCGAGTTCGTCAACGAGGCCTTCACGCGCATCAGCGGCTATACGGCTGCCGAAGTCGTGGGCCGCAGCCTGCGTCGGCTGAAACCTGCCCGCACGCCTGCTACCAAGTTTCGCGCCATGTGGGAGCAGTTGGCGCAGGGTCTGGCATGGCGCGGCGAATGGCAGAATCTCAGCAAAAGCGGCCGAGAATACACCGAATCCGTACTGATCTATCCAGTGCGCGATGCCCAGGGACGCGTCACCAACTACCTGGCCCACAACGAAGACGTGACGGAAAAGCGCCGGGCAGACGAACGCATCCGGCTGCTGTCGCAGTTCGACCAGCTCACCGGGCTCCCCAATCGGGACCAGTTGCGCGAGCTGTGTCGCGATGCCATGGATCGCGGCGACGGCATGGCCGCCCTGTGGATGGACCTGGACCACTTCAAGGCCGTCAACGATTCCCTGGGCCACCATGTCGGCGATGCCTTGCTGCAGGAAATGGCCCGGCGCTTGCGCGCCCAGCTGCCGGCTGCAGCCTTTCTGTCACGGTATTCGGGGGATGATTTCGTCGCCTTGGTGCCCGGGGCCACCCAGCAGCAGGCCATGGCGCAGGCGCGGGCTCTGCTGCAGGCGGTGTCGTTACCGCTGCGGCTGGCCGATCAGGACATCTTCAGTTCGGCCACGATCGGGGTGGCCCTCTATCCCGACGATGCGGCAGCGTTCGACACCTTGTTGAAAAGCGCGGAAACCGCCATGTACCGTGCCAAAAGCGATGGGCGCCATCGGGTGGGGATGTTCACGCCCGAAATGCAGGCCCAAGTCAGCCGTGAACTGATGCTGGGCAATGCGCTCAAGCAAGCCCTGGCCAATCGGGAACTGTTCCTGGTCTATCAGCCGCAGTTCGCTCTCAAGGACGGCGCCATCCTGGGCGCCGAGGCGCTGCTGCGCTGGGAATCGCCGCAATGGGGGAGGGTGCCGCCTTCGGAATTCATCCGCATCGCCGAGGCCAACGGCCTGATCATTCCCATCGGTGAATGGGTGCTGCGTACTGCCATGCAGCAACTGCGTCAATGGCGGGACCAGGGCTTGCCCGAATTGTGCATCGCCGTGAACCTGTCGGCCGTGCAGTTCAACCAGCCCGACCTCCCGGGCCAGATCAAGCGGATTCTGGCCGATACGGGGGTGCCGGCCAGTCAGCTGGAACTGGAACTGACGGAAGCCGTGGCCATGAAGGCGCCGGAATCAGTGGCGCAACGCATGGAAGAACTGTCGCATTTCGGGGTCCGGTTCGCCATCGATGATTTCGGCACCGGCTATTCATCGCTCAGCTACCTGAAGCGCTTCAAGCTGCACAAGCTGAAGATCGACCAGTCTTTCGTGCGCGACATCAATGTAGATCCGGAAGACCAGGCCATCGCCACGGCCATCATCCAACTGTCGCGCAGCCTGGGCCTGCGCACCATCGCCGAAGGCGTGGAAACCGCCGAGCAGCAGGAATTCCTGAGAGCCAATGGCTGCGAAGAGGTTCAGGGCTATTACTACAGCCGACCGCTGACGGCGGATGTCTTCGCCGCCTTTGTGAAGGATCACCGGACACAGCCGGAGGCCTGAGCCCGCGCCGCATCCCGGGCCGGGATGGACGTGGGTTAGCCTAACGGCACGCTAGAATCGTTCCCAGATCGTCATTTCCGACAGCGTGTGCTGGAATTTGCGCCGAGTCTCGCGGATCACGAAGGGCACGTCGGTGGGGCCCGACACCCGCCGGAAATGGCTGCCCAGGTGATCCTGCAGGCCGTCCAGTGTGGTGTAGTTCTCGGCGTCTTTCTTGAACCCGCCGATCCAGGCCTGGCGCGGCGTGTGTTCTTCCAGCCAAGTGTAGGGCGAGGCGATCACCAGCAGACCGCCGGGGACGATGCGCTCGTGGATCTGGTCCAGGAACCGGGCCGGATCGTATAGCCGGTCGATCAGATTGGCGGCCAGCACCAGGTCGTATTGCGAGAACTGGGGTTTCAGGTTGCAGGCGTCGCCCTGGTAGAACTCGACCCGGCCGATCATATCCTGCAGGCCCAGGTCAGCCAGGCTGCGGGCCTTGTAGGACACCAGATCGCCCTCGTCGGTCAGGGTGTAGCGCAACTGGCCGGACTGGATCAGCTGCACGCCCTGGTTGATGAAGCGGGCCGAGAAATCCACTCCGGTGACCTGCTCGAAGGCGCGTGCCAGTTCGAAGGTGGCCCGTCCCGATGCGCAGCCCAGGTCCAGGGCGCGGCGGCGGGGTCGATCGCCCATGGCGGCGATGGCGTGCTGCGCCAGCGCCTGCGAGAAATTCGGTACACCGAAATAGGTGTCGCCGTAATGGAATTCGGCGTATTCGGACATGAGTTTGTCGGTTTCGTAGTAGGCGGCGGGAGCCTCGGCCGGAGCGTGCGAAATCACGTAGCGGAACCCGGCATGCTGGAAGAAATGCCGCCGGAAGGCATAGCGCGAGGCGCGCACGGCCTCGTTGCCGCAGGCGATCCAGGACCCGCCCTTGATCAGGTTGTGCCGGCCATCGAAGGTCGGGGTGGTGAAATCGTCGTAGATCGGATGGACGTCAAAGCCGTTGAACGGATAGGTGGGGGTTTCCGTCCATTGCCAGACGTTGCCCACCACGTCGAACCAGTCTCCGTGGGCGTAGCGATCGACCGGGCAGGATGAGGCCCCGTGATCCAGGTGCAGATTGGCGGCGCAGGGCCGGTCGTCGGGATCGTGCAGCCCTGCGGCATCGTACAGCCGGTACCATTCGTCCTCGGTAGGCATGCGCACGGGCTGGCCGGTTTCGGCGGCCTTCCAGTTGCAGAAGGCCTTGGCCTCCAGGTAGTTGACCTCTACGGGCCAGGACCAGGGCATGGGGATTTCACCGGTCATCAGGCGCAAGGCCCAGCCCTGGGTCTTCTTTACCCAGAACGTCGGGTGTTCGGCCTGGCTGAAGGCCAGCCACTGGCGGCCTTCTTCGGTCCAGTCGCGGTGATTGCGATAGCCACCCGCCTCGACGAAGGCCAGGAATTCCTGGTTGCTGACCAGGTAGCGGCTGGCCTGGAAGGATTCGATCTCTGCCGTATGGGTGCCGTATTCGTTGTCCCAACCGTATTGCGGATCGGTGAAGGCCTTGCCGACCTGCACCGTCCCGCCCGGAACCCGAACGGTTTCGTTGTGTGGGGCGGCTGCGCCCGCATCGGCCTGGGGTTCCCAACCGGCGGCTGGCCGCACATATTTCAGTGCGTGCTGGCGGATCAGCACAGACGAGGTTTCCAGGTGGATGCGTTCGTGTTCGATCCCCATGATGATGGCCCACCAGGGGTTCTGCCAGTCGATCGGGGATTGCAGGGGCGCATGGTCGATCAGGTCGCAGACCATCCGACGCACCCGGTCGCGGTAGGCCCGGACTTCGGCCACGGTTGGCCAGTCGTAGTTCTGCTCGTCCAGGTCGTCCCAGCTCATTTCGTCCACGCCAACGGCAAAAGTGGATTCCAGGCGCTGATCCAGGCGCTGATCGATCATGCGTGTCAGGAGCAGTTTGTTGACGAAGAATGTGGCGGTGTGGCCGAAATAGAAGATCAGGGGGTGGCGCAGCGCGATGGGCTTGACGAAATAGGCCTCGTCGTTGGCCAGACATTGGAACAGCGATTCGTAGCGGTCGCAGGTTTCCAGGAAGTACTGCCGGATCGATGCCCGTAACTGATCGGTGTCCGGCTCGGCCAGGTTCGGTGTGCGCATGAATCGCGCCGATCGCAGAGGGGCCGGGACGGGGGAGATCGGGGTGGCAGTGGAAGGCATGAGGATATCCGGACGAAATGGTAAATATGCGAACGCTTCAGCCTAACATGGCAGTGCGGCGGGAAAAAGATCGCATGGCTTCAGCTTCACATGCATAATGCATTGATGCAGCATAACCCTGATACGTTTCATGGGGGGGCTTGAAGGGGCATGGAATGCAGGCATGGTCGGATCATCGGCCGGGGGCGGCGCGCTTCGCGAATACGTGAACGCGTGTGCCTGTCGTGGCTGATCGCGCGGGTGATGCTGGGCGTCTGGCTGATGCTGGTCGTGCCGCAGGCCGCCATGGCTCAGCCCCTGGCGGCGGCCTGCCCGACCCGCTCCCTGTCTCCGGTGCAGCCGGATATCCCGTCGCTGGCCGACGTCTGTTTCGTGCGGGACGAACAGCAGTCCCTGGGGCCGGAAGACGTGCTCAGCGGCCGCTGGCCCGTCCAGCGCCGCGATGCTGACCATCTGGTCTTCGCGCACACCCAGGCGGCATACTGGGTCTACGTACCGCTGCGCAATTCCGACTTGGTCTCGCACGCCTGGTTCCTGCAGCTGGACTATCCCTTGCTCGACGACGTGGATTTCTGGGTCTACGACCTGGATCCCGCCGGTGCCGGCGCAGCGCCGGTCCTGCTGCGTGTCGAGCGCATGGGCGATGCGCGCCCCTTCGGGCTGCGTCCCGTCAATCACCGCCTGTTCCTGCTGCCGCTGGACTTCAAGCCGGGGCAATCCCTGGGGGTGGTGATCCGGGTGCGCAGCAACGGTGCCATCAACATCCCTCTGTCCCTGCATACGGCGGAATCCGCGCTGGCCGGCACCCAGGGACACAGCCTGGCGCAAGGCATGTTCATGGGCGCGCTGGGGCTGCTGGCCATTTTCAACCTGACGCTGTTCCTGCGCCTGCGGATCCTGCAGCCGCTGTACACCGCTATCTACATCCTGTGCGCGGGCCTGTTCCTGACGTCGATGTCGGGGCTCAGTTTCCAATACCTGTGGCCGGATTCCCCCTGGTTGGCCAATGTCTCGGTGCCGGTGACCGAAGTGCTGGCCATCCTCAGCCTGCTGCTGTTCACACGGGCGTTCCTGGATGTGCGTTCCGGCCGCCAGCCGCGCCATGCGCTGGTGATCCAGTGTCTGTTTGTCGTTGGCGTGGTGCTGCTGGCAGCCAGTTTCTGGGCGCCGTATGCGCTCATCATCAAGATCAATACCGTGTATGCCCTGGTCAGCATGCTGTGCATGTTCGGCATCGGGCTGCGGCATGGGCGGCAGGGCGAACGCGCTGCCCGCTGGTACGCGGCGTCCTGGCTGGTCTTCTATGCCGGCTTCCTGCTCTACAGCCTGGCCGCCTTTGGCTACATCCCAGGCTTCATGGCCCAGGAACGCTGGATGCAGGCCGCCCTGGGCAGCCAGATGTTCTTGCTGACCTATGCTGAAATCATGCAATTGCGCGAGCTGCTGGACCGCGCCTTGCGGATCGAGTCCTCGGCCCGCAGTTCCCTGCAACACGAAGTCCAGGCACGCACCGCCGATCTGCGCACTGCCCTGGGGGCGCTGCAGCAGGCCAATCAGCAGTTGCGCGAACTGACTCTGCACGACCCCCTGACCGGCCTGCTGAACCGGCGCGGGCTGGACGAATCCCTGGAACAGGTGCTGGATCAATCGGGTCGAGAAGATTCCTGCGCGGTGCTGGCCGTCTTTGATCTGGACCATTTCAAGCGTGTCAACGATGAATACGGCCACGATGTCGGCGATCACGTCCTGAAATGGGTCGCCGAAGTCCTGGGCAATCTCCTGCGGCGCAAATCGGACGTGCTGGCCCGTTTCGGTGGCGAGGAATTCGTCGTCCTGCTGCCAGGCGCGACACTGGATGACGCCGCCGTCCTGATCCGGCGGGTGCTGGAGCATGTGCGCCTGCATTCCGTGGATCTGGAAGATGGCCGTCGGCTGTCGCTGACCCTGAGCGCGGGGGCCGCAGCCTGGCAGCCCGGAGACACGGCGCAGTCCTTGTTCAGGCGTGCCGACGCCTGCCTGTATCGCGCCAAGGACACCGGGCGCGACCGCCTGGTGATCGATTCAGACCAGGACAGCCTCGCCGACCTGGCCTCGTAAGTCCTCGTAGCCGTCCGCGTCCTGGGCCGCGTGGTTCGAGAACAGGCGGTCGATGCGGTTGGCGGGGCAGAACGTCTCGCGGCTGGCCGCGCCGATCTTGCTGTGGTCGGCCAGGATCCAGGTTTCGTTGGCGCCTGCGGACATGGCGCGAGCGATCACGGCTTCGTCGTGCAGGAAACTGGAGGCCCCCTGGCGTGCGTTGACCGCCACCGGGGACAGTAGCGCGATGTCGGCGTGGAAGTCCTGGATCTTCAGGATGGTCGAAGACCCCGTAGTCGAAAACAGTTCGGTGTTCAGCGAGCCGGGCAGGATGATGACCTGGCTGTCGGGGGCCGGACGTGATTCCGTGAAGCAGGCTGCCGCACTGAGCGAATTGGTGATCAGGGTCAGGCCGCTGAGCTGGGTCAGTTCCCTGGCCAGGATGGTCGTGGTGCTGCCGGCGTCCATGAACAGCGTCAGGGGGGCCCGCAGGCGCTGTGCGACGGCCCGGGCGATGGCCTTTTTGGCCGCGACGTGGATGGTGTTGCGTTTGTCCAGGGGCGGTTCGTCGCTCAGGTGGATGGCGCCGCCATGCACCCGCTGCAGCAGCCCCAGGGCCTCCATTTCCAGGAAATCGCGGCGCACGGTCTCGCGCGAGACGCCCAGTTCCCGCATGGCGTGTTCCGTGGTGATGCGGTCATGCCGCTGCAGCAGGGAACGGATCTTCTGGTGGCGCGCCTCGGCCCACATCTCAGTTCATCCCCACCGTCAGGTTCGGGCGCGCGTAGTGCACCAGCGCCCGCATCAGCAGCATGGCGACCGATACCACCAGGATGATGATGGTGGAAAAAGCTGCTGCCTGCGAGACGAAGCCGGATTCGTTCAGGTGCATGACCGACACGGCCGCCACGTTCAGTTCGGGGGTGACCAGGAAGATGACGGCGGACAGTGTGACCATGGAGCGCATGAACAGGAAAAAGAATACCGCCAGGACCGTGGGGGCGATGACGGGCAGGATGGCGTCGCCCATGATGTGGCGCGCTCGGCCGCCCAGGCAGGCGGCGGCTTCTTCCAGGGCCTGGGGCACCATGCGCATGCCGGTGGTCATGGTCAGAAAGCCCTGCGTATGGTAGTGATAGAAGTTGCACAAGGCAATCAGCAGCGCCGTGCCGTACAGCCAGTGCAGCGGATAGGCCGGGTCGTTGAAAGTGAAGATGTACGACAGGCCCATCACCAGGCCGGGCACGCCCACGGGCAGCACGGCCAGCAGATAGACTGCCTTGGCCAGGCGGCCGCTCAGGTTGCGCACGCCGTAGGCCAGCAGGAACAGCAGCACGATGCCGATCAGGGCGGCGGCCACCGACACGTAGAGCGTGGTCCAGATGGGTTGGTAGCCTGTCGAGATGTTGACGTTGAAATTGGCCAGGGTCAGCGTCATGTTGTAGGGCCAGAGCTTGACGAAACTGGCGAAGACCACGACCGCGATGATGGCCCAGATCGCCAGGCAGCACAGATGCGTGACCAGGCCCAGCACGGTGTCGCGCCAGGGGGCGGGGGCGGGCTGCAACGGAATGCGGTTCTCCGAACTGCCGCCGAACTGTTTCTGGGATGCCACCCGTTCGATGTATACCGACAGCAGGGCGGGCAGCAGCAGGATGATGCCGACGACTGAGCCCATGCCGAAATTCTGCTGGCCGGACACCTGGTTGAAGATCTCGGTGGCCAGCACCCGGTAGTCGCCTGCGATCACGGCGGCGTTGCCGAAGTCGGTGATGGTGATGGTGAAGACCACGAAACCCGCGCTGAGCAGGCCGAACTTGCAGTTGGGCAGGGTAATGTGAAAAAACTGCTGCGCCGGCGTGGCGCCCATGACGGTGGCGGCATCGTAGTAGCGGGCGTCGGCGTTGCGCAGCGCCGCCTGGATGATCATGATGGCCTGCGGCAGCGCGTAGAAGACGTCGGACAGCAGCAGCCCCCAGTAACCGTAGATGTTCTGTTCGATGCCGGTCCAGCGATACAGCAGGCCGTTGCGCCCCAGCAGAAACAGCAGCCCCAGCCCCTGGACCAGGGACGGCGCCAGCAGCGGCAGCAGCAGGCTGAGTCGCACCCAGGGCTTGCCGGCGATGGCGCAGCGTTCCAGTGCGTAGGCCATGGGGAAACCCAGCGCCAGGCAGACCACGGTGGTGCTGACGCTGATGGCCAGGCTGTTGATCCCGGCTGTGATCAGCCCCGGCGTCGACGTGATGGAGGCGTAGTTGTCCAGCCCCAGCGTGCCGTCGAACTGGACAAAGCTTTGCCAGAAGATCGTCAGCAGCGGATAGCCGAAAAACAGGATCAGGGCCAGGGTCGGGATGGCCACGCACACCCAGACCAGCCATTGTTCGGGGGTTGCGGGCAGCTGCCACCGGCGAGTGGCAGCGGGCAGGGTTGCCGTCTGTGATGCGCTCATGGCGGGCTCCTAGGCCGTGACCCAGCAGCCCTGGCCCGGGCTGATCGACAGGCGTACGCGGTCGCCTTCGCGCTGGGCCGTGCCGGCGTGCTGTTCGGCCAGCAGTTCGCGGTCGCCCCAGCGCAGCGTCATGCGGCACAGGTTGCCCAGGAACGTGATGCTCTGGATGACGGCGGGGCCTGCTGCGTCTGCGTGAACCTGGATGTGCTCGGGCCGGATGCAGAGCAGGGCCTCGGGGGCCTGCGCCGGAGCCGGTATCTGGTTCAGGATGTCGGGTGTGTGGGCGCGCAGCCAGTCGGCGGAGAGCAGGTTGCTCAGGCCGATGAAATCCGCCACGAAACGGGTCTTGGGTTCGCGGTATAGCGTTTGCGGGGATCCCACCTGTTCGATCGTGCCATTGTTCATGCAGACCACCGTGTCGGCCAGCATCAGGGCTTCTTCCTGGTCGTGCGTCACCATGATGGTCGGGATTTTCAGGCGGCGCTGGACGTCGCGGATTTCATGGCGCATTTCGTTGCGCACCCGCGCGTCCAGGGCCGACAGCGGTTCGTCCAGCAGGATCAGCCGGGGGTTGACTGCCAGGGCCCGCGCCAGGGCCACCCGCTGCTGCTGTCCGCCCGACAGCTGCCAGGGGAAATGCTCGGCCATGGTGGGGATGCGGATCAGTTGCAGCAGTTCGTCCACGCGCTGGCGGATCCTGTCGGCCGGTTCCTTGCGGATGCGCAGGCCGTAGGCGATGTTGTCGCGCACGGTCATGTTGGGGAAGAGCGAATAGGATTGGAAGACGATGCCGAAATTGCGGGTGCGAGGCGGCATTTGCCCCAGGTCCTGGCCATCGAGTTTCAGATCGCCGCCGTCGGCCTGCAGCAGTCCTGCGATGATTCTCAGCAACGTCGTCTTGCCGCAGCCGCTGGGGCCCAGCAGGCAGACGAAATCGTGGGGTCCGACCGTCAGGTTGATGTCCTTGAGCGCCTGAAAATCGCCGAACGACTTGTGGATGTGTGAGAGTTCCAGGCTCATGCAGCCCTCCGAAGGAGGCCGGGCGAGCCCGGCCCGTTGATGGATGGCGGGTCAGCGCGCCGTGACCTGCTGCCATTTCTTCAGGATCTCGGCCCGGTCGGCGGCGGATTTCTCGAAGTCGATGGGATACAGGACTTTGTCCACGTTTTTGGGCAGGCCTGCCTTGAGCAACTGTTCGGACGGCTGGGACCCCGGGATCGTGACGATTTCCTTGTATTTGGTGTAGAGCGTGGCGGCCTGGGACGACAGGGTCCAGTCCAGGAAGCGCTTGGCGTCTTCCGGGTTCTTTGTGGTCTTGACCACGCCGGAGGCTTCCAGTTCATAGCCGACCCAGTCGGATGGGATCACCATCTTGACGGGGAAGCCGGCTTCGATCGATTGCATGGCCGGGAATGCAAACGAGGCGCCGATGGCGTATTCGCCCGTGCGCGCCATCTTGCAGGGTTTGGACCCGGAACTGGTGTACTGCGCGATGTTCTGGTTCAGGCCTTTGATCAGGTCCCAGCCCTTGTCGTTGCCCAGCCCCTGCAGGATGGCGGCGATCTGCAGCCAGCCCGTGCCCGACGCGGCCGGGTTGGGCATCACGACTTCGCCTTTGTAGACCGGTTTGGTCAGGTCTTCCCACGATGCCGGCATTGGCAGGTTCTTGGATTTCAGGCGTTCCGTGTTGACGCAGAAGGCTGCCATGTAGCCGGTGGCGGCAAACCAGGTGCCGTCCTTGCCGCGATAGATGGCGGGCAGTTTCTGGGCGGCGGCGGGTTCGTATTTCATCAGTTCGCCGTGAATCCGGGGGTCCAGCATGTTGGTGACTGCGAATCCCCAGATGACGTCCGCCCGGGGGTTCTTGAGTTCCGCCAGCAGGCGCGCGGCCATGTCGCCGGTGGACAGGCGCAGGACGTGGAATTCGACGTCGGGCATGGCGGCCTTTGCGGCTGCCATGTAGTCGGTGACTTCGTCGTCTTCCAGGGCGGTGTAGATGGTCAGGGGTTTGGCGTGGGCGGCCTGGATCAGGCCGGCCCCGACGAGCGCGATGGCTGCGGTCAGGGCTTTTTGTGTAAAGCGTTGCATGCGTGTCTCCTGCTGTCGTGGGGAACCGGTCTGGTGCCGGGTCGTCGGGAGTCGCTACGGCGATGCATGGCGTGTTGCGGTCCTACGAGTTATCTGCCGAAGCGCCTGTGGTTGTTATTTTGTGGAAATTTGCAAAAACATGCAATCCCCTGCAGAATTCTTTTTCAGTGATGTGCCCATCCATTGTTTTCGGAGCCAGACATGCCGATATCATCCGTGGTGCCGCCCTGGACGGATGAAGTCCTGGATTTTGCGCAGGACCTCGCAGGCCAGGCCAGATCGATTGCCCTGCGCTGGTTTCGCCATCAGCCCGGCATCGAGGTCAAGGCCGATGCCAGCCCGGTCACGGTGGCTGATCGCGGGGTCGAGGAATTCCTGCGCCGTGAAATCGCGCGCCGCTATCCGGATCACGGGGTGCTGGGCGAGGAATTCGGCATACAGGCGGGGGATGCCCCTATCCTGTGGTCCATCGATCCGATCGATGGCACGCGCAGTTTCATCACCGGCAACCCGCTGTGGGGCTGCCTGCTGGCGGTGCTGCACGAACGACAGCCGCTGCTGGGCATCATCGACATCCCGTATACGGCAGAACGCTGGGTGGCGGTGCGCGGGCGCGGCTGCTGGCTCAATGGTGAACGCTGCCGCACCCGGGCGGTCACGGATCTGGCGCAGGCGATTCTGCAGGCCACATCGCCGGACCTGTTCGGGGAGGCCGACCGCCGGGCCTTCGACCATCTGGGGCAGGCGGTGTATCTGCGCCGCTTCGGCGGCGACTGCTACGCCTACGCCCTGCTGGCCAGCGGGCACGTGGATCTGGTCGTGGAATCGGGCCTGATGCCTTACGATTACCTGCCCCTGATCACCGTCGTCCAGGAAGCAGGCGGCATCATCACCGACTGGCAGGGCCGGGCGTTGACGGCGCAGTCCGATGGCCGCGTCATTGCAGCGGCCAATGCCCGTTTGCATGAGCAAGCCCTGCATCGCCTTACAGGATCGTGACCCCGGGGCGCAGCCGGGTATAGCGCAGTTCGTGCAGATCGGCCGTATTGGCGCCCGGGGCCTTCACCACCAGGATGCGGTCGGCCAGGGCGCCGAAGTCAGCGCGGAAATGGACTGAGCTTTTCAGGACCAGGATGCTGTAGTCCTGCGGATTCGCGCCCAGGTGGTGGAACATGGCCTGGTCGGCCGCCTGTTGTTTGCGGCTGGAAATCAGGACGTCGACACCGCAGATGCGCACCCGGGCCATGGGGCCCAGGTCCATGCGGCAGCCCTGATAGAACGGCCCCGTGCCCGTGAACTTCCCGTCTCCCAAGGCCAGCACTTCGAAGTCGCCTTCCACCGGGGGGCCGCCCGGCGTGTTGCGGCCTCCCAGGGGGTGCCGGATCGTGGTTCCGACGCCCGCCTGGTGGGCTGCCAGGGAGAAGGGCGCATCGCACAGCAGGGCCACGGCGGCGTTCTGCAGGCGATGGTCCAGCAGCGCCTGCAGCATGCCGGTGGTGTCCCCCGACCCGCCGCCGCCCGGATTGTCCTGGGTATCGGCCAGGATGGTGCGGCGGGCGGCCTGTGTGCGGACGATTTGCAAGGCTTCGTCGGGAGTGTGCAGCGTGCCGCTGAAGGCCTGCTGCAGACCGGTCACGTCGGCCGCCAGGGCCTGGACGCCTGCCTGCGCCAGATCGGGCGTGCGGGCATAGGCCAGGATCGCCGGCCCGGATTCGGGGGTGTCCGAATTGGGGAATCCGGGGATGAACTGGACCTCGGGGCGATCGGGGGCCTCCAGTGTCCGTGCCCGGGCCATGATCCGCCCGGCGGGTTCCTGGCCCAGGGTACTTTGCCACGGCATGGAGACCAGGAAATCCAGTTTTTTCCAGGCTGCATGGAAGACTTCCCCGGCCAGCAGCCGCTGCATCATGCGCGCCGCCCGGGCGCCTGTGTCCGCCATGTCCACGTGAGGATAGCTGTGATAGGCCACCATGGCCTGGGTCTGGTCCACCATGGCCTGGGTGATGATGGCGTGGAAGTCCAGGGCGGCTACATAAGGCATGGCGGGGCCGGTGATGGCCCGCAGGCGCCGCAGCAGTTCGCCTTCGGCATCATCCAGGCTTTCGGTCACCATGGACCCGTGCAGGTCCAGGAACAGGGCGTCCAGCGGGCCTGCCTGGCACAACAGGTCTTCGATACGTGCGACGACGGTTTCAAAGGCCGCGTCCGCCACGGGGCCCGAGGGGTTTGCGGAGCACCATAGCAAGGGCACCAGGGTGTGTCCGGTGCCCCGCAATGCGGCCATGAAACCGCTGACCGCCAGGTTCATGGCGTGGGTGGCGTCCAGCAGCGCGGGGCCCTCGACCAGTCCGGGCCAGGCATCGGCCTCGATGAAACGGTCCAGCGTGGTCGGGCCGGGGGCGAAGGTGTTGGTCTCGTGCAGGAACCCCAGGATACCGATGCGCGCCATGGTCAGAGCGTCCCCTGGATGGCGTCGCTCAGGATCGCGTCATACTGAGCAGAGGTGAAGGGGATCGGATTGGTCGCGGCCGAACCGTCCAGCACTGCCAGTGCGCCGACCTTGCCCACGGCGTCGGCGGGGATGCCGATGTCGGCCAGGCCGTGTGGAATGTGGATGGATTCCCGCAGGGCCAGCACCCAGTCCAGCGCTGCGGCGAAACCGGGATTGGGCAGACCCAGGTAGCGGGCCAGCAGCGTCATCGTGTCGCTGATGACAGCCTGGTTGGCCTTCAGCACATAGGGCATCAGGATGGCGTTGAGCATGCCATGGTGGGCGTCGTAGAGGGCGCCCAGGGGGTGGGCCAGCGCGTGCATGGCGCCCAGGCCTTTCTGGAAGGCTGTGGCGCCCATGCAGGAAGCCACCAGCATGAAGTGGCGGGCTTCCAGGTCCGTGCCGTCGTCCACCGCGCGTTTCAGGTATTCGTGCACCAGGCGGCTGCCTTCCATGCCGATGCCCGTCGCCATGGGGTGGTGGACGGGGGAACACAGAGCTTCCAGGTTATGGGACAGCGCGTCCATGCCGGTGGCTGCCGTCAGGCGGGCGGGCAGGGCGGTGGTCAGTTCGGCATCCAGGATCACGGTGGCCGGCAGCATGCGGGCGTGAAAGATGATGCGTTTCACATGGGCATGGTCATCCGTGATGACCGATGCGCGACCGACCTCGGAGCCGGTGCCTGCCGTCGTCGGCACCGCCACGACGGGCACCATGCCGGCGACGTTGACGCGCGTGTAGTTGTCGCCGATGTCCTCGAAATCCCACAGTGGCCGGCCCTGCCCGACCATGAGGGCGATGGCCTTGGCCGCGTCCAGGGCCGAGCCGCCGCCAAATGCGATGACGCCATCGTGGCCGCCCGCCTGAAAGGCGGCGACGCCGTCGCTCACGTTCTGGCCGGTGGGGTTGCCCTTGATGTGGGAAAACAGGCCGCAAGCCAGGCCGTCGCCCTGGCAGGACTGTACGGCCTGGCTGACCATGGGCAGGCCGGCCAGGCCGGGGTCGGTGATCAGCAAGGGCCGGTGCATGCCCAGGTCCCGGCAGTGTTGCGGCAGTTCGCGGATGCGTCCGGGGCCAGCCTTGATAGCGGTGGGGTAGTTCCAGTTGGCGGTCAGATTGGTCATGATGCTTCCCTATAGCGACAGCTCGCGAAGATGGTAGGACTTCACACGCGTCAGCATGTGATAGCCGTAGATGGACAGTGAGATCCCATGGCCGGTGTTCTTGACGCCGGTCCAGGCCAGGGCCGGGTCCAGGTAATCGCAGCGATTCATGAAGACCGTTCCCGCTTCGATCTGCTGCCCCAGGTGGCGGGCGGCATCCATGTCGCGCGTGAAGACCGAGGCGGTCAGGCCGTAGCGGCAGTCGTTCATCAGGGCCACGGCCTGTTCGTCGGAGGACACCGGCATGATGCCCACCACAGGGCCGAAGCATTCCTCGTTCATGATCGGCATGTCGTGGTTGACCTGCGTCAGGATGCTGGGCGCCAGGTAGGTGCTGCCGGGCAGCGCCATGGGAAATCGTCCGGGGTCCACGCAGTCGCGGGCGCCCATGCCGATGGACTGGGCCAGCACGGCGTGGATTTCCTCGGCTGCTCGCATCCGCACCACCGGGCCCAGGTTGATGTTCGGGTCCAGAGGGTCGCCCAGGCGGTATTGTTCCGTCAGGGCGACCGCCTGGTCCACGAACGCCTGGTAATGGGACTGGTGGACGTAGATGCGCTGGATGCCGCAGCAGGACTGTCCGGAATTGAAGAAGGCGCCGTCCACCAGCGTTTCGACGGCCTGGCCCAGGTCCGCGTCGGCGCGAACGTAGGCAGGGTCGTTGCCGCCCAGTTCCAGCCCCCGGCCGATGAAGCGCCCCACGGCGGCTTCTTCCACGGCGGCACCGCCACGCACCGATCCGGTGAAGGCCACATAGTCGATGGCCGGCGACTGGATCAGCGCACGGATGGTGTCGTGCGTGGCGTGGATGAATTGGAACAGGCCTGCGGGCAGGCCGGCGTCGGTAAAGGCCTGGACCAGCTGTTCGGCGCACAGGGGCGTCTGGTCCGAATGCTTGAGGATCACGGCATTGCCGGCGGCCAGCGCGGGCACGATGCTGTTGACGGCGGTCAGCAGCGGGTAGTTCCACGGCGCGATGGTCAGCACCACGCCGACCGGTTCGCGCGCGATGGACCGGTGCAGATTATCCTGTTGCGGCAGGTCCAGCGGCGCCAGCGCCTGTTCCGCCACGGACAGCATGTAGCGCCCGCGCTCGGCAAAGCCGCGCAGTTCGCCCGGTGCCTGGCTGATCGGGCGGCCCATCTGTTCGGTGATCGCCTTGGCAAAGGTGTCAGTGCGTGCGACGACCGTGCTGATGGCCTGTTCCAGCAGGCCCACGCGCACGGACAAGGGTTGTCGCGCCCAGTCGCGCTGGGCGCGCCGGGCTGCCTGGGCGATGCGTTCCAGGTCGGCGCTCGTGGCGTGCGGCCGGCGCAGCAGTTCTTGCCCGTCGATGGGGCTGATGGTGATGAGTTCGCTCATGGTGAACGCCTGTCCTGATGGTCAGATGATTTCGAAATAACGCTGGAGTTCCCAGTCGGTGACGTATTCGCGGAATTTACGCTCTTCCCATTCGCGTGTGGCCGCCATGTGGTCGACGAAGACGTTGCCGAACAAGTCGCGGGCAGCGTCGGAGCGGCGCAGGCGCTGCGCGGCCTCCCACAGGGTCTGGGGGAATTTGATCGATTCCGGGAATTCCTGGGTGTAGGCATTGCCGAAGGTGAAGGTCGGTTCCAGCTTCTGTTCGATGCCCAGCAGTCCCGAGCCCAGGGCTGCGGCCAGCGCGATGTAGGGATTGGCGTCGGCCGAGCCGATGCGTACCTCGATGCGCTGGGCCTTGGGCCCGCCCGGGATCACCCGCAACGCCGTGGTGCGGTTCTCGACGCCCAGGCTGGCTTCCAGCGGCGCCCAGTAGCCCGGCACCAGGCGGGTATAGCTGTTGATGGTCTGGGCATACATGGCCATCAGTTCCGGCATGTAGCGCTGCTGGCCTGCTGCGAAATGCCGGTGCAGCGCGCTCATGTGGTGCTCGGCCTTGGGGTCGTGGAAGACGTTCAGGCCGGTCTTGCGGTCAGTCAGCGACAGGTGGATGTGACCGCTTTGCCCGGAATGGTGATGCGACCATTTCGCCATGAAGGTCGCCATCAGCCCCTGCTGTTCGGCCAGGGCCTTGGTGAATGTCTTGAACAGGAAGCCCTTGTCGGCTGCGTGGTCGATGCGGTCCACCGCGATGGCGGCTTCCAGCACGCCCGGGCCGGTTTCGGTGTGCAGGCTTTCGATGGGGAGGTCCATGCGTTCGCACAGATCCATCAGTTCTTCGTAGAAATCGGCATGGACGGTGCTGCGCAGCACCGAGTAGCCGAAGTTGCCGGGCGTCCAGTTCTTCAGGTTGCGGTATTGCTTTTCCCGGATGGAATCGGGCGTCTCGTCGAACATGAAGAATTCATATTCCAGGGCGGCATGGGCGTCGAACCCCAGGTCGGCAGCGCGTTGGATGACTCGGTGCAGCAGGCGCCTGGGACAGACCTGGGCGGCGGGCCCGTCCAGTTCGGCGATGAAGAACAGCATGTCCTCGCCCTGGGCGTTGCGTTCCAGCGGCAGCCGGCGGCAGGTGCTGGGGTCGATGCGGGCGGCAGCATCCGGGTAGGCGGTGTGCCAGCCGGTGAAAGTCGTGTTGTCGTACAGCTCGTCGTTGGAATCCCAGCCCATCACGACGTCGCAGAAGGCGAAGCCGGATTGCAGCGCGCTGATGAACTTGTCCTTGCGCATGTATTTGCCGCGGATGACGCCGTCGATGTCTGAGAGCCCCAGTTTGATGTGGGACAGGCTGCTTTGCTTGACCAGGGCGATGGCGTCGTCGATGGTCTGTAGGGTACGTTCTTGCATGTTGCACCTTTGTGCCGCGTCGATGAAGCGGGGGGCGGCGCTTGGCGCGCCCCCCGGACCTGCTGATCAGAATCAGGCGAAGCGGTACGGAGGACCGGCTTTTGTCATGATCTCTGCGTATTGCTTCAGGATGCCCACGACCTTGGCGTCCCGGGGACTTTTTTGCGCGATCTCGTCCCAGAACTTATGGGCCTCGGTTTCCACGGCCTTCCATTCCGATTCGGGAATGGTGGTCAGTTCCAGCTTGCCGCCCTGGGTGCGATAGTGGGCCTCGCCCCACCAGTACCAGTGCTGGCGGTAATAGTGGGAACTGTCCATGCACAGCTGGAACAGGGTTTTCAGGTGGTCGGGCACCGCGTTCCATTTTTCGGTGTTGGCGATGTAGGACCCGGCCCAGGCGCCCGAGACGTTGTTGGTCAGATAGTATTTCGTGACGTCCGCCCAGCCCACGGTGTAGACCTCGGTGATGCCGGACCAGCAGACGCCGTCAAGCTCGCCCGTCTGCAGCGCGACCTGTACGTCTTCATAGGGCAGGGTGACGGGCACCACGCCCAGCCGCGACAGGAACCGACCGCCCGTCGGAAAGGTATACAGGCGCAGGCCCTTCAGGTCTTCCAGGGATTTGATCGGCTTGGTGGTGGCCATGTTGCAGGGATCCCAGGCCCCCGTGCCCAGCCAGGTGACGTTGTCGACCTTGCTGTAGGCCTCCTTCCAGATGTCGTTCAGGCCGTACCAGTTCCAGAGGGCGGGCACGTCCAGGCTGTAGCGCGAGGCCAGGGGGAAATAGGCGGCGAAGATGGCTACGTCCACTGGCGCCGCCATGGAGTCGTCGTCGCTTTGGGCGGCGTCGATGGTGCCTTTCTGCACTGCGCGGAACAACTCGCCCTGGGGCACCAGCTGGTCGGCCGTGTAGAGTTCGATTTCCATCTGGCCGTTGGCGGCTTTGTTGAAGGCGTCGATGGACGGTTTGATCACGTGGGCGGCCAGGGCCGGGCCGGCATAGGTCTGCAGCCGCCACTTGATGGGCGCCTGGGCGCGCACGATGGCCGGCGCCGCGATGGTGCCCGCCCCCAGGGCGGCACCGCCTGCCAGTTTCAGGAATTCACGTCTTTGAGTCATTGTCTCTGACCTCCGCTTGGTTGGGGGACACGCCGCGCCGTGCCGCCCCGTGTTTTACAGGTGCAGGCCTGTGGGGCCTAGCGGGCGCGGTTTGAATACATGTCGGGCAGCCACAGGGCGATGTCCGGGAAGATCATGATGATGACCAGGGTGATCATCATCAGGATGGCGAACGGCACGATCGATTTGTAGATGTCCACGATGGTGATTTCGGGCGGAGCCATGGCCCGCATCAGGAACAGGTTGTAGCCAAATGGCGGGATGACGTAGGCCAGCTGGCAGGTGATGGTGTACAGGATCCCGAACCAGATCGGGCTGAAGCCCAGGGCCTTGACCAGCGGGATGTACAGCGGCGCGACAATCACCAGCATGGCGGTGTCGTCCAGGAACATGCCCAGCACGATGAAGGACAGCATCATGATGATCAGGATGGTCCAGCGGTCGAAGCCCAGTTCGCTCAGGAACAGTTTCTCGATGGCCTTGATGGCGCCCAGGCCGTCGTAGACCGCCCCAAAGCACAGCGCGGCCAGAATGATCCACATGAACATGCAGCTGATGCTGAGCGTCTGGCGCAGGCAGGATTCCATGACCTGGCCGTTCAGGCGTCCCTTGAAGGCGGCAGCAGCGGTGGCCAGGCCGGCGCCCAGGGCGGATGTTTCCACCAGGCTGGTGACGCCCGTCATGAAGCAGCCCATCATGACGGCGAAGATCACGACCGGCAGGATGCCTTCGCCCAGCAGCCGCCATTTCTCGGGCTCTTCCGCCTTGCGTTCGGCTTCCGACAGCGGCGGCCCCAGTTCCGGGTTCATGCGGCAGCGGATGTAGATGTAGATCGTGAACAGCGCCGCCATCAGCAGGCCGGGCAGAATGCCGGCGATCCACAGCTGCAGCACCGGCTGGCGGGCGATCATGGCGTACAGCACCAGCACGATGCTGGGAGGGATCAGGATGCCCAGAGAACTGCCGGCCTGGATCACGCCGGTGACCATGACCTTGTCGTAGCCGCGTTGCATCATCTGCGGCAGGGCGACGCTGGCGCCGATCGCCATGCCTGCGACGCTCAGCCCGTTCATGGCCGAGATCATCACCATCAGGCCGATGGTGCCGATGCCCAGTCCGCCGGGCAGGGGCCCCATCCAGACGTGGAACATGCGGTAGAGCTTGTCCGCCAGGCCGGATTCCGACAGCATGAAGCCCATGAATACGAACAGCGGCAGGGTCAGCAGGGCGAACCAGTTCAGCACCGTGAAGGTGGCGTTGAACGGCATTTCGATGTCGTTGCCGCCCCACAGGAAATACGCAGCCGTGGCGCCGATGAAGCCGACGATCCCGTAGACCCGCTGCCCGGTGGTCATCAGGACCAGCAGGGACGAGAACATCGTGAGAGTGATCAGTTCGTGGCTCATTCGATGGATTTCCCAAGCGCGGTTGCCAGATCCCGGAAGAACGTCGCCAGGGTCTGCAGCAGCATCATGAAGATGCCGAAGGTCATGATGATCTTGATGGGGGCCAGCGGAGGCGCCCAGGCGGTGTAGTTGCGCTGATCGTTGACCAGGGCGTATTCGGTGCTGGAAATGCCGCCCAGCAGCAGGAAGACCAGAAACGCCACCACCAGCCAGATCGTGACGATGTCCACGCAGGCCCGGGTGCGCGGGCTCCAGCGCGAATACAGCAGATCCATGCGTACGTGGGAATCGAGCTGCATGGAATAGCCGCCGCCCAGCAGGTAGTAGGCCGACAGCAGAAACTGGGCGCTTTCCATCATCCAGTTGAAGTAGATGTTGAAGGCCATGCGCATGAAGGCGGAATACAGGAATCCGACGATCATGACGATCACGAAATACATGGCGAAACGCCCGATGACCCGGTTGATCCGGTCGACCCATCGCACGTACAGCTTGATGATGTGTGGCACGCTCCTCCTCCTGAGACAGTCCGCCCCGGGGGCTGCTGTCGCTTTCTGATGAGGTCTATGATTGCGCGTGCCTTGGCGGGTGCCTATCTGAAAACGGCATTGCGTTATCGAGAATTGGCAATGCCTTATCGGATTTCGGCAAAACCAGGGTTATCCCCGGTATCCGCCAGGAGGGAGTGGAAAGGCTTCAGTCCGGGATGTGTTTCAGGGTGGCCGACGGGCATTCCCCGAACAGGCGCCGGTAGTCCTGGGAGAACTGGCCCAGGTGCTCGAAGCCCCAGGTGGTCGCCACCTGGGTGACGCGGCTGGAGAAATCCTGCGCGTTGTGCAGCCGCCGCCGGACCTGGTTGAGTTTCAGGATGCGCAGGTACGCCAGCGGGGACAGGCCGACCACGGCCTGGAAGCTGTACTGCAGGGTGCGCCGGCTGATGTGCAACTGGCGGCAGATGTCCGCGATCGACAGCCGGTGATTGGCCTGGGACAGGACCATTTCCCGGGCCTGCTGGACGATCTGGCGACTGTGGCGGATGCGGGAATAATGAGGGTCGAGGGCGGGCCGAGCCCCCTGGGTCAGGGCGGTGCACAGCAGATCCAGCACGGTTTCCTGCAGGTCCTCGGCGGCCGTGTCGGGTGGCTGCGGTTCGAACAGAGCCCGGCCCAGGGTCTGGATCATGTGCCGGTACAGGTCGGGCGTGATCTTCAGGGTGCCGCCTTCGTTCAACCTGCCGCAGGCATCCTCATCCAGCGGCGTCAGGTGTTCGCGCAGCAGGTCCTGGTCTACCACGATGCCGAAGATGTCGTAATCCTGAGGGGTGGAGAGTTCGAATTCACAGGCGCCGGGTCGGAACAGCACGGTGTGGCCGGGAATCGGCTGGGCGTCCAGGCGGGAGGTCGCCTGGTGGGGGGCAGGCAGGCCGAACCAGAGGGAATCTGGCCAGGCGGCACAGGACTGGTGCAAGGCCTGGTTGGCGGATTCCTGGAATACCTGCAGGCGCGGCAGCCACAATTCGGTCAGCCGGCCTTCGAACGTGCCCGAGGAAAATTGGTCGTAGCTTTGTTCCCATTGGCTGAGGTTGTGCGCGTGGTCATCGGCGTCGCGCGCGGTCCGGCTTCTGCGGTGGATGCGCGGTTGGGGAGGCGATGCATTGCCGGCGGAGGACGTGACCATCGTGAGAACCACCTTGCGGGACAGAATGGCGATGACGGGGCAACGAAGCTGGGAAAACGGTAGCACTTTTACCCGGCCTGGAACAGGAATCCGACCGGATGCCATATAAGCATATGCGCTGAATCTAGGATACCTGTGAAATCAGCGCTTTTTGACCCTGCTTTCATTAGGGATGACCCTGACGTAGACTCAGAAATATCGCACAATGGTCGTTTTCCATTGCTTGAGAAGGATCAAGATGGCACGCATCGTTCTGTTCGAAAACATCCATGCCAGCGCCAAGGAAGTCTTCGTCGCCGCCGGGTTCGACGAGGTCGTCACCTATCCGGGTGCGCTCACGGGCGACGCCTTGCGCGAAGCCCTGCAGGGGGTGCATGTCGTCGGGATTCGCTCCCGGACCCATCTCGATCAGAGCGTGCTGTCCGATCTGCCGGACCTGCGGGTCATCGGCTGCTTTTGCATCGGCACCAATCAGGTGGATCTCGAAACGGCTGCGCTGCGCGGCATCCCGGTGTTCAATGCGCCGTTCTCCAACACCCGGTCCGTGGCCGAACTGGTGCTGGGCGAAGCCATCCTGCTGCTGCGCCGGATTCCGGAAAAGAACGCGCGGGTTCACGAGGGCTTCTGGGACAAGACCGCCGATGGCGCCTACGAGGCGCGCGGCAAGACTCTGGGCATCGTGGGCTACGGCAATATCGGGTCCCAGGTCGGCATCCTGGCCGAATCCTTCGGCATGCGGGTCCTGTATCACGACATCGAGGCCAAGCTGCCCCTGGGCAATGCTCATGCGACCAGTTCGCTGAAGAAGTTCCTGGCCCAGGCAGACGTGGTCACGCTGCACGTGCCCGGGGGCAAGGATACGGCCAACCTGATCGACACCGATGCCATCGCAGCCATGAAGCCGGGCAGCATCCTGATCAACGCTTCGCGCGGCACGGTGGTGGACATTCCGGCCCTGCAGCGCGCCCTGAAGTCCGGCCATCTGTCGGGCGCGGCCATCGACGTGTTCCCGACGGAACCCAAGAGCCGCGACGAAGCCCTGGACAGCCCGCTGCGCGGCATGCACAACGTGATCCTCACTCCGCACATCGGCGGCAGCACCCAGGAATCCCAGGAAAACATCGGTCGCGAGGTCGCCGAAAAGCTCAAGCGCTTCATTAGCAGCGGCACGACCAAGGGCACGGTGAATTTCCCGGAAATCTCCTACCACGAGCAAGCTGGTGCCGTGCGCATCATCCATATCCACCAGAACGTGCCCGGCGCCATGGGGGCGCTCAGCAACCTGATGGGCGAATTCGGCCTGAACATCGTCAGCCAGCAGTTGCAGACGCGTGGCAAGATCGGCTACGCCATCACCGATGTCGACGGCGACGTCACGGACCAGGTGATCGAGGGCCTGCGCCGCCATCCCATCACCATCCGCTGCGATCGCGTCTGATCGCTGCCTGCCCTCGTGCCGCGAGGGCCGTGGGGATACCCCAGCAAACCGCATCCGTCCAGGGTGCGGTTTTTTTTTGTGGCAGGTGACCGGACTGCGCCTGTGGTCTTTGGGCGGTTGGGCACTTATACTGGGTCCATTCCGTCAGATCACGGGACCCTGGCCTTCGCGGGGTCTGAACAGTCTTCCGGATTCAGTCCGCTGCCACAGGCGCCGAGACGCCCGTGGAAGTTCCGGCAGGTTTGATTCAGATCAGTACCCCTGTCTTTCATGGGGTCTATCGTAAGGGGTCCTTCTCATAGGAGTCCCTGCATGAGTACTGTGCCTGATGATGTCCCTCACCGGCGTGGCCGTCTGTTGACCGTCTGGACTCCAGAGGATCAGGCCTTCTGGGTGCACGAAGGCCGCGCCATCGCCAACGTCAATCTGTGGATCTCGATCCCCGCGCTGTTCCTGGCCTTTGCGGTCTGGCAAATGTGGAGCGTCGTCGCGGTCAACCTGCCCAACCTGGGGTTCCGCTACACCGAAAACCAGCTGTTCTGGCTGGCTGCGCTGCCGGCGCTGTCTGGCGCCACGCTGCGTATTTTCTATTCCTTCATGGTGCCGGTGTTCGGCGGGCGGCGCTGGACGGCCCTGACCACCGCCAGCCTGCTGCTGCCCACCATCGGGGTGGGGCTGGCCGTCCAGGACTCGTCCACGCCGTATTCCACGATGCTGATGCTGGCGCTGTTGTGCGGCCTGGGTGGCGGGAACTTCTCCTCGTCCATGTCCAACATCAGCTTCTTCTTCCCCAAGGAACGCAAGGGTTCCGCCCTGGGGCTGAATGCAGGGTTGGGCAATCTGGGGGTGTCATCGGTGCAGTTTCTGGCGCCGCTGGTGATCACCATGGGCATCCTCGGCCCCTGGGCCGGCGAGCCCCAGATGGCCAGGCTGTCCGGCGCCCATGGGGTGGTCGAGGTCTGGGCGCAGAACGCCGCCTTCATCTGGGTGCCCTTCATCATCATCGTGTCCATGCTGGCCTGGGTGGGCATGCATGACATCGCGGATGCCAAGGCGTCCTTTCGCGAACAGGCCGTCATCTTCCGGCGCAAGCACAACTGGATCATGTGCTTCCTGTATCTGGGCACCTTCGGGTCCTTCATCGGCTTCTCGGCCGGTTTTCCCCTGCTGATCAAGTACCTGTATCCCGATATCCGGCCCTTGCAATACGCCTGGCTGGGGCCGTTGGTGGGCGCCATGGCGCGGCCTTTCGGGGGCTGGTTGTCCGATCGCCTGGGCGGGGCCAGGGTGACGTTCTGGACGTTCTTCTGGATGATCCTGGGGGTTCTGGGCGTCATGGCATCGCTGCCGGGCGGCGGCTCGGGCGGCAGTTTCCTGGGCTTTTTGCTGGCCTTCCTGTTTCTGTTCTTCCTGACCGGTATCGGTAACGGCTCGACCTTCGCCATGATTCCGGTCATCTTCAACACGCTGGCGCAGCGCCGCCATGCGGCCGGTTCGCTGGCGCAGGCGGAATCCGAGGGGGCGAAGGAATCCGCCGCTGTCCTGGGTTTCAGCGGCGCCATGGGGGCCTATGGCGGATTCTTCATCCCCAAGAGCTTCGGCACGTCCTTCGACCTGACGGGCACCCCGGATGCCGCGCTGGTGTTCTTCGTCGTCTTCTATGCCGTATCCATCGCTGTCACGTGGTGGTACTACTCGCGTCGCCGCGCGGAGATCCCGTGCTGATGCCCATCGACATCCTGCCCCTCGGTCGGGGCCTGCGCCATTGATCGGCGCTTTTCAGAACGCTTTCAAACGGAGCCATCATCGTGAGCCATTTCATTGATCGCCTGAAGTATTTTTCCCGTCAGAAAGAAGCCTTTTCCAATGGTCATGGGAATGTCGTCCACGAGGACCGCACCTGGGAAGATGCCTATCGCAACCGCTGGCAGCACGACAAGATCGTCCGTTCCACGCATGGCGTGAACTGCACGGGTTCCTGTTCATGGAAGATCTACGTGAAGGGCGGCATCGTCACCTGGGAAACCCAGCAGACCGATTACCCTCGTACCCGGCCCGACATGCCCAACCACGAGCCGCGCGGCTGCCCGCGCGGCGCGACGTTTTCCTGGTACCTGTACAGCGCCAACCGGGTGAAATACCCCATGCTGCGCGGGCGCCTGGCCCGGATGTGGCGCGAGCAGCGCAAATCCCTGGATGCCGTGCAGGCCTGGGAATCCATCGTGACGGACCCGGAAAAATCCAGGGCCTACAAATCCGTGCGCGGCCTGGGCGGATTCGTGCGTTCCACCTGGGACGAGGTCAACGAGATCATCGCTGCCGCCAATATCCACACCATCAAGCGCCACGGCCCGGATCGCATCGCCGGCTTTTCGCCAATCCCGGCCATGTCCATGGTGTCGTATGCCTCGGGCAGCCGCTATCTGTCCCTGCTGGGTGGGTCGTTGCTCAGCTTCTACGACTGGTATTGCGACCTGCCGCCTTCCAGCCCCCAGACCTGGGGCGAACAGACCGACGTCAGTGAATCGGCTGACTGGTACAACTCGACCTTCATCATGCTGTGGGGCTCGAACGTGCCGCAGACGCGTACGCCCGACGCCCACTTCATGGTCGAGGCCCGCTATCGTGGCGCCAAGGTCGTGTCCGTGTTCCCGGATTACGCCGAGGGCGCGAAATTCGGCGACCTGTGGATACACCCGAAACAAGGCACCGATGCCGCCCTGGCCTTGGCCATGGGACACGTGGTCCTGAAGGAATTCCACCTGGCGGGCAAGAGCGCCTATTTCGACCGTTATTGCCGCCAGTACACCGACATGCCGTTCCTGGTGCGCCTGGTGCGCCAGGGCGACCGCTACGTGCCGGACCGCAAGCTGCGCGCTGCTGATTTTCCTGATCGCCTGGGGCAGCAGAACAATCCCGAATGGAAGACAGTCGCCTGCGACGAGCAGACGGGAGAATTCATCGTCCCGCAGGGATCCATCGGGTTTCGCTGGGGCCAGAAAGACGGCGAGGACGCCGGCAAATGGAATCTGGACCTGAAGGACGCCCGGGGCCAGGACGTCAGCCCGCGCCTGTCCCTGATCGGATCCCATGACGAGGTTGTGCCGGTGGCCTTCCCGTACTTCGGCGGCGTACATCACGATTACTTCAAGGGCACCGATCACGACGAGGTCCTGCTGCGCAATCTGCCGGTCAAGCGTGTGCAGACCGCCGAAGGCGAGGTGCTGGTCGCCACGGTCTTCGATCTGTTCGTGGCCAATTACGGCATCGACCGGGGCCTGGGCGGCGACAATGTGGCGGCTTCCTACGATGACGATGTCCCCTACACCCCGGCCTGGCAGGAACGCATCACCGGCGTGCCGCGCGAACAAGTCATCACGGTGGCCCGTCAGTTCGCCGACAACGCCGACAAGACCGAAGGCAAGTCCATGGTCATCCTGGGCGCCGGCCTGAACCACTGGTATCACATGGACATGGCGTACCGGGGCATCATCAACCTGGTGTCGATGTGCGGCTGCGTGGGCCAGTCGGGTGGCGGCTGGTGCCACTATGTGGGCCAGGAAAAGCTGCGTCCGCAGACCGGGTGGACCATGCTGACGTTCGCACTGGACTGGTTGCGCCCGCCGCGCCACATGAACGGCACCTCGTTCTTCTATGCGCACACGGACCAGTGGCGCTATGAAAAACTGCAGGTCTCCGAACTGCTGTCGCCGCTGGCGGATGCCTCGAAATACCAGGGCAGCCTGATCGACATGAACGTGCGGGCCGAGCGCATGGGCTGGCTGCCCACGGCGCCGCAGCTGCAGACCAATCCGCTGCAGGTGGTGCGCGATGCCCAGGCAGCCGGCATGGATCCCAAGGAATACGCCGTGCAGGGCCTGCGCGATGGCAAACTGAAATTCGCCTGCGAGGACCCGGACAACCCCGACAACTTCCCGCGCAACCTGTTCGTCTGGCGGTCCAACATCCTGGGCTCGTCGGGCAAGGGGCACGAGTATTTCCTGAAGCACCTGCTGGGCACCCAGCATGGCGTGCAGGGCAAGGACCTGGGCGAGATGGGCGCGGGCAAACCGCTGGAGGTCAACTGGCACGATCAGGCCCCGGAGGGCAAGCTCGACCTGCTGGTGACGCTGGACTTTCGCATGTCGACGACCTGCGTGTATTCGGACATCGTGCTGCCCACGGCTACCTGGTACGAAAAGAACGACCTGAACACGTCGGACATGCACCCCTTCATCCACCCGCTGTCGGCGGCCGTGGACCCGATCTGGGAATCGCGCAGCGACTGGGAAATCTACAAGAACCTGGCGAAGAAATTCTCCGAGCTGGCGGTCGATGCAGACCTGCCCGACGAAGACCTGGTGCTGCAGCCCATGCAGCATGATTCGCCGGGTGAGTTGACCGACCCCTATGCCGTGCGCGAATGGCACAAGGGCGAATGCGACCTGGTTCCGGGCAAGACCATGCCCAACCTGATGGTGGTCAACCGGGATTACAAGAACGTCTACAAACGCTTCACCACGCTGGGGCCGCTGGCTGAAAAACTGGGCAATGGCGGCAAGGGCATTTCCTGGGACACCAAGGAAGAAGTCGAATTCCTGCGCAAGCTGAACTATGCCGAACGCGAGCCCGGCGTCGGCCAGGGCCAGCCGCGCATCTTCACGGACATCGATGCCTGCGAAACCGTGCTGACCCTGGCGCCGGAAACCAATGGGCACGTGGCCATGAAGGCCTGGCAGGCGCTGTCGAAAATCACGGGACGCGACCACACGCACCTGATCCGGTCCAGCGAACATGAAAAGATCCGCTTTCGCGACATCCAGGCGCAGCCGCGCAAGATCCTGACCTCGCCTACGTGGTCGGGCATCGAATCCGACAAGGTCAGCTACAGCGCGGGCTACACCAATGTGCATGAACTGATCCCCTGGCGCACCTTGACCGGCCGCCAGGAGCTCTACCAGGATCACCCCTGGATGCGCGATTTCGGCGAGGCGCTGTGCGTGTATCGGCCGCCGGTGGATACCAAGACCATCAAGCCCATGCTGGATAAGAAATTCAGCAACGGCGAACCGCACGTGGTCCTGAACTTCATCACGCCGCACCAGAAATGGGGCATCCATTCCACCTATTCCGACAACCTGATCATGCTGACGCTGTCGCGTGGCGGCCCCATCGTCTGGATGTCCGAAATCGACGCGGCCAAGGCCGGCATCGTGGACAACGACTGGATCGAGGTCTTCAACGTCAACGGTGCCCTGGTGGCCCGCGCGGTGGTCAGTCAGCGAGTGCCCGAGGGCATGACCATGATGTATCACGCCCAGGAAAAAATCGTGAACGTGCCGGGGTCGGAACTGACCGGCAAGCGCGGTGGCATCCACAATTCCGTGACGCGCACGGTCATCAAGCCCACCCACATGATCGGCGGTTACGCCCAGCTGGCCTATGGCTTCAATTACTACGGCACGGTCGGATCGAACCGGGACGAATTCGTGGTGGTCCGCAAACTGAAGAAAGTCGATTGGATGGACGAAACGCACGAAGTATCCGTCCAGACGCAGGCCTAAGGAGTCGCACCCATGAAAATTCGCGCACAAGTCGCCATGGTCCTGAATCTGGACAAATGCATTGGCTGCCATACCTGTTCGATCACCTGCAAGAACGTCTGGACGTCTCGCGAAGGCATGGAATATGCCTGGTTCAACAACGTCGAGACCAAGCCTGGCGTGGGCTACCCCAAGGATTGGGAAAATCAGGACCGCTGGAACGGCGGCTGGCGCCGCAAGGCCAACGGCCGCATCGAACCGCGCCAGGGCGGCAAACTGAAGTTGCTGTCGCGCATCTTCGCCAACCCCAACCTGCCGCAGATCGACGACTACTACGAGCCCTTCACCTACGACTACGACTACCTGCAAAAGGCCCCGGAACGCACGACGCCGCCCGTGGCCCGGCCGCGTTCTCTGATCACCGGCCAGCGCATGGAAAAGATCGAATGGGGGCCCAACTGGGAAGAAATCCTGGGCGGAGAGTTCTCCAAGCGGTCCAAGGACTACAACTTCGAAGCGGTGCAGAAAGACATCTACGGGCAGTTCGAGAACACCTTCATGATGTATCTGCCCCGGCTGTGCGAACACTGCCTGAACCCCACGTGCGTCGCCAGTTGTCCGTCGGGGTCGATCTACAAACGCGCCGAAGACGGTATCGTCCTGATCGACCAGGACAAGTGCCGGGGCTGGCGCATGTGCATTTCCGGCTGCCCGTACAAAAAAATCTACTACAACTGGAAGTCCGGCAAGGCGGAAAAGTGCATCTTCTGCTATCCCCGCATCGAAGCCGGCCAGCCCACGGTCTGTTCCGAGACCTGTGTCGGGCGCATCCGCTACCTTGGGGTGCTGCTGTACGATGCCGACGGCATCGAGGCCGCCGCCAGCGTGCCCAATGAAAAGGACCTGTATCAGGCCCAGTTGGACCTGTTCCTGGACCCGAACGACCCTGAGGTCCGCCGCCAGGCCCTGGCCGACGGCATCCCTGAAAACTGGCTGGACGCGGCCTGCAATTCGCCGGTCTACAAGATGGCGGTCGAATGGAAGATCGCCTTCCCGCTGCACCCGGAATACCGCACCCTGCCCATGGTCTGGTACGTGCCGCCGCTCTCGCCCATCCAGTCGGCGGCCAACAGCGGCCAGATCGGTTCTTTTGGCGAGATCCCGGACGTCAAATCCCTGCGCATCCCGCTGCGGTATCTGGCCAACCTGCTGACGGCTGGCGACGAGGCCCCGGTGGGCGTCGCGCTGGAACGCATGCTGGCGATGCGTGCCTTCATGCGGGCACGGTCCGTCGACCGCCAGGAACGGCACGACATCCTGGACCAGGTGGGATTGTCGCTGCATCAGGTCGAAGACATGCACCGCTATCTGGCCATCGCCAATTACGAAGACCGCTTCGTGATTCCCACCGCGCATCGGGAAAATGCCGAAAACGCCTTCGAGATCCGGGGGGGCTGCGGGTTCACCTTCGGCAATGGCTGTTCGGGGGGCAGTTCCGATGGCTCTTTGTTTGGCAAGCCGCGCGGCAAGCGCAAGCCGTCGGTCGTATTTCTGGATCCGGCCAGGACCGCATGAAGGAGCCCGCCATGACGCATGCCTTGACTCTCGAAGACAGCTCCACCTTTTCCGTCCTGTCGGTGCTGCTGAGCTACCCCGAACAGGACTGGCTGGCCGCGCTGCCTGAACTGTCCGACACCCTGCCGGCGCCTGCGCGGGATCGCCTGGACCCGCTGTTCGCCTATCTGCGCGGATTCGATGACGTGATCGATCTGCAGGAAGCCTACGTTGCGACCTTTGATCGGCGGGCCGCCCATTCCCTGCATCTGTTCGAACACGTGCATGGCGAGTCCCGGGACCGGGGCCAGGCCATGGTCGACCTGCAGCAGGAATATCTCAAGCACGGCCTGGAACCGGCCACGACCGAATTGCCGGACTATGTGCCGCTGTTCCTGGAGTTCCTGGGGCAGATTCCGCCCCAGGCCGCCGAGGACCTCTTGGGCGACGCCATCCACGTGCTGGCTCGCCTGGGCGACAAGCTGGCCGAATCGGACAGCCCCTACGCCAGCGTGTTCGCGCAGCTGCGGCTCATGACGGCGGTGCAGCCTGAAGTCCTGCCCGATCCCCCCGAAGGCGACATGGAAGAAACCATGATCACCTTCGGGCCGCAGGCCGACGGGACCGAGCCGCTGTTGATGCGCCGCCCCCGCGACGGCGCCCAACCCATTGTGTTCCATCCGCCGCGCGCACGAGCCGGCCATCCGAACGGCAGCCAGACCTGAGGAGACCATCATGAAAGACACACTTGATCTGTTCTTTTTCGGGGTGTACCCCTACATTGCCCTGACTGTGTTCTTCCTGGGCAGCCTGGTGCGCTTCGAGCGCGAACAGTACACCTGGAAAAGCGATTCCAGCCAGTTGCTGCGTTCCGGGTCGCTGCGATGGGGCAGCAATCTGTTCCACATCGGGATCATTTCGCTGTTCTTCACGCACCTGGTCGGGCTGCTGACGCCGCCCGCCGTCTACCATGCCTTTGGCGTCACCACGCATTTCAAGCAGTGGATGGCCATCGTCGTGGGGGCCGTCCTGGGTGTGGTCTGCCTGATCGGCCTGGTGATGCTGATCCATCGCCGTTGGTCGGAAATCCGCCTGCATCACAATTCCACGGTCTCGGATTGGGTCACGCTGCTGTGGATCCTGCTGGTGCTGGTCCTGGGCCTGATCTCGCTCTTCACCTCGGTGCAGCATACCGACGGGGCGGTCATGGTGCAGCTGGGCGACTGGGCGCAGCGCATCGTGACCTTCCGCGCCGGGGCAGTGGGCGCGCTGGTGGGCGTGCCGGGAATCTATCGCATTCACATGGTGCTGGGCATGACGCTGTTCGTGATCTTCCCCTTCACCCGTCTGGTGCACGTGTGGTCGGGCTTCGCTTCCGTCACCTACCTGGTGCGCCCCTGGCAACTGGTGCGTCCGCGCCGCTGAGGATTGCTCATGATCACTGTGAACGACGTCGTCATCGCCGAGGCCGATATCCTGGCCGAGGTGCCGAACCACGAACAGGAAGCCAACCCGCGTCTGGCTGCCGGGCAGGAACTGGTGCTGCGCGAACTGATCCGCCAGCGGGGCGGCGAACTGGACCTGAACGCCGATGGCGACGAGGCCCTTCTGGCTGCGGTGCTGACCGAAGACGTGCGTACCCCGCAGGCCGACGAGGCCAGTTGCCGGCGCTACTATGACCAGCATCCCGATGAGTTCCGCGAAGGCGACCTGATCGAGGTCTGGCACATCCTGTTCCAGGCGACCTCGGGCCTGGACGTGCAGAAGCTGCGGTCTCGCGCCAATCTGCACCTGGCCGAACTGCATCGCCAGGGCTTGGGGGCGTTCGGCCAGTTCGCCCGCGAATATTCCAACTGCCCTTCGGGGGCGGAAGGCGGTTCCCTGGGGGAACTCAGCCGAGGCGAGATGGTGCCGGAATTTGAAAAGGCCGTGTTCGCCCTGCCGGAATACACCCTGGCCGGCGAGCTGATCGAGACGCGCTTCGGCTTTCATATCGTGCGCACCGGCCGCAAGGTCGAAGGCCGGATCGTGCCCTTTGACGAGGCGCATGACCGGCTGGCTGCGTGGCTGGAGGAATCCAGCTACCGCCGTGCCGTGCATCAGTATCTGCAGCAGCTGGTGGGCGCGGCGCAGATCCAGGGAATCCCGATGCAGGGGGCGGATTCCCCGCTGGTGCAATAGGGGGCCCCCACGCTGCGCAGCCTGCGGCCGCTTGCTGCCCCCCGAGGGGGCGCCTTTCGCCTTGGGGCGGCCCGGCGGCGAAAGGGCTGTTCTAGCCCGGGCTGCTCTAAGCCCGCGTAGCCACGCGCTCGGGAACGATCCGAACCGTGTCGGGCGGGGCCGGAGGCAGCACGTCGGCCAGGGTGCGGGCGTCCAGATAGTCCATGAACGCCTGCAGCGCCCCGGCGATGACGGGTTTCAGGCCGCAGTGGCCAGTCAGGATGCAGTGGTTGCCGGGCCCCATGCATTCGACCAGGGCCAGGTCGTTTTCCATGTCGCGAATCAGGGCGCCCAGCGAAATATCGTGCGGTTCGTGGGCCAGTTCCATGCCGCCGTTCTTGCCGCGCACCGTGCGGATCCATCCGTGCTGGGCCAGCCGGTGCGTGATCTTCATCAGATGCGGTTCGGAAATTCCGTAGAACTGGGCGATCTCGGCGATCGTGCACAGCCGGTCGCGGTGGCTGCTGAGATACATCAGCAGCCGGACCGCATAGTCGCTCATGTTGGTCAGTCGCATGGTGGCGGCCGTCCGGCTAGCGGGCCTGAGCGGGTTGAACCCCGGCGGCCTTTTTGGGGGCAGCGACCGGGGCAGGTTTGTCCGGCCGCGGGCGGATCAGCATCGGCACGAAGCGCCACAGGTACAGGCCCAGCGACAGAATCCAGGCCAGCGCGGCCAGGTGCAGCAGATGCAGGCTGGCGGCCGAGGGCCATAGCGCGGCCAGGCGCAGCAGGGCGGCCAGCACCATCAGCCAGTGGCCCGCCAGCATGCTGCGATCCAGCGCCAGGGGGCGCCCCAGGTGGCCCAGGGCGGTGCGTGTCAGCATGCCGATGATCAGGATGCAGAAGCCCGCCAGACCGATCAGGTGCACGTGGGTGGCGCCACGGGCCAGCACGCCGTTGAGAATGGCCGGGTCGAACAGGTTGCTGAATTTCCAGGCGGCGGCCAGCAGGCCGATGCCGATGAAGGCGTAGCCCAGGTACAGAATCCACAGCATGGGCTTGCGCAGCACCGCCTGGGGTTTCCAGCAGGCCAGCTGGCCCAGGCTGATCAGGCCGGTGATGCCCAGGCTGGCCGCCATGATCAGGGTCAGGGTGTGGGGGCCGCTGCCCGGCGTCATGGGAACGTCGGTGATCTGGGCCAGCACGCCGGCCGCCAGGGCCAGGACGCTGAAGATCATCTGCGCGTGCCCGGACCGGACCAGCATGGGGATTTGCAGGCCTTGCACCATGCGCATGGCGAAAAATGGGATGACCCGGCGGGCGATCAGCAAGGCCACGACGGCCATGCCGATCAGGCCCAGGTCGAAGCGTTCCATCAGCGCCAGGTAGTCGCCCTGCAGGGCCGCCAGCAGATACAGCAGGTCCGCGATGCCCAGTGCCAGGACCAGGGCGGGCAGGCCGTAGTTGCGCCGGCTGCGGCCCTTGAACATGACACGGGCCAGGGCGACCGCAGCGCCCAGGAAGAACAGCAGCTCGGCGGCGGTCGCGATCCAGAAACCGGTCAGGCCACCAGCCAGGAAGCCGATGCGCGCGATGCACCACAGGATGCACAGGCCGGCCAGGGGCCGGCCCTGCAGCGGGTTGAATCCCGTCCAGGTGGCGCTGGCCGTCAGCAGGAAGCCGATCGCGATGGTGATGATGAAGCCCCACAGCATTTCATGCGCGTGCCAGGCCACCAGGGTCAGCGGCTCGCCCAGCAGTTGCGGGGCAAAGATCCACAGGGCGATCGAAATCACTGCCCAGCTGGCGCCAGCGATGTACAAGGGGCGGAAACCCAGCGCCAGGAAGGCCGCCATGGAAGGGCCGGCCGGAGTGGCTCGGGCGGGGGTTTCTTCAATGTTCAGCAGATGGGACATGGGCGTCGAACTCGGTCATGGGTTGATCAGGGTGGTGGCTGATCTGGTAGCCGTACCACAGACTGCGGGCAATGCGATGGGCGAAGTCCCGGGCTAGCGCGACGAAGGCCGGATTGTCGAATTCGCCCAGGGTTTCGCCGAACAGATCCAGCCAGCGGGTGAACATGGGGCCTTCCAGGCCAGGCAGCGCCACGTGGCGCGGCATGGGTGTGCCGCTGTATGTGCCGGTGCGGCGCAGCAGCGACGACCAGAAGCGCACCATGCGTTCCAGGTGCTCGTCCCAGTCGTCGATGTGGTCATCGAAGATCGGCCCCAGCACCGCGTCCTGGCGCACGCGTCGATAGAAGTGGTGGACGAGGTTGACGATGTCGTCTTCCGTGCAGACAAAGGAGTCGTCCATGCAGGTCTCGCAGTCGATGGATTCTTGAAGATGCCTATTATATGAATCTTTATGGATGAGCGTAAAGCTGCGCAGGCAGGGGAAAAGCTGCTGGAAACCGTCCGTTGGATGGCCGGGCGGGCCGCCGTTCAGTTATCATCAACGTCTCTCTGGCAAGTCTGCCGGAATCCACTTATTGCCATCCCACTGGTGCTCATGTCCGAACCTGTGATTCTGTCGTGCGTCGTGCCGTGCCTGAACGAACAGGCCAACCTGGGCATTTTGCTGCCCGAGCTGCTGGCGACCCTGGAATCCCGGGTGGATGCTCTGGAAATCATCGTCGTGGACGATGGCAGCACCGACGGCACACCGGACCTGCTGCGGCACTGGTGCAGCCTGCATCCCCAGATCGTGTACCTGCGCCTGTCGCGCAATTTCGGCAAGGAAGCCGCCCTGACGGCCGGCCTGGAGGCCGCCCGGGGCTCGGTCGTGGTCTGCCTGGATGCCGACATGCAGCATCCGCCGCAGATGATTCCGGCCATGCTGGATCGCTGGAACGACGGTGTGCAGATGGTCTATGCCGTGCGCGCCACTCGCCAGGATGAAAGTTCATTCAAGCGCGTGGGTTCGCGGGTGTTCTATGCCCTGATGCGCACGTCCGATGGCCGTTCCGTGCCGCCCAATGCAGGGGATTTCCGCCTGATGGACCGCATCGTGGTCGATGCGCTGCTCAGCCTGCCCGAACGCGACCGTTTCATGAAAGGCCTGTTTGCCTGGGTGGGTTTCGAGTCCGAGGCCATGCCCTACACGCCGCCGCAGCGCCGGCACGGGGTCAGCCGCTTTCATCCATTGAAACTCCTGCGTTTCGCCGTCGACGGCCTGACGGCCTTCACCACCTGGCCGCTGCGCCTGCTCAGCCTGCTGGGCGCCTGCCTGTCGCTGGTGGCTTTCATCTACGGCTTGCTGATCATCGTCACCCACCTGATGTTCGGCGACCCGGTGCGCGGCTGGGCCACGCTCATCACAGTGGTCCTGTTCTTTTCCGGCGTCAACCTGATGTCCCTGGGAGTCGTGGGCGAATACGTCGCGCGCATCTTCACCGAGGTCAAGGGGCGTCCTGTCTACCTGCTGCGTGAACGGGTCGGGGGTGGGGCGTCGCTGCGGGCCGATGCCGGCTCGGTGGATGCCCCGTCAGGCCCCGGCCGGACTGGCCAGGCGGCCGCAGCGGATGGCGATGCCGATCACCCCGAGGGTGGCCAGGCATGAGCCCGCTCGGCTTCGGTAACGCGGGCCATCGTCTGGTCGATGGCGCCGAATCTGTCTGGCAGGCCCTGCAGGCGCGGGCCTCCTGGATCTGGGTGGCGGCGCTCACTTTTGTCTGGCTGGCCGCCACGACCTGGACGTATCCCTTGTTGCTGCCCGACGAGGGCCGTTATGTGGGGGTGGCATGGCACATGCTGATGTCGGGCGACTATCTCACGCCGCGCCTGGACGGCATGCCGTTCTTTCACAAGCCGCCCCTGTTCTACTGGCTGACGGCCGGTGCCCTGGCGGTATTCGGTGACAATGCCTGGGCCGGCCGCCTGGTGTCGGTGCTGTCGGCCACCCTGATGGTCACGGTGTTCTATCTCTTTTTGCGTCGCTATGCGCGGGTGTCCGCTGCTGGCCGCACGGTGCTGATTCTGGCGGTGCAGCCCTTTCTGTTCGGCGCCGCGCATTACGCCAACCTGGACATGCTGGTGGCCGCCCTGATCAGCCTGACGGTCATGACGGGGGCGGATGCGGTGTTCCGCCGCGAACAGCAGCGTTCCGACCGCGCGGCCATCCTGGGGATGTACGTGCTGGCAGCCGCCGGCTTCCTGGCCAAAGGCCTGATCGGCGTGGTGCTGCCGGGCGGCGTGCTGTTCTTCTGGCTGCTGGGACGGCGCCAGTACCGGGCGATGGGCCGCCTGCTGTGGTGGCCCGGCATCCTGCTGTTCCTCGCGCTCATCCTGCCCTGGATGGTGGCCATGCAGGCCCGCCATCCCGGATTCTTCGACTATTACATCGTTTATCAGCATTTCCAGCGCTTCCTGGAAACCGGCTTCAACAATCCGCATCCCTTCTGGTTCTACGTGCCGGTCGTGCTGGGCCTGACCTTGCCCTGGTCGATCCAGCTCTGGCGCTGGCTGCATCTGCACGGGCCTTTGCATGCGGGGTTCGTGCCGCCGGCCAGGCGGTCCGAACAGGTGGATCGCCGGGTCCTGCGCGGCCTGATGCTGTCCTGGCTGGCCGTCGTGCTGGTGTTCTTTTCCATTCCCAGCTCGAAGCTGGTCGGTTACGTGATCGCCGTCCTGCCGCCGCTGGCCTGGTTCATCCAGGAAACCTTCGAACAGCGCAAGGAAGAAACCGCCCCGGACGTGCGCCGCAGCCTGATGCGCCACGCCCTGGTCGCTCTGGGCCTCTGCCTGCTGGCGGTGGTGGTCCTGCTGGCCTTTCCGCAGCGCAGTTCCAAATCCCTGGCGCAGACGCTGGCGCAGTCCGCCGCGCCGGGCGATCGTCTGGTGATGTTCAACCAGTTCGCCTACGACGTGCCGATGTACGCCGACTGGCGGTCTCCCATCGTGGTGGTGACGAATTGGGACGATCCCGGCGTCCTCCAGGGCGACGACTGGCGCCGCGAACTGGCCGATGCCGCTGCGTTCATGCCCGATCACGGGGCGGACGTGCTGTGGCAGCCGTCGCGTCTGCAGGATGCCCTGTGCCAGCCCGGTCATCCGACGACGTGGCTGATGGCTTGGCTGGACGAAGCCGACCGTCTGCCGGCATTGGCCGGTCGGGCGCCGGTGGGGCAGTCGCGCAAGATGGGCCTGTGGCGGATCGCTGCCGGGGATGCCGTCAGCGGTTGTGGCGAAACGCCCAGTAACGCCCCAGAATGAAGGTCATGCCGGCAATGCCGATCAGCACCAGCGCCAGCAGGATGTCGTAACGGATCGGGGTGATGTTCAACAGAGTGGCATAGGCGGCTTCATTGACGGCGAACCCCAGGGCGGACACCAGAAAGAATCGCACGGCCGCTTGCAGCAGGGGGGCCTGCTGATGGCGGAACGTCAGCCGGTAGTGGCCGGTGAACGATACGCCGAAAGCCACCAGCCACCCCGCCACATTGGCCAGCAGCGGCGCCAGCCCCGCCCAGGCCACGCAGGCGACGGCGACCGCCCAATGAGTGGCCGCCGCTGCGCAGCCTACAATGACGAACCAGCCGATCTGGGTATAGAGTTTTCTGAACATGAATCCTGACCGCTCGCGCGCCAGCTCCCCTTCCGGATACCGCCGCATTGTAGTGTGCGCCGACGATTTCGGAATGAACACGGCCGTCGATGCCGGCATCCTGCGCTTGGCGCAACTGGGGCGTCTGTCGGCCACCAGCCTGCTGGTCGATGGCCCCGCTGCCATGCAGGACCTGCCGGCCCTGCTCGATACCCGCCTGCAGGTCGGCCTGCACCTGAACTTGACCGAATCCTTCGGCCAGCCCGGGGTGTGCCTGCCCCTGAAGACCCTGATCCAGACCGCCTACCTGGGCCGCCTGCCTCTGGACCAGGTGCGTCACAGCATCGATCGGCAACTCGATCTCTTTCAGACACTGACGGGCCGCCGGCCAGACTATGTGGATGGCCACCAGCACGTGCATCAACTGCCCGGGGTGCGCGATCAATTGCTGGCTGCCTTGGGGGGGGCGTCTGGTGGCGGGACCGCGGCCGGGCCCTGGATTCGCGACACCGGCCGCCCCCGTCTGGCAGGCCTGCCCTGGCGGTTGCGGCTCAAGGCGCGGGTCATTGCCGGCCTGGGGGCCGCAGGCCTGCGGCGTCGGGCGCTGGCCGCAGGGTTTTCGCAGAATTCCGGGTTTCTGGGCGTGTATGATTTCAAGGGTGGCGTCCCGGCCTATGAGGCCTGGATGTCCCGTTGGCTGGCCCAGGCCCGCGATGGTGACACGCTGATGTGCCACCCGGCCTGGGGCGCCGATCCGCTGGATGCGCTGGCCGCCCAGCGCCAGGCCGAATATGCCGTGCTGGCCGGTGCGTCGATGGCGCAGTGGCTGGCCGATCATCATTTGACGATCGCGGGGACGGAACCCCGCAAGGAGCCCTCATGACCGTATCCTATCAATCCCTGGCCCCCGATTTTGCCGTCACGGGGCAGTTGCAGCCTGCCGACATGCAGGCCCTGGCCGATGCCGGTTTCAAGTCCGTCATCATCAATCGCCCGGACGGCGAAGGCGGCCCCGACCAGCCCCTGTCGGACGACGTGCTGGAAGCCGCCCGCGAGGCCGGCCTGCAGGCGCGCTATCAGCCCGTGGTCAGTGGCGCCATGACGGCCGCCGATGTGGCCGATTTTTCCCACCTGCTGCAGGAACTCCCCGGCCCTGTGCTGGCCTTCTGCCGGTCGGGCGGACGTTGCACCAAATTGTTTCAGGCCGCCCAGGAATCTGCTTCACATCAATCCCAGGGCTGATCCCGACTGTTATTTCGTTGGCCCAGCAGGTATGCTGAAGTCTCTGTTTAGCTTTTTGGATGATCCGCGCATGTTCAAGAAAATCCTGATCCCTACGGACGGCTCCAAGCTCTCGGCCCAGGCCGCCAACAAGGGTGTCTGCTTTGCTCGTACGATCGGGGCCGAAGTCGTCGCGCTGCATGTCACGCAGCCTTTCGCCGCCACGGTCGGGTTCGACGGCATGGCCGCCGCCTATGCCATCACGGACGAAGACTACGATCGCACAGCGGCCGAACAGGCGCAGAAGTACCTGCAGCAGGTGCTCGATCGCGCCGCGACCGCCGGGGTCAAGGCCACCGGCCGCGCCGTGTCCAATTTCAATGTGGCCGATGGCATCGTCCATGCCGCAAAGGAAGAAGACTGCGACCTGATCTTCATCGGCAGCCACGGCCGCAGTGGCCTGTCCCGCCTGTTGCTGGGCAGTGTCACGGTCAAGGTCCTGGGCCTGGCGAAGGTCGCCACCCTGGTCTATCGCGTCAAGGAAAACGATTGATCGCGGTTGCCCCATGAGCCGCGTCATTTTCCATCGGCTCGAAGACCAACATCGCCCGGCGCCCGATCTGGCGCCGGGCGATGCCGTGCGCGACACATTCGGGCGGCCGCTGCGCGATTTGCGCATTTCCGTCACGGATCGCTGCAATTTCCGCTGCACCTACTGCATGCCGCGCGAGGTCTTCGGGTCCGATCACGTATTCCTGCCGCACAGCGCCTTGCTTACCTTCGAGGAAATCACCCGGGTGGCGGCCGTGGCCGTCTCCCAGGGGGTGCACAAGATCCGCCTGACGGGCGGCGAGCCGCTGCTGCGCAAGCAGATCGAAGTCCTGGTCGGCATGCTGGCACAGTTGCGCACGCCTGACGGCCAGGCACCTGAACTGACGCTGACGACCAATGGCACGCTGCTGGCGAAAAAGGCCGATGCCCTGGCGCGCGCCGGCCTGAGCCGTGTCACGGTCAGCCTGGATGCCCTGGATGACGCACTGTTCGAACGCATGAGCGACAGCGGCGTGGCCGTCGCCACGGTGCTGGCGGGCATCGACGCCGCCGCCGCTGCAGGCCTGGCGCCCGTCAAGGTCAATATGGTTGTGCGCCGGGGCATGAATGACGCCCAGATCCTGCCCATGGCCCGCCATTTCCGGGGCACAGGCCATGTGCTGCGCTTCATCGAATACATGGATGTCGGCAATACCAATGGCTGGCGCATGGACGAAGTCGTCACCGGTGCCGATATCGTGCGCCTGATCGCCAGCGAATTTCCCCTGCAGCCAGCCCAGCCCCAGTATCGTGGCGAAGTCGCCAGCCGGTGGGCCTACGCCGACGGAGCAGGAGAGATCGGCCTGATCACCAGCGTGTCCCAGCCTTTCTGCGGCGATTGCACGCGCTTGCGTCTATCGCCCGAAGGGCGTCTGTTCACCTGTCTGTTCGCCGAACAGGGCCACGACCTGCGGGCCTTGCTGCGCTCCGGCGCCGACGATCAGGCCCTGCGCGACCGGCTGGCCGGCGTTTGGCTGGCTCGCGACGATCGCTATTCCGAACGGCGCGGCCAGGCGCACCGCGATCACAAGATCGAAATGAGCTACATCGGGGGCTGACCGTGTCCGCCTCCGTTCCGTCCGACGCCTGGGCATCCGGTGCTTGCACGGCTGTTGCGCCGGATGATCCCGCCTGTGGGCGAATCGATGGCCTGATCCTGGCGGGCGGCCAATCGCGGCGCATGCGCACCCCAGCCACTCCCGATATCGACAAGGGCCTGCAAGACTGGCAAGGCCAGCCGCTGGTCGCCTACGTCTGTCGCTTCATGCAGGGTCAGGGCGTTGATCGGATCCATATCAGCGCCAATCGCAATGCGCCGGCCTATGCGGCCTACGGCCAGGTCGTGCCTGATGCGCCCGAGCGGCAGGATTGCGGGCCGTTGGCTGGGGTGCTGGCGGGGCTGGAACAGGCGCAATCTCCCTGGCTGTTCGTGCTGCCGGTAGACGTGGTGCGCTGGCCGAACGATCTGTTGAATCAGCTGGCTGCCGCCGCGCGCCCCGATCACCCTGCCTATGCCTGCACCCCGGATGGCCCGCACCCATTGTGCGTGCTGCTGCATCGCCAGCAGCATGCGGGCCTGCAGGCCTTCGTGCAGTCGGGGGGACGCCAGGTGCAGGCCTGGCTGCAGGGCTGCCAGGCCCGGCCGGTGGACTTTGCCGGGCCGGACTGCCTGGTCAACCTGAACACGCCCCAGGACTGGGGGCGCTGGGCCCAGCCTTAGCGCAACCAGTCCGACAGGGCGTACCAGCTGACCTCGGCGCCGGACGACAGGCGGCTGCCGGCCGGAATCCGCGCCAGCCCATCTGCCCAGGCCAGGCTGCTCAGGGCCCCGGAGCTTTGCTGCGAGTGAGGCGTCAGCAGGGTGGTGCCGTCGGGCGACAGGCTGGCCTGAATGCGGATGAAATCATCGCGATCCCCACCCAGAGGGTGGTCCGTGCGCAGGATGCCGCGCCGGGTGGGCGGCAACACCTGGACGCGGCCCTGCAGGCCCCGGATCAGTGGGCTGACCAACAAGGTGAAGACTGCAAAGGCCGACACCGGATTGCCGGGCAGGCACACCATGGGCCGGCCGTTCAGGTCTGCCAGGGCGACCGGCTTGCCTGGCTTCATGCGCACTCGCCAGAGGTCGAGCGTGCCGCCCAGGGATTCGATGGCCGGTTTGACCAGGTCTTTTTCACCGACGGAAGCACCGCCGACGCTGAGTACCAGGTCGCAGGCCTGGGCCAGTTCCTGGAGAGCCGATTCGATGGCCTGGGCGTCGTCGCGGGCGTGGCGCAGCAGGACCGGCGCCGTGTGCAGGCCTTGGCACAGGCTGGCCAGCATGGGGGCGTTGGAGTTATAGATCGCGGCGGGCGGCAGCGGATTGCCAGGGGGAATCAGTTCGTCTCCGGTGGTCAGGATCCCGACCTTCAGCGGTGCGTAGACGGATGCCTGCGCGAACCCCTGGGCCGCCAGGACAGCGATTTGTCCGGATCCCAGCAGGGTGCCCCGAGCCAGGATGCGGCTGCCACGCCGCATATCCTCGCCACGGTGGCGGATGTGCTGGTCTGGCGGTGCTGGAGCTTGGAAGGTGACGCCAGATTCTTCTTCCCGGCAGTCTTCCTGCATGACGACGGTATCGGCGCCCGCCGGGATGACGCTGCCGGTGAACAGGCGGATCGCCTGTCCGGGCAGCAGCGCATCGGGCGCCTGGCCGGCAAAACAGCGCTGCTGGACAGGCAGGGTGACGGGCGCTGCGGCCGTGTCCGCTGCCCGCACGGCGTAGCCGTCCATGGCGCTGTTGTCGGCAGGGGGCAGGTCCAGTGCGGCCACGATGTCGTCGGCCAGCACGCGGCCGGGCAGGGACGCCAGAGGCAGGGTTTCCTGCTGGACCGGGAGGCGGGCGCGTTCCGCCAGGCGAGCTTGAGCGCTGTCGAAATCCAGCATGATCAGTCCGGGGTCCGGGCGCGGTAGGCACTGGCGAAGTTGCAGGGCGGCTGGCGGCTGTCCAGCTGCGGCTGCAGGATTTTTTCCCAGGCCAGCCGACAGGCGCCGGTCGAGCCCGGCAGGCAGAACACCAGAGTGTCGTTGGCGATGCCGCCCAGCGCGTCGGACTGCAGGGACGAGGCCCCGATGTCCATCCAGGACAGATGGCGAAACAGTTCTCCGAAGCCCGGCACGGCTTGATCCAGCAGGGGCGTGACGGCGGCGATGGTGGACTTTCGATGGGTGAAGCCCGTGCCGCCGTTGCACAGGATGACCTGGATGTCCGGGTGGGCGATCCAGTCGCTGAGGATTCTGCGGATCTGATAGCGGTCGTCCGGGCACAGGCTGCGGGCTTGCACGGTATGGCCGGCCGAGCGCAGGGCCTGATCCAGGTAGTCGCCGCTGGTGTCGTCCTGCGCCTGCCGGCGGCTGGAGATGGTCAGCACGGCGCACTGCAGGCTGACGGGGGCTTGGGTCGGATCGGCTTTCATGGTTCGGAAGGAATGTCCCATTGTTCGGTTTTCAGGGCATCGGCATCGTGCTGCTGCACCCAGAACGCCTGCCCATCGGCCAGCGTCTCGCGCTTCCAGAAGGGGGCTCGGGTCTTCAGGGTGTCGATGATGTATTCGCAGGCGCGGAAAGCCTCGCCCCGGTGGGCGCTGGCGACTCCTACGAATACGATGGGGTCGCCCAGCGGCAGTTCGCCCACGCGGTGCACGACCAGCGTATCCAGAATGTCCCAGCGCTGTTTTGCGCGTTCGCACAGCGCCTGGATCTCGCGTTCGCACATGCCCGGATAGTGTTCCAGGAACAGGCTGCGGGACCCGGCGTCGGGACTGTAGTCGCGTACGGTGCCCAGGAAATGCACCAGGGCGCCTGCCCGGCCCGCCGTGCGGGCCTGCAGCCGATCGATCAGCGCTGCCACGTCGAAGCGCTCTGTCTGAATTACAACCATGTCGGTCATCGAATGCAGGGCCCTAGCCCCCGGTCACGGGTTCGAAGACGGCGACCTCGTCGCCGGGGCGGATGGTGTCCTGGCGCCCGGCGTGTTCCTGGTTGATGGCCAGTTTCAGGCGGTTTACCGGACCCAGGGCCGGGCAGCGTGCCGCCAGGGCGTCCAGCCAGGCGCCGGCCGAAATCGGCGCGTCCAGCGCCTGGGTTTCGCGGCGGGTGCCCAGGTGTTCGGCGACCTGGGCAAAATACAGGACTTCAATCGTTGCGCCATTCACCGCTTTTACCTCCGGATTTGTAGACCAGCCGGACCTGATCGATCACAATGCCCTTATCGGCGGCCTTGCACATGTCGTAGACGGTCAGGGCCGCGACGGTGCAGGCGGTCATGGCTTCCATTTCGACGCCGGTCTGGTGGCTGGTGCGGCAGGTGCTGCGGATCGTCAGGGTGTGGCTGGCGTCGTCGGCGCTGAAATCCACCCCCACGAAGCTGAGCGGCAGGCTGTGGCATAGGGGGATCAATTCGGCGCAGCGTTTGGCGGCCAGGATCCCGGCGATGCGGGCAGTGTTCAGGACCTCGCCTTTGGCGTTGGCCTGGGCGGACAGCAGTGTCCAGGCATGCGGGTTGAGCCGCACCCGGCCTTCGGCGATGGCGGTGCGGGCCGTGGCGGCCTTGGCGCCGACATCAACCATGCGGACCTGGCCGTGTTCATCCAGGTGCGTCAGAGTGGGCGATACTTCGGTTTCGTTCATCGTTCTATCATATCGGATATTTCATCCAGACTGCTGCCGGGACACGGCGCGGCTCTGACCGGACTTTTCCATGGCCAAGACGATCGGCGCCTTCTTTTCCCTGTACCTGGCAACTCTGATTCTGCTGCTCAGTTCGGGCCTGTTCAATACCTATCTGGGCTTGCGGCTGACGGCGCAATCGGTGTCCGAGGTCTGGGTGGGGGCCATGATTGCGTCCTATTACCTGGGCCTGGTCCTGGGGGCGCGATTCGGCTATCGCCTGATCATCCAGGTCGGCCACATCCGCACCTATGCGGCCTGCGCGGCCCTGACCACCATCACCGTGCTGGTCATGATCCTGATCCACGATCTGTGGTTCTGGCTGGCAGTGCGCTTCGTGGCGGGGGTGGCCATGGTGTGCCTCTTCGTGGCCATCGAAAGCTGGCTCAATGAACAGACCGAGAATTCCGCCCGAGGCACGGTGTTCGCTTTTTACATGGTGGCGACCTGCATGGGCACGGTGCTGGGCCAACTGGCCCTGGGCCTGTTCCCGGACCTGAATTACCAGCCTTTGGTGTTCGTCGCGATCTGCAGTGTGCTCAGCCTGATCCCGATCACGCTGACGCGGCGCCTGCACCCGGCCCTGCAGGTCCCGGCACCCCTGGCGCTGCGCTATTACCTGGCTCGCGTGCCCATGTCCATGACGGTGCTGTTCGTCGCCGGCATGCTCAATGGCGCCTTCTACGGTCTGGCGCCGGTGTATGGGTTGCAGCACGGCATGGACAACCATCAGGTGGGGGTGTTCCTGGCTGCGTCCCTGGCTGCCGGGCTGATCTTCCAGTGGCCGTTGGGCTGGCTGGCGGACCGCACCAGCCGGGTGAAACTGATACGCTTTGGCGCCCTGATCCTGGTGGTCTTGGGCGTTCCGCTGTGGGGCTGGCTGCAGTTTTCCTATCCGGCCCTGGTGGCGTTCTCGGTCATTCTGGGGATCGTCCAGTTCACGCTCTATCCCATGGGTACGTCCTTCGCCAATGACAACGTCGATCCCGAACGGCGCGTGGGCCTGAGCGCGCTGCTGTACATGGTCTATGGGGTGGGCGCCTGTCTGGGGCCGCTGCTGGCAGGCCTGTTGATGCGCACCTGGGGCAGCGACGTCTATTTCGTGTTCGTGTCCGCGTGTTCGGCCGTGCTGGTGCTGTTCATTCGCGAACAGCGGGTCAAGGGCACCCATGTCAGTCCCGACGCCCCCACGCAGTTCGTGCCCATGGCCGATACCCTGCAGAATGCCCACGTCATGGCGGTGCTGGATCCCCGGGTCGACATCCAGCACGATATTTCTCATGACCCTGTCATTGATGCCACCCTGCAGGCGGCGATGGGCGACGCTCCGGCGGGCTCAGCGGGGGAAGAGCAGCACGATGGCGGCCAGCGCCAGGCCGATGCCGGCCAGGTTGGTCCGGCTTAGGCGTTCGCGAAACAACCCGGCGCCCACCAGCGTGCCGATGGAAATCACACCGATGTTCATGGCGGCGAAGACCAGCGTCGGGTTGTCCGGGTAGGTCTGGTGCGCCCGGATGTAGAAATAGATGTTGCCGAAGTTCAGCGCGCCCAGCAGGATGCCGGATGCCAGGCTGCGGGCATGCCACTGCGTGCGACGGATCAGCAGCCACAGCCCCATCAGGGCGCCGGCCAGGACGAAGCTCAGCAGCAGCGTGCTGGTGAAGCCGGACCCGGTGCGCGCCATCTGCTTGAACAGGATGTCGATCGTGCCGTAGCCCGCCCAGACCCCCAGCAGCGTCAGCCATGCAAGACGGCCTTTGTGGTGTGCTGCGTCGCCCGGATGTCCGGCAGCCGGAGCGGTGCTGGCCGGTCGGCGCAGCAGGCAGGCCAGCGCGCCCAGGGCCAGCAGGATGCCCAGGCCCTTCATGCCGGACAGGGCTTCATGAAACACCAGGAAGGCCGCGAGGATCGGGATGATCAGGGACAGGCGCTGGGCAGTGTCGCTCAGCACGATGCCGGCCTGGCGCACAGCGGCTGCCATGATCAGGAAGACCGTGGGCAGCAGCACGCCCAGCAGGCCCAGCAATGCCCAACCGGCCGGCGTCTGCTGTCCCAGCGATTCCAGGGGCGGGCGCAGCAGCCATAGGCACAACGCGCAGGCAGTGACGTAGTTCACGGCGATGGCCTGGTCGACGTGCACCTGGCAGCGTCGGGCGAGCTTCAGGAAAACGGAGACCATTACGCTGAAGGTGATGCTCAGGGTCAAGGTGTGCATGGCGGCTCAGGAAAGGTGGGCTTCGGTGGGCTGGGGCATGGGCACCAGGCCCAGGCGCTGGAACAGGCTGGCATCGGCCTGCGTGTGCGGATTGGGGGTGGTCAGCAGCTGTTCGCCATGAAAGATCGAATTGGCGCCGGCCATGAAGCACAGGGCCTGGGTGCTGTCGTGCATCGATTCGCGCCCGGCTGACAGGCGCACGACGGTCTTGGGCATGACGATGCGGGTGACGGCGATGGTGCGCACGAATTCCAGCGGGTCCAGATCGGGTGCGTCCGCCAGTGGCGTGCCGGGGACTTTGACCAGCTGGTTGATGGGCACGGATTCCGGGTAGGGGTCCAGGTTGGCCAGGGCGGCGATCAGGCCGGCGCGGATCTCGCGTGACTCCCCCAGGCCGACGATGCCGCCGCAGCAGACCTTCAAGCCCGCGTCGCGTACCCGCTGCAGCGTCTGCAGGCGGTCGTCGTAGGTCCGGGTGTGGATGATCTCGCCGTAGTATTCAGGCGCCGTGTCCAGGTTGTGGTTGTAATAGTCCAGGCCGGCAGCCTTCAGGCGCTCGGCCTGGCCGGGCTTGAGCATGCCCAGCGTCACGCAGGTTTCCATGCCCAGGGCCTTGACCGCCTGTACGTGCTCGATCACGTCGTCCAACTGGCGTTCGGTCGGGGATCGCCAGGCTGCGCCCATGCAGAACCGCTGCGCGCCCGCAGCCTGGGCCTGGCGGGCTGCTTCCAGCACCTGCGGCAGCGGCATCAGGGGAGCCTGTTCCACCGCAGTCGCATAGCGGGAGGATTGAGGACAATAGGCGCAGTCTTCCGGACAGGCGCCGGTCTTGATCGACAGCAGGCTGGACTGCTGCACGGCGTTGGCCGGATGGTGCTGGCGATGGATGGTCTGTGCTTGCAGCAGCAGATCATTGAAGGGCAGGGCGAACAGATCCAGAATGTCGGAAACGGGCCAGATGCGTGACAGCGTTTCGTGGCGAATGCTGAAGCTCATGGGAAAATCTGCCAGATCAGTGGAAAACAGCCCGGATAGTAGGGGGCGGCTCCGCTTGTGGCAAATGCGAAAGCTTATTGAAAATAAAGGGTTTTCGATGCTGTTGGTGAATCTGGCGTCAAACTGTGCGCATTCTCCCGGCCACATCCGTTATATGGGCAGTGGAGCCTGTCTGCGATCAAATTGCATCCATTTGTAATTATAAAGAGGGCGACTTGCACAGGCCAAAAAACTCATGCATAATCTCGCTTCTTCATTGATGAAGACCTTGTTTGGGGGTATAGCTCAGCTGGGAGAGCGCTTGCATGGCATGCAAGAGGTCAGCGGTTCGATCCCGCTTACCTCCACCAAACTTCGTCGATGAATGTGCTGTCCCCTTCGTCTAGAGGCCTAGGACATCACCCTTTCACGGTGAGTACAGGGGTTCGAATCCCCTAGGGGACGCCAGGATTTTCTGGCACCGCTGCGGAGCGGTAGTTCAGTTGGTTAGAATACCGGCCTGTCACGCCGGGGGTCGCGGGTTCGAGTCCCGTCCGCTCCGCCAACTATTCAAAAAGCCTGATGACTCAGTGGGTCATCAGGCTTTTTATTTTTTACTTGAAAAGCTTGATCTCCCGTCAGGATTCGGCATTGTGCAGGATTGTCTTTGCGGGCATATCCGGTAACATGCTTGGAGGCAGCGCCAGCAGATGCGCGATAGCGGACTACGCTGCCGAGACCTTGACCATCAGGATCGCATGCGCCCACGATTTTTGAAACCAGCAGGGCCTGTCGCCCGGGCATTGCTCGGGCTTCGGGCCGTTTCAGCCATATTCTATGGTTTGATGCTGGTTTTCGTGCTGGGCAATGCCTTGCTGGTGTCAGCGCTGATGTCGCGCTACGATGCGGCGCTGGATCAATCCGCCACCCTGGGCAGCATGCGCGCCTACAGCCAGCAATTGGCGGTGCGGGCGATGCGGCTGGCTGATGGCGGGCTGCTGCAGGCCGGGCAGATCAGCAAGGAAATCGATGCCACGGATCTGGCGCTGCAGGCGCTGGATCGGGGTGGGGTCGTCGGGGGGCGCGAGGTCGTGGCCCTGGACCAGCCGTCCGTGCGCCAGTTCCTGCCCAGGATCCGCACCGAGTGGTTGGGGTTGCGCGGGCGCCTGCAGGCGGTGATGCTGGATTCCTATTCGCGCGGCGATGTGGCGCCCGAAGATCGTCCCGACCAGTCGCACGTCGTGCAGCGGCAGTGGATCGCCGATGACGCCGCTGCCCTATTGAGCACCCTGAATTCGGCGCAGGATGCCCTGATGCCCTTGCTGCATCAGTCCAGGGACCAGGCCTTCAATTGGCTGGTGATTCTGGTGCTGCTGGATCTGGCTGTGCTGGTGGGGGCCTTTATTCTGGTGCGTCGAGGCGTGGTGCTGCCCTTGCTGGCCCTGCGAAACGCCATGCGCGCCATGATGCAGGGCACCTTCACCGTAAAACTGACGCCCACGGGGGCGTCGGAAATCGTCGACATTGCCCAGGCCTACAATACCGGATGCCAGCAGGTCCATGAACTGCTCACCCAGATGCGGGCCGATCAGGCCGGCTTGCAGCGGTCCGAAATCATCTTCCAGGGCCTGGCATCCAACGCCCTGGTAGGCATTTTCCTGATCGCCCACGACCGTTTCAGTTTCGTCAGCCAGAAAATGGCGGACATCTTCGGCTATCAGCCCGACGAGATGATCGGACACTTGTCGCTGCTGTCCATCATCGCGCCTCGGGAACGCTATCTGGTCGACGAGGCGCTGAAATCGGGCCGCAGCCAGAAGACCTCCACATTACGCTTCGAACGCCACGGCCGCCGCAAGGACGGCACTCTGTTCGATATCGAAACCTTCATCACGCTGGTCGGATCGGGGGATGATGCCGCAATCATCGGCCTGGTCCAGGACATTACCGAAAGCAAACAGGCGGAATCGTCTGCCCAGTTGGCTGCAATCGCCTATGAGAACAGCGGAGAGGCCATCGCCATCACCGATGCCACGGGTGTCATCATCGACGTCAATCCGGCCTATTCCCGCATGACGGGCTACTGGCCTGACGAAGTGGCTGGCGAGCTCCTGATACTGCTGCGCCCGGGCCGCCACAACCGGGATTTCTACGACCAGATGTGGCATGCCATCAATACCAAGGGGCGCTGGGAAGGCGAATATTGGCTGCAGCGCAAGTCCGGCGAGGAATATGCCCAGCGCGTCGTGCTCGATACCGCCTGGAATCACGACGGCTCGGTCAACTGCCGGGTCGTCATGCTCAGCGACATCACGCAGAAAAAACAGGTCGAGACCGCCATCTGGAACCAGGCGCATCACGATCCGCTGACCGGCCTGCCCAATCGCCAGTATTTCAACGAACATCTGAAGGGCTCGGTGGACGAGGCCGACCATCAGGCGCAATCCATGGCGCTGCTGTTCCTGGATCTGGACCTCTTCAAGGAAGTCAATGATTCCATGGGGCACGAGATGGGGGATCGCCTGCTGGTCGAGGTCGCCGACCGTCTGCGTCGCTGCAGCAGCGATCAGGACCAGCACTTCATTGCCCGCCTGGGGGGCGATGAGTTCGTGATCCTGGCGACCGGGGTGTCCGGCAGGCCGCAGCTCGACGCCCTGTGCCAGCGCCTGCTGGACTGCATTACGGAACCTTATCTGCTGATGGGCAGCGAGATACAGATTTCCGCCAGCCTGGGTGTCGCCCTGTATCCAGAGGACGCGAACAACGCGGAAATGCTGATGCGCCATGTCGATATGGCCATGTATCAGGCCAAGGCAGCAGGACGCAACTGCTATCGGTATTTTGATCCGTCCATGCGCGAGCGTGCCCGCATGCAGCACGATCTGCTGGTGACTCTGCCCGAAGCCATCGATGCGGGCCAATTCTTCCTGCTGTATCAGCCGATTTATGCTTTCGAGACGGGACGCATCGTCAAGGCCGAAGCCCTGCTGCGTTGGCGCCATCCGGAATTCGGGGTCATTGCCCCCATGGATTTCATTCCGTTTGCCGAAGAACGCCAGATCATCAAGCCGCTGGGCGACTGGGTGTTTCACGAGGCCATCCGTCAGCTGAGCCATTGGCGCGAGACCCTGGACCCGGATCTGCGCCTGACGGTGAATGTGTCGCCCGGCCAGTTGGGCCTGGCTCAGTCCGGGCTGGATGCCGTGTTCAGCCTGCTCAATACCCTCTCGCTGCCCGCCAACAGCCTGTCGCTGGAATTCAGTGAACAGTTGGTGCTGAACCTCAGCCCGCTGGTGCGCGAGCACCTGCGTCATCTGCGGCAATCCGGCATGCGTTTCAGCGTGGGCGCGGTGTCCGTGGGCATGCCCGCGTTGCTGGCGGCCCATGACCTGTCTTTCGAGACGCTCAAGCTCGAACGCGAGATGACCGAGCAGTTGCCAGGCGGTGATGCCGCCCGTATGGTCTGCGAGTCCGTCATCACCCTGGCTCACAGTCTGGGGATGCGCGTGATTGCCGAGGGCATCACCAATCAGGCCCAATACGATCTGCTGCAGGCAATGGGGTGCGACGCGGGGCAGGGGTTCTGGCTGGGCGAACCGCTGGACCAGCCCAGTTTCGAGCGGCGCCTGAGAGACTCAAAGGACGCGCTCTTCAAGCACTGAAGGCCGGTATCCCGCGCGGATCCGGGGACTGACTAGGCAGAGCGCTGCGGGCGGCGGTAGCGCCAGGCCAGCAGCAGCCCCAACAACACCCAGATCAGGATTGGCCCATTGCCCCAGCGCGCATAGGGGGTCAGCCCCTGGGCGCCCTGGACTTCAACGTCCAGCACGCCAGGGGTGGCCGGGTCCAGCATGCCGCGCACCTGCCCGTCCGGACCGATGGCAGCCGTCGTGCCGGTGTTGGTGGCGCGGATGACGGGCCGCGCGGTTTCCAGGGCCCGCATGCGTGAAATCCACAGATGCTGGCGCAAGGCCCAGGTGTTGCCGAACCAGGCCAGATTGCTCAGGTTGACCAGGATGCTGGCGCCGGGGCTGCCGTCTTCGCCCGGCTGGACGGCTGCGGCGATCTCCTCGCCGAAGGCATCTTCGTAGCAGATGTTCACGGCCAGCGCCTGTCCGTCGAGCATCAGGGGTGGCTGGCGCAGCGGCCCCCGGTCAAAATCGCCCAGCGGGATCTGCAGCGCGTGCACGAACCAGCGGAACCCCGGGGGGATGAATTCCCCGAAGGGCACCAGGTGGTGTTTGTCGTAGTGCCATTGCCCAGCCGATAGCGGCGGCTGGTGGTCGCCTGGCAGGATGACGGTGGCGCTGTTGGTGTAGCGCTCACTCTGCGGCAGGCGTTCGTGCAACGGCAGCCCCAGCAGCAGGCCTGCATCCATGCGCCGGGCCAGATCCAGCCAGGGCTGCCAGATGGCTGGCGGCACCTGATCCTGGAATATCGGCATGACGGTCTCGGGCAGGACGACCAGCTTGGGTTGATCCTGTGGCGTCTTGGCCGGCAGGCCCGCCAGTTGCCGCGTGCGGTCCTGGATGGCCGGGAAGCGAGCCGGATCGAACTTGTCCGATTGCGGCGTGGCGGGCTGAACCAGGCGGACCAGCAGCGGCTGGCCCTGGGGCATCGCCCAGTCGATGTGCGACCAGGCGATGCCCAGCAGGCCCGTCAGCAGCGTCAGCGCGATGGCGGCGGCCGCGCTGCGGTCGTAGGGGGTGTCCTTGGCTCGGGCCATCAGGGCGATGGATGCGGCGGCGAAGGCCGACAACCAGGCCAGGCCGTAGACCCCGACGAACGGCGCCCAGGCAGCGAACATGCCTTCGGCATGGGCGTAGCCGGCGTTCAGCCAGGTGAAGCCGGTGAACAAGGTGCCTCGCAGCCATTCGGACAGGGTCCAGGCGCAGGCCCAGGCTACGGCATTCAGGATCTGCCGCCGCGCGAGTTGTTCCGGGTTGCGATGCCAGGCGCACAGCCATGCGCCCAGGGCGCAGGCCCCCGCTGCGTATAGGGCCATGGCGGCCGCGAACAGCAGCAGGGCCCCGATGGCCAGAGGCAGGGCCATTCCGCCGAACTGGTGCATGCTGATGGTCAGCCAGTACACCCCGATGGCGAACTGGGCCAGGCCGAACAGCCAGCCCAGGACTGCGGCCTGGCGCGGCCCGGCGGCCCCCAGGGTGCAGGCTGCCAGGACCGCCAGGCTGGCGATCTGTACGAAAGGCAGGCTCCAGGCGGGCAGGGGGCCCGGGGCATAGCACAGGGCCTGCACGGCGCCTGCCAGCAGCACCCAGCAGCGCGTGCGCCAGGGGGATCCTGCCGATGAATGAGCGCGCTGGGCGGGCGCGGAGGAATCAGTCGGCACGGATCGGGACATCATGAGGAGCGTCGGCGGGAAGTGAGTCAGGCGTGGGGGGCGCCGGTGGCGGCTGGGGAATCGGTCAGGCGTTGCACGTGCAGCCAGCGGGCGCGCTTGCCGTCGGCGCCGACGACGGTAAAGGCCAGGCCCTGGCCTTCGAAGCGTTCGCCGCGTCGGGGGATATGCCCCAGTTCGGCGGCCAGCCAGCCGTTCAGGGTGTCGTAGTCCTCGTCGGGCAGCTGCACGTGAAAGGTTTCGTTGAAGTCTTCGATCTCGGTGGTGCCCATGGCCCGCCAGCTGTTGTCCCCGGTGCGGAAGATCGTCTTTTGGTCTTCGTCGTCGAATTCGTCTTCGATGTTGCCGACGATCTGCTCCAGCACGTCTTCCATGGTGACCAGGCCGCCGATGCCGCCATGTTCGTCGATGACGATGGCCAGGTGATTGCGGCTCATGCGGAATTCATGCAGCAGTTCGTTCAGCCGCTTGGATTCGGGGATGAAGACCGGCGGGCGGATCAGGGCGCGGATGTCCAGGGCGTGGTCCGAGAGGGTCAGGAGCAGGTCCTTGGCCAAGAGAACGCCGATGATGTTGTCGCGGTCGCCTTCGTAGACAGGGAAGCGGGAATGGCCGGTTTCGGTGATGAAGGGCATCAGGTCGGCCAGCGGCTGGGAGACGTCCAGCAGATCCATGCGTGAGCGCGACACCATGATGTCCGCGACGGTCTTGTCGGCGACCTCCAGCGCCCCGGAGATCATGGCGTAGGATTCGCCGTCCAGGATGGAGTGGTCGTGCGCGGCTTCCAGTACGGCCCGGATGCCATCGCGGTCAGCGGGCGGAGATGGCCGCAGCAGGGCCTTGAGGCGTGAGAACAGGGAAATGGTGGACGTCGACGCAGGTCGAGGTTCCGGGTCTGGTGAGTTAGGGTCTGGCATTGTCCGTAGGACGAGATTGTGGATTCTTTAGCATAACCGATAATGCGGCGCGCTTAGCCGGCATCCGATGCGCAATAGGGGTCGGGGATACCCTGGGCGGCCAGGATGGCGGTTTCCAGGGCTTCCATGAGTTCGGCTTCCTGGGCTTCGATGTGATCGTAACCCAGGGCGTGCAGCACCCCGTGGGTGGTCAGGTGGGCGGCATGGTGCAGCAGGGGCTTGCCCTGTTCGGCAGCCTCGCGTTCCAGCACCGGCAGGCACAGCACGATGTCGCCGCTGATCAGGCCGGACGGATCGGCGCCGTATTCGAAGGTCAGCACGTTGGTCGCGTAGTCGCGCTGTCGCCACGCGGCGTTCAGGCTGCGGCCTTCGTCTGCGTCGACCAGGCGCAGGGTCAGGGCGACGGGCTGGCCTGCGCGCGGGTCGGGGGCGGCCAAGGCTTGCGCCAGGGCGCGGCCCACCCAGCGTCGCAGGCGCCAGCGCGGCAGCAGCGGCGCAGCGACGGCGTACTGGATGCTCAGGGAGAAATCAGGATACATGGTCACCCGCCTGTTCGTAGGCATCGACGATGCGGGCCACCAGGGGGTGGCGCACGACGTCGCGGCTGGTGAAGCGCGTCTGGGCGATGCCCGGCACGCCATCCAGCACGTCCAGGGCGTGCAGCAGGCCGCTCTGGTGGCCCTTGGGCAGATCCACCTGGGAAGGATCGCCGTTGATGACGGCCTTGCTGCCAAAGCCGATGCGGGTCAGGAACATCTTCATCTGTTCAGGCGTGGTGTTCTGGGCCTCGTCCAGGATGATGAAGGAGTGGTTCAGGGTGCGTCCGCGCATATAGGCCAGCGGGGCGATTTCGATGGTCTGCTTTTCGAACAGGCGCTGGGTTTTCTCGAAGCCCATCAGGTCGTACAGCGCGTCGTACAGCGGGCGCAGATAGGGATCGACCTTCTGGACCAGGTCGCCGGGCAGAAAGCCCAGGCGTTCGCCGGCTTCTACGGCCGGGCGGGTCAGCACCAGGCGGCCGACCGATTCGCGTTCCAGGGCGTCGATGGCGCACGCCACGGCCAGCCAGGTCTTGCCGGTGCCGGCAGGGCCGACCCCGAAACTGACGTCGTGCTTGAGAATGGCGTTCAGGTAATCGCGCTGGCGCGGGGTGCGCGCGCGCAGATCCGATTTGCGAGTGCGCAGCGTCGGGCCTTCGTCGTCCACCGGGGGCAGTTCGGGCAGGTGCCTGGCGGTGTCGGCCTGGGGGACCGAGGCGATGCCGCGATTGCTCAGTTCCACCAGGCCCAGCTGCAGGTCGTCCAGCGATAGCGGCTCGCGCGCCGAGCGTTCGTGAAACCAGCGCAAGGCCTGGCTGGCTTCGCGGGCGCGGGCGCCGCGCACGCTGAAGCGGTTGCCGCGCCGGCCGATGGTGACGTCGTAAGCCTGGGCAATCTGGCGCAGGTTTTCATCCAGGGGGCCGCAGAGATTGGACAGTTGCGCATTGTTGCCGGGCAACTGCAAGGACGCGGGCCGGTTGCCGGCAGATTTCGGGGCCGTCATGCGCCTGCCCGGTCGGTTTCGGTGGTGACGATCTCGCCACGCAGGGTGTTGGTCAGGGCCTGGGTGATGCGCACGTCCACCATCTGGCCGATCAGGCGCGGCTGCCCGGCGAAATTGACGATGCGGTTGTTCTCGGTGCGGCCTTTCATGTCGTTCGGGTCTTTTTTGGATGGGCCTTCGACCAGCAGGCGCTGGACGCTGCCCACCATGGCCTGGCTGTAGGCGGCGGCCTGTTCGTTGATGAGCGTCTGCAGGCGGTGCAGGCGATCCAGTTTCTCGGCCTGCGGGACCGGGTCGTCCAGGTCGGCGGCCGGGGTGCCTGGGCGTTTGGAATAGATGAATGAAAAGGACTGGTCGAAGCCTACGTGGCGAGCCAGGTCCAGGGTCTTCTGGAAGTCGTCTTCCGTTTCGCCGGGAAAGCCGATGATGAAGTCCGACGACAGCGTGATGTCGGGGCGGGCGGCCTTCAGGCGGCGGATGATGGATTTGTATTCCAGGGCCGTGTAGCCGCGTTTCATGGCGGCCAGCACCCGATCGCTGCCTGCCTGCACCGGCAGGTGCAGGAACGGCACGAGTTTGGGCAGGCGGCCGTGCGCCTCGATCAGGCGGGCCGTCATTTCCTTGGGGTGCGAGGTGGTGTAGCGGATGCGCTCGATGCCGGGGATGTCGTGCACGTAGTCCAGCAGCATGGCGAAATCGGCGATTTCGCCGGATTCGCCGGTGGGGCCGCGATAGGCGTTGACGTTCTGGCCCAGCAGCGTGACTTCACGCACCCCCTGGTCGGCCAGGTCGGCGATTTCGGTGAGCACGTCGTCAAAGGGGCGTGAGACTTCCGCGCCGCGCGTGTAGGGCACGACGCAGAAACTGCAGTATTTGCTGCAGCCTTCCATGATGGAGACGAAAGCCGAGGGGCCTTCGACACGGGCCGGAGGCAGCGCATCGAATTTCTCGATCAGGGGGAAAGAGATGTCCACCTGGGATTTCCCGGTGGCGCGGCGCCGGTCGATCAGTTCGGGCAGGCGATGCAGGGTCTGCGGGCCGAACACGACATCGACATAAGGAGCGCGGCGTACGATGGCCTCGCCCTCCTGGCTGGCGACGCAGCCGCCCACGCCGATGACCAGATCGGGCTTGGCCTGCTTCAGGTGCTGGACCCGGCCCAGGTCGGAGAAGACCTTTTCCTGGGCTTTTTCGCGGACCGAACAGGTGTTGAACAGGATGATGTCGGCGTCGTCCGGCGTGTCGGTGAGTTCGACTCCTTTGGTGGCGCGTAGGAGGTCGACCATTTTCTCGGAGTCGTATTCGTTCATCTGGCAGCCGAAGGTGCGGATGAACAGTTTCTTGTGCTGCCCGGGTTCCATGGGCTGCAGCAGCCCTGCCAGGGCCTCGTCCTGGGCCTGGCGCCAGGCCTGGTCCTTCAGGTGTTCGGCGGATTCTCGGGAAGCGGGAATGACGCCTGGGCGGCGCACGGGGGTTTCTTGCATGGCAGGTCGCCGGGGCGGGTTTATATCCCGGGGGCGGTCAATGATGGGTAATCGGCCATTTTACTGCAGGCCGGGCCCCGGATGGGGGCCCGGCGGCCGCTCGGGATCAGTGCGGCTGGGTGGCCCAGACGACGTAGTCGGCAACCGCCTGACGCTGCTCTTCCGTCAGGCTCTCGGCAAACGAGGGCATGGGACCGGAGCCGTCGCGCAGCACGGCCAGGACCTGGTCGCGGTTTGGCCGCAGTTCATCCAGGTCGGGGCCGATGGACCCGCTGGCGCCGGCATCTTGCAGGGCGTGGCAGACCGCACAGGCGGGGACCGCGCCCTTCTGGAACAGGACCTTGCCTTCGGCCAGAGCCGCCTCGCTGGCGGCGCTGGCAGGACTTGCCGCAGCGATGGCCAAGGCCCCGCAGGCCAGGGCCATCGCTGCGCTATTCATGGACTTCAAGATAAAACGATTCACTTCAGACAACCTCGAGTTCGATGCTGTGATCCAGCCAGCTGTTGTTGTTGTAGCCACGGTTGTTTTCCTGGCGTTCCTTGGGTTGGGTATCCCCATGAGTGTTGGTGGCCCGGGTGGCGATCTGGTATTTGCCGGGCTTCAGATCTACGCCCAGCACGAAGGTGCGCCAGGCATAGCGGCCCATGTCGGGGCCGAAATCCTGGGCTGCCTGCCAGGTCTTGCCGCCGTCGATGGAGACTTCCACGCCTTTGAGTGCATGGAATCCGCCCAGGCCGACGCCGGTGATCTGGACACGGCCGGCCGAGACGGGCTTGGCCGGATCGAAGGGCGAGGTGATCCAGGAGTTGACTGGCATTTCCCAGATGGAGGGATCGTCCGGCGTGCCTTTGACGCCAACGGCGGAAAAGCGGTAGCTGCTTTGCTGGATCTTGGCGGGGGACTGTTCGGCCGTCAGCGCCAGGTGCTTGATGTATTTGATGTTGTTCACGCCCATGTAGCCCGGCACGATCAGGCGCAGCGGCCCGCCGTGGGCCAGGGGCAGGGGTTCGCCGTTCAGTTCCCAGGCCAGGATCGCGTCGTCCATCGCGGCCAGCGGCACGGAGCGTTCCACCATCAGGGTCTTGGGGTCCAGGCCTTCAGGCAGGACTTCGCCGCCCGTGCCGGTGATGTATTTCATGTCGCCGGCCATGCCGCCACAGGCCTTGATGACGTCCTTGACGGGGACGCCGGCGAACACCACGCACCCGGCCGCACCGACCGTCCATTGCGTGCCGCTGGGCTTGTGGGGGAACCAGGCCCGGCCGTTGCCGGAGCATTGCAGCACCATGGTGACGGCCGTCAGGCCCAGGCGCTTGAGATCTGCCACAGTCAGCTTGGCGGGCTTGGCAACGCCGGAGATTTCCAGCGCCCAGGTATCCGGGTCCTTGACGATGTCGGCCGAGGGCGGAGTGAGATTGTTGCGCACGTACAAGCGGTTGCTGGGCGTGATCGTGCTGTTGCCGAAGTCCTGGCGACGCAGTTCGATCGTGTTGGCGCTGTGGACGATCATCGCGTCCGCGTCCTTCCAGACGGCGTATTCGGGCAGGGCCTTGCCGCCGGCGGCCGTGGCCTTGGCAGGCGGGTCGGTACGGACGCCGTCCGCCCAGGATGTCCCCGGGACTGCGGCCAGCGCGGCCAAGCCGCCGCCTGTCAGCAGGGCACGGCGCCTGTTGGGGTCTTTGAGTTCGGGTGTCTGCATGACTTCTCCTCAGTTTGTGCAGCAATGACATTACTTTTAATAATGGCTTTATAACTGTTTAAACTGTTGAAGTCCAAACCACATACTCGTATAGCGGATCGCAATACTTTTTGCCTCGCGGCGCGCTCCGAGCCCGGCGCAGTCCGGAACCAAAAAGAATCTATACTGCGCACGTCCTCCAACGAAGCCGATGTCGTGAAGTCATTTCTTGCCGCCTGCCTGCTGCTCTGGTCACAGATTGCCTGGGGGGGCATTGCGCTGGTTGCGACGTCCCTGCCATCGGACAGCACGCTGGCCCAGCCTCCGGCGGAAGTCTCCCTGGTCTTCAGTGAAGCCGTCTGGGCGGCGCGGATCGATCTGGTGGATCCGCAGGGGCTGGCGCAGCCTTTGCATGCGATCCGCGATGCCCGGGCCGAGATCCGCATCCCCATCCCGCCGGAAACGGCATATGGCGTCTATGCATTGAACTGGCACGTGGAGTCCGCCGCCGGTGATGCGGTGTCGGGAGCCTTGGGCTATGAACTGGCGGAACCCAGCTTCCTGGATCGGCTGTGGCCGGGTTCTCCCGTGCCTTTGCGCGACGCCGCATTGTGGTCGGCGGCGATCGTGCTGCTGGCCGCCGCCCTGGCCTTGCTGCTGTTTCGGCCCCAGTTTGCATCGGCGACGCTGGGGCTGATCGGCGTGGGCCTGATGGCCACCGGCTTTCAGTTCGACCGCGTTGCTGCGCTGTGGCGTCTGGACGGCGGCTGGGTGGCGCCTGTTGCCTGCGCCGGAGCCCTGGCGCTGCTGGGGATCGTGGGGGCCGGGCGGATGTGGCTGCGGGGGCGGTAGATCTCCCCGGACGCGCCCCACGTCGCAGCTTGCAAGCTGCTCCGATTCGATAGGCACATGAAGGCCCGCAGGGGCCTTCATGTGTCCGATCTCATCCCAATTCCACTTCGGTGTCTTCTTTTTTGACGTGTTTGATCAGGTCTTCGCGCCGGATGCCCATCCACATGGCCAGGGCGGCGGCCACGAACACCGACGAGTAGATCCCGAACCAGATCCCGATGGTCAGCGCCAGGGAGAAGTTGTGCAGGGTCGGGCCGCCGAAGAAGAACATCGACAGCACCATCATCTGGGTGGACCCGTGGGTGATCACTGTCCGGGAGATGTTCTGCGTGATGGACAGGTTGATGATTTCTCGCACCGATGCCTTGCGCATCTTGCGGAAATTTTCGCGGATCCGGTCCATCACCACCACGGATTCGTTCACCGAATAGCCCAGCACGGCCAGTACCCCCGCCAGCACCGATAGCGAGAATTCCCACTGGAAGAAGGCGAAGAAGCCCAGGATGATCACCACGTCGTGCAAGTTTGCGATGGCGCACGATGCGGCCAGCTTCCATTCGAAACGCACGGCCAGGTACGCCATGATGCCCACCACTACGAACAGCAGCGCCATCAGGCCGTTGTGCAGCAGTTCCTGGCCCACCTGCGGGCCGACGAATTCCACCCGGCGCAGCTGCACGTCGGCATGCTGGGCCTGCAGGGCAGAGAGCACGGTCCGGCTTTGGGTGGCCGTGTCTTCATCGGGGCGGATAGGCAGGCGGATCATCACGTCTTGCGAGGTGCCGAAGTTCTGCACCTGGAAGTCCTTGTAGCCCAGCGCATCGATGGCGGTGCGGATGTCGGTCACGGGGGCCGTCTGGGAATAGTGGACTTCCATCACCGTGCCGCCGGTGAATTCGATCGACAGGTGAAAGCCGCGCGAGGCGATGAAAAAGACGGCGGCCAGGAAAGTCAGCAGGCTGATGATGTTCAGGATCAGCGCATGCCGCATGAACGGGATGGAGCGATGGATGCGGAAAAATTCCATGATTAATCCTGATTGGGTTTCCAGATCTGGCCGATCGACACGGACTTCAGTTTGCGTTTGCGGCCGTAGTAGAGATTGGCCAGTGCGCGCACGCCCACCACCGACGAGAACATGGACGTCAGGATGCCGATGCAGTGCACCACGGCGAAGCCGCGCACCGGGCCGGTGCCGAAGGTCAGCAGCGCCACCCCGACGATCAGGCTGGTCAGGTTCGAGTCAAAAATCGTCGCCCAGGCGCGGTCGAATCCCAGATGGATGGCTTGCTGGGGTGGTAGCCCCAGGCGCAGTTCTTCCCGGATCCGTTCGTTGATCAGCACGTTGGCGTCGATGGCCATGCCCAGCGTCAGCGCGATGGCGGCGATGCCGGGCAGGGTCAGCGTGGCCTGCAGCATGGACAGCACGGCCAGCAGCAGCAGCACGTTGAACGACAGCCCCAGGGTCGAGAACAGGCCGAACAGGTGGTAGTACAGGATGATGAAGATCGCGATGGCGGTAAAGCCGTACAGCGTCGAATCGAAGCCCTGCTTGATGTTGGCAGCGCCCAGGCTGGGGCCGATGGTGCGTTCTTCGATGATGTGCATCGGCGCGGCCAGGGAGCCCGCGCGCAGCAGCAGCGACACGTCGGCGGCTTCCTGGGCGGTCATGCTGCCGGAAATCTGCACTTGGCCGCCGGGGATCTCGGACCGGATCACCGGGGCCGTCACGACTTCGCCCTTGCCGTTCTCGAACAGCACGATGGCCATGCGTTTGCCGATGTTGTCGCGGGTGACGTCGCGGAAGATGCGCGCGCCCTTGGAGTCGAGCGTCAGGTTGACCGTGGGTTCCTGGGTCTGCTGGTCGCGGCCGGGCTGGGCGTCCTGCAGGTTCTCGCCGGTCAGGATGACCTGGCGGCGCAGCAGCAGCGGGCGGCCGTCGCGGTCGGTGTAGCGGACCAGACCGAAAGGCACGCGCCCTGATTGCAGGGCTGCCGTGGCTGCCGGAGAATCGTCCACCATGTGGATTTCCAGGGTGGCGGTGCGGCCCAGGATTTCCTTGGCCTTGGCCACGTCCTGGACACCGGGCAACTGAACCACGATGCGGTCGCCGCCCTGTTGCTGGATGACCGGCTCGGCCACGCCCAGTTCATTGATCCGGTTGTGCAGGGTCTGGATGTTCTGTTTCAGGGCATTGTTCTGCACCTGGGTGATCGAGGCCGCGCTGAGCGTGCCGTCCAGCATCCAGGTGTTGCCCGACTGGCTGGTCGTGAAGACCATTTCCGGGATGGAGCGACGCAGCGCATCGGCGGCGGCGTCGCGCTCATCCTGCGAGGCGAACGTCGCGCGCACGGATTGCTGGTTGCGCTCTACGTCCTCGAATTTGAGCTTGGCGTCGCGCAGGGTGGTGCGGGCCTCGCCGGCCATGGAGTCGTAGCGGCTGGTCAGGGCGCCTTGCAGGTCTACCTGCAGCAGGAAGTGCACGCCTCCGCGCAGGTCCAGACCCAGGTACATGGGGTGCGCGCCCAGGCTCGTCAGCCAGTTGGGCGAGGCCGACATCAGGTTCAGCGCCACCGTGTAGTCCGGGTTCTGAGGGTCGGTGTTCAGCGCCTTTTCGAGCGTGTCCTTGGCCTTGAGCTGGGTGTCGGTGGAATCGAAGCGCAGCCGCACCGATCCCACGGGGCCGTTCATCTCGAATGAGCTGGCCGTGGGCTGGATGTCGGCCTGCTTCAGGATCTGGTCGGCTTTTTCCAGCGTGTTCTGATCGATTTTGACCGACGTCTTCGCCCCTGCGATCTGGACGGCAGGCGATTCGCCATAAAGATTGGGCAGCGTGTAGAGCACGCCGATCAGGACGGCGGCCAGCACGATGAGGTACTTCCAGAGGGGGTAGCGGTTCATGGTCGGTCGGATGGGAGGGCTGAAAAGACCGGGCGCCGCGTTTCAGCGGCGCCGGATGGGGCGATCAGAGCGACTTGATCGTGCCCTTGGGCAGCACGGCCGTCACGGCGCTGCGCTGGACGATGGATTCGACGGCCTTGTCGCCGGACTGGCCGACTTCCACGGTCAGGTAGTTGTCGCTGACTTTGCTGATTTTGCCCAGCATGCCGCCCGACAGGATGACCTCGTCGCCCTTGGACAGGGCCGACACCATTTTCTTGTGGTCCTTCTGGCGCTTCATCTGGGGGCGGATCATCAGGAAATACAGGATGACGAACATCAGGATGATGGGCAGCATGCTCATCAGCGCGTTGGGTTCGCCGCCGGCCGCCTGGGCCGGGATCAGGGTCAGGGTGTCAACGAGGGACATGAAAGCTCCTGGAAATCAGGGGTTGGACGAGAGGTCTGGGTACGAGATTAACTTTTGATTGTAGCGATAAAGGGGCAGATCGTGCGGAGCGGCTAGTCGATGCCCCGGGCTCGATCCTGCAGGAAGGCCTGGCGCCAGGCCTCGAACCGGCCCTGCTCGATGGCTGCGCGCATCTCGGCCATCAGGTTCAGGTAGAAGTGCAGATTGTGCAGGGTATTGAGCCGCGCGCCGGTGATCTCTCCGACGCGCTGCAGGTGGTGCAGGTAGGATCGGGAAAAATGCCGGCAGGTGTGGCAGTGGCAATCCGGGTCCAGCGGGCGCGTGTCGTCGCGGTAGCGGGCATTGCGGATCTTCAGGTCGCCGTAGCGGGTGAACAGCCAGCCGTTGCGGGCGTTGCGAGTGGGCATCACGCAGTCGAACATGTCCACGCCCTGGCGCACGCCTTCGACCAGGTCTTCCGGGGTGCCCACGCCCATCAGGTAGCGGGGCGCCTGCGCGGGCATGCGCGGTGCTACGTGCGCCAGCACCCGCATCATGTCTTCCTTGGGCTCGCCCACCGACAGGCCGCCGATGGCATAGCCCTCGAAGCCGATGTCGGTCAGGCCGGCCAGGGATTCGTCGCGCAGATCCTCGTACATGCCGCCCTGGATGATGCCAAAGAGCGCATTCGGGTTGTTCAGGTCATGGAAGGCCTGGCGGGAGCGCCGCGCCCAGCGCAGCGACATGCGCATGGAGGCTGCGGCTTCTTCGTGCGTGGCTGGCCGGTCATCGATGCGGTAGGGCGTGCATTCGTCCAGCACCATGACGATGTCGGAATTCAGGCTGCGCTGGATGCGCATGGATTCCTCGGGCGAGAGGAACTGTCGCGATCCGTCGATGGGCGAAGCAAAACGTACGCCTTCTTCGGTGATCTTGCGCATGCCGTCCAAGCTGAAGACCTGGAAGCCGCCCGAGTCCGTCAGGATCGGCCTGTCCCACTGCATGAAGCCGTGCAGGCCGCCGTGCCGGTCCATGATGTCGGTGCCGGGGCGCAGCCACAGGTGGAAGGTGTTGCCCAGCACGATCTGGGCGCCGATGTCCTCCAGTTCGTGCGGCAGCATGGCCTTGACGCTGCCGTAGGTGCCCACGGGCATGAAGATCGGCGTCTGGACGATGCCGTGGTTCAGGGTGATGCGGCCGCGCCGTGCGGCGCCGTCCGTGTGCAGCAGTTCGAATTGCAATCCGGTCATGGGGTCTGGACAGAGGAAGTCTGGGCGGCCTCGATGAACATGGCGTCGCCGTAGCTGAAGAAGCGGTAGCGCGATTGTACGGCGTGCTCGTAGGCCCGCCGGATGGGCTCCATGCCGGCCAGCGCCGACACCAGCATCAGCAGGGTGGATTGCGGCAGGTGAAAATTGGTGATCAGGGCATCCACGTGGGCGAATTCGAAGCCGGGGGTGATGAACAGGCGTGTATCGCCTTCGGTGGTGTGCAGGCCGTCGCCTTCGCGGGCAGCGGCTTCCAGCGAGCGGACGCTGGTGGTGCCCACGGCGATCACCCGCCCGCCCCGGGCGTGGGTATCGCGGATCTGTTGCAGGGTTTCCTGCGGCACGACGTAGCGCTCTGCGTGCATGACGTGGTCGCGGATGTGGGTCACGCGCACCGGCTGGAAGGTGCCCGCGCCTACATGCAGGGTCACGAAGGCCTGGGCAATGCCCTGGTCGCGCAGGCGGTCCAGCATGGCCTGGTCGAAGTGCAGGCCGGCCGTGGGCGCGGCGATGGCCCCGGGCTGTTGCGCGTAGACGGTCTGGTAGCGGGACTCGTCATCGTCGTCGGCCGCGTGGGTGATGTAAGGGGGCAGGGGCACGCTGCCATGCTGATCCAGCAGGTCCAGGATGGGGGTCGGAAACGCCAGTTCGAACAGTTCGTCCTGGCGACCCAGCACCTCGGCCTCGAAGGCGCCGTCAGCCAAAAGCAGGCGGGTGCCGGGACGCGGGGATTTGCTGGCGCGCACGTGCGCCAGCGCATGGTGCGGATCCAGGATGCGTTCTACCAGGACTTCCACCTGCCCGCCGCTGTCCTTGTGGCCCTTCAGCCGCGCCTTGATGACGCGGGTGTTGTTGAAAACCAGCAGATCCCCGGCGCGCAGCAGGCTGGGCAGATCGGTGAACTGCCGGTCGTGCAGGCTGCCGCCGGCGTCCAGGTGCAACAGCCGGCTGGCGTCGCGCCGGGCGGCGGGGTGCTGGGCAATCAGTTCGGGGGGCAGTTCGTAATCGAAGTCGGCAAGGTCCAGATCAGCAGTCACGGGCATGGGCGCGCACGGCGCCGGAAAGATAAAAGTCGGCCCGTATTTTAGTCCCATCGCTCTTTGGATTATGCTGACGGTTTTTGTCGGGTGGCAGCATGGGTCGTGCAGCACAGCGGGGGAATGGACGGACATCGTTCCGGTTGTCGGGGCCGGCCGGCTGGTCACGCCTGGGCCGGATCCTGGCCGGGGCAGCGCTGCTGGGTATGGCGCTGGGCGCTGCAGCCCAGGGGCTGCCTCCTGAACTGCAAAAGGCCTGGAAGGCCACCAAGCTGCCGGAATCCGCGCTGTCCCTGGAAATCCGCGAAGCAGGCGGCCCGATCATCAGCAGCATCCAGGCCGATGTGCCGCGCAACCCCGCTTCGGTCATGAAGACCGTGACCACCTGGACGGCGCTGTCGGCGCTGGGGCCGGATTATGTCTGGCGCACCCAGTTTCTGTCCGATCCCGGTGCCCGGGTCGACGCGCAGGGCACCTTGCAGGGACCGCTGTACGTCAAGGCGGCTGGCGACCCCTGGTTCACGACGGAAGACCTCTGGAACGTGCTGCGTGAATTGCGCCTGCGCGGCATCAAGAATCTCACCAGCGTGGTCGTCGACCGCAGCCTGTTCGGCCAGGTCGCGATCGATCCGGGCGAATTCGACGATTCGCCCGACCGGCCGTACAACGCCAGCCCCGACGCCATGATGGTGGGCTTTGGCGCCACGCGCATCCTGTTCCAGCCGGACGAGGCGCATCGCCAGTGGATTCCCATCATTGATCCGCCGACGCCCACTGTCCGGGTCGAGGGCAGCCTGGCCTGGCAGGATGGGCGCTGCCGCCCCGCCAGCGATTTTGTCGTGGATGCCAGGACGCAGGGGCCGGTGACGACCATCCGTCTGGCGGGCAAGGCCTGGGGCAGCTGTGGCGAGTTCAGCCTGTATCGCCTGGCAGGTTCGCAGGCGGATCATTTCGAGGCGCTGTTCGGGTTGTTGTGGCGCGAACTGGGCGGCACGCTGGGGCGTGGTTTCACGCAGGGGCAGGCGCCCGCCAAGGGCCAGGTTCTGGCCTGGCATGATTCGCCTGTGCTGGCCGACGTCATCCGCCAGATCAACAAGCACAGCAACAACGTGATGGCGCGCATGACTTTGCTGACCCTGGGGGCGGACATGAACGGTCCGGGCGCCACGCCGGAATCCGCCGGCCGTGCCGTGCAGCAGGTCCTGAAGAACCAGAATGTCGATACCACCGGATGGGTGTTGGACAATGGCTCGGGCCTGTCGCGCCAGGGGCGGATCACGGCGCGTGGCCTGGCACAGATGCTGGATGCCGCCTGGCGGTCTCCGATGATGCCTGAATTCGTGTCTTCGCTGGCGATTTCCGGGATGGATGGCACGGTGCGCCGCCGCCTGCGGTCCGACGACACCCGGGGACAGGCGCACTTGAAGACCGGCACCTTGAAGAATTCCCGCGCCCTGGCCGGCTATGTACGTGGCGCCAGCGGCAAACGCTACATCCTGGTCAGTCTCGTCAACCATCCCGGTGCGGCGGCGGTGCGGCCGTTCGATGACGAACTCGTGCGCTGGCTGGCCAGCCGCTGACGGGGCCGCACGAGCCCGACGGCATCCTCCTTCTGATCGTTCATGCCGATGCGCCCCGCTCCCAGAGCGGGGCGCTGCATTTTGCGCGACAGAACTGTCGCCTGGAGAGGCCGGTCTTTCAGGGCGATTGGAACAATTGACCTGTCGATGCGTCCGTTGACACCAATTTAATTTACTTTTAAATTAATAGAAACTAAATTAAGTTGGCGATGCCGGGCGTCTTCCTGGCATCAGGAGACGGATCATGAAAATCGTATGTATCGGCGGCGGGCCTGCCGGCCTGTACCTGGCCCTGCTGATGAAGAAGCTGGACCCGGCTCATGACATCACCGTAGTCGAGCGCAACCGCGCCTACGACACCTTTGGCTGGGGCGTGGTGTTTTCGGACATCACCATGGACAACATGCGCCAGTGGGATGCGGAAACCGCCGATGAAATCCAGGCGGCCTTCAATCACTGGGACGACATCGAACTGTTGTTCAAGGGACGCAGCATTCGTTCGGGAGGCCATGGTTTCGTGGGGATCGGGCGCAAGAAGCTGCTGAACATCCTGCAGCTTCGCTGCGAGGCGCTGGGTGTGCGGCTGGTGTTCGAGACCGATGTCCAGTCCGACGCCGACTACCCCGACGCCGACCTGATCATCGCCGCCGACGGCGTCAATTCCCGGGTCCGCCAGAAATACGAGTCCGTCTTCCAGCCGGACATCGTCACCCGGCCCAACCGCTACATCTGGCTGGGCACGCATCGCCTGTACGATGCCTTCACCTTTGATTTCCAGCGCACCGAGCACGGCTGGTTCCAGGCGCACATCTACAAATTCGACGACAGCACCTCGACTTTCATCGTTGAAACCACGGAGGACACCTGGAAGGCGCACGGCCTGGACCAGGCGGACCAGAGCCAGTCCATCGAATTCTGCGAACGGCTGTTCGCCGACAATCTGCAGGGCGAGCCGCTGATTTCCAATGCACGGCATCTGCGGGGTTCGGCCTGGCTGAATTTCCAGCGGGTGGTCTGCGAGCACTGGTGGCTGCGCAATGAACACGGCAGCCACGTCGTGCTGATGGGCGATGCCGTGCATACGGCGCACTTCGCCATCGGTTCGGGCACCAAGCTGGCCATCGAAGACGCCATCGAGCTGACCCGGCAGTTCAAGCTGCTGGGCGACACGCCCGATCGTATCCCCGACGTGCTGACCGCCTATCAGGAGGCACGCCGGGTGGAAACCCTGCGTCTGCAGAACGCCGCCTGGAACGCCATGGAATGGTTCGAGGTCTGCGGGCGGCGCTATTGCGATCAGCTGGAACCCGAACAGTTCATGTATTCCATGCTGACGCGCAGCCAGCGCATCAGCCACGAAAACCTGCGCCTGCGCGACCAGCGCTGGCTGGAAGGCTACGAGCGCTGGTTCGCCCGGCGCGATGGCTTAGAGGTGTCCGACGGGCAGACTCCGCCGCCGCCCATGTTCACTCCCTACACGGTGCGCGGCCTGACGCTGAAGAATCGGGTGGTGGTGTCACCCATGGCGCAGTATTCGGCTGAAGACGGCCTGGTGGGCGACTATCACCTGGTGCATCTGGGCGCGCGGGCCATGGGCGGCGCCGGCCTGGTGTTTGCCGAAATGGCCTGCGTCAGCCCCGAAGGCCGCATCACCCCGGGTTGCCCGGGGCTGTATCGTCCGGAACACACGGCTGCCTTCAAGCGCATCGCCGACTGGATCCATGCGAATACGGACGCTTGTTTCGGCCTGCAGCTGGGGCATGCGGGGCCCAAGGCCTCGACCCGCCGGGCCTGGGAAGGCACCGATCTGCCCCTGCCCGAAGGCAATTGGCCCATCATGTCGGCTTCGCCGCAGCAGTACCTGGAAGGCGTCAGCCAGGTCGCCCAAGAGATGACGCGCCAGGACATGGATCAGGTCCTGGATCAGTTCCTGGATTCGACCCGCGCTGCCGTCTACGTGGGCGCCGATTGGCTGGAACTGCACTGCGCCCACGGCTATCTGCTGTCGGCCTTCATCTCGCCGCTGACCAATCACCGCACCGACGAATACGGCGGGACCCTGGCCAATCGGCTGCGCTATCCCCTGGAAATCTTCACCGCCATGCGGGCCATCTGGCCCCAGGAAAAGCCCATGTCGGTGCGGATTTCCGCCACGGACTGGGTGGACGGCGGCACCACGCCGGAAGACGCCGTCGAGATTGCCCGCGCCTTCAAGGCCGCAGGAGCGGACCTGATCGATTGTTCTTCCGGGCAGGTCAGCAAACAGGAAAAGCCGGTGTTTGGCCGCATGTACCAGACCCCCCTGGCCGACCATATCCGCCAGGAAGCCGGCATTGCGACGATTGCCGTGGGGGCCATCAGCGAGGCTGATCACGTCAACAGCATTCTCGCAGCGGGTCGCGCCGATCTGTGCGCCGTGGCGCGCCCGCATCTGGCCAACCCGGCCTGGACGCTGACGGAAGCCGCCAAGATCGGCTACACCGACATCGCCTGGCCCAAGCCGTATTTCCAGGGCAAGCGCCAGATGGAAGCCCTGTTCCAGCGCGAGCACGCCGCCCAGGAACAGGCCTTGCGCCACGCCGCCGGAAAGGCCGCGCTATGACGGCGGTCACGGTGGTCGGTCAGCATGCGCTGGTGACGGGCGGAGCCCGTGGCATCGGCGCCGCCATCACCCAGCGTCTGCGGGCGCAGGGCTGCCGTGTCACGGTCCTGGGGCGCAGCGCTGCGCCAGGCCAGGCCCTGGCCGAGCAGGACCCTGATGGCATTTGCGCCGTGACGGCGGACGTGGCCGACGCCGGGCAGCTGGCGCAGGCGGTGGACCAGGCCCGGCGTCGCTTCGGCCCCATCGCTCTGCTGGTCAACAACGCCGGCCAGGCCGAGAGCGCCGCCTTTCTGAAAACGGACGCTGCCTTGTGGCAGCGCATGCTGGACGTAAACCTGACCGGCACCATGCTGTGCACCCAGGCGGTGCTGCCGGACATGCTGCAGGCCGGCTGGGGGCGCGTCATCAATGTGGCCAGCACGGCGGGGCAGACGGGCTACGCCTACGTGTCGGCCTACTGCGCCGCCAAGCACGGCGTCATTGGCCTGACCCGCGCCCTGGCCCGCGAACTGGCCGCGACCGGCGTCACGGTCAATGCCGTGTGTCCGGGCTATACCGACACCGATCTGGTGCGCGAGAGCCTCGCCCGCATCGTGTCGCGCACCGGGCGCGACGAGGCCACCGCGCGCGCCGAGCTCGTCAAGACCAATCCCCAGGGGCGGCTGATCGATCCTGCGGAGGTCGCCGATGCCGTCGCCTGGCTGTGCGGCCCGGGGGCGGGCGCGGTGACCGGGCAGACGATTTCGGTCAGCGGCGGCGAAGTGATGTAAGGAGCGCGAACCGTGAATACTCTGGCCAAACAACATCAGCAGCTGCTGCAGTCCCTGGGCGACGAGCACATCGGTCTCGAGGCCCGTGTGCAGGCCGACGATCATCTGGACACCCGGATCTGGCTGCGGCTGCTGGCCTGCTCGAACCAGATCGAACAGCAGATCCGCAAATTGCTGCGCACGCGCATCGCCACCAGCCTGCGACGATTCGACTACATGGCCCAGCTGGACCGCCATCCAGAGGGCCTGCGCATGAAAGTCCTGTCGGGCTACCTGATGGTGACCGGCGGCAACGTGACCGGCCTGACCGACGAACTGGTGAAAGATGGCCTGGTGCGGCGCGTGGAAGACCCCGAGGATCGCCGGTCCTTTTTCGTCAGCCTGACCGATCAGGGGCGCGAACAGTTCGCCACCATGGCCGTCGAACACGAGAAATGGCTGACGGAAATGTTCCGGGGGCTGCCGGTCGAGAGCAAGGAAACCCTGTACGCGCTGCTGGGCCAGTTGCGCGTGCATTTGGCCCATCGCCAGCCTGAACTGGAGGCCGCCGCCACCGCCAAGAAGGCGGTTCACCCGACCCGAAGGAAATCTCATGACTGAATCTGTGATCGACCCTGGCCTGCTGGCCGGCAACCGTCGCCCCATGGCCGGCTATCAGGCCCGCCATTTCCTCTGGGAAGTGCGCGATGGCGTGGCGACTGTCACCCTGAACCGCCCGGAGCGCAAGAACCCGCTGACGTTCGAGAGCTATGCCGAGCTGCGGGATCTGTTTCATCAGCTGAAGTGGGCCGACGACGTGCGGGTCGTCGTGCTGGTCGGGGCAGGGGGCAATTTCTGCTCGGGTGGTGACGTGCATGAGATCATCGGCCCGCTGATCCGCCTGAAGGCGCCGGAACTGTTGATGTTCACGCGCATGACGGGGGAAGTCGTCAAGACCATCCGGGCCTGTCCGCAGCCCATCATCGCGGCGGTCGACGGCGTGTGCGCCGGCGCCGGCGCCATTCTCGCCATGGCCTCCGATCTGCGCCTGGCCACGGCACGCAGCAAGACCGCGTTCCTGTTCAACCGGGTCGGCCTGGCCGGCTGCGACATGGGGGCTTGCGCCCTGTTGCCGCGTATCGTGGGCCAGGGCCGGGCCAGCGAACTGCTGTATACCGGTCGCAGCCTGGGCGGCGAGGAAGGCGAACGCTGGGGCTTCTTCAATCGCCTGTGCGAGCCCGATGCCCTGTTGGCCGACGCGCAGGCCTTGGCGGCGCAGCTGGCGCAGGGGCCCAGCTTCGCCAACGGCATCACCAAGACCATGCTGCATCAGGAATGGGCCATGACCATCGACCAGGCCATCGAGGCCGAAGCCCAGGCCCAGGCCATCTGCATGCTGACGCAGGATTTTTCCCGTGCCTACCATGCGTTCGTGGACAAGCAGAAACCTCGGTTCCAGGGGGATTGACCATGGCCGATACCGCCTATCTGGATTGGCCGTTTTTCGAGCCACGCCACCGCGAACTGGCCCAGGCCCTGGATGCCTGGGCCGCAGAACACATCTCCGTCACGCATGAACGTGACGTGGACCAGGCCTGCCGCGCCCTGGCGCGATCGCTGGGGGCGGCTGGCTGGCTGCGTCATGCCGTGGCCGGAACGGCCGATGGCGGATTGGTCGATACGATCGACACCCGGGCCATCTGCCTGATCCGTGAAACCCTGGCGCGTCATTCCGGCCTGGCGGACTTTGCCTTCGCCATGCAGGGCCTGGGCTCCGGGGCGATCTCCCTGGAAGGCACGCCCGAGCAACGCCGGCGCTATCTGCCACGCGTGACCCAGGGGACGGCGATCGCTGCCTTCGCCCTGTCCGAGCCCGATGCCGGCTCGGACGTGGCGGCCCTGTCCTGCTCCGCACGGGCCGAGGGCGACCAATACGTGCTCAATGGCGAGAAGACCTGGATCTCCAACGGCGGCATCGCCGATTTCTACGTGCTCTTCGCCCGCACGGGCGAGGCTCCGGGCGCTCGCGGCATTTCCGCATTCATCGTCGACGCCGGGACACCGGGGTTCGAGATTGCCGAACGCATCGAAGTCATTGCCCCCCATCCGCTGGCGCGCCTGCGCTTTACCGAATGCCGGATCCCGGCCAGCCAGCGCCTGGGAGCCGCAGGGCAGGGCTTCAAGCTGGCCATGCGCACCCTGGACGTGTTTCGCACGTCCGTGGCCGCAGCGGCCCTGGGTTTTGCCCGCCGGGCGCTGGACGAAGCCCTGAACCGTGCCGTGACGCGGCGCATGTTCCAGGGGGTGCTGGCCGATTTTCAACTCAGTCAGGCGAAATTGGCGCAGATGGCCACCGCCATCGACAGCGCGGCGCTGCTGACCTATCGCGCCGCCTGGCTGCGGGACCAGGGGCATACCGTTACACGGGAGGCCGCCATGGCCAAGATGACGGCTACCGAAAACGCCCAGCAGGTCATCGATGCGGCCGTGCAGCTCTTTGGCGGCCTGGGTGTGGTCAGCGAACAGCCGGTCGAGCGCCTGTATCGGGAAATTCGCGCCCTGCGCATCTACGAGGGGGCCACCGAGGTGCAGCAGCTGATCATTGCTCGCGAATTGCTGAAGACCGTGCAGACCCCGCCTGGATGACGCGCCCCCGGAAACGCCGTGCAAGAGGGCTTCAAGGCCCCGAAGACCGTAAGAGATGATCCTTGATCAGGAGACAAGACCATGAGCAGTGCCCACCAGGATACGTTTGCGCGCGACCATTTGCCGCCTGCGGACCAGCAGCCTGAATTTCTGTTTGATCTTCCCGAATTGCAGTTTCCCGAACAGCTGAACTGCGCAGCCGAGTTGCTGGATCGGCACGTGCGCGAGGGCCGTGGGGGGCGGATGTGCATCCGTGCGCCCGGCATCAACTGGACATATGCCGATCTGCAGGACAAGGCCAATCGCATCGCCAACGTGCTGGTGCATGACATGGGCCTGGTCCCGGGCAACCGCGTCTTGCTGCGCGCGCCCAACAATCCCATGCTGGCGGCCTGCTGGTTCGGCATCATCAAGGCCGGCGGCATCGCCGTGGCCACCATGCCATTGCTGCGGGCCAAGGAACTGAAGGCCATCATCGACATCGGACAGGTATCGCACGCCCTGTGCGATGCGGCCTTGTCAGAAGAGATGGAACTGGCCGTGGCGGAAAAGCCGGTCCTGAAACACATCCGCCACTTCAATCATGACGGGCCGGACGGCCTGGAGGCCCTGATGCGGCGCGCCTCGCCCGAGTTCGACACTGTCGCGACGGCGTCCGACGACACCTGCATCCTGGGCTTCACGTCCGGAACCACGGGCATACCCAAGGCGACCATGCACTATCACCGGGACGTCATGGCCATCTGCCTGTGCTGGCCCCGGCATGTGCTGCATCCCAGCGAGGACGATGTCTTCATGGGCAGCCCGCCGCTGGCTTTTACCTTCGGACTGGGCGGGCTGCTGCTGTTTCCCCTGCACGTGGGCGCGTCGACCGTTCTGCTGGAAAAGGCCAGCCCGCCGCAGTTGCTGGAAGCCATCCAGACGTTCGGCGCGACGGTGCTGTTCACCGCGCCGACCTCCTACAGGACCCTGTCGGCACGCGGCACGGAACTGCGCCGCACGGCCCTGCGCAAGTGCGTATCGGCTGGCGAGGCCCTGCCTGCGTCGACCCGGGCGGCCTGGAAAGAGGCCACCGGCATCGAGATGATCGACGGCATCGGGTCCACGGAAATGCTGCATATCTTCATTTCCCACGATGAAGCGCATGCCCGCCCCGGGGCGACGGGTACGCCGGTGCCCGGTTATCAGGCCAAGATCGTCGATGAGCAGGGTCAGGATGTCCCGCCCGGCACCATCGGCCGCCTGGCGGTGCGGGGGCCGACGGGCTGCCGCTACCTGAACGACGAGCGGCAGCGGAAGTATGTCCAGAACGGCTGGAACCTGACGGGCGACGCCTATTTGATGGATGTCGATGGTTATTTCCACTACCAGGCGCGTACGGACGACATGATCATTTCCTCGGGCTACAACATCGCTGCGCCCGATGTCGAGGATGCCCTGATGCAGCATCCGGCGGTGGCCGAGTGCGCGGTCATCGGTGTGCCCGATCACGAACGCGGCCAGCTGGTCAAGGCCTTCGTCGTGCTGCGGCCAGGCCAGGCGGCCGGAGACGACATGAAGAAGACCCTGCAGGATTTCGTCAAGGCCAGCATCGCGCCCTACAAGTATCCGCGCGCACTGGATTTCGTGGAATCCCTGCCGCGCACCCAGACAGGCAAGCTGCAGCGCTTCAAGCTGCATGAGCCCGCCTGAAACCGGTCGGGCCCGGTGCAGCCGGCCCGATCCCCAGAACCTGTTGGATCAATGGAGGATTCCCCCATGCAAGTCTTGCTTCCCCCGGGCTGGCCCCGGCCCAAGGGATATGCCAATGGCGTAGCCGTAAGCGGCCGTCAGATCTTTGTAGCCGGCATGATCGGCTGGGATGCCCACGGGGTATTTCATACGGACGACATGGCCGGCCAGGTGCGCCAGGCCTTGCAGAACATTGTCGACGTGCTGACCGCAGGCGGCGCAAAGCCAGAACACATCGTGCGCATGACCTGGTACGTCATCGACAAGCAAGAATACGTGGCCGCCTATCCCGAAATCGGCAAGGCCTTCCGCGAATTGATCGGCAGCTTCAATGTCGCCATGACGGCGGTCCAGGTCGCCGCCCTGATCGAGGACCGTGCCAAGGTCGAGATCGAAGTCACGGCCGTGATTCCCGATTGATCCGGCGAGAGTGCGTGGCCGTTTGCAGAGGCAGTACACTGCAGGCCACCCTCTCTTTGCTGACCGAGCCGCCATGCCTATTCACGAAATTCGCCATCCCCTGATCCGCCACAAGCTGGGCCTGATGCGCCGTGCCGACCTCAGCACCAAGAATTTCCGCGAGATGGCGCAGGAAATCGGGTCGCTGCTGACCTACGAGGCGACCAAGGACCTGCCGCTGGAGCCCGCGCGCATTACCGGCTGGGCGGGTGAGCTGGACGTGGAAAAACTGGCGGGCAAGAAGGTCACGGTCGTGCCCATCCTGCGGGCCGGCATCGGCATGCTCGACGGCGTGCTCAACCTGATTCCAGGGGCCAAGGTCAGCGCCGTGGGCATCGCCCGCAACGAGGAAACCCTGCAGGCGCAGCCCTATCTGGAAAGGCTGGTCGGCCAGCTGGACCAGCGCCTGGCGCTGATCGTCGATCCCATGCTGGCCACAGGAGGTTCCATGGTGGCCGCCATCGACATGCTTAAACAAGCCGGCAGCCGCAACGTCCGCGCCCTGGTGCTGGTGGCGGCCCCCGAGGGCATCGCCGCCGTCGAACGGGCTCATCCGGATGTGCACATCTATACCGCATCCATCGACGACCATCTGAACGAGGACGGCTACATCATCCCCGGGTTGGGCGACGCAGGTGATCGTATTTTCGGCACTCGGCAAAAGACCGACTGAAGCGCCCTGACGGACGCAGCGGCTTGATCTGCCTCAGGGTCACACAGTTTTTGACATTTTCGGGGCGGACGATCGGGTAGGATAGGGGTCCTGCTGTCTGATTCAAGGAGTTTTCGAATGGCTACACGCAAGCAAATCGCCACCCAATCAGCTGGCGACGCCCTGATCGAGGACCTGAAGTCCAGCCTGGACCAGGCTGAAAAGCTGCTGCGCGAAGCGGCCGACGCGACCGGCGACAAAGCCGCCGACCTGCGGGCCCGGGCCCTGCAGGCACTGGACCAGGGCCGCGCGGTGCTGTCCGAGACCCAGGCCAATCTGGTCGAACAGGGGCGCAAGGTCGTCCAGGACACCGATGAATACGTCCAGGCCAATCCCTGGAAAGCCGTGGGGATCGCGGGCGTGGCCGGCTTGCTGCTGGGCGCCCTGCTGTCGCGGCGCTGATGCCCATGGGGGCGCTTGGCCGCGCAGCGGCGGACCTGGCGGCGCACACCACCGCGCTGCTGGGCACCCGCCTGGAACTCCTGGGCCTGGAGGCCCAGGACGTCCGCGACCGGCTGCTGGGCCGCCTGGCCATGTTGCTGGCGGCCGCCGTTTTCCTGTTCCTGGCCCTGCTGGTTGCCACCCTGACCCTGGCTTTGTATTTCTGGCCCACTGATTACCGTTTCCTGGCGCTGGGGCTGCTGGCCCTGGGGTATGCCGTTGCAGGCGCGGTGCTGGCTGTGGTGCTCGTCAGGCGCCTGCGGCGGGACCCGACACCCTTTGCCGTGACGGCGGATGTGCTGCGCCAGGACGCCAAGGCGTTCGGGCAAGCACCGACCGGGCCCGAGGGCCGGCCGGCCGATGAATCGGCCATCCCCGGAGAAATCCCATGACCCGGCCCGCCCAGCAGGCACCCGCAGCCCAGGATCGTCACCTGCGCATCGAATTGCTGCGTCTGCAGGCAGGCTATCAGCGCCTGGCCGTGCGCCAAAGCGCCTGCCGTCTGGCGGGGGCCCTGAAGCCGGAGGCCCTGGCCGCGCAAGCCGGCGATCATCTGCGGGCCACCGGCCTGGGATGGCTGGGCACGGGCCTGCGGCTCTGGCGCCGTTATCCCCTGATGGGATCCTTGCTGGGGTCGGCCCTGGGCGCTGGCGGTCGCCGGCGCGTTGCCCTGAAAACGGCCCTGGTCGCCGGACTGATCTGGCTGGCGCGGCGGGCGTCCCCGGATCGCAGCGATACCTGATCGGCCGGGACACCCGGCCTGATCAGGAAATTCCCAGCTGGTCCCACATGGCGTCCACCCGCTGCTTGACGTCCTCGGACATGCTGATCGGCCGGCCCCATTCACGCTGGGTTTCGCCCGGCCATTTGTTGGTGGCATCCAGCCCCATCTTGCCGCCCAGCCCGGACACCGGCGAGGCGAAGTCCAGATAGTCGATGGGGGTGTTTTCCACCAGCACGGTGTCGCGCACCGGGTCCATGCGGGTCGTCATGGCCCAGATGACCTCGGCCCAGTCGCGCACGGCGATGTCATCGTCGACCACGACGATGAACTTGGTGTACATGAACTGGCGCAGCACGCTCCACAAGCCGAACAGGATGCGCTTGGCGTGGCCGGGATACTGCTTGCGGATCGACACCACCGCCAGCCGGTAGCTGCAGCCTTCCGGGGGCAGGTAGAAGTCCGTGATTTCGGGGAACTGGCGCTTGAGCAGCGGCACGAACACTTCGTTCAGGGCCAGGCCCAGCACGGCGGGCTCGTCGGGGGGCTTGCCGGTATAGGTGCTGTGGTAGATGGGCTGGCGTCGGTGGGTGATGCGGTCGACCGTGAAGACCGGGAACCAGTCCTGTTCGTTGTAGTAGCCCGTGTGGTCTCCGTACGGGCCTTCCAGCGCCATTTCGTACCCGGTGTCGGGAGGCAGGGGGGCGCCGTCGGGCACCGCAGGCGCGAGAGCCTCGGGGTCGGATGCCGGCAGGATGTGACCTTCCAGCACGATTTCCGCCTGGGCGGGTACCTGCAGGCCGCTGCCCAGCGCCGCCGCCAGTTCGGTGCGCGAGCCGCGCAGCAGGCCGGCGAACTGGTATTCGGACAGGCTGTCGGGGATCGGGGTGACGGCTGCCAGCAGGGTCGCTGGATCGGTGCCCAGCGCCACGGCGATCGGGAACGGCTTTCCGGGGTGCGCCAGGCAATGGTCGCGGAAGTCCAGGGCGCCGCCACGGTGAGACAGCCAGCGCATGATGAGCTTGTTGCGGCCGATCAGCTGCTGGCGGTAGATGCCCAGGTTCTGGCGCCGGGCGTTGGGGCCGCGCGTGATCACCAGCCCCCAGGTCAGCAGAGGCGCCACGTCGCCGGGCCAGCAGCTTTGCAGCGGCAGAGTGTTCAGGTCGACCTGATCGGCTTCGATCACGATGTCCTGGCAGGCGGCGCCCCGCACTTGGCGCGGGTTCATGTCCCAGAGCGCGGATTTCAGCAGGGCGACTTTCGACAGGGCGTCGCGCATGCCGTGGGGCGGGGTCGGCTCGCGCAGAGACGCCAGCAGTTCGCCGGTGTCGCGCAGGGCCGATACGTCTTCGGCGCCCATGCCCCAGGCCACCCGTTGCGGGGTGCCGAACAGGTTGGTCAGCACGGGGATGGGGCTGGTCTGCCCGTCGTGCTGCGCCTGCTCGAACAGCAGGGCGGGGCCGCCGGAGCGCAGCACGCGATCGCTGATTTCGGTCATCTCCAGGGCGGTGGAGACCGGGTGGCGGATGCGTTTCAGTTGTCCTTGGCGTTCAAGCTGGGCGATGAAGTCCCGGAGGTCGCGGTATTTCACAGAAAATGGCCAATCAGGTTACAGTGTCGTCGTGCCAAAGATTACCATTCCCCCCGCCCGCACGGCTGCCGGAGGCATCCATGGTTGCAGGGTTCCTGCCTGATCGCTTGCAGCATGGCGTACGAGCCGTGCTGTATCCCGTCGGTGAATTCATCCACGTCAGCGCCATCTATCTGGGGCTGGCCGTGTTGACGACGCTGGGCCTGAGCCTGGTGCTGCCGTCCATGCGCCAGCAGTCGCAGCAACTGCACGAAGTCGTGCTGACCATGTTCCAGGCCGATGGCGCCGGTTATAGCGGCAGCGACGCCGATTATGCCTGGGCGCCGCCTTCGGCAGGCCAGGCGCCCGCACCGACAGCGGATGCCGGTGCGCCGACTGCGGCGCCTTCGCCCGATATCGCGGCAGCAGACCAAAAGCCCGCCGCAGGCGACCAGGCGGCCGCGCCACCCGTCGTGGCGTCCGCCGGGCCTCTGGATTTCATGCAGGCCCTGTCCGCCAGCATGGGCGACAAGGCCATTCCCGGCGTGACGGCGGCCCAGGCCCAGGGCCTGCGCAGCTATCTGTCGCGCAAATACCGCATCGCCTCCAGCGTGGCTGGCGCGCTGGTGCGCATGGCGTTTGCCGTGGGCAAGGAACGTCACGTGGATCCGCAGCTGCTGCTGGCCGTCATCGCCATCGAGTCGCGCTACAACCCCTTTGTGGAAAGCTCCGTCGGGGCCCAGGGCCTGATGCAGATCATGGGCCGGGTGCATCGCGAGAAACTGCAGGCGCACGGCGGGCCGGCGGCGATCTTCAATCCCTCGGTGAACATCCGCATCGGGGCGCAGATCCTGTCGGACTGCATCCGCCGGCGCGGCTCGATCGAAGGTGGCCTGGCCTGTTACGTGGGGGCGTCAGGCCCCAGCGACGGGGGCTATGGCGCCAGCGTGCTGGCCGAGCGTCGCCGCATCGCACTGGCGTCCGGTATCCCTCCCGGCAAGGACTGACAGACTGCGGGCCCGCCCAGCCATTTGCAGAGGGTCGTGGCGCGCTCGTCAGGCCAACGGCTGGGCCGACGACGCGGCAGCCTGGGTGTCACGCAGCGAACCCAGAAAGGTTTCCATCCGGGATATGGCCTCGCGCAGGCGGTCCAGGCCCGTGGCATAGGAAAAGCGCACGGTATGGCCGGCATGCGCACGGCCGAAGTCCAGGCCCGGCACGGCGGCCACGCCGGCCTCGTGCAGCAACCGGTGGCAGAATTCAGCGCCGTCCAGGCCCTGGGCGCGGATGTCGGCAAAGATATAGAAGGCGCCGTCGGGTGCGGCGGGCACGTCCAGCCCCAGCCGTGCGAATTCCGGCAGCAGGTAGTCGCGTCTTTCCTTGAAGGACAGGCGCCGGCGCTCGTAGATCTGCATGACTTCAGGCTCGAAGCAGCTGAGCGCCGCATGCTGGGCCAGCGCCGGTGCGCAGATGGCCAGGCTGGCCGCCAGCCGTTCGATGGCCGGCATCAGGGCGGCCGGGGCCATCAGCCAGCCCAGGCGCCAGCCCGTCATGTGGAAGTATTTCGAGAAGCTGTTGATGACCACCAGGTCGTCGTCCAGGGTCAGGGCGCTTTGCGGGGCCTCGTCGTAGTACAGGCCCAGGTAGATTTCGTCCATGATGACGAAACCCCCGCGTTCGCGCACGGCGGCGATCAGGGCGCGCAGGGCTTCGCGGGGCATGGACGTGCCGGTGGGGTTGCTGGGCGAGGCGATCAGCACCCCCCGTGTGGCCGGCCCCCAGTGGGCGGCGATGTCTTCGGGCCGCAGCTGGAAGCGGTGCTCGGCGTCGGTGGGAATCAGCCGGGCGGTGCCGCCGGCGGCGGTGATGAAATTCTGGTTGGCCGGGTAGGACGGGTCGGGCATCAGGACCTCGTCGCCGGGGTTGATCAGGGCCAGGGTGGCCAGCAGCAGGGCGCCGGATGCGCCGCTGGTGACCAGGATACGGGATGGGTCGACCCGTGCGCCGAAGTGGGTGTCGTAGTAATGCGAGATGGCCTCGCGCAGCGCGGGGATGCCGACAGGCGCGGTATAGCCGCTGAGGCCGGCGTCCGCAGCCCGATTCAGGGTTTCCAGCACCCGGGCCGGTGCCGTGAAATCCGGTTCGCCGATCCCCAGGCTGATGATGTCGCGGCCTTGGGCAGCCAGCGCCTGCGCCTGTTTCAGGACTTCCACGGCGTAGAATGGCACCGTGCGTTGGGTTCTGTCGGCCAGTCGGACCATGACGAATCTCTACCGCATTGTCTAAAAGCTTCATTGTAGCCTTGGGGGGCCCCTATGCAGTCACCGTCGCGCCGCGCCTTTCTGGTTGGACGCCGTGCCGATCGATCTCCCTGGGAAGCCTTCCTGGCTCGTCTGCGCCGGGCTGCCCAGGGGCAGGTCTACGATTTTTCCACGCCGGCCGGCAGCGCCCGGCTGGTGCCGGGCCACATGCAGGACGTCTACCAGGCGCGCGCCCTGTGTCACGAATACGGCGTCACGCTGGCGCTGGACAGCATTCCGTCCCCGGCTTTGCTGGATGACGCACCCGTGCTGTGGGTGGAACCCGGTTCGGCCATGGCCCGCTACGAACGCCTGGGGGCCGATGATCCACGCTGGTTCGTGCAGCCGGGCTGCCTGGTGGGGGAACTGGAATCCGCCGGCCTGCCGCAGTTCCGCGATCAGCCGCCTCACCTGACCGTGGCCGCCTGGCTGGCGGACCGCCGCAGTTGCGACTGGGATCGCGGGCAGACCGCTGCCAGCGGCCTGGTGCATGCCATGGTGCTGCTGGCCGATGGCACCCAGGCCAACCTGGGGGCGTTCGGGGTCGACAATCGCAAGCCCCTGGACAACCTGCGGGTGCAGGCCATGATTCCGCGCCTTTTCGAACTCAATGCCAGCGCCCTGGCGGCTGCGCCCGCAGATGCGGATGCCCTCTGGGACGCCCGCTACCGGCTCGATGCGCTCAGCCCGGCACAGGAGAGCACGCTGAACCTGTCCCACCTGCTGTTGGGCCACGGCGGGGAACTGGGCTGGGTCGAATGGCTGGTCTTCGACGAGCGCCAGGGCATTCCTGCCGAGCGTCCCTACGAATCCCGCTATGGGCATCGCGCCGGGTCGGGCGCGGCGGCGTCATCGACCGACCAGGCCGTCCGGGCGCTGTTCGACCCCGATGGGCTCTTTCCTTCCCAGGGACAGCAGTTCGGCCATTTCTATGGCGTGGATGCATGAGCCGCATGCGGGCCAGGGCGTACCCCTGACCCGGGCAAGCGGCTAGAATGACATCACCCCTCATATCACTTGATCAAGGCATCACGATGGATGAATCCCTGCGCGCGGCGGCGCTCGAATATCACGAGCATGGCCGTCCCGGCAAAATCTCGGTCACTCCCACCAAACAGCTCTCCAATCAGCGGGATCTGGCGTTGGCCTATTCCCCCGGGGTGGCGGCGGCCTGCGAGGAAATCGTCGCTGATGCCCACAACGCCTTCCGCTATACCGGGCGGGGCAACCTGGTCGGCGTGATCACCAACGGCACGGCGGTGCTGGGCCTGGGCAACATCGGCCCGCTGGCGTCCAAGCCCGTCATGGAAGGCAAGGCCGTGCTGTTCAAGAAATTCTCCGGCCTGGACGTCTTCGACATCGAGATCAACGAGCTGGACCCGGACAAGCTCGTCGACATCATCGCGGGTCTGGAGCCCACGTTCGGCGGCATCAACCTGGAAGACATCAAGGCGCCGGAATGCTTCGAGGTCGAGCGCAAGCTGCGCGAACGCATGAATATCCCGGTCTTCCACGATGACCAGCACGGTACCGCCATCTGCGTGACGGCTGCGTTCATCAACGGGCTGGAAGTCGTCGGCAAGGACGTCGCCAAGGTCAAGGTCGTGGTGTCGGGCGCCGGGGCTGCCGCCCTGGGTTGCCTGGACCTGATGATGGACATGGGGCTGCCTCTGGAACACATCTGGGTTTCCGACATCGAAGGCGTGGTCTACGAAGGCCGTACCGTCCTGATGGATCCGAAAAAGGCCTGCTTCGCGCAAAAGACCGATGCCCGGACGCTGGACGACATCATCGGCGATGCCGACGTCTTCCTGGGCCTGTCCGCAGGCGGCGTGCTCAAGCCCCACATGGTCAAGAAAATGGCCGCTCGCCCGCTGGTGCTGGCGCTGGCCAACCCCAATCCGGAAATCCTGCCGGCCGATGCCCTGGCGGCGCGCGACGACGTCGTCATCGCCACCGGTCGGTCCGACTTCCCCAACCAGGTCAATAACGTCCTGTGCTTCCCCTATATCTTCCGGGGGGCGCTGGACGTCGGCGCCACGACGATCACGCGCGGCATGGAAAAAGCCGCCGTCATGGCCATCTGCAAACTGGCCCGCGAGGAACAGAACGACGTCGTGGCGGCCGCCTACGGCCTGTACGACGTGTCCTTCGGACCCCATTACTTCATTCCGAAGCCGTTCGATCCACGGCTGATCGTGCGTATTTCCCCGGCAGTCGCCAAGGCTGCCATGGAAGACGGCGTGGCCACGCGCCCCCTGGCCGATTTCGACAGCTACGCCGGCCAGCTGGAACAGTTCGTCTACCATTCCGGCGCCTTCATGAAGCCGCTGTTCTCGGCAGCCCGGGCCATGGTGCGCGAAGGCGGCAAATCCCGCATCGTCTTTGCCGAAGGGGAAGACGAACGCGTGCTGCGCGCCGTCCAGATCGTGGTCGATGAACGTCTGGCCAGGCCCATCCTGATCGGCCGTCCGGCCGTGCTGGCGGCCCGTATCGAAAAATACGGCCTGCGCATCCGCCTGGGCGAGGACGTCGAGGTCACCAACCCCGAACACGACGAACGCTTCCACCATTACTGGACCGCATACTGGGAACTGATGTGCCGTCGCGGCATCACCAAGGAAATGGCGCGTGTCGAGATGCGCCGCCGCCTGACGCTCATCGGCGCCATGATGGTGCATCTGGGCGACGCAGACGGCATGATCTGCGGCACGGTGGGTTCCTACGGCAACCACCTGCGCTTCATCGATGAAGTGCTGGGCCTGCAGCCGGGCGCGCAGACCTACGCTGCCATGAATATCCTGCTGCTCGAAGAACGCACCATCGCCCTGGCCGACACGCACGTCAACGACAACCCCGATGCGGCACAGATCGCAGAGATCACGCTGATGGCGGCCGAGGAAATGCGCCGCCTGAACATCGAACCCAAGGTCGCCTTGCTGTCGCGCTCGAACTTCGGCACCGGCAGTTCGTCCTCGGGCGAGAAAATGCGCGCGGCGCTGAGCCTGGTGCGCGAGCGCGCGCCCAACCTGGAAATCGACGGCGAGATGCATGGCGACTGCGCCCTGGATCCGGCGCTGCGCGAGCGCATCCTGCCGTCCACGACGCTGCACGGCGAAGCCAATCTGTTGATCTGCCCCAGCGTCGATGCCGGCAACATCGCCTACAACCTGCTCAAGACAGCGGCCGGCGGCAATGTGGCGGTCGGGCCCTTCCTGCTGGGCGCCAGCGCCCCGGTGCATATCCTGACGTCCAGTTCCACCGTGCGCCGGATCGTCAACATGGCGGCCTTGACGGTGGTCGATGCCAACAAGCCACGACGCTCCTGACCGACCGCAGGTCGGCCTGGTCATGACCGGGGGCGGCGCCCGCGCCGCCTACCAGGCCGGTGTGCTGTCCGGGGTCCTGCAGGTGCTGGACCCGGGCAGCAGCCCCCGGTTTCGCAATCCCTTCGATATCATCTGCGGGACGTCGGCGGGGGCCATCAATGCCGCCGCCCTGGCGTGCCGCGCCCATCAGCCGCATCGGGCCGTCAGCCACCTGTCGGCCCTGTGGCAGGCCCTGCACACCCGCGACATCTATTATTCGGACGCTCCGCGCCTGATGCGCACCGGTCTGCAGTGGCTGGGCATGCTCGGCCTGGGCTGGATACGCCCGCAGTTGGCCCGCCATGCCCCGCGTTCCCTGCTGAACAACGAGCCCCTGGCGGGTCTGTTGGGCAGAACGCTCAGTTTCTCCCGCTTGCAGACCAATCTGAATCGCGGGCACCTGAAGGCTCTGGCCATCACTGCCACGGCCTACACGACCGGGGAACACCTGACCTTCTATCAGGCCTGCGAAAGCAGCATCCTGCCCTGGACGCGCACGCTGCGACGGGCGGTGGCCTGCTCCATCGGGGTGGATCATCTGCTGGCGTCCAGCGCCATTCCCTTCGTATTCCCGGCACGGGCGATCCTGATGGGCGACCGGACCCTGTGGTGCGGTGACGGATCGATGCGCCAGCTGGCGCCCATCAGTCCGGCCATCCATCTGGGGGCGGAACGGGTCTTCGTGATCAGCACCAACTACCAGGATGAAACACAGCCCGGCATCCGCGAACTCAGCCCCGCGTATCCCAGCCTGGCGCAGATCGCCGGCCATACTTTGTCCAATATTTTTCTGGACGGCATCTCGGTCGATATGGAACGCATGGAGCGAATCAATGGGCTGCTTGCGCGAATCCCCGCAAATGGATTAAAAAGCGAGTCACTGCGGCCCATCCATACCTTGATGGTCTCCCCCAGCCGGTCACTGGATGACATGGCGCTGGACCATCTGGATGAGTTGCCAGGCGCCGTGCAGACCTTGTTCCGGGTGCTGGGGGTATCGCCCCGCAAGGCGGATGCCGCAGGCGGCGCCCTGGCGTCTTATTTGTTGTTCGAAGCAGGCTACACCCGCGACCTGATTGCGTTGGGCAGGGCAGACAGCATGAACCGTGCTGATGAGATCATCGCTTTTTTCAAGGAGTGGCCCGCATGAGTCAGGCCCAGATAAGCAAAATGTTCGCCCGGGGCGTCGTCGACGCCCAGGTTGTGTCCGAACAGGATGCGATGGCGGCCGCCACCGAGGCCGGCCTGGCGGCTTTTGTGGTGGATTGCGACCGCGCGCGCAGCCGCTCCGCCGTGTTGCGGGCGGTGGTGAAATCCATCGACTATCCCGAATTTTTCGGCGGCAATCTGGATGCCCTGTACGATTGCCTGTGCGATACGCTGGGCGACCAGAAATCCGGGCTGTTCCTGTGGTTCCGTCACCTGCATTCAGGCGACCCGGCCCTGGCCGAGGATGCCGAAGCCATCCGCGCGGTGTGCGACGACGTGGTCGAGTTCGGCCAGAATAACGAACGCGTGTTCGCCTACGCGATCCAGCATGCCGGGGCGCATCCCGCCCCCGAACCCGGCGTCGATCCCACGCCGTATTCCGGCCGTGAGGACAACTGAACCGCAGCGTTCACCAGCGCAGCAGGGCGCCGGCGGCGGCCACCATGGCCAGCCCGGCGGTTTCCGTGCGCAGGACCCGAGGCCCGAAGCGCACGCCCTGCAGGCCCCGACTCCGTGCCAGAGTCAGTTCGTCGGGCGACCAGCCACCTTCCGGTCCCACGAGCAGGTTCAGACATTCACCCACGCCCGCCAGGGCCTGGGGAAAATCAATATCGCCTTCCGGGTGGCAGAACAGGCTGATGCCGCTCAGGTGATCCAGGCTGTCGCGCAAGGGCGCGGGTTCGCGCACCTGCATCAGGCGGTTGCGTCCGCATTGTTCGCTGGCGGCCTGCACGATGGCGCGCCAGTGCGCCAGGCGCTTTTCCAGGCGCGGACCGGTGAGGCGCAGCACACTGCGCTCGGCCGCCACCGGGATCAGCTCGCTGACGCCCAGTTCGACGGCCTTTTCCACGATCCAGTCCATCTTGTCGCCCGATGCGATGCCCTGGATCAGGGTCAGCCGGCCACGCAGTTCGCACTCGATGGCCTCGTGGGGGCCGACGTTCGCCAGGGCGGTGCGCCCCTGGATGTCCAGCACGGCGGGGTACTGGCCGCCGCGCCCGTCAAACAGGGTCACGGCCGTGCCGGCGGGCAGGCGCAGGACCCGGATCGCATGATGCGCCAGGGATTCGGGCAATTCGATCCGGCTGTCGGCCTGCAGTGGCGACGGACAGAAAAATCGGGCGGTGGGCATGAATGGATGAGTGTCCCTGCAGCGTGAATGCTCGGACTATAAACCGGAGCGGGCAGGGTGGTAAAATTCAGGGCTTTGTCATCCTGTATGCGGCGAGGCTTGCGGCAATGACCGCGTGGTTCGCCCCCCAAGACCCTATGAGCGCTTTGCCCGCCCCTGATCCCGCCATGGCCAACGCGATTCGCGTACTGGCCATGGATGCCGTCCAACAAGCCAATTCCGGACACCCGGGCGCCCCCATGGGCATGGCGGATATCGCGCATGTGCTCTGGACGCGTCATCTGCGTCACAACCCGTCCGACCCTGCCTGGCTCGACCGCGATCGCTTCGTGCTGTCCAACGGGCATGGCTCGATGTTGTTGTACGCGCTGCTGCATCTCAGCGGCTACGACCTGCCCATGGATGAACTGCGCAATTTCCGCCAGCTGCATTCCAAAACCCCGGGACACCCGGAAGTCGGCATCACGCCGGGGGTGGAAACCACGACCGGGCCGCTGGGCCAGGGTCTGGCCAACGGGGTCGGCATGGCGTTGGCCCAGGCCCTGCTGGCACGGGAATTCAACCGCCCGGGGCATGAGATCATCGATCACGACACCTACGTGTTCGTGGGCGACGGCTGCCTCATGGAAGGCATCTCTCACGAGGCCTGCTCTCTGGCCGGCACGCTGGGCCTGTCGCGCCTGATCGTGTTCTACGACGACAACGGCATCTCCATCGACGGCCAGGTTCAGGACTGGTTCGCCGATGATACGCCGGCGCGTTTCGAAGCCTACGGCTGGAACGTGCTGCGCGGCGTCGACGGCCACGACATGAACGCGCTGGATGCGGCGATCGGTCAGGCAAAATCCCATGCCGCCGATGGTCGCGGGCCTACCCTGATCTGCTGCCGCACCGTCATCGGGCGCGGCGCCCCCACCAAGGCCGGCACCGAAAAGGTCCACGGCGCGCCCCTGGGCGCGGACGAGATCGCCGCCGCGCGCAAGGCCATGGGCTGGAATCATCCGCCCTTCGAGATCCCGCGCGAGGTCTATGCCTACTGGAACGGCCGCGAACGCGGCGCCCACCTGCAGTCCGACTGGCAGGTGCGCTTCGATCACTACGCCGAAGCCTACCCTGAACTGGCTGCGGAACTCTGCCGGCGCATGGCTGGCGAACTGCCCGTGAATTTCGTCGAACGCGCCCGCGACTATGTGATGTCCACGCAGGACAAGGCGGAATCCATCGCCTCGCGCAAGGCCTCGCAGCAGGCTATCGCGGCATTTGCCGGCATCCTGCCCGAGATGCTTGGGGGCTCGGCCGACCTTACCGGGTCCAACTTCACCGACTGGAAGGGCGTCGTGCCCGTGCGCCGCAAGGCCGACGGCCTGCAGGCCGGGCGCCACATCAATTACGGCGTGCGCGAGTTCGGCATGGCGGCCATCATGAACGGCGTGGCCCTGCATGGCGGCTATCTGCCCTTTGGCGGCACTTTCCTGACGTTTTCCGACTACTCCCGCAATGCCCTGCGCATGGCGGCCCTGATGCGCCAGCGCGTGGTGCACGTCTTCACGCATGATTCCATCGGTCTGGGCGAAGACGGCCCGACGCACCAGTCCATTGAGCACGCCGGCAGCCTGCGCCTGATCCCCAACCTGCATGTCTGGCGCCCGTGCGACACGACCGAAACGGCAGTGGCCTGGCAGTCCGCCCTGGCGCGCCCGGCCAGCCTGGGCATGGCCGTGCACGACGGCGGGCCTTCGGCGCTGCTGCTGTCGCGCCAGAACCTGCCCTTCGTCGCCCGCGATGTCGCCACCACCGATGCGATTGCGCGCGGCGGCTATGTGCTGCGCGACATGGTGGGCGCCTGCGCCGTCATCATCGCCACCGGGTCCGAGGTCGAACTCGCCCTGCAGGCCCAGGATCAGTTGGCCGCGCGCGGTATTGCCACGCGCGTGGTCTCCATGCCCTGCACTCAGATCTTCGATGCCCAGGATGCCGGTTGGCGCAGCACTGTGCTGCCGGCCGGCCTGCCGCGCGTGGCTGTCGAGGCTGGTGGCACGGCCACCTGGTACAAATACGTCGGAACGGCCGGTGCTGTGGTCGGGATCGACACGTTCGGGGAATCGGCGCCTGCCGGTGTGTTGTTCAAACATTTCAAACTGACGGCCGATCATGTCGCGGCCACGGTCGAACAGCTTTTGTAAAGGAGATCCTTCATGACCATCCGTGTCGCCATCAATGGCTACGGCCGTATCGGCCGCAATATCCTGCGTGCCCACTACGAAGACGGTAAAAAACACGATATCCAGATCGTGGCCATCAATGATCTGGGCAATCCTGAAACCAACGCCCACCTGACCCGCTACGATACGGCCCACGGCCGTTTCCCCGGCACGGTCGAGGTCGACGGCGATTTCATGGTGGTCAACGGCGACCGGATCCGCGTCCTGGCCGACCGCGATCCCGCAAAGCTGCCCTGGAGCGAGCTGAACGTGGACGTGGTGCTGGAATGCACGGGCTTTTTCACCACCAAGGAAAAGGCATCCGCTCACCTGAAGGGCGGCGCGAAGAAAGTCATCATTTCCGCCCCCGGCGGCAAGGACGTGGACGCCACCATCGTCTACGGTGTCAATCACCAGGTGCTGAAATCGACCGATACGGTCATCTCCAACGCCTCGTGCACCACCAACTGCCTGGCGCCGCTGGTGCATCCCCTGCATCAGCAGCTGGGCATCGTCAACGGCCTGATGACCACCATCCATGCGTACACCAACGACCAGGTCCTGACCGACGTCTACCATTCGGATCTGCGCCGCGCCCGTTCGGCCACGCACAGCATGATCCCGACCAAGACCGGCGCTGCCTCGGCCGTCGGCCTGGTGCTGCCGGAACTGAACGGCAAGCTCGACGGCTACGCGATCCGCGTGCCGACGATCAACGTGTCCATCGTCGACCTGTCCTTCGTGGCCGCGCGTGAAACCTCGGTGGACGAGGTCAACGGCATCCTCAAGGCCGCCTCCGAAGGCCCGCTGAAGGGCATCCTGAACTACACCACCGAACCGCTGGTGTCGGTCGACTTCAACCACGACCCGGCCTCCAGCACCGTGGACGCGGGGTTGACCAAGGTCTCCGGTTCCCTGGTGAAGGTCTCGTCCTGGTACGACAACGAATGGGGTTTCTCCAACCGCATGCTCGATACCACGGTCGCCCTGATGGCCGCCAAGTAATCCAGTCCATCCGGATGGCAGGGCGGGGCAACCCGCCCTTGTCATGTCCGGGCCGCCTCCCACACTGACAGACGCATTTCTATGACCATTCAGACTCTCTCCGGCCTTGCACAGGTTGGCGCCCTGGCGGGCAAGCGCGTTTTCATTCGTTCCGATCTGAACGTGCCCCTGGACCAGGGGCAGATCACCGAGGATACCCGCGTGCGGGCGTCCGTGCCGGCCATCCAGCTGGCGCTGGACGCGGGTGCGGCCGTCATGGTGACGTCCCACCTGGGCCGTCCCAAGGAAGGCGTGGTCGGCCCGGACGATACCCTGCAGCCCGTGGCCGTGCGCCTGGCGGAACTGCTGGGCCGTCCGGTGCGGCTGGTGCGCGATTGGGTCGATGGGGTGGACCTGGCCGCCGGCGAAGTCGTGCTGCTGGAAAATTGCCGCTGCAATCCGGGCGAGAAAAAGAACGACCCGGATCTGGCCCGCCGCATGGCCGCCCTGTGCGACGTCTACGTCAACGACGCCTTTGGCACCGCGCATCGGGCCGAGGCCACGACTGAAGGCATGGCCCGTTTCGCACCGGTGGCCTGCGCAGGACCGCTGCTGGCTGCGGAACTGGACGCCCTGGGCCGCGCCTTGCAGGCGCCGCGCCGTCCCATGGTGGCCATCGTGGGCGGCTCGAAGGTCTCCACCAAACTCTCCATCCTGCAGGCCCTGGCCGACAAGGTCGATCAGTTGATCGTGGGCGGCGGGATCGCCAACACCTTCATGCTGGCCGCAGGCCTGCCCATCGGCAAATCTCTGGCCGAACCAGACCAGGTGGACCAGGCCCAGGCCGTCATCCAGGCCATGCAGGCGCGGGGTGTGCAGGTGCCGATTCCCGTGGACGTGGTCGTGGCAAAGACGTTCGCCGCCGATGCGACGGCCACGGTCAAGCCAGCCGCCGACGTGGCTGCCGACGATCTGATCCTGGACATCGGCCCGCAGACGGCGGCGCGGCTGGCGCAACAGCTGCGCCAGGCAGGCACCATCGTCTGGAACGGCCCCGTGGGCGTCTTCGAGTTCGATGCCTTTGCCGAAGGCACCCGGGTCATTGCCCAGGCGATTGCCGAATCGGATGGTTTTTCCATTGCCGGTGGCGGGGACACCCTGGCGGCCATCGCGAAATACGGCATTGCCGACCAGGTGGGCTACATTTCCACCGGGGGCGGGGCTTTCCTGGAATTCCTGGAAGGCAAGACGCTGCCGGCCGTGGCAGCGCTGCAGGCGCGAAGTGCCTGAGGTCTGTTAGAATTCAGAAGGCGGGCCCCTTCGCATGGTTCGGCGGTGAACCTGGTCAGGTCGGGAACGAAGCAGCCACAGCCGTGCAGAACCAGTGCCGAAGTCAGGCTCGCCTTTCCTTTTGTCTTTTCCGGGCGGCGACCGACTCATGAGCTATCTCGTTCTGGCGCGCAAATGGCGCCCCCGTTCCTTCGATACACTGATCGGCCAGGACCACGTGGTCCGCGCGCTGACCCATGCACTGTCATCGGGCCGCCTGCACCATGCGTGGCTGTTCACCGGCACCCGGGGGGTGGGCAAGACCACCTTGTCGCGCATCCTGGCGAAATCCCTGAACTGCGCAGACGGCGTCACGGCCACTCCCTGCGGCCACTGCCAGGCCTGCACGGAAATCGATGCCGGGCGCTACGTCGACTACATCGAACTGGATGCGGCGTCCAACCGGGGCGTGGACGAAATGACCCAGCTGCTGGAACAGGCGGTGTACGCGCCGTCCGCCGGCCGCTACAAGGTCTACATGATCGACGAAGTCCACATGCTCACCGGGCATGCCTTCAACGCCATGCTGAAGACCCTGGAAGAGCCGCCCGAGCACGTCAAGTTCATCCTGGCCACCACCGATCCGCAGAAAATTCCCGTGACAGTCCTGTCGCGCTGCCTGCAGTTCAACCTGAAGCAGATGACGGTGCCGGCCATCGTCGAGCACCTGCAGCACGTCCTGCAGCAGGAATCCATTCCGGCCGATGCCCAGGGTCTGCGCCTGATCGCCCAGGCGGCGGCGGGCTCGATGCGGGATGCCCTGTCCCTGACCGATCAGGCCATTTCCTATGCGGCAGGCAATCTCACGGCCGCCGCCGTGGGCGAGATGCTGGGCACCCTGGACCAGCACCATCTGGTCGCGCTGTTGCGGGCCCTGGCGGCTGCCGATGCGCCCGGCATCCTGGCAGTGGCGGACGAACTTGCAGCTCGCGGCCTGTCGTTCCAGGCGGCGCTTGCAGACCTGGCCGTCCTGTTGTCCCGGGTTGCCATCGCGCAGCGCCTGGGGCATGCCCAGGCGGACGACCCTCTGGCGGACGACGTCCAGACTTTGGCGGCCAGCCTGGGTCCGGACGACGTGCAGCTCTTCTATGCCGTCGCGGTGCACAGTCGCCACGAACTGGCCCTGGCGCCGGACGAATACGCCGGCTTCGTCATGGCGTGCCTGCGCATGCTGGCCTTGCTGCCTGCGGATCGCGTGCCGCCCGTGCTGCTCGATCCGCCGACGGTTCGTCCCGGGACCGCAGCGCTTGCGTCGTCTGCCGCATCCGCGTCGCCGGCGGCGGTTGCCTCTGTCGAGGTTCCCGCCGCCGCGCCGGCTCCGATAGCTGCCGCGCCTGTTGCAACGCCCGTCCCCGTGGCCGATCCGCCCGCCTGGGACGATGCCGGATCCGAAGATTCCTCGCTGCCCGCAGCAGAGCCGGCAGCAGAGCCCGCCGCCGCGCCGGCAGCGGTTGCTGCGCCCAGCGCCCCGCCGGCAGCGCCGGTTGCGCATGGCACGACCGCCGTTGCATCTGACTTGTCTGCCGCGTCGGAAGACTCCGCTGCGGATGCTGGCGTGCCGCACGACGAACCGGAACACGCAGGCCAGGACTGGACTGCCGATGTGCCGGACTTGCCGGATGATTTCGATGCCGTGGCCGCAGCCGGCGACCTGGATGCGGAAGACCTGCCCGTGCGGCTGTCGGACCTGCCCGGGGCCTCGGCGCCGGCCGTGCTCGAGACGCCCGATCCCGCCAGTCTGTCGGCGGCCGGATGGCCTGCGCTGGCCGCCGAGCTGCCCGTCACGGGGGCGGCGCGTGCGCTGGCGCTGAACAGCGAATGGCTGGGCGGCGACGGGCATCAGGTCCGCCTGCGCGTGGCCATCCACACCTACACCGAAGGCGGCGCCCATGACCGCCTGCGCACGGTATTGTCGGAATACTTCGGCCGTGTGCTGCGCCTGGACGTCGAATATGGCAGCACGGGCGACGATACGGCTGCCGCCGTGGACCAGGCGGCTCGCGCCCAGCGCCAGCAGGCTGCTGAAGACGCGGCGGAACACGATGTTCTGGTCCAGGCGCTGGTCGGGCAATTCGCCGCTCGCCTGGTCCCGGGGACCGTTCGCCCGCCGGGTGCCCCGTTGGGTTGATCCGTATTTGAGTACGCGCATTAACCGAACGGAACACTGGGGTATAGTCCCTGTTTTTGTTCCACCCCACCCAATCAGGACATCACCATGATGAAAGGTCAGATTGCCGGCTTGATGCGTCAGGCCCAGCAGATGCAGGAAAACATGAAGAAGGCTCAGGATGCCCTGGCCGAACTGATCGTCGAGGGCGCAGCCGGCGGCGGCCTGGTGAAGGTCACCATGAGCTGCAAATACGATGTCAAGCGTGTCGCCATCGATCCGTCGCTGTTCGACGATGATCGCGACATGATCGAAGACCTGGTCGCTGCTGCCTTCAACGACGCGCAGCGCAAGGCCGAAGCCACCGCCCAGGAAAAGATGTCCGCCGTCACGGCCGGCATGTCCCTGCCTGCGGGCATGAAGCTGCCGTTCTGACATGGCGGCGGGCCTGCCCGAACCCGAACCCCTGCGGGCTCTGATCGATGCCCTGCGCGGCCTGCCGGGCGTCGGTGTGCGCACGGCCCGGCGCATGGCCTACTACCTGCTGCAGCATGACCCAGACGCGGCCCTGAAACTGGGCGATGCGCTGCGCGATGCCGTCACCGGGCTGTGTCATTGCGAGCGCTGCAATTCCTTTTCCCAGACGCCGTTGTGCGCGACCTGCGAAAATCCGGACCGCGACGCGTCGCTGCTGTGCGTGGTGGAGACCCCGGCCGATCAGAACATGATCGAGGCCAGCCATGGGTACCAGGGCCTGTATTACGTGCTGATGGGCCGCCTGGCCCCCCTGGAAGGCGTCGGCCCCGATCAGGTCCAGTTCGCCCGCCTGCTGGAACGGGCGACCGATGGCCAGGTGCGCGAGGTGATCCTGGCGACCAATTTCACGGCAGAAGGCGAAACCACGGCGTATTACCTGTCCGACATGCTGCGGGGGCGCGGCCTGACGGTCACGCGGCTGGCGCGGGGCGTGCCCAGCGGCAGCGAACTGGAATATGTCGACGCAGGCACCATCGCCTGGGCGCTGATGGAACGCCGATCAGGGTAGCCACGTGAAGCGTGGGGGATGAACTCGGACGCAGAACAGTCCCTTGCGAACTGTTCTGTGCCTGGCGAATCCGAGCGGCATGCAAGCCGCGAGGTGGTCGCCCGCAGACGCGTTATCATGCTGGCTTGGTGTCCAAACATAAGGAGACAAGACCATGCCAATTTCTCGCCGTGAATTGCTGAAGACCGCCGGTGTGGCGGGTATGCTGGGCGCCTTGCCCGGCGTGGTCCGTGCCCAGGTGGGCGCCCTGGAAAAGAAATCCCTGACCATCGCGGTCGGCGGCCAGCCCCTGATCTATTACCTGCCCTTGTCCGTGGCGCACCTGAAAGGCTACTTCAAGGCAGAAGGCCTGGATGCCACTATCGCCGACTTCGCAGGCGGGTCGAAGGCATTGCAGGCCGTGGTGGGCGGCAGCGCCGACATCGTGTCCGGTGCCTTCGAACACACCATCAATCTGCAGGCCAAGGGCCAGTTCTATCGCTGTTTCGTCCTGCAGGGGCGCGCGCCGATGATCGTGCTGGGCGTGTCCAAAAAGACGCTGCCCGACTACAAGACGCCGGCCGACCTGAAGGGCAAGAAGATCGGCGTGACGGCGCCGGGGTCCTCGACCAACATGATGGCCAGCTTCTTCCTGGCCCAGCATGGCCTCAAACCCTCCGACGTGTCCTACATCGGGGTGGGGGCCGGGGCCGGGGCCGTGACGGCGCTGCGCACCGGGCAGATCGACGCCATTGCGAACCTGGATCCTGTCATCAGCACCCTGGCCAAAGAAGACGCCATCCAGATCATCGCCGATACGCGCACCCTGAAAGACGCGCACCAGATCTTCGGCGGCAACATGCCTTCTGGTTGCCTGTACACCTCGCAGGCCTTCATCGACGCCAATCCCAATACCACCCAGGCCCTGGCCAATGCCATCGTGCGGGCCGACAAATGGATCCAGGCCGTGACGCCCGACGAGATCGCCAAACTCGTGCCCGAATCCTATCTGCTGGGCGACCCGGACCTCTACAAGCTGGCCCTGAAGGGCAACCGCGAAGCCCTCTCGCCCGACGGCATGGTGCCCGAGGACGGCCCGCAGACCGCCTTGAATGCGTTGGCGGAATTCGTGCCGCATTTCGACCGCACGAAGATCGACATCTCGCGGATCTGGACCAACCAGTTCGCCATCAAGGCCGATCAGAAATATCCGCATGGCTGATCCGCAGATTGTCCCGCCCCCTGGTCCGGCCGGGCAGCCGCCTGCCTTGCTGCTCGACCGGGTGACGTGCACGTTCACGTCACCCGACGGCTCGTCCTATACCGCCATGAAGGACGCCATCCTGACGGTGGCGCCCGGCGAATTCGTCTCCGTCGTCGGGCCGACGGGCTGCGGCAAATCCACGTTGCTGAATATGGCCGCCGGCCTGCTGCGACCTTCGTCCGGCCAGGTCAGCGTCTTTGGCGAAGCCCTGCACGGCATCAATCATCGGGCGGGCTACATGTTCCAGGGCGACGCCCTGATGCCCTGGCGCAATGCCCTGGCCAATGTCATCGCCGGCCTGGAATTTGCCGGGGTGTCGGCAACTGACGCCGCAGAGCAGGGGCGCGACTGGCTGCGCAGGGTCGGGCTGGGCGGTTTCGAGAACCGCTATCCGCACCAGATGTCTAGCGGCATGCGCAAACGCGCCATGCTGGCCCAGACCCTGATCCGCGACCCCGACATCATCCTGATGGACGAGCCCTTTTCCGCACTGGACATCCAGACCCGCCAGCTGATGGAAAACGAAGTCCTGGATCTCTGGATGGCGCGCCGCAAGGCCGTGCTCTTCATCACCCACGATCTGGACGAGGCCATCGCCATGAGCGACCGTGTCGTGGTGTTGTCGGCCGGGCCTGCCACCCATCCGATCGGCGAATTCATCATCGACATCCCGCGCCCGCGCGACGTGGCCGAGGTCCGCATGCATCCTCGTTTCATCGAACTGCACCAGGGCATCTGGGCCGTGCTGCGCGACGAAGTCCTGAAGGGCTACGAACGCCAGAAGCAGGCCTGATCGCAGGCTGATCGCCCGGCGCGCCATGGGTGCCGGGGTTTGAACCGGAGCTGTATCCATCATGAAATCCGACGAACTGTCCCGGCCCGTGCTGCGGACGCTGCAAGTGGCCCTGTTGGCCGCCATCCTGCTGATCTGGTATTGGGCCTCGCTGAACCGGAACATCGCTTTTTTCTTTGGTCGGCCCCTGGAGGTCGCTCAGGTCATCTGGGCCTGGTTCGTCACTGATGCCAGCGTCTACCGCCACCTGTGGATCACTTTGTCCGAAACCGTGCTGGCCTTTTTCATCGGCACGGTCGGCGGCCTGGGCTTTGGCCTGTGGCTGGGCCTGTCACGCAGCGCCAGCGCCTTGCTGGAACCCTACGTGACCGCCGCCAATTCCATGCCGCGTGTCATCCTGGCGCCGATCTTCGGCATGTGGTTCGGCCTGGGGATCTGGTCCAAGGTCGCCCTGGCGGTCACCCTGGTGTTCTTCATCGTCTTCTTCAACGTCTACCGAGGCGTGCGGGAAGTCTCGCCGACCTTATTGGACAACGCCAGAATGCTGGGCGCCACGCGCCGCCAGTTGCTGCGTCACGTGTACATTCCCTCGGCCACCAGCTGGGTGTTTTCCAGCCTGCACACATCCGTGGGCCTGGCCTTCGTGGGCGCGGTGGTCGGCGAATACCTGGGTTCCGCCGCCGGCGTGGGCTACCTGATCCTGCAGGCCGAAGGCACGCTGGACGTGAACACGGTCTTTGCCGGCATCGTCGTCCTGACGATCTTCGCTCTGCTGCTGGATGGCGCAGTGTCCCTGGCCGAGCGCCGCCTGCTGGTCTGGCAGCCGGGGCCGGGTGCGACGGACAGGACCTAGGCCGATTTCCCCACCAGCGCATCCAGCTTCACGGCATCCGCCGTGAAGATCCGGATGCCTTCAGCGAGTTTTTCCGTCGCCATCGCATCCTGGTTCAGGTGCGTGCGGAAGGCGACTTCATTGCTGGCCAGCCATTCCGGCGCGTTCGCCTTTGCATCGGCCACCGACAGCGCTGCCGGCAGCGGGTCGCTGGATGCCGCCAGTTCCCCCAGCAGGGCAGGGCTGATCGTCAGCAGATCGCAGCCGGCCAGCGCCCGGATCTGCCCGATGTTGCGAAAACTGGCCCCCATCACCTGCGTAGGGATGTCGTAGGCCTTGAAATACCCGTAGATGCGAGCCACCGACTGCACGCCGGGATCGCGGGCCCCCGCGTTCGCGGCTTCGTCCCAATCCGGCCCGGCGGCCTTCTTGTACCAGTCGTAGATTCGGCCCACGAAAGGCGAGATCAGGGTGACCCGTGCCTGGGCGCAGGCGATGGCCTGCGTCAGCGAGAACAGCAGCGTGAGATTGCAGTGGATACCCTCGGTTTCCAGTACCCGGGCCGCCTGGATGCCTTCCCAGGTCGCGGCCAGCTTGATCAGGACGCGTTCGCGATCGATCCCGTGGGATGCGTACAGTGTGATGATCTGCCGCGCCCGCTCGATGCTGGCCTGCGTGTCGAAGGACAGTCGGGCGTCCACTTCGGTCGATACCCGGCCGGGCACGATGGCCAGGATTTCCCGCCCAAAAGCCACCAGCAGCCGGTCGATCTGTTCGGCCTGCGATGCCGAGGGGTGGTCGCGCAGTACCTGGTCCAGCAGCGGACGATAGGCATCCTGCTGCACCGCCTTCAGGATCAGCGATGGATTGGTGGTCGCGTCCGTGGGCCGGTAGGCCCGCATGGTTTCAAAATCCCCCGTGTCGGCCACGACGGTCGTCAGCGCGCGCAGGGCGTCGAGTTGATGGCTCATGAAGGCGGTACTCTCTGATAAGAACGGTGAAAAGCTCTTACTGTAGACCATTTTTGCCGGACTTCGCCCTGTGGAAGCATCCACGCCGTCGACTTCGGGTGCGGTGCGGATGCGGGACGGCGGACCGGAATCCGACGGGGCGGGATCGGAGAGCGAGGCGCATGAAACTGTATAATAGGAAGGTTTACATGCAGACTTTACAACCGGGGTACCATTTTGCTGCCGTCAATCTTTCCTGAGGGTCCTACAGGGCTCGTTCCAGCAATCCTTGCCTTGGCGGACGGTACCGTATTTCGGGGCGTCTCCATAGGCGCCGACGGATTCACCGTGGCCGAGATCGTGTTCAACACGGCCATGACAGGCTACCAGGAAATCCTGACCGATCCCAGCTACAGCGGTCAGATCGTCACCCTGACCTATCCCCACATCGGCAATACGGGCGTCAATGCCGAAGACGTCGAATCCAGCCAGGTCCATGCTGCCGGCCTGGTGGTGCGCGACTGTCCGGCGCGAGTGTCCAATTTCCGGGCCACGCAGTCCCTGCCCGACTACCTGAAGTCGCAGGGCATCGTCGCCATCTCGGGCGTGGATACGCGCAAACTGACGCGCATCCTGCGCGAACGCGGCGCCCAGGGCGCCTGCATCATGGTGGGCGACGATGTCGAGCGCGCCGTGGAACTGGCGCGCGGCTTTGGCGGCATGGAAGGCCAGGACCTGGCGCTGAAGGTCACCACGGCCAAGGCCGGAGCCTGGGTGCAGGGCACCTGGCAGCTGGGACGCGGCTTCCGCCGCCAGGACTCCGCCGACTACCACGTGATTGCCTACGATTACGGGATCAAGACCAACATCCTGCGCCTGCTGGCCGATCGCGGCTGCCGCATCACCCTGGTGCCGGCCACCACGCCGGCGGCAGACATCCTGGCGCAAAACCCGGATGGGGTGTTCCTGTCCAACGGGCCTGGCGACCCCGCCGCTTGCCAATATGCCGTCGAAACCTGCCAGGCCGTGCTGGAACGCGGCATTCCGCTGTTCGGCATCTGCCTGGGTCAGCAGGTGCTGGGCCTGACCTTGGGTGGGCGCACGATCAAAATGAAAACCGGCCACCATGGCGCCAACCACCCGGTGCAGGATCTGGACAGCAAGCGCGTGTTCATCACCAGCCAGAACCACGGCTTCACCGTCGATGGCGACAGCCTGCCGGCCAACGCCCGCGTGACGCACGTCTCGCTGTTCGATGGCACGCTGCAGGGGTTCGAACTCACCGACAAACCCGTGTTCTGCTTCCAGGGCCACCCCGAAGCCAGCCCCGGCCCCCACGACATCCTGGTGCTGTTCGACAAGTTCATCGACCTGATGGCACAGCACAAAGCCCAGTCGTCCAAATAACCGATACCGTTCTCTCATGCCCAAGCGTTCAGACATCCAAAGCATCCTCATCATCGGGGCGGGCCCGATCATCATCGGCCAGGCTTGCGAATTCGACTATTCCGGCGCTCAGGCCTGCAAGGCCCTGAAGGCCGACGGCTTTCGCACCATCCTGGTCAACAGCAATCCCGCCACCATCATGACGGACCCGGAAACGGCCGACGTCACCTACATCGAACCCATCACCTGGCAGGCCCTGGAAAAGATCATCGAGATCGAAAAGCCCGACGCCGTCCTGCCCACCATGGGCGGCCAGACGGCGCTGAATTGTGCGCTGGACCTGGATCGCCATGGCGTGCTGCAAAAACACGGGGTCGAACTGATCGGCGCCAATGCGGCCGCCATCGAAAAGGCCGAAGACCGCCTGAAGTTCAAGGACGCCATGACCGCCATCGGTCTGGAATCCGCAAAATCGGGCGTTGCCCACAGCATGGACGAGGCCTGGGCGGTGCAGAAGCGCATTGCCGCCGAATTGGGCAGTTCGGGCTTTCCCACCGTCATCCGCCCCAGCTTCACGCTGGGCGGTACGGGCGGGGGTATCGCCTACAACGCCGAAGAATTCGAGACCATCTGCCGTCGCGGCCTGGAAGCATCGCCCACGCGCGAGTTGCTGATCGAGGAATCGTTGCTGGGCTGGAAGGAATTCGAGATGGAAGTCGTGCGCGACAGCGCCGATAACTGCATCATCGTGTGCGCCATCGAGAACCTGGATCCCATGGGCGTGCATACCGGGGATTCAATCACGGTCGCCCCGGCGCAGACGCTGACCGACAAGGAATACCAGATCATGCGCA
>NZ_JAUCDS010000006.1:0-125533 GCF_034674885.1 Castellaniella sp.
CCGAACTGCATGAAAGCCGCACCGGCGACTGCCAGCAACTGGGCACCTTCATCGCGCAGCGGTTCCGCCCCACCGTACGCTACTGCGAATCCACCGATCAGCGCCTGACGCGCATCGGCGGCGCGGTGGCCCACCTGGGCAATCTGCTGCAGGCCCGGGTGCAGGTCGACATGGAAGAACAGAACAGCCAGATCCTGCAAAGCCTGAGCACCCGCGCCGACACCCAGATCAAGATCCAGAAGGCGGTGGAAGGCCTGTCCATCATCGCCATCAGCTATTATCTGTTCAGCCTGTTCAAGCTGCTGTACCAGGGGATCCTGACGCTGGGCGTCGACTGGTCGCCGCGTACCGCCCTGCTGACCAGCATGCCCGTTGCCGCCATCATCATCGGCGCCATCGCCTACCGCATCCGCAATGCCCGGCGGCACTGACCGAACCGTCCACACGACATCCATGCACACCGACACCCTTCACTTCCGCAGTTTCCTGTTGCTGCTGGCTGCCGTCTCGGTCGCCTTCATCAGCATCCTGCTGCCGTTCTACGCCGCCATCTTCTGGGGCGGCGTGCTGGCCGTGATCTTCAACCCCCTGCACCGGCGGCTGCTGCGCCTGCTGGGCGGGGACCGCCCCGGGTTGGCGTCCTTCCTGACAGTGCTGTGCATCACACTGATCGTGATCCTGCCGCTGCTGTTCATCGCCGGCGCCCTGGCCAACGAAGTCGCAGGTCTGTACACGCGCATCAACACAGGCCAGTTGAACCTGGGCCAATATTACGAACAGGTCGTGGCCGCCCTGCCCCCCTGGGTGCATGGCTGGCTGGATTCCTTCGGCGTGGGCGACCTGCTCAGCATCCGCGAGAAACTGTCAGCCGGCGCTCTGCAGGCCAGCCAGTTCCTGGCCAAGCAGGCCGTCAACATCGGCCAGAACACCTTCCAGTTCGTGGTCGGACTGGGCGTGATGCTGTATCTGCTGTTCTTCCTGCTGCGCGACGGCCCCAACACGGTGCCGGCGCTCAAGCGCCTGATTCCCCTGCGAGACGACCACCGGCACAAGCTCTTCCAGAAATTCGCCACGGTGGTGCGAGCCACCGTGAAGGGCAATATCGTGATCGCCGCCACCCAAGGCCTGCTGGGCGGCCTGATGTTCGCCTTCCTGGGCATCCAGGGATCGCTGTTCTGGGGGGTGCTGATGGCCTTCCTGTCCCTGCTGCCGGCCGTGGGGGCATCGCTGATCTGGGTGCCGGTCGCGGTGTACTTCCTGGTGACGGGCGCCTGGTGGCAAGGCATCACCCTGACGGTGTTCGGGGTGATGGTGATCGGCCTGATCGACAATCTGCTGCGTCCCGTGCTGGTCGGCAAGGACACCAAGCTGCCCGACTACGTGGTGTTGATTTCCACCCTGGGCGGCCTGTCGGTGTTCGGCCTGAACGGCTTCGTGATCGGGCCGTTGTTCGCTGCGCTGTTCATGTCCTGCTGGGACCTGTTTCCCGACGCAGTGGCGATGATCCAGAACGGCCGCCGGGCAGACGACGCCCAGCCGACTGCCGACCTGGCGACACGGGATCCGGACTGAGACCGGCGCGAGACATCAGGACAGCAGGATCGCCACGTTCACGATCAACGCCGCACCCCAGATGATGGACCGCACGGTCCCACGCCCAAGGGCATAAGCCAGGATGTACAGGATCCGCAGCACGACCCAGATGCCCATCAGGCCGGCCAGGCGATCCACCGACGCGCCCGCGTACAGGGCATACAGAACCGCCGCATAAAAGAACGGCAGGCCCTCGAACAGATTGGCCTGTGCGGCATTGGCGCGCGCCCGCCAGCCCTGCTGGGAGGCCAGCCAGGGTCGGGGGTCGTTGTTGTCGAACCGCTTGCCGCCCGCCTTGGCTGTGACGGCCGCAACATAGGGCAGCACAGCGGCCGCGATCATGAGGCCGGGAATCATGTCCATGGAAAGCACCTTTTTATTGAAAAAATTCCATGTATAATAGCTGGCTTTGGTGGGGTTCACCCCCTGCCAGATGGTGACGATTAACCATAATCGTCGTGGCCGGCTTAGCTCAGTTGGTAGAGCAGCTCATTCGTAATGAGAAGGTCGGGGGTTCGACTCCTCTAGCCGGCACCATATAAAACAAATACGATCAAGCCCCACGCGATTCATCGCCGGGGCTTTTTTGTTGCCGAATCGCGCAATATGGGGGCGTTCTGCAGCGGCGCATCCATCTGCCCGGCCATTCGCGGCATGCTGCGGATTCCGCCCCCATCACGCCGCCGTCAAGACCGGGATTTCTCCAGCCACTGAAAGATTCCCATACCCGCCAGCATGGCGGCCACGAACACGAAGGCCTGCCATTGCCCCGACCCCAGGCCGACCAGGGCCGGGCCGGGGCACAAGCCCACCAGCCCCCAGCCGATCCCGAACACCAGGCTGCCAACGATCAGGCGCCGATCCAGCTGACGAGCAGTGGGCAAAGCCAGCGGCAAGCCCAGGTAGGTCGTCGCGCGCCGGCGGGCTAGCCGGAAGGCCGCCAGGCCTGCCACCACCGCGCCGCCCATGACCAGCACCAGGGATGGATCCCAGGCCCCCGCGATATCCAGAAACCCCAGGACCTTCGCCGGTTCGGCCATGCCGGACACCAGCAGGCCGAGCCCAAAGACCAGCCCCGATAGAAATGCCGTGAAGATCGACATGATGTAGTCTCCTTACAAACCCAGGACATGCCGGACCGCATACACGGTCAGCATGCCGGCGCCGATGAAACACACCGTGGCCACCAACGAGCGCGGCGACAGACGCGACAGACCGCACACGCCGTGCCCGGAGGTGCAGCCGCCGGCATAGCGGGTCCCCAATCCCACCAGCAGGCCGGCAGCAATCAGGATGCCGGTCTCGGCATCGATGCGGATGGCGACCTCGTGCCCCGACCAGCGCGCCAGCACGGGCGCTGCCACCAGGCCGGCGATGAAGGCCAGCCGCCAGCCACGATCACCCGACCGCAACAGGCCGCCCAGCACCCCGCTGATCCCCGCGATGCGGCCATTGAGCAGGATGAGCGAAGCGGCAGCAGCCCCGATCATCAGCCCCCCGATCAGGGAGGACCAGGGAGTGAAGGCATTCCAGTCAATCATGATTGCGTTTCCGTCGGACAATAAATCGCGTAGAGCGTGGCCAGTATCTGCAGCAATTGCGGCTTGGCCACGCGGTAGAACACCTGCTTGCCGCTGCGCCGGGTAGCCACGACGCCTTCGGCGCGCAGGACCCCCAGCTGCTGGGACAAGGTCGGCTGATGGATGCCCAGCAGCGTTTCCAGTTCGCCCACGCTGCGTTCCCCCTGGGACAGCTGACACAGGAGCAGCAGGCGTTCCGGGTTGGCGAGGATTTTCAGGTCCGCCACCGCCAAGGCGGCAGCATCCCGCAAGCGGTCAGGATCGAGAGTATCGGCAGGCGCGGCCATTCAGCATTTCCAGAAAACAGGCTTGACTATAATATATCAACAAATATAATATCAATCAACATATTGATGGACGTTCACCCGTGTGCAGCTGATCATTTTGCGTGACATCCATCTTCATCCTGACCCAGGGGAAGCAGCCATGCCCATACAGATCCAGCCGTTTTTCGAGCCTGTCACCGGCACCGTCAGCTACGTGCTGGCCGACTCCGTCAGCCGTCAGGCAGCGATCATCGACCCCGTACTGGACTACGACTCGGCGGCCGGCCGCACCCGCACCACATCTGCCGACGACATCCTGGCGCACATCCGCGACCGGAGGCTGACCGTGCAATGGATACTGGAAACGCATGCGCACGCCGACCATCTATCGGCGGCCGCCTACCTGCGCCAGCAGGCCGGCGGCCGAATCGCCATCGGCGCCTCCATCTGCCAGGTGCAGCAGGTGTTCAAGACTCTGTACAACCTGGGGGCGGACTTTCCAACCGACGGCAGCCAGTTCGACCATCTGTTCGCCGATGGGGATACATTCCAGATCGGCACGCTGACCGCCACGGCGATCTTCGTGCCCGGCCACACGCCGGCCGACATGGCTTATCAGGTAGAGGACGCCGTCTTCACCGGCGACACCCTGTTCATGCCGGACCTGGGCACAGCGCGCGCCGACTTCCCGGGGGGCGACGCGCGCGCCCTGTACCGGTCGATCCAACGGCTATTGGCGCTGCCGGATGCCACTCGCCTGTTTGCCTGTCACGATTATCCGCCCGACACCCGCCCCGCTGCCTGGGAAAGCAGCGTGGCCGACCAGAAGGCGCACAACATCCATGTGCGCGACGGCATCACGGAAGACGCTTTCGTGGCGCTGCGCCAGGCACGCGACGCCACGCTGTCGGCGCCCGCCCTGATCCTGCCGTCATTGCAGGTCAATATCCGCGCCGGCGTGCTGCCGCGCGCCGAGGACAACGGGGTGTCGTACCTGAAGATCCCCGTCAACGCATTGCAATAGAGCCCAGGGCCCGAGCCAGCCAAGGATCAGAATGTCGAAGCGCAATGCCCGCCGCTGGGGGCCACGCCCGAACCCAGTGCAATCAGCGGAGGTTCGGCATGCACGTTGACCGGCGCGCTGTGCGCCCAGTCCCAGGCGAAAAATGCCACCATCAACACCCAGAAAGTCACGGCCAGCCATCGGTGATTCACGTTGCAGCCCTCCCTGAGGCATCGAGCGCCGACCGTAGCGTCGCATCTGTCATGTCTCGTCTCCCGATCAGAAGGCAAACCGGCGGCGCACCCGCACACCGATCAACGACCCCATGAACGCCATGGGCACCCAGATCCAGCCATGCAGGCTGCCGGTGGAAATGCCGCTGACCATGGCGCCGATGTTGCAGCCGAACGCCAGCCGCGAACTGTACCCCAGCAGCAGGCCCGCTCCCAGGCCGACCATCCACTGGCTGGCCGTCATGGTCTTTGCTGCGTGACGCGGCTTGCCCGCCGCGATCCACAGGGCGCCGGCCAAAATGCCGATGTTGGTGATCGAAGTCACGTCCAGGAACACGGATTGGGCAAGTGTCGCCGTGTTGACGGGCTCGCTCCAGAAGGCGTTGGCAGTCGGATCGAACAGATGAGCCGCCGTCGCCAGTTTCGCAGCCCACAGGCCAAAGCCATAGACGATGCCCCAGGGCTGGCCCGCAATCACCAGGTTCAACACCGCCAGCACCGCCAGCAGCACGGCGCCCACCAGCAGCTTGCGATCCCACCAGCCGTCCGTGCGCCCGGTCCAGCGGATGACGCCCCAGCCGACCAGCGCCAGCCCCGCCAGCGTCAGCAGCAAGGCGGCAGGCGCGCCGAAATGCGTCACCAGGCCGTAGGGCGGCAAGGCGCCCAGCGCCAGCCATCGATCCAGCGTGGCGGATCCCAGGAAACTGCCGATGGCAAACAGCGGCAGGATCGCCATGTTCATGGGAATGCCCAGGCCGGCCTTGTACAGGGTGCCCGATCCGCAGCCGTCAGCCACCTGCATGCAGGCGCCGAACACGAAAGCGCCCACGATCAGGCTGATGCTGGGCGGCCCCAGGGCCGCGCCCAGGTCTGTCGGATAGGCCGCCAGCAAGGGAATGGAGATGGCGGCCGCGATGGCCAGCAGCACCAACTGCGCCAGTACGCCCGATGGGTCGCGCTGTTCGATCAGCCGCCGCCAGCCCGTGGTAAAGCCAAAGCGCGCGCCGGCCAGCACGGCCCCCAGGCCGATGCCCACCAGAAACAGCAAGGCCTGGCGCAAAGCGACCGACCAGGCCAGGAAGATCAAAAAGGCGGTGATTGCCACCGCCAGGGGGAAACGTTTCATCATGGAGCGACGGCCCGATTAACCGAACAAGCCTTTGACCTTGTCCAGGATCTGGCTGCCGCGCCCGGGGACGTTGTCCATGGGGCGGGACGCGTCCTGCGACCATTCGGCCAGGGATTCCGGATACAGGCGGACATTTTTCACGCCCACGATTTCAGACAGGGCGAACCAGTCGGTGGCCGCCCAATGGCCGGTATTGCAGAAGGAAATGGTTTCAGCAGCCTGTTCCCCGGGCAGGAGTTCCGCAGCGATCTTGCGGGCCTGGTCGGCGGACACGAAAATCGAGGTGCCGGGCTGGAACCAGCGGCCGTTTTCCACATTGACGGCGCCCTGGATGGTGCCGGGCACCTGAGCCGTGGGCGCCTTGGCCTTGCCCAGATAGAAATCCAGCGGCCGGGCATCGACCAGCTTGGTCTGCGGGTTGCCCACCTGAGCGGCTACCTGATCGGTGGTCGCCAGGATCGAGTCATCGGGATGGGCCTGGAAGGCGCTGGCGGCTACCGTTGGCACCACCTGATCCTGCGGCAGGCCGGCATCGGCCCAGGACTTTTCACCGCCATTCAGGATCGACAGTTCCTTCAGGCCCAGATATTTCAATGTCCAATAGACCCGGGCAGAGGCGCCGAAATCCGTGCTGTCCGCCCCGGATGACACTACCACGGCGTGGACATTCTGGTCCACCCCCAGAGCCCGGACCTGCTGCGCCAGGCGGTCGACCGGCGGCAGCTGGCCGGGATTGTTCGCCGGACCACGCCACTGGGCATACGGCGCCGACACTGCGCCAGGAATATGTCCCGCCGCGTAGGCGTCCGCCGGACGGATATCGATGATGCGCACTGCGGGCTGCTGATGCAAGCCGCTGAGTTCAGCCGGCGTCAGCAGCGGCTGGGCCGCCCAGGCGCTGGACGTGGCAGCCAGAGCCAGGGCCGCACCGCCGAAAAAGGCAGACAGGACGTTCATGATGAAAACCGTGAAAGTGAAGGAATCAGGCGATCATTGTCCCAGATCCGATCTGACGGCTGGCGATACCTATAAAACCCGTGGTTATATAAAACGAATCAAGCCCGCAGCGGTCCCGCCTGATTGGCCGGGATCACCTGGATGATCTGCGCCGCGCTGTCCGTCGCGGCGGCCAGCGCCGTCTGAGCAGGTGCGCCATCGGCCCAGGCATGCACGAAGGCCGAGGCGAAGGCATCCCCCGCGCCGATGGTGGATTTTGCCGCCACCCGACGGGCTGCATGGAAATGCCCCTGATCACCGTCAAAGAACAAGGCCCCGCCCGACCCCAGCGTGACCAGAATGGATTGCCCGGGCCGGCGCGCCAGCCGGCGGGCCAGCGCCTGCGCCACATCGGGCGGCGGTGCATCGGTCTGCAAGCTGTCGTCCCCCATCAGTTTCGCGGCCTCGCGGGCGTTGACGCACAGCAGATCGGCCTGATCCCAGACGCCATGCAGGGCGGCAGGGTCGGACAACTGGCGCGCGCCCGGCGTCACGACCAGGCGAAACGAGCGCGAGGCCATGGCCCCCAGCGCGCCCTGCAGCCAGGTCTGGGATTCCAGCGACAGGCCGGTGACATACACCACGTCGGCCTGCTCCAGGCCGGGGAAACCCTGTTCGCCCACCCAGGCGCTGGCACCGCGCTGCGCGTAGGCCCGCGCTGCGCCCGAATCGTCCACCATGACTACGGCCTTGCCCGTGGGCAAGCGATGATCGGGGATAGCGGCGCGGATGCCCTGGCGCTGCAACAGATCGCGGATCAGGCCGCCTTCCAGATCGCGTCCCACGCAGGCATGGACCGTCACTCGAGCACCTCGCGCCGCCACGTTCAGCGCGGCATTGACTGCACCGCCTCCGGCGTACAGGCCGATGTGGTCCACGTCCTGCTTGGCCCCGCGCATCGGCTGGACGGTGGAAACGACGATGTCGACGATGGCAGCGCCAATGGTGGTGAATTGCATGGTGCGGGTTTTCCCTAGGCAGTACACTGCAGGACTGAAAGATTCCCGCCATTATTCCATGCCTCACCCCCCTCGGCAGCACGCCCGCGCGCAGCGCCCACCCACGGCGCCTGGCCTGGTGATCCTTGCCCTGGCCATCGGCGCTTTTGCCATCGGCACGACCGAATTCGCCACCATGAGCCTGCTGCCCTATTTTGCGCAGGACCTGGGCATCGACGCCCCCACAGCCGGGCATGTCATCAGCGCCTACGCCCTGGGCGTAGTGGTGGGCGCGCCCCTGCTGACCGTGCTGGCCGCTCGCATGGCGCGGCGCACACTGCTGATCGGCCTGATGGGACTGTTCGCCCTGTTCAACGCCCTGTGCGCCTTTGCGCCAAACTACGAATCGCTGCTGGTGCTGCGGTTTCTCAGTGGCCTGCCGCACGGCGCCTATTTCGGCATCGGGTCTCTGGTGGCGGTGTCCCTGGTGCCGCACAGCCGACGCAACCAGGCCGTCGGCCGCATGTTCCTGGGCCTGACGGTAGCCACCATCATCGGGGTGCCGTTCGCCAACTGGCTGGGCCACGCGCTGACCTGGCGCTGGGGCTTCGGCCTGGTAGCCCTGTCGGGGCTGCTGACCATGATCCTGGTGGCGCGGTTGGCGCCCTACAGCCCGCCCGAACCCGGCGCCAGCCCGTTGCGCGAACTGGGCGCGCTGAAGCACCTGCAGGTCTGGCTGACCCTGGCCGTGGGCGCGATCGGCTTTGGCGGCCTGTTTGCCGTCTACACCTACCTGGCCGACATCCTGCTGGAAGTCACCCAGGTTTCGCCATCCGTCGTGCCGCTGGTGCTGGGGATATTCGGCATCGGCCTGACCGCAGGCAACATCCTGATTCCCTGGTTGGCGGACAAGGCCCTGCTGCCCACGGCCGCCGGCCTGCTGCTGTGGAGCGCCGCGATGACGGCGCTGTTCCCCCTGGCCGCAGGTCAGCTGTGGTCGATTTCGCTGGTCGTGTTCCTGATCGGTTTCGGCGGAGCGCTGGGAACGGTGCTGCAGACGCGGCTGATGGACGTCGCGCGGCATGCCCAGGGTCTGGCCGCCGCGCTGAACCATTCCGCCTTCAACTTTGCCAATGCCCTGGGGCCGCTGCTGGGGGGCATGGCCATCGCCGGCGGCTATGGCTGGACCTCGCCGGGCTGGGTCGGAACCGGCCTGGCACTGGGTGGCTTTGCCATTCTGATGGTCTCCATGGCCATCGACCGCTACCGGGCCGGTCGATGGCCATCGGCCGCAGCCGCCCGCTGAGCCGGGGATTCGGGAACCACCCCGGCAAGCGCTCGGCTCGTCAGGCGGGGATCAACCCGTCGAAATCCGATGCGGCATGGCGTTCGCGCAGGCAACCCTCGGCCGTGCGGTTGACCAGCCGGCCGCGACGCACGGCCGGGCGCTCGGCCAGCTGATGCGCCCAGCGCAGCACATGGCGATAGTCCTGGGCCGACAGGAATTCTGCAGCGCCATACAACTGCCCCAGGACCAGCCCGCCATACCAGGGCCAGATCGCCATGTCGGCAATCGTATAGGCATCCCCGGCCACGAATTCGTGCTGCGCCAGCCGCTGGTCCAGCACATCGAGCTGGCGCTTGGCTTCCATCGCAAAGCGATTGATGGCGTATTCGATCTTGTCCGGGGCATAGGCGTAGAAGTGTCCCAGACCGCCGCCCACATAAGGCGCGCTGCCCACCTGCCAGAACAGCCAGGACAAGCATTCTGCCCGGCCTGCCGGATCGGCCGGCAGGAAGGCGCCGAATTTTTCCGCCAGGTGCAGCAGGATCGCACCGGATTCGAACACCCGGATGGGCGATGCCCCACTGCGGTCCACCAGGGCGGGAATCTTGGAATTCGGGTTCACCGAGACAAAACCGCTGCCGAACTGGTCACCTTCGCCGATCTGGATCAGCCAGGCATCGTACTGCGCGCCGGCATGGCCGGCAGCCAGCAGTTCTTCCAGCATGACCGTGACCTTGATGCCGTTGGGCGTGCCCTGGGAATACAGCTGCAGGGGGTGTTGGCCCACCGGCAGTTCCCGTTCATGCGTGGCGCCCGACACGGGGCGATTGATGCTGGCGAAACGCCCGCCGCTGGGTTTTTCCCAGACCCAGACCTTGGGCGGCACGTAGTCGGACGACTGATTCATGATGCAGGGACTCCTCTTGGGGGGCCGGCAGCGCCGGCGCGATTTTCCACGACAGCAACCCGGCTGACGCCGGCTTGCATGCGAAAACGGTCATCAATAATGCGGCGGGCGTTCGTCCTGCAGGCTGCGTGGTCCGGACGGCCCTTCGGGCCCCTGCTGCTGGCGCAGGGCCGATAGTTCGCGGGCCAGGACCTCGATCTGCTGCTGTTGGCGAAACACCGCCTGGTTCAGGCGATCCAGCAGATCATCGGCATAGGTAGCCTTCAGTTCCAGTTCAACGATGCGCGCTTCCAGCGCCGTGTGTTCAGACATGCAGCGACTCCCGACAAGCTTCTATTACAGCACAGGCGCCGAACGCCCCTGGGGCCACCCTCGGTCCGGGGGCGGCAAGCACGATCACACGGCCAGGAAATCCGCCAGCAGCCCCGTCATCACCTTCGTGGCGCCCTTGAGGTCGTCGAGCAGGATATGTTCGTCAGCCTGTTTGGCGCGCGATTCCAGCACCGTGCGCGGCCCCGCCCCGTACATGACGGTGGGAATGCCGTGCTCGGCATACAGGCGGGCATCGGCATACAGCGGCGTGCCCACGGCGGGAATGTCCTCGCCGAACACGGCACGCGCATGCTGTTGCAGGCTGGCGACCAGTTTCTCATGACCCGGCAATGGGCGCAGCGCGCGCGCCAGCAACAGGCGGCGCACGGATACCGTGATGCCGGGCAGGCCCTCGACCGCTGACTGGATGAACCGGCGCACCTGGGCCTCGACCTGCTCGGGATCTTCTTCCGGGATCAGGCGGCGGTCCATCTTCAGCACCACCTGCCCCGGCACCACATTGGTATTGGTGCCGCCTTCGATGCGGCCCACGATCATGGTCGGATTCGTGATGCCTTCGATGGCCGAATGGATATCGTCCAGGGCCGCCGCCTGGCGGTAGATCTCCGCAAGAATGCGGCTGGCGGCCTGCAGGGCATCGTGTCCGGTCTTGGGCGCCGACCCATGCGTCGCCTTGCCATTGACGGTGACTTCAAACTGAAGACAGCCATTGTGGGCCGTCACCACTGCGTAGCTGAAGCTGGCGCACACCGCGTAGTCCGGGGTGCTCAGGCCATGTTCCAGCAGCCAGCCCGGGCCCTTCAGGCCGCCGAATTCTTCGTCGTAGGTAAAGTGCAATTCCACCGCGCCTTTCAGGGGCGCGCCGCTGTCCTCCAGCGCCCGCACGGCATGCAGGTAGGTGGTGAAGTCGCTCTTGGACACGGCCGAAGCACGGCCGTACAGTCGGCCGTCCACCACTTCGCCGCCATAGGGGTCGTGGGTCCAGCCATCGCCTGGAGGCACCACGTCGCCGTGCGCATTCAGGGCGATCACCGGGCCTCCCGGCGCGTATTGGCGGCGTGCGATCAGGTTGGTGATGCTGCGCATGCCATAGGCCCGCATTTCATCGTCGGGCACGGCATGGCGTTCCACCTGCCAGCCCCAGCCTTCCAGCACAGCGGCCACGGCTTGGGCATGCGCGGCGGTATCGCCGGGCGGCGTATCGGTCGGGATGCCGACCAGGCGCTGCAGCAGCGCCACCTGTTCATCGAAATGCCCATCCACCCAGGCATGCAAGCGGGCGGTCAGCGCACGATCCGCAGATGCATTCGTCGTCATTCATGGTCTCCTGAAAAACAGGCGCCCGCAGGCGCCTGTATCGATCAATGGCCAACGGCCCCGATCAGCGGGCCAGGCGGCCCCAGATGCGCACGCGGCTGATGCCGCCGTCGGGGAACATATTCACCCGCACGTGCGACACCGGCCCCACGGGCTGCAGGACGGCGCCTTCGTAGAAGTGCTGCTTGTCCATCTCGGTTTTCTGTTCGCCCAGCACCGTGGGCCAGAACATGGCTTGCGTGACCAGCGACTGGTCCGTGGATTCCTTGACCAGGGCGCCTTGCACCGACACGCGATCGGGATAGTTGCCCTTGAAGTGGGCGGTGTCGATCTCGATCTTCTCGACCGTGACCGGATGGCCCAGTTCGATGATGACCCAGTCATTGCCCGGCTCGCGGCGGCGACGGGTTTCCCAACCGTCGCCCATGTTGGCGCCACGGCCCGGGGTCAGCAGCGGCATGGGCGAGCCGAAGTGCGAATCGTTGTAGGCCACGATACGCCCGCCGCTGGCCAGCGCCGACACTTCGTACAGGGCGGCGGGGTCCTTTGCATCCCAGTTGCAGGCCGGCTGGCCGTACACGCGCAGGCGCGCCACGCCACCGTCCGGGAAGATATTCAGGCGCAGGTGCGTCCAGACGCGCTCGTCGGCGATTTCCACGAAATGGTGCGAATGCCCCTGCAGGGATTTGGCGGGGACGATTTCCACCCATTCGGTGGCGTCGCCAGGCTCGCCTTCACAGTAGGCCACCTGCACCGATGCCGCCGGCGGGAAGTTGCCGGTGAAATGGCTGGTGTTGATGTCCAGGCCCCGGATCGTACCGGGCAGGCCCAGTTTGACGATGGCGGTGTCGTTGCCGCCATTGCGCCGGCGCTGGGTTTCCCAACCGTCCATCCATTTGCCATGGTCATCGAATTTGCCGACGATGAACACCGGTTCGGAATCCTGCAGCATGCGCGAGGCGCCGGCGAAGAATTCATCCGTGCAGGACACGACCTTCGCACCCAGTTTTTCGCTGGCCAGGTTCGGGTGACGGGTGGCAAACGCCGGCAGATCGACGGCAGGGGCGTCGATCACGGTACCGACGGGCAGATTGGAAGAAGCCATGGTTATACGCTCCAGATATTCAGAATGAACCCATGCGGGCCGCAGCCCGCATGGCAGGACGCCGGGGGGATTGTCCCCGCCGGCACGGCGGCGGCCTCAGGCCGCCTTGAAGGGGTGTTCCTTGACCCAGTGACGGGCGATGTCGGCACGGGTGGCAATCCACACCCGATCGTGTTTCTGGATGTGGTCCAGGAAACGCTGCAGACCGGCAAAGCGTGCCGGGCGGCCCGTCAGGCGGCAATGCAGGCCGACGGACATCATCTTGGGCGCGGTCTCGCCTTCGGCGTACAGCACATCGAAGGCATCGCGCAGGTAGTGGAAGAAATGATCGCCGGTATTGAAGCCCTGCGGCGAGGCGAAGCGCATGTCGTTGGTGTCCAGGGTATAGGGCACGATCAACTGAGGGTGCGTCTTGCCGTTGCCCAGATCCACTTCGGTCCAGAACGGCAGGTCGTCGCCGTAGTAATCGGCGTCATACAGGAATTTGCCTTCTTCAGCGACGATGCGCAGGGTGTTGGGGCTGTCACGGCCGGTGTACCAGCCATCGGGGTGGCGGCCCAGCAGGCGGGTGACGATCTCCACGCAGCGCTGGAAATGTTCGCGCTCGACCGATTCGGGCACGTCCTGGTAGTGGATCCAGCGATAGCCATGGCAAGCGACCTCGTGGCCCAGTTCGACGAAGGCGCGCGCGGCTTCCGGGTGGCGCTCCAGCGCCATGCCCACGCCAAACACGGTCAGCGGCAGGCCGCGACGTTCGAATTCCCGCAGGATGCGCCAGACGCCAGCCCGTGATCCGTACTCATAAATCGATTCCATCGACAGGTGGCGAGCCGGATAGGCTGCCGCGCCGATGATTTCCGACAGGAACTGCTCGGATCCGGCATCCCCGTTGAGCACGCAGTTCTCGCCACCCTCTTCGTAGTTCATGACGAACTGCACGGCCACGCGGGCCTGGCCGGGCCAGTTGGCCTGCGGCGGCGTGCGGCCATAGCCGATCAGGTCGCGCGGATAACGGGTGTCTGTCATGAAGAGTCTCCTGATGAATGAATATCGGCTGCGATCGCCCTTGGGTGTCAGCGCCGCACACTGAAAGCCGACCAGGGGTCGGCGCCGGCTTGCGACGGCGCATCCATCCGCTGTTCGCAATCCTGCAAATGGTGATCCATGGCCGCCCGCGCGCCCTGCGGATCGCGTTGCCGGATGCGGTTCAGGATGTCGCGGTGCTCGACGTAGGAGCAGGCGCTGCCTTCGGGGCTGCCGCCCAGGGCGATGATCAGCGTCGTGCGGGCGCACAGGCCCGACAGCATGTCCGTCAGCACCTGGTTGTCCAGCAAACGGGCCAGTTCGACGTGAAAGGCATTGGACAGGCGAATCCAGCTGATCCGGTCGCCTTGTTCGTAGGCCCGCTGTTCGCGGTCCACCATGTCGTCCAGCGGCGCCAGGCGCTGATCGATGTCATCCAGGACGACCAATTGATCGATGGTGATGCCTTCCAGTGCGCGCCGCATGGCGAAGACGTCGCGCACTTCCTTGGGCGTGGCCTGCCAGACCCGTGCACCGCGATTGGGCTCGATCAGCACGACCTTGTCATAGGCAAGCTGCGCCAGGGCGGCCCGCACGGTGCTGCGCGAGCAGTCGAAGATCGAACACAGCGCCGCCTCGGTCAGCTTGGCGCCAGGCAGCAGGCGGCGGTCCATCGCGGCATCGAAAATCTCGCCGTAGACGCGATCGACTTCGGACGGATTGCTGGCGGTCTTGGGATTGCGCAGGGAAGAGGCCCGGGGGGCCTTCAATTCCGGCGAAACGCCACGCGGAGTTTTCAACTGGAGCATCGGTACGCACGACCCGAAGGCCGAAACATCATCAACAAAAATTGTTGACAATTATTGGGGATCACGCGAGAATCGTCAACACAAATTGTTGACAATATGTCGGACGCCTGGCCGGACCTTCTCCACACCCCCCTGCCGGCGCCGACGCAAACCATCCTGCCCCGAGGCGCTCCGTTCCCACGCGATCGCCTCGCGAACCGATACCGGGTATCGGGACGGCCATACCGGGGGCCTTACTGGCAGGATACTGACCGGGGATCAATCTCATGGGAAAACTTTCCACCCATGTCCTGGACACCGTACACGGTGTGCCGGCTCAGGGCGTCGCCCTGGAACTCTATCGCCTGGACGGCGATACCCGCACCCTGCTCACACGGACGGCCACCAATCACGATGGCCGCTGTGACGCGCCTTTGCTCAGCGGCGATGCCCTGGTCAAAGGCACCTACGAGCTGACCTTCCATGCGGGGGACTACTTCGCGGCCAAGGGCGTGGATCTGCCCGAACCGCGTTTCGTGGACGTGGTGGTGCTGCGTTTCGGCATCGCCCACCCGGACCAGAACTATCACGTGCCGCTGGTCGTGACGCCCTGGACCTGGTCCACGTATCGCGGCAGCTAAGCCGCCCTTGTCCCGAATCTACCGAATAAAACAAGAGGAGACCTAGCCATGGAAGGCTTTTTCCTGGAATACGGCAACCTGCTGCTGCGCTGGCTGCACGTCATCGCCGCCATTGCCTGGATCGGCGAATCGATCTATTTCGTCATGCTGGACCTCAGCCTGCATGCGCCCAAGGGCGAACACAGCAAGAAACTGGGCGTCTACGGCGAAATGTGGGCCGTGCACGGCGGCGGCTTCTACCATAACCAGAAATACCTGACCAACCCGGCCGAGCTGCCCGCCGATCTGCACTGGTCGTTCTGGAAGGCCTACACCACCTGGCTGTCGGGCTTTGGCCTGTTCATGCTGCTGTATCTGCTGCGGGCCGACATCTACCTGGTCAACCCGGCCAGCCCCTGGGAATGGGCCCGCAACATGAACGGCACCGAAGCCGGCATCCTGGCCGTGCTGTTCCTGGTGGTGGGCTACAACGTGTATTCGCGCCTGTGCCGCATCATCAGCCCGACCGTGAACCACGATGGCTGGTTGAGTGTCGCCGTGGGGGTCATGATGGTGGTCGTGGCCTGGCTGACGACCCAGATCTTCCCGGGCCGCGCAGCCTTCCTGATCACCGGCGCCCTGATGGCCACCTGCATGTCGGCCAGCGTGTTCTTCTGGATCATTCCCGGCCAGCGCCGGATGGTCAAGGCCCTGAAGGCCGGCGAAAAACCCAATCCGCTGGACGGCGCCTGGGGCAAGCAGCGTTCGGTGCACAACACTTATTTCACGCTGCCGGTGATCTTCCTGATGCTCAGCAACCACTATTCATTCACCTACTCGAATGAATACGCCTGGGTCATCATGTCGCTGTTCATCTTCGCCGGGGCCGTGATCCGCCAGTATTTCGTGCTGCGCCACACCGGCAAGAACGACCTGCGCTATCCGGCGGCCGGCATCATCATGCTGGCCCTGATCGGCTGGATCGCCGCGCCGGCACCAGCCACCGCCCCGGCTGCCGCGCCGGCCGTCAGCCAAGCCGGCAGCGCTTCTGCGGCCGCGTCGGCGGTCACGGTGGAACAGGTCCACGGCATCATCGCCGCCCGCTGTGTGGAATGCCATTCGGCCAAGCCCACCCAGCCCGGCTTTGCCGCCGCCCCGGCCGGCATCATGCTGGACACCACGGCCGAAACCCTGCAGCACGCCGCGCAGATCAAGCAGGTAGTGGGCAACCGCTACATGCCGCTGGCCAACCTGACCAAGATGACCGACGAGGAACGCGCGGTCATCGCCGCCTGGAACGGGCAGTAAGACAGCGCCGCGCATCGGATGGCACAGCTACCCGATGCGCTGGCGCATCATCCACTGGCGCGGGGTCATGCCCAGTTCGCGCCGAAAGGCCGCCCGCAGCGCCTGCCCGTCGGGAAAGCCGCTCTGGGTCGCCGTCAGTTCGATGGGATTGCCCTCGGCCAGCAGCGCCTGCGCCCGCATGAGCCGCGAGCGCCGCAGCCAGCCGCCCAGATTGTCTCCAGTGCGCGCACGGATGTGGCGGCCCAGGCTGCGGGGACTGGTCCCCGCCTGCCTGGCCAGCACCTCGAACGGTGGCACACCGACCGGATCCACCCGCAGCCGATCCAGCAGATCCGCCACTCGATGCTCGGTCAATGTAGCCGGCGTCGGGCGTTCGATCAGCTGCGGATGGCCGCCGCCACGCTGTGGGGCCACCACCATGCGGCGAGCAACGCGATTGGCCTCGGCCTGGCCGGAAATCCGCGCCAGCAGATGCAGGCAGCAGTCCAGGCCGGCCGCCATGCCGGCCGACGTGACGACCGGGCCTCCGTCCACGAAGATCGCGCCGGGATCGACCTGCACGCGGGGGAAGCGCTGCGCAAAGGCCGGCACGCACGCCCAATGCGTCGTCGCCCGACGATCGTCCAGCACACCGGCCTGAGCCAGGCCAAAGGCGCCCAGGCACAGACCGGCGACCAGGGCACCGCGCTCGACAGCAGCGCGGATGACTTGCACGATAGGGTCGGGCACCAGTTCGTCCGCATCGCGCCAACCTGGCAGGATCAGCAGGTCGGCGGCCGAGGCCGCATCCAGCCCGTTCGGAATCCGGACCATCAGGCCGCCCTGGGTCGCAACGTCGGGCCGATCGGCGCAGACCTCCACGCGATGGTCGCCGTCGGCAAAGGGTTCCCCGAAGACCGCAATCGGTGTCGAGAGCATGAAGGGGCTGATGGCCTCGTAAGCGATGATGGCAATGCGCATTGGCTGAATTTAATTGAAATATGGCCATCCAGCCAGTCGATCCGAAGGGCATCCCCCCATAAGATGTCCTGGACATTCACCCAGGAGAAGCCACATGCCCCGCGCACTCGTCGTCATTGACGTCCAGAACGACTATTTCCCCGGCGGGGTGCTCCCGCTGCACGCCGCCCAGGAGACGGAATCCCGCATCGCCCAGGCCATCGCCACAGCCCGGCAGGCAGGCGAGCGCGTCGTGCTGGTGAGGCACGTTTCGCCCCTGAAAACCGGCCTGTTCGCGGCGGACAGCCACGGCGCCGAGATCAGGCCCGCCATCCGCGCTGCTGCGGGCGACGCACCGGTGGTCGTCAAGCAGTTCGCGGACGCGTTCCAGGAGACCGATCTGGCTACACATCTGGGCGGCATCGACACGCTGCTGGTGTGCGGCATGATGACCCAGAACTGCGTGGTCTTCACGGCCATGTCGACGGACGCGCAATCCTTCCGGGTCACCGTGCTGGAAGACCTGTGCGCCGCACCGTCGGACATCGTGCACCGCATCGCCCTGAACGCCCTGAGATCCAAGCTGACGGTATGCCCATCCAGCGAGATCTGGGCCTAGAGCACCATGCTGTGCGGCCCAGGGCCGCACAGCATTGAGGATCAATAGCGGTTGGGCTGGCAGACGAACCCCAGGCTCAAGCCCTCCGGCGAGGCCAGGGACCCGCTTTCCGCAATCTGGACTCCGACATAACCCGACGGGCAGCTGCAGGCGCCCGTCATCGGGTTGTGCGTCGATTGCCCGGTAGCGCTGAAGCAACCCCGGCGGCTGCTGAGCATGTAGCCGCCGCCCGCCGGACGCGCCAGATCCTGCCAGACGCCCTGACGGCAGATCAACAGCCCCGCATGGCGATCATCCCGACCCACCCCGCCTTCCATCGTGCAGGGCGTGTTGCTGATCTTGCCGTGTTCCAGCACCAGGCCATCCTGTGCCTGCAGCCAGGCACCGCTGCGCACGGAGCCTCGGGCCGACGCGTCCCCCTGGAAATCTGGATCACGAGCATCCCGGACCCGCAGGAAATCTGCGTGATCTCCTGAATCCCCGCCCCCGCCGGGTGTGGAATCATCGCCCACCACCACCCAATCGGCAGCCAGCGCAACGCCTCCTGACGGCCAGGGCTCTCCGGGAGGCAGGCCCAGGCGGCGGCCTGCGCCTCGGAAATGCTGCGGGTCATTTGGCCAGAGCACCAGGCCGCGCCCCTGGGCAGCCAGCAGCCATTCAGCCACCAGGGTCTCGTCGACGCGGCCATCCGGCCGCAGCAAGCCCGCGCGAGTGCCGACCAGGGCCTGCACCCGGCAGGGAGACTGCGGGCAGGCACCTGTACGCGACACCCGCAGCGCCAGCGTCTGTTGCAAAGGGCCGGCGTTCCGCCAACCCGGGGGCAGCAGCCCGGCCGCCTGCAATTCCGCCCAATCCGGCGCCGTCCAGTCGGCGATCCCCTCGACGGCCAGCGCCTGCGGGGTATCGGCCTGCTGCAGGGCAGCGGCATGCTGGCGCAGGTAGGCCTGCGCCGCAGCCTGGACGGGCTCCATCCAGGCTGCCAACGCCTGCGCCTGCAAGACCCGCGCCTTCTGTGCCCATTCCTGCCCGGCCCAGACCGCAAGGGCCAGGCCCAGCGCCGCCACCAGCATGAATTCCAGCAGCAGGGAGCCGCGCTGCGCGCGCCGGTCAGCGCACATGGAACACGAACTGATTGGCGTCACCCTTGGTGCAGGCCGACTCGGCGGCCAGGGCGCTGTAAGGCGTGGCGTCGTCCTTGACGGTGCGCGCTGCGCCGCCGTCGGCGCTGACCGTGATGCGCTCGGCCACCCGTTGCAGCACCGAGGCGATCGAAGGGCAAGCCACATGATTGACCCGCAGCAAGCGCAGCAGGAAACCCGCGCCGGCCTCATCGGGCTCGACCTCGATGGTGCCGCCGCCCCCCAGGCCATGCAGGATCGTCCCATCCGTCGCACGCGTCAGCACGGTCGAGTCCGCCACCATCGACACCAGGTTCGTCGTGCCGATCTCGGCATAGGGTGGATCACCCGAGGTCCCGGCATTGATGCGTGTGTGCATCACGAAGCGCGCCAGTTCCTGGCCGACCTTGGGCACCTTGTTTTCCAGCACATATCCGCCGATGGCCGGGATCCCGATCACAGCGATCAGCAGCACGATCGCCGTGACGATCGACACTTCGATCAGCGAGAATCCCCGCTGCGACCGCCGATGTGCCGCGACGGGCCGATCAGTGACCCCCCATTCACCCCCCAGCGCCTGGGCCTGCGCCCCCCGCTCCGCCCGACCGGCGCTGCGACGGCGCCCCCGACGACGGACTGCATGTCCGGCCCCTTCCATCCGCTGACGATCTTCGTGCTGCATAGTGCCCCCTTGCCGCTTCCAACGGCTTTGAAGCCCGCCCCTATTGGCCGGCCTGAAACATCATCCAGGCGTGGCGCAGTTCATCGATGACGGCGTAATGCCACGCCCCGATGCCCATCACGACCACCACCCCCGACAGCAGGGCCAGCCAGCGCAAGGCACGGGCCTGCCGCTGGATGCGGCCCAACCAGACCGCTCGCATGCGCTCATGAGTCGCCAAGATGCCCTCTGACAGGCCGCGCGCAGCCACCATGTCCTCGAGATACCAGTACAGTTCGCGATCCAGCAGCCCGGTATCCCAGGCGGCAGCGCCAGCCAGTCCCTGGTCGATGCGCCAGACAGCCCGCCGCAGATAGGCGCCCAGCCAAGGGGTGGCGCTTTCCAGAAACAACAGCATCACTGGCCTGAGTTGCGATGAACTGCCTGCTCCGGGTTGCAGCAGGATCGACACCAACGCCAGCAGGCGCAAGGCCTGGACCTGGCGGTACAGGCGCCATGGCCCGACTCGGTCCAGCCGCCGGCGCCACGGCCCGCAGGCACGCGGCAGCATCAGCAAGCCCAGCGCCAGAGCGGACACCACCCCTAGCGGCAGACAAAATCCCCAGTCGCGCAGCCCCTGCGCAAAGGCGAACAAGGCGCGCGTCCAGGTCCCGTGGAATTCGACCGGCAACCCCTGAAACGCCTGCAACAGGGCAGGCGCCGTCCAGGTTGGCACAGCCAGCATCAGAACACTGACTACCAGCAGCGCGGCAGCCGCCGATCCCAGAGTTGCCCACAGCAACTGGCGCACCTGGATCAAAAGGCCCAGATGCCGGGCCAGGGCCTGGAAGCAGGCCAGCAGGCGCACATTGCCGAAAGCCTGTGCCACGCGAATCAGGGCGCGCTCGTCAGCCGGCAGGCAGCCACGCCAGGTGGCATCCAGGTCGCCGCCGCTGGCCTCGCAGGCGATCGACCAGCATTGCGACAGCCGGCCACGCACCGTCGTCGCCCCATAGCGCTGCGCATCACGGTCGAACAATTCCCGGATGGTCAGCCGACCCTGTGCGCCCGACAGCACCGCGTGCAGGTATTCGAAGTAGTCGGCTCGATGCGCAGCGAATCTCCAGGCATCCAGGCGCATACGCCAGCCCGAAGCCCGGCGCGACGGGACAATCAGGCGGGACATGCGCGTTCTCCGATCTGATGGCGGCGTCGCAGCACGAGAGTTTCAAAGGCCACGAACCGCCCTTCGACATCGCGCGGATCCACCTGCCCGGCACCGACCTTGAGCATCGCGTGCGCCATCGCGCTATGGACCGGATCCGGCAGATAGCCGGCATCGGTCGATAGAGCAGCGGCCTGCAGGCCTGGCTCGACCAGTTCCGCAGCGACGGTCCGCCCGTCATACCCGGCCAGTTCCGGCAACTGCGGCAAGCGGCAGCGGGAACAGCCTTGCGGATGGCGGGTGCGGATCTGTCCGGCCGAAACGCCCCAGGACTGTTCGATCCAGCCCAGCCAACGTCGCCAGTCCTGCGGCGCGCCCGGATGCTGGCGCGCCAGTTCTTCCGGGTCGGCTGGCCGCGCGCACGCCGTACACAACTGGGGCAACAGCGCCTGGAACACCAACAGTTTCAGCACCCCGGATGTCTGCAAAAAATCACGCGGTACGCCGATGAAGGCCGAGGACAGGCGATCAACGATGGCCCGCGCCGAGGGCGCATGCACCGTTGTATAGACGTTGACTCCGGACCCGGTCAGGTCCATGAAGGCCAGGCCGCTTTCGGCATCGCGGATTTCGCCCAACAGCACGTCGCTCATGGCGGAACGCTTCAGGGTCCGTAATTTCGCGGCGTAATGCCCATGCGCCTGCTGACCCAGATCGCGGCCAATGGTGTTCTGGACTGCCCGGGCGATCCGGTATTCCACCGGTTCTTCCAGGGTAATGACCTTGCGGTGATCCGGCAGCCCCCGGATGAGCGCCGCCAGCGTGGTGGACTTGCCGGAGCCCACCGTGCCGGCGAGCACGATCGCCCCGCCCTCGGAGCGCATGACGCGATCAAAGCAGGCCACCTGATCGGGACGATAGCCCAGCGCATCCAGACCGGCAGTCCGGATCTGCACGTCGCGCGACAGGAACCGCAGGCACACACTGGGGCCGCGATCGGCGGCCAGCGACGCCCAACGCAGCACATAGGCCTGACCATCCACCCAGCGCAACAGGCTGCCCTGCTGTTCCAACGTAGGATCGAAGACCGCGCCATTGCCGCCCTGAATGTCCATCCAGGCGACCGCCAATACATCCAGCAGCAGATCGGTGGGCATCCGCCGGAAGCGTTCCGGCGCAATGTAGCGGCCCGCCACGGTGTATCGGACCTCGGATTCCGGCGCATCCCGGTACGCATTGAGATGCAGATCAGTTGCCCCCTGATGCACCCCCCATTCCACCAGGTCCTGGAACACGCCGGCCAAGGCCGTCGGCGTGCGATCCGCCGTCGAGACGGTGGCCATGACGGAGCTGGAATCACGCGACAGGGCCAGCAGCAGCGCGGCCGGCAGGACGTAGCGCGCGGGATCGGACAGACGCCATCCTGCCGCCTGGATGCGCCGCACCAGGGCATCGGCCTGATCGGCCCCCACGTATTCGGCGCGCGCCAGCACCGTAATGCTGCCATCGCCGCGTTCCACGGGACAGATCCGGTCGGCCAGCGCCTGCACGCCGAACTGCCGCGCCATGACCCGACGCAGCGGCGGCTGCAACGCCGAGAGCTGCTCCCGATCATCGATGGTCGAAGCCGCCGACGTATTGAAGGGCATGGCAGGTTCGGCCACCCGCAGCACCGAGGACCAGGCTTTCATGGCTGTTCCCCGCCCAGCAGCATGCGCAGGCACAGGGAGTGACGGTCCTCGCCACGTTCCAGCTGAACGCAGGCGCCGTTCATCCCACGCAACTGGTAGACCCCCGGATCGCCGGCATGCCCGGCCGGAAAGGCCTGCCCCCGGACATAGAGGTAAGCGCGCTGCCCTACCTGGATTTCGGCCATCAGGGCCTGCCCCACGCCGTAGAGTGCGACCAGACGCGGCGCCAGCAGTGGGCGCACCTGGCGATCCGGCGGGCGGCCAGCGGCGGATGACGCATCCCGGAGGGCTTCCCGCAGATCCTGCTGCATCAGTTCACGCACTGACTGCGTTTCCCAGGACTCGGCAGGCGGCGAGGCCGGCTCGGGCATGGCGGGCGCCGGCTGCGCCGACAACCCACACGCCCATCCGCCCCAAACCAGGCACGCGCACGACCAACGACGCAAGGCGCGGAATCTGCGGCGCTCAGTGACGGTTTTCATACAGGGATCCTTCAAGGTGCAAGATCAGACGGCTGGTTTTCAGGCCGGGACGGGTGCCCGGCGCATGTGACAGCACCGCCTGGCGCCAGGAGACGGAGTGCGCCAGGGGAATCAACAGTTCTGCGGAACGCAGGGGGCCTTCCACCTTCAGCGTCCGGTAGGCTAGGCGGGGCAGATCGGCCGGCGGCGGCAAGGCCCTGCCCTGAGCATCGAGCGGAGCAGGCACTGCCAGCGCCTGAGGCGTTTCCAGGCGCAAGGTAGTGAAGGCTGGCAGCACGGCCTGCAGGCCGCTGGCCCAATCCCGGGCGACAAGGCGTGAAGCAGGCAAGCGGGCCGGGTCGGCCGGCTGCCCCGTCAAAGGCAGCGCCCAGGCAGCCTGAGCCCGGTCCAGGGCCGGAAATTCCAGTCGCCAGACGGCCGGCGCTGCCTGGAGCAGGCCGCGATTGTCGGCCTGCGGATCCAGGCGCCGGTATTCGCTGCGGCACAGCCAGCCGGCCCCAGCCCCCGGCTGGCAGCGGACCTGCTGCAACCCCCAACCGGCCAGGCGCGCCGGCTGATCGGACAGCGCCCGCAACAGGACCTGCGTCCCTGCCCCACCATGCACCGGCTGCCGGGCCAGCACCTGCGCCAGGGCACGCTCCCAGGCCAGCCGATCATCCGCGCCGGCATCCACCGACTGCGCCCCTTGGGCGCCCCACGTCCACCAGCCCGCCCCGGCCAGCAGGACCAGCGCCAGGATCAGCAGCAGACCACGCCGGCGGCCGACCCGGGTCAGCGGCGCGGCAGCGCCCGATAGCCGTGCCAGATCGCGCAACAGCGCCGTGCCATCTGCCTCCGGCAGAACCTGCAAGCGGGGATATGCCAGGCGCAAGGTATCCAGGGCCTGGTCCGCCAGACCGGCATCGGCGTAACCACGATCCGCCCGCGCCAGCACGGTGCCCTCGTGGCTGGCCAGCACGTGCCAGGTTTGCGGATCCAGGGCCACGACGCAGGCCACGGTGCCCTGAGGATGCTGGCGCGCCCAGAGTTCGGCAGCCGACCAGCAGGCCTGACGCATCGCCAGACCTCGAGCCAGCCCCAGGGCGGCGGGCGGGTTCCCCGAAAGCACCTGATGCGAAGCGCCCTCGCGGCGGGCCTGGGCGCGGGTGAGATCCGGTTCCCCCAGCACGGGCACCCAATCCATCCCGAAGACGAGCGGCACCTGATCGATCCAGACGAGACGCGCGGCCGGCATGATTCACAGCCCTTCTTCGACTTGGGCCGTGATGATCAGCACGGTAGCCAGGCGTTGCGACTGGATCCGGTCCCCACCCCCCAGGATGGCGGGCAGCCCCGGATTCAGTCGCCGCTCGCTGGTTTCGGACTGCTGCCGGTCAAAGCCGGACACCACCAGCGGCTGCCCGGGCTGCAGGGCCAGCTGCTGCACGGTTCCATTGCCTTCGACAGTCAACTGCTGCAATTGCAGCGGGTTGTCCCGATCACCGAAAGTCACGGTCTTCAGCGGCTGCGCCACGGTATTGTCGTAGGCCAGCGACAGCAGGATCTGACCGTTTTCCTGGGCGTCCGGCACCACGGTCAGCAAGGACCCGACAGTTTCTTCTTTCTGGTTGACCGAAACGGCCGGCACGGCCAGGCCGTTGGCCCCTGAAATTGGGGTGGTTTCGACCCGATCAATATACGAGAACGTCGTGCGCACAGCGTGAGTCACAGGGCGACGGTTGATGGTTTGCATCGGGACGCTGCTGCGACGCACCAGGCGCACGGATTCGCCCAGCGCCTGGATGACCGCCTCGCTGCCCGTCATGGCCCCGTGGGTGACGCCGACGCCCAGCCGGCCCACCGGCCCGTTCGCCAGAGCAGGCACTGCCAGGCCGGCGGCCAGGCGCGCGCCGGAAAACACCACGTTCCAGTCCAGGCTGGCTTGCGCCTGATCGTTCAGGGCGACCGTCAGTTCTTCGAAGACCAGGCGCACCCGCCGTGTCAACGCCCGGTTTTCCTGATCCAGATAGGCGGCGATGCGATCCAGCACGTCCGGGATGTCTGTGACCACCACGGAAGCGCCGGCGCCGGATTCGGCCACCAGCAGGCCGGCGCGCGACAGGAAGGGCTCGATGCGCGCCCGCACGGTCTTCATCACGTCCTGGTCGCCGCTGTGCAGCTGCGTGCTGGACGTGCTGATGAAGCCGCCGTCCGCCTGGCGGGACCCCAGGCCCAGCGAGGCCTGCGCCCGGGCGTCCAGCGTCAGGGCGCGGACATTGAAGACCCGCGTGTCGGTGCGAAAGAATTCGATGCGGCCCTGGGCATAGCGCCAGCGCACGCCCAGATGGGCGCACAGGCGGTCCAGGATCTGCGGCAAAGGCGCCGGGGTCGCGGCCAGATCGAAGGGCTGCTCGCCGTCCATGGACGACACGCCGCCCTGCCCCGCCATCTGGGCCAGCCGGGGCAGGAAGTGCCAGGCCGGCAACAGGGCGTCCGGTCGGACGTGCACCGGAATGCCGGTGACGGCGGAAATCCGCCGGGCGATCCGCCGCAGATCGTCCGTGCCGTCGGCAAACAGCAAGGTGGTGCGCACCTGGGCCCGCAAGGCGGGCGGCAGGGACAATTCCCGCGCCAGTGGCTGCGCCCGCCCGGCTACCCAGGGTTTGTCGACGTCCTGCGCGGCCCGGCGCTGATCGGCATCGCTCAGGGAACGGGTGAAGCGTTCATGCCCCTGCTGGACCGTGCGATCCGCCTGGCGGTAGTGCTGGGCGGCCTCGCGCAGGCGTTCCTGCAAGGCGCAGCCCGACAGCGCCACCGTCGCCGCCAGCAGGCTGATCGTCAGGCGCGGGATCATGATTCGCCTCCTGGCGCCTGGGTGCGATCACAGCGCTGCGCCAACGGCACGACCCTGAGCACCTGATTGGCATAGAAGCAGGGCTGGACTGGCCGATCCCCCAGTTCCGTGGCGGCCAGCAGGCTGCGGACCGCCGGCCGGAAGGCATCGCCGAAGGCAGCCGATCCGGCCAATGGAATATCCACGTCCACCGCCCAGTGCTCGGCCTCGAAGGTCCAGCCGGCCAGACCGGCCCAACGGGCCAGCGCCCGGCGCACATTGCCATCGGCCGGCGTGACCTGGAAGGGGCGCGACACCGGGACCACCAGGGCTGGCGGCGCGCTGGCAGCCGGGACGCGCCTGGCCGCTGCGACAACGGGAGGCGGGCGCCTGGCTGGAACCGGGTCGACGGTTGGGGACGGAACCGCAGGCTCTGGAAGCGCCGGGCGATGCTCTGCTGCGGACGCCGCCGGATCTGCGGCGACGGTCATCGAGGGAACCGGAATGGGCGCGGGGGCCGGGGCCGGGGCCGTATCCACACCCACCACCCGCCGCGCCTCGGCCTGCAGCAGGCCGCCACGCATCAGCAGGTGGTCCGGCACCCCGCGCAGCACCAGGTAATCGCCCTCGCGGCGTGCCCGCAACAGGCGGTCCCCGGCAGCGGATCGGGCAAACAGCGCCGGGGCGGGTTGGCCCGCCGGATACTGCAGCCAGGTGTCACGCCCGTCGTCAAACACCTGCAGAGGCGCCAGATCGGCATCCCCCGACAGCCGCCAGTCGAAGTGATAGCGCCCCACGGACGGCCCCGCCCATTCGCGCCACCACGCCCCGTCATTGGTCGTGACGCAGCCCGCCAGACCCAGCACCAGCCCCGCCACCCCCAGTATCCTGACCATGCCGCTTCTCCAAGAATCGCCCTGGATGCGGCAGACCCAAAAAAGGCGCCGGATTCAGGGAATCAGGCGCCTATGGTGGCCTGGCGGACGGGACGCCGCCAGACTGGGAAGTACGAACGGATAAAAACGTCCCGGTGAAGTCCTATCGCTGGCGGGCCAGCCGATTGCCCTCGGCCGAAGCCGCATTCAGGGCGGTGACGGCCGGTTCCTGGCCATCCAGGGCCGAGGTCAGGATCTGCTGGAAGCGCGAGCGGATGGCCGGGTAATTGTGAATGCGGAAACCCTGCGCGGTCACGGCTGCACGCCCCGCATACACGGCCACCAGATTGCGCCACTGGCCCAGGTTCTGGTAGTAGCTGGGCGGTGTATCGTCGAAGGCGGCCTGGGTCAGGGGCAGGTAGCCGGTCTGCTGGTACCAGCTGCTGGCCTGCTGGGGCTGGGCCATCCAGCCCAGGAAGGCCGCTGCGGCATCGGTTACGGGTTTGGGCGATTTCATGACCCACAGCCCCGCGCCACTGACAAAGGGGTTGCCGGGGACCTTGGTGACTTCGGGGTAGTACGGCAGGCCGGACACGGAATAGCGCAGCTTGCGCTGGTCGTTGAATTCGCCGATGTGGCCGGAGCTGGACATCATGACCGCGCATTCACCCTGGGCGAAGCGGCTGACGGAACGCATGCCGGCGTCCGGGCGCACCATGATTTCGGATCGCACCCAACTGATCATCAGCGACAGGTGGCGCACGTAGGTGACGTCGAAAGAGAAGCTGGGCAGGCCCTTGGCCTTCAGGCCGTTATCGGCGCTGGCGTACAACTGGTTGTTGACCGCCGCCAGGTTCTCCAGGTTGATCGAAACCGGCAGGTCCGACGTCAGCGGGCATTTGCGCGAACCTTTATTGGCCAGGCTGACCAGCTGACCCTGCAAGTCCATCCAGGTACGCTGCGGCGCAGCCGGCACCAGGCCCGCTTTCTTGAAGGCATCCTGGTTGTAGTACATGACCGGTACTTCCAGCATCGCCGGGAAGGCCATCAGGCGGCCCTTGGCGTCGTGGATGAAAGCATTGTCGGACGACACGAACCAGCGCACGCCCTTCAGGGGTCCTGCCTTTTCCAGGGTGTACAGGGGCTGCACGTAGGATCGCTGGGAAATGTCTTCCAGCGTGTGGCTGTCGCCCAGCTGCGCCAGGGCCGGCAGGGTCTTGGAATTCGCGGCGGCATCCAGCGCCTGATTCAGGGCTTCGGGCGTGTCGAACGTGCGGACCTTGACCTGCACGTCGGACTGGCTGCGGTTGTAGGCCTTGACCAACGACTGGAAGGCATCGGCATTGTGGCCATCCAGGCTGATCCACACCGGCACGTCGGTGGCCGCCCAGGCCGGCATCGCCACGACGGCCGCAGCCAGCGCGCAAGCAGCGTGATACCCCGGACGACCGGCGCCGGAACCAAAGGGGAAATTCATCATGAATCAATCCAAAAAAGGAAATCGAATGTCGGGTGTGCGTCCTGAGACCAGATCGGCCAGGACCCTGCCAGAGCCTGCGCCCATGGTCCAGCCCAGGCTGCCGTGTCCTGTGTTCAGGTACAGGTTGCGGATGCGCGAACGCCCGATCAACGGCACATTGGAGGGTGTCGTCGGACGCAGGCCTGACCAGAACTGAACATTATCAAAATCAAGGGCGCTTGGGAACAGGGATCGAGCGTGCTGCGCGAGCTGATTGCAACGGCGCGTATCCAGGGCGCGGGAATAACCGCCGATTTCCGCCGTTCCGGCCACGCGCAGGCGATCGCCCAGGCGCGAGGTGACGATCTTGGCTTCCTGGTCGACCAGGCTGACCACCGGCGCGGCGGCCGGATCACGCAGGCGAAAAGTGGCCGAGTACCCCTTGGCTGGCCAGACCGGGCAGGAAACCCCCAGCGGACCCAGCAGCATCGGGCTGTAGCTGCCCAGGGCCACGACGTAGGCGTCGGCATGCAGGGATCGGAAGAAGCCGTCGGGCTCCACCAATTCAGCCACGGAAATGCGGCCATTGACCGGCACCAGCCGATTGACCCGCGTGTTGAAGCGAAACGTGACGCCCGCCGCCTGCGCCCGTTCGGCCAGCGCGCGCGTGAACAGGTGCACGTCGCCGGACTCGTCATCCGCCGTGAAATCGCCGCCCACGATGGGGTCGCGCGCCGCTGCCAGGGCAGGTTCGATTCGCAGGACTTCGGCGGCGTCCACGGCGCGGCGGTCCACCCCCAGATCACGCATCAGGGCAGAGCTGGCCTGCGCGTACTCGAATTCGCGCGGGTCGCGGTAGAACGCCAGGATGCCGCGTTCCAGATGGTTGTACTCGATGCCCAGCTCGGTGCGCAGTTCGCGCAGCGTAGCGCGACTGTACTGCGCCAGCGACACCATGGCCCGCAGATTGGCGGCGAATCGCGGCGCCCGGCATTCGTACAGGTAGCGGGCGCACCACAGCCACTGGCGCGGATTCAGGCGCGGGCTGACGCGCAATGGCGCATCCGCCTTGCCGATCCAGCGCAGGACTTTCTTCAGGGTATGAACGCTGGCCCAGGGCTCGGCATAGCAGACCGAAATCTGGCCGCCATTGGCGCGACTGGTTTCCAGCGCCGCTCCTGCGCGCCGGTCGATGACTTCGACTTCATGACCCGCGCGCGCCAACCACCAGGCGCTGGACACCCCGATGATGCCCGCGCCGAACACCGCGATTTTCATGCCTGGACCTCGGCCCGGTCAGCTTCGGACGTAAAGGCGTCCGCGTAGAACGACTGGGCCGGCAGGCCGCGCTCGCGCACGAAGTCGTGGCGCGCGGCCTCGACCATGGCCGGAGCCCCGCAGGCATAGACCTGATGGCCGGACAGATCCGGGAAATCGGCCATGACGGCACGATGCACCCAGCCATCGCGCCCGGACCAGGCATCCTCGGGCAAGGCCTCGGACACCACTGGCACGAAGCGGAAACCCGGCCATTGATCCTGCCAGGCACGCGCCAGATCCGCCTGGTACAGGTCGGCAGGCCGCCGACCGCCCCAGTACAGCACGGCCTGCCGGCGGTCGCCGCGCATCAGCATGCCTTCGATCATGGCCTTGATGGGGGCAAAGCCCGTGCCGCTGGCCAGGAAGACAATAGGCCGGTCGTCATCGCGCAGGAAGAACGACCCCAGGGGACCTTCGATGCGCAGGATGTCGCGGGCTTTCAAGGGCTCGTCGCCCGCACCGAAGACGCGGTCGGTGAACAGCCCCCCCGGCATATGGCGCACGTGCAGCTGGACTCGATGATCCTGCACCTGGGCGCAGGCCATGGAATAACTGCGCCGCCGGCCGTCCTTGAACAGGAATTCCAGGTACTGCCCGGGCTGGAAGCGGAAGGCCTCGGCCGAAGGCAGCTGCAGTGTCATTTCCACGACATCGGGAGCCAGCGCCGTCAGGGCCTGCACGCGCACCGGCATCTTGCGCACGACGATGTCGCCGCTCATGCGGACCTCTTCGGCCTCGATCACCACGTCGGAAGACGGTTTCGCCTGGCACAGCAAGGTATAGCCCCGGGCCAGGTCGCCGGGGTCCAGGATCCGCGCCGGGGCGGGCCCGGCGTCGTAGCTGCCCGACACCACCCGCCCCCGGCAGGTGGAACACGTGCCGTTGCGGCAGCTGTAGGGCAGGACCATGCCGGATGCCAGGGCGGCATCCAGGATGGTCTGTCCGGGTTCGACCGCGAAATCCCGACCAGCCGGCTGCACCGAGACCTTGAAACTCATGACGGATTCCAAAAACGTGGACAAACCATCATTTTATCGCCGGCCCGCCTCAGCAGTGGCGGCAGGCCGGACGATCAGCCGACGCCGTCAGTTGCCGGCCCCCGGCCACAGGCTGGGCTGCTTGATTTTCACATCCAGCAACTTGCCCTTGCGGGCGCGACGCCCCGCATAGGCGGCCAGGTCATCCAGGGACAGCGTCAGTTCGGTATCCCGGGCACGGTAGACGCCCCGCAAGACGACGCCGGCCGGCCCCACGGCGGCCCATTGCGCCAGGCGATCGCCGTCGTCCAGCCCCATCAGGATGGTGCCGCGCCCGCCGCCGGACAGGGTTTTCAGTTCATCCAGCGCCACGACCAGGAACTTGCCCTTGCGGCTGAACAAGGCCACAGCCTGGTCGTCCGGCTTCAGCAACAGGGGTTTGAGCAGCGCGTCGCCCTTGTCCACGGTAACGAACTGCTTGCCGGCGTGCTGGCGCGTGGACAGATCGCCGCCCGCCGCCACGAAGCCATAGCCCGAGGCCACCCCCAGCAGCAGGCGCTGATCGGGCTGCGCCACCCACATGTGAACGATGCGGCTGCCGGGTTCCAGGGACAGCATGGACGTGACCGGCTGCCCGTCGCCACGCGCCGAAGGCAGGCTGGACACCGCCACGCTGTAGCTGCGCCCGGTGCTGGACAGGGCGGTCAGTTCCTGGGTGCTGCGGCATTCAACGGCGTCGTACAGGGCATCGCCCGTCTTGAAGCCGAACTGCCCCGCGTCGTGCCCATGCCCCTGTCGCACCCGCAGCCAGCCTTTCTGCGACATGATCACCGTGACGGGTTCATCCAGCACCTGGGTTTCCAGCACGGCGCGGTCGGCGGTCTCGATCAGGGTGCGGCGATCATCACCGTACTGTTTGGCGTCCGCTTCGATCTCGCGGATCATCAGGCGCCGGAAGGCATCGGGATTGTCCAGCAGATGCTGCAGTGCCTGCTGTTCCTCGCGCTTCTTGTCCAGTTCCTGTTCGATGCGGATACCCTCCAGGCGGGCCAGCTGCCGCAAGCGCATTTCCAGGATGTCGTCGGCCTGGCGTTCGGACAGAGAGAAGCGTTCCATCAGCGCCGCCCGAGGATCGTCGGCCTCGCGGATCGTGTGGATGACCTCATCCACGCTCAGGTAGACGATGCTGCGCCCTTCCAGGATGTGGATGCGATCCAGCACCTTGTCCAGGCGATGGCGCGTGCGCCGGGTCACAGTCTGCGCCCGGAAAGCCAGCCAGGATTCCAGCACTTGGCGCAGACTGCGCTGACCGGGCCGGCCGTCCGTATCGATGCACACCAGGTTCAGCGGCACGTTGCCTTCCAGACCGGTGCGTACCAGCAGCAGGTTGACGAATTCATCGCGGTCGATGCCGCGCGATTTCGGCTCGAACACCAGGCGCACCGGTGCCTGCTTGCCCGACTCGTCGCGCACGGCATCCAGCAGCCCCAGCACCAGCGCCTTGGCCTGCTGCTGTTCGGCCGACAGGGATTTCTTGCCCGCGCGCGGTTTGGGATTGGTCAGGTCCTCGATGGTCTCCAGAATTTTCTGGGTCGAGGCGCCCGGCGGCAGTTCGGTGACGACCAATTGCCACTGCCCCCGCGCCAGATCCTCGAAATGCCAGCGCGCCCGGGCCTTCAGGCTGCCCCGGCCGCTGGCGTAGATCTGCGCGATGTCTTCCGGCGACGAGATGATCTGCCCGCCCCCTGGAAAGTCCGGCCCCGGAATCATCGCGTACAGATCGCCATCGGCCAGCGTCGGCTTGCGCAGCAGCGCCACGCAGGCCTGCGCGACCTCGCGCAGATTATGGGACGGGATCTCGGTGGCCATGCCCACCGCAATGCCCGACGCGCCGTTCAGCAGCATGATGGGCAGGCGGGCGGGCAGGCACACCGGTTCCTGCTGGCTACCGTCGTAATTGGGGGTGAAATCGACCGTGCCCTCGTCCAGTTCGTCGAGCAGCAGCCGGGAAAACGGCGTCAGCCGGGCCTCGGTGTACCGCATGGCGGCGGCGTTGTCGCCGTCGCGCGAACCGAAATTGCCCTGGCCATCGATCAAGGGATAACGCAGCACGAAATCCTGCGCCATGCGCACCATGGCGTCATAGGCGGCCTGATCGCCGTGCGGGTGATATTTGCCCAGCACGTCGCCCACGACGCGGGCCGATTTCACCGGGCGCGACTGCGGCCCCAGGCCCATGGCGTCCATGGCGTACAGAATGCGCCGCTGCACGGGCTTCTGTCCGTCCGACACTTCCGGCAGGGCGCGGCCGCGCACCACCGACACCGCGTAATCCAGATAGGCCTGCTCGGCATAGCGCCCCAGCACCAGGCCCTCGTCATCCCCTGCCGTCAGCAGATCGGGGGTATTGGCATCCATCGTCATTCCTCAAATGTCCACGTCGGCCAGATTGCCTTTTTCTTCCAGCCAGGCGCGCCGTTGGCTGGCTTCGCCGCGCGCCATCAGCATGTCGAACATGCGCGCCGAGGCCTCCAGGCCCTCGTCGCCGTGGCGCACCTGCGCCAGCCGGCGCGTATCCGGGTTCAGCGTGGTGTCCCACAGCTGCTCGGCATTCATTTCACCCAGGCCCTTGAAGCGGCTGATGCGCCAGGCGCCCTCGCGCAAGCCCTCGCCGCGCAGTTTCTCCTGTACGGCATCCAATTCCACCTGATCCAGGCAATAGAGCTTGCGGGCCGGACGCTTGCCGGCCGCCGGCACGTCCACCCGGAACAGCGGCGGGCGGGCAATGTAGACGTGGCCTGCTTCGATCAATCGCGGGAAGTGGCGCAGGAACAGGGTCAACAGCAACACCTGGATATGAGCGCCGTCGACATCGGCATCCGACAGGATGCAGATGCGGCCGTAGCGCAGGCCCGACAGGTCCACGTCCTGGCCGGCTGCATGCGGATCCACCCCGATGGCCACGGAAATATCGTGGATTTCGTTATTGGCGAACAGGCGGTCGCGTTCGACTTCCCAGGCATTCAGGATCTTGCCGCGCAGGGGCAGGATAGCCTGGAATTCCTTGTCGCGGCCCATCTTGGCCGAACCTCCGGCCGAATCGCCCTCGACCAGGAAGACCTCGGTGCGGCTCACATCTGAGGATTCGCAATCGGTCAGCTTGCCGGGCAACACGGCCACGCCCGAACCTTTGCGCTTTTCGACCTTGCGGGCAGCGCGGTTGCGCGCCTGGGCCTGGCCGATTGCCAGTTCTGCCAGGCGTTTGCCATACTCGACATTGGCATGCAGCCACAGTTCCAGGGCATTGCGCAGGAACCCGCCCACCAGGCGCACGGCATCGCGGCTGTTCAGCCGTTCCTTGATCTGCCCCTGAAACTGCGGATCCAGGACCTTCGCCGAGAGGATGAAGCTGGCGCGCGCGAATACGTCTTCCGGCAGAAGGCGAATGCCCTTGGGCAGCAGGTTGTGCAATTCGGCAAAGGATTTCACCGCATTGAACAGGCCTTCGCGCAGTCCCGATTCATGCGTGCCGCCGGCCGTGGTGGCGATCAGGTTGACGTAGGATTCACGCACCACGGCGCCGTCCTCGGTCCAGGCCACCACCCATTGGGCGCCCTCGCCCAGGGCGTATTGTTCGTCGTCATCGGCGGCGTACTGCTGGCCCGCGAACAAGGGCGCCAGGGTCGGAGTGCCGCCCAGGGCTTCGCTCAGGTATCCCTTCAGGCCGTCTTCGTAGTGCCATTCCCGCTGCAGGCCGGTTTTCTCGATCATCAGCGTGACGCGCGTGCCCGGCAGCAGAACGGCCTTGCTGCGCAGTGCATGTTCCAGATCGCCCAACGGCACCTGCGCATGATCGAAATACCGGGCGTCGGGCCAGGCCCGTACGCGGGTGCCGGACCGGCGCTTGCCCACCGTGCCCACCTGCGCCAGGGGTTCGAGCACGTTCCCGTCGGCGAAGACGATGCGGTATTCGCCGCCGTCGCGCCAGACGGTGACCTCCAGCCGGGTGGACAGCGCATTGGTGACGGACACCCCCACGCCGTGCAGGCCGCCGGAAAAGGCATAGGCGCCGCCGTCGGCCTTGTTGAACTTGCCGCCCGCGTGCAGCCGGGTGAAGACCAGCTCCACGACAGGGGCATGTTCTTCGGGGTGTTCGCCCACGGGGATGCCGCGCCCGTCGTCTTCCACCGACAGGCTGCCGTCGGCATGCATCGTGACCGCGATGCGGCTGCCGAATCCGGCCAGGGCCTCGTCGGCTGCATTGTCGATGACTTCCTGGACGATGTGCAGCGGATTATCGGTGCGCGTATACATCCCCGGGCGCTGGCGTACCGGTTCCAGCCCTTTCAGGACTCGAATCGAAGACTCGTCGTAGCGTGCTGTGCTCACTGTGGTGTCCGTTGTTGGCAATCAAAAAGGCCACCATTTTACGAAGATAATGGTATGCTTAGCGACATCGGGCCTACCGCGCCCTGCTGCGCGACGGCATTTCATCCGGCCCCTGCCTTCCCTTTTCCAGTATCTGCGCACACTAACCGCACTATGAGCGACTCCATCAAGCACGTAAGCGATGCGTCCTTCCAGGCCGACGTGCTCCAATCCGAATTACCTGTCCTGGTCGACTATTGGGCCGAATGGTGCGGCCCCTGCAAAATGGTCGCCCCGCTGCTCGACGAAGCCGCCGCAAAATACCAGGGCCGTGTCACCATCGCCAAACTGAACGTGGACGAAAATCCCGACAGCGCCGCCAAATACGGGATCCGCGGCATCCCCACCCTGATGCTGTTCAAGGACGGCAAGGTCGCCACCACCAAGGTCGGCGCTTTGTCTCGCACCCAGCTTCAGGCTTTCCTCGACGAATCTCTCTGATTCCTTTCTGTCATCCACAGTGACGTGCGCAGGGCCCGCCCGGGCCCGCGCGTGATCCGCCGATTCCTCCTTCTCTTCCTTCCCCATGCACCTGAACGAACTCAAAGCGCTGCACGTGTCGCAGCTGCTGGAAATGGCTGCCGAACTCGACATCGAGAACGCCAACCGGCTGCGCAAGCAGGAACTGATGTTTGCCATCATGAAACGGCGCGCCAAACAGGGCGAGCAGATCTTTGGCGACGGGGTCCTGGAAGTTCTGCCCGACGGCTTCGGCTTTCTGCGTTCGCCCGAAACATCCTACCTGGCCAGCACCGACGACATCTACATCTCGCCGTCGCAGATCCGCCGCTTCAACCTGCATACGGGCGATTCCATCGAAGGCGAGGTCCGCATCCCGAAGGACGGCGAGCGCTACTTCGCCCTGGTCAAGGTCGACAAGGTCAACGGCATGCAGCCCGAGACCATCAAGCACCGGATCATGTTCGAAAACCTGACGCCGCTGCACCCCGATGAGCCGATGGTGCTGGAACGCGACATCAAGAGCAAGGAAAACATCACCGGGCGCATCATGGACATCTTTGCCCCCATCGGCAAAGGCCAGCGCGCCCTGATCGTCGCCAGTCCGAAATCCGGCAAAACGGTGATCATGCAGCACATCGCGCATGCCATCACCACGAACTACCCCGATGCCGTGATGATCGTGCTGCTGGTCGACGAACGCCCAGAGGAAGTCACCGAAATGCAGCGCACCGTGCGCGGCGAAGTCGTGGCTTCGACCTTCGACGAACCTGCCACGCGCCACGTGCAGGTCGCCGAGATGGTCATCGAGAAGGCCAAGCGCCTGGTGGAACTGAAAAAGGACGTGGTGATCCTGCTGGATTCCATCACCCGCCTGGCGCGCGCCTACAACACCGTGGTGCCGGCATCCGGCAAGGTCCTGACTGGCGGCGTGGACGCCAATGCCCTGCAGCGCCCGAAACGCTTCTTCGGTGCTGCCCGCAATCTCGAAGAAGGCGGCTCGCTCACCATCATCGGCACGGCCCTGATCGAAACAGGCAGCCGCATGGACGAAGTCATTTACGAAGAATTCAAGGGCACCGGCAACTCCGAAGTGCACCTCGAACGGCGATTGGCCGAGAAGCGCATCTACCCGGCCATCAACCTGAACAAATCCGGCACACGTCGCGAAGAGCTCCTGATCAAACCCGAACTTTTACAGAAGGTTTGGGTGCTGCGCAAATTCATCCACGACATGGATGAGATCGATGCCATGGAATTCATCCTGGACAAAATCCGGGCAACCAAAAACAACGCCGAATTTTTTGACATGATGAAGAAATAAGCGAGCACCTTAATGAGTCTTCCTTCCGTCGATCAATTTCTATCCCAGCTGCAGGCACGCGACCCTCATCAGCCCGAGTTCATGCAGGCCGTCAAAGAAGTCATGCACAGCCTGTGGCCCTTCATCCAGCAGAATCCGCGCTACGCCAGCCAGGCGCTGCTCGAACGCATCGTGGAACCGGAACGCGCCTTTCAATTCCGCATCTGCTGGATGGACGACACGGGCCGCACCCGCGTCAATCGCGGCTTTCGCATCCAGCACAGCTCGGCCATCGGCCCCTACAAAGGCGGCATGCGCTTTCACCCCTCGGTGAACCTGTCCATCCTGAAATTCCTGGCCTTCGAGCAGACCTTCAAGAACGCCCTGACCACCCTGCCCATGGGCGGCGGCAAAGGCGGCTCCGACTTCGACCCCAAGGGCAAGTCCGACGCTGAAGTCATGCGTTTCTGCCAGGCGCTGATCATGGAACTCTACCGCCACCTGGGCCCGGACACCGACGTGCCGGCCGGGGACATCGGCGTAGGCGCCCGCGAAGTCGGCTTCATGGCCGGCATGATGAAAAAGCTCTCCAACAGGGGCGCCTGCATCTTCACCGGCAAGGGCCTGTCGTTTGGCGGCAGCCTGATCCGCCCCGAAGCCACCGGCTACGGCGCGGTGTACTTTGCCGAAGAAATGCTCAAGCACGCGGGCCAGTCGCTGGAAGGCTATACCGTGTCGGTGTCTGGCTCGGGCAACGTCGCCCAGTACACCATCGAGAAATGCCTGCAGCTGGGTGCCAAGGTCATCACGGTTTCCGACTCCCACGGCTGCGTGGTGGACCCGGACGGCTTCACGGCTGAAAAACTGGCGGCGCTGATCGAACTGAAAAACGAACGGCGCGGCCGCGTGGAAGAATACGCCAAGCAATTCGGCCTGTCCTACGAACCGGGCAAGCGCCCCTGGCACGTGCCGGTGGACGTGGCCCTGCCCTGCGCCACGCAGAACGAACTGGAAATCGACGACGCCCGCACCCTGATCGCCAACGGCGTGCGCTGCGTAGCCGAAGGCGCCAACATGCCCTGCAGCATCGAGGCCGCTGACGCCTTCATCGGGGCCGGTGTCCTGTATGCGCCCGGCAAGGCCAGCAATGCAGGCGGCGTGGCGGTCTCCGGTCTGGAAATGAGCCAGAACGCCCAGCGCCTGCACTGGACGCGCGACGAAGTCGATACCAAGCTGCACGCCATCATGCGCGACATCCACCAGAACTGCGTGCACTACGGCAGCCAGGACGGCAAGGTCAACTACGTCAATGGCGCCAACATCGCCGGCTTCGTCAAGGTCGCCGACGCCATGCTGGCCCAAGGCGTGTACTGACATGCTCTGGCAAGCGGTCTGGCCACGGCCATGAAAAAAACTCCTTCGGGAGTTTTTTTCATTTCATCCTGGTCTCGATGGATACAGACAACGCTCAACAAGCGGTCATTTTTGCAGCAAATGCCCCAAAGCCGCGGAAATCCGAGGATACATCCAGACAAACCCCGTTTCTTGTGCACGGCGCGGCATCAGCCGCTGGCCGCCTAGCAGCAGCACCGACATTTCACCCAAGGCCAGGCGCAAAGCCCAGGCGGGTACGGCCAACACCGCCGGGCGGTGCAGCGCACGCGCCAGGGCTTGGGTGAAGTCGGTGTTGCGCACCGGATCGGGTGCGCAGGCGTTATAGGGGCCACTGCAGCGCTCGTGCCGGAGCAAATGATCAATGAGGGCCACCTGGTCGTCCAGATGTATCCAGGGCATCCACTGCCGGCCGCTGCCCAGGCGCGCGCCCAGACCCAAGCGGAACGGGGGCAGCAACCGCGCCAGCATACCCCCTTGTGGTGCCAGCACTGGCGCGGTGCGCAGCAGCGCCACACGCACACCCCACTGTTGCGCACGCTCGGCTTCTTGCTCCCAGGCCATGCACAACCGACTGCCGAAGTCGCTTGTGCATGGCGCGCTGTCTTCGGCCAGCCATTGCTCGCCGCCGTCGCCATACCAGCCCACGGCAGAACCCGAGATCAGCACACGCGGTGACGTGGCCTGCCGACCCATCCAGTCGACCAAGGTACGCGTCAGATCGACACGGCTGCGCCACAGCAAACGCCGCCGCGCCTCTGTCCATGGGCGATCGGCAATCGGCGCACCCGCCAGGTTGATCACGGCGTCCATCGCCGGGCCGCCATCGAGCGCCTGCAGCTGTGCAATGCCCTGTGCGCCGCTGCACAGAGCGGGGACTTGCCGGGGATTGCGGCTCCAGACCCATAATTCATGGCCCTGGTGCCGCCAATGTCGGCACAGGGCCTGCCCGATCAAGCCGGTACCGCCGGTGAGCAAAATGCGCATGACGTGTTTCTTCCCAAGGTTGTCGGATGGGCCATCAAGGCAAGCGCCCCCCAGGTCGCGCCTGGACCGCACGACAGACAGAGTGCGCTATTGCCATATTACGCTCAGAATGCCGGATCCTGGCGCTCGTGCGGCACCCAGATCAGCGCCGAAGTATCCACGCCCAGGTCCCGCGCCCGCGCCACGATGGCGTCGCGCTGAGCGGTCGGCAATTGCTTGTCGCGCGCCAAGATCCAGGCATAGCCGGTGTCGGAACCAAGCACAAGCGCCCAGCGATAGTCCGGATCCAGCGCGACGACGTGGTAGCCGCCATAAAACGGCCCAAAAAAAGACACCTTGAGCGAGCCGGTGGTGGGCGCGCCGGTGAACAGGGCCTTGCCCACTGCCTGGCGCCATTGGCCTGCGGCAAGCGCATAACCACGATTGACCACACGTACGCTGCCATCGGCCTGCACGGTGTAGGTGGCCGAGACATCGGTCATGCCGCGCTCGAAGGCGTGGTCCAGCCGCGCCAGCTCGTACCAGCGGCCTGCGTAGCGCTGCACATCGAACGGACTGACGGCCGTCACGCCGGGCGGGGGGCGCGTGCCGGCGCAGCCCGTCAGTAGTAAACCGGCACCGGTCACCAGCAGCGCCAGCAGCGCCCGGCGCGGCCGGATCGACTGAGGGGTGATTGCGCCTTGAAGTATGCGTGCGATAGAAAACATGGCAGATCCTGCGTCAATTCAATTGGCGTGGCGCCACTGCGCCACCAAGGGCTGCAAGCCCGACAAATGCTGCACGGTGCTGATGCCGGCCACCGGCCATTGATACAGCGCTGTGCATGCGCCCCCAACCCACAGCGCTGTGGACTCCAGCAGCTGGGCGCGCAGCTCGCGCAGGCTGGCACGCACCACTGCCGCTTTATGCAGATTACTGAAACTCAATGCCACCACATCGATCCGATGCGCCTGCGCCGCTTCGACAATATCGGTCAGCGGGGTCTGCGTGCCCAGCGATACGCAAGTACACCCCTCCAACGTCAACAGCGCCTCGACCATCAGCAGCCCCAGGCTGTGCTGCTCTTGCGGTACGGTCGTGAGCAGCACTTTGGGACCCTGTGCCACGGGCTGCGGGGCCAGCGAAGCCATGGCGTGGCGCAGCACGCCGGTGATGACCTCGGTATACAGGTGTTCCTCGAAGATCTCGAAGCGCCCCTGCGCCCAGGCCTCGCCTACCGCCGTCGTCAGCGGCGCCACCAGATCCGTCACGAAAGGTGCCAATCCCATGCGCAACTGGGCGTGGCTGAGGCTGTACCGCAGCGTGTGCGGATCGTGCGCACCAATGGCGTGGAGCATGTCGCCAATCATGGGATCTGTGCTGGCTTCCAGCACATTTGTCTTAGACAAAACAGCAGTTTGTGCCGGGGAACGACGAATCAGAAGATCCTGCAACGCAGCCTGATCCAGACCGACCACCTTGCCGGGACGCAGACCGAGGCCCAGCAGCCGACTGATCAACCGGAGCTGTTGCACCTGGTCCAGACTGTAGACCCTGTCGCCCGAAGCATTGCGCAATGGCGTGGGAAACCCGTAGCGTCGTTCCCACACGCGCAGCGTGTCCTTGCCCAAGCCTGTCTCGCGTTCGACGGCGGCAATCGGCAGCCCGGCGTCGTTGGATCCGGACGCCGTGAGAGCAATCGGTGTGGTCGAAGAGTTCATGGTGAATGAATGATTGGGCTAAATTGTCTTAGACAAAAAAGGGTTTGTCTAGTACATTACACCACAAGAGCAGTGCAGTTGTGCTGCTCAGACCATCATCGCACAGCGGACAACACCATGAAAGTTGCTGTCATCGGATCAGGAATCTCGGGTTTAGCGGCCGCACACCGGTTGCACGGGCAGGCACAGGTCACGTTGTACGAGGCCGGAAGCTATTTTGGCGGTCATACGCACACCGTGGATGTCTCTTTGCCTGACGCTCGCGGTCGGATTGTGACGCATGGGGTCGACACCGGTTTTCTGGTGTTCAACGAGCGCACCTATCCCGGATTGATTGCCTTGCTCGACAAGCTGAAGGTGCCCACCGCCCCGTCCGACATGTCGTTTTCCGTGCAGGTGCCTGGGGCAGGCGCACTGGGCGCGGGGGCGCTGGAGTGGAGCGGTTCCAGCCTGACAACCGTGTTTGCCCAGCGACGCAATCTGCTGCGCCCGCGGTTTTTAGGCATGCTCTCGGAACTGCTGCGCTTCAACCGCCTGTGCACCGCGCTGGCCGATAGCGGACAAGAACAGGCGCTGGCGCAATCGCTGGGTGATTTTCTGGATCAGCACGGTTTTAGCACGGCCTTTCGCCACTGGTATTTTCTGCCCATGCTTGGCTGCATCTGGAGTTGCCCGACCGACCAGATGCTGCGATTTCCCGTCGCCACCATGGTGCGCTTCTGTCACAACCATGGCCTTATCCAGGTGCGGAACCGGCCTCAATGGCACACCGTGGCGGGCGGAGCGCGCCATTATGTCAACGCCATCCTGCAAGGCCTGGATGCACGCCTGTCCACGCCAGTCACGCACATCGAACGCAACACCGCCGGCGTACTCGTGCACACAGGCGGTGCCACCGAACATTTCGACGCCGTCGTGCTGGCCGTGCATAGCGACCAAGCCTTGCGCCTGCTGCAGCGCCCCAGCACTGTCGAGCAGCGTGTACTGGGGGCCATCCGCTACCAGTCCAACCGCGCCGTGCTGCACACCGACACCCGTGTGATGCCGCAGCGCCGCGCCGCCTGGGCAGCATGGAATTACGAACGTGCCGCCGACGACGCGCAGGAACTGGCCAGGGTGTGCTTGCACTACTGGATCAATCGCCTGCAGCCTCTGCCCTTTGCAGAGCCGGTGCTGGTGTCGCTCAACCCGGTGAGTCCCATCGATCCGCAGAAAATCCTGGGCGAGTTCGATTACGACCACCCCGTCTTCGACCTGCAAGCATGGTCCGCGCAAAGTCAGATCCCCCGGATACAGGGCGTGCGGCGCACCTGGTTTGCGGGCGCCTGGACGGGCTACGGCTTTCATGAGGATGGCCTGCAATCGGGCTACCGCGCCGCCGATGCGCTGCTGGCGCAGATGCGTTACCGGGAGGCCGCATGAGCATCCCCGCCGCCAGCGCCAGCATGGCAGGCAACGTGCCGCACATCGGCTTCGGCCACGTGTGGCACACCCGGCTGCGCCCGCGCCGCCACCGCTTCATGGTACCGACCTTCTTCCTGTTGCTGCCCATGCGCACGCTGCGCGAACGCCCCGAAGCGGCAGGCGTACTGGCCTTGAACCGCGCGGGATGGCTTTCATTCCGCGACACCGACCATGGTGACGGCCATGGCCCCCAGCAAGGCGGTGCATTGGCTTGGCTGGAAGGACTGCTGCAAGCCGAGGGCATCACCGATGCACAGGGCGAGATCTGGTTGCAGTGCTACCCGCGCGTACTGGGCTACAGCTTCAAACCGGTCAGTTTCTGGTACTGCCACCGCATGGACGGCAGCCTGCGCACCATTGTCGCCGAGGTGAACAATACCTTCGGCGAGCGCCACGCCTACCTGTTGGACCACCCGCGCTACGGGCAGGAACTGCAGGCACGCAAGGTGTTTCACGTCTCACCGTTCTGCACCCTGGACGGCGGCTACCACTTTGAGTTTCGCCGGGGCGGAACCGACGGACTGCAATCGGTCAAGGTGCGCATCGACTACCACGACGCCGAGGGCCCCGTATTGCTCACCGGCATGGCCGGCAGGCTGGAGCCGCTCAACGCGTCCAGCCGCCGCCGCGCCCTTTGGCGCTACCCGCTGCTCACGCTGGGCGTGATGGCCCGCATCCTCTGGAACGCGCTGCTGCTGTGGCTCAAACGGGTGCCTTTCCACACGAAGCCCCAGGCGCCTGCGGTGCCTGTGTCCCGCTCATCTGCAACCGACCGCTGATCATGAATACCACCACCACACCGATTTCGCTGCCCTTGTCTCTGCGGCTGCCACCCGGCCTGCCCAGGACGGCGCGGTACGCCTTGCACCTGCTGCAGCGCCTGCAACACGGGACGCTGCACCTGAAACTGCCCGATGGCAGTACCCTTGAACTGGGTCAGGGGGGCCACCCGCAATCCAGCCTGCACCTGCATGACTGGCGGGTATTTGGTGCCGTCCTGCGCTCGGGCGACATCGGGCTGGCCGAGGCTTATATCGATCAGCACTGGAGCACACCGCAGCTGGCCGACCTTTTGCGCCTGCTGATGGCCAACCGCGACACGCTCGAATCAATGGTCTACGGCGCCTGGTGGGGGCAACTGGCCCACCGTCTGCGCCACCTGCTCAACCGCAATACACGCGCCGGCAGCAGGCGCAACATCCACGCCCACTACGACTTGGGCAACGCATTCTACGCGCTGTGGCTGGACCCGAGCATGAATTACTCATCCGCCTGGTTCCAGGGCGATCTGGGGGGCGATCTGACTGCCGCCCAGCACGCCAAGATGCGCCGCGCCTTGCACAGCGCCGGCGTCCAGCCGGGCGACCGGGTGCTGGAAATTGGCTGCGGCTGGGGCGCACTGGCAGAGATGGCGGCGGGAGAATTCCAGGCCCATGTCACCGGCGTGACGCTCTCTACCGAGCAACTGGCGTTTGGCCGCCAGCGCCTGCATGAGGCGGGGCTGTCCACCCAGGCCGAGCTGCGCCTGCAAGACTACCGTGACATCCAGGACGCCCCGTTCGATGCCATTTGCTCGATCGAAATGATCGAAGCCGTGGGGCAATCTTACTGGCCCAGCTATTTCGACACCGTGGCGCGTTTGCTCAAACCCGGCGGTCGCGCCTGCGTGCAGAGCATCGTCATCGACGACGCCTTGTTCGAGCGCTATATACAGGGGACGGATTTCATTCAGCAATACATCTTTCCCGGCGGCTGCCTGCCCAGCCCCAAGCACTTCCGTGCAGCGGCGCAGCAAAAGGGGCTGCGCGTGGTGGAAGAGCTGGCCTTCGGCGCCGACTACGCCGAGACCCTGCGCCGCTGGCACATCCGGTTCAAGCAGCAGCAGGTCCAGGTGCTGGCACAGGGGTTTGATGCGAAATTCCTGCGCACTTGGGAGTTCTATCTCGCGTACTGCGAAGCCGCTTTCGACAGCCGCAATATCGACGTGGTGCAGTTCACGCTCGTGAAAGACTGAAAATATCATCCCTTTCGATCGGTGCCTATGCCTTTCTACCGTTACTCACCGTTGATGCGCCTGGTGCGGGTTCAGCTGCTGGCCGCCGCGATGGTCTTGGGGGTGGCTGATCTCAGCGCCGCAGCCGATCAGCCCGCGGCCCCGCCCGCCTTCATCCACCCTGCGCTGCCCGAAGCCACGTTGCAGGGTCAGGGGCAGATGCGCTTTCTCGGGCTGCGGATCTACGACGCCCGCCTGTGGGCAGGCCCTCGGTTCGAGGCAGCCGACTTCGACGCGTATCCGCTGGCGCTGGAACTGACTTACCACCGCGCCTTCACGGGGACCGCCATCGCCCAACGCTCCATCGAAGAGATCGAGCGTCAGGGCAAACTGCCGCCCGCACAGGCCCAGCGCTGGCTGACAGCGCTGATTGCCGTGTTGCCCGACGTACAGCCGGGCGACCGTCTGACGGGTTTATACCAACCCGGCGTGGGCATGCGTCTGTGGCATGGCCGACAGGCGCTGGCGGCCATCGACGATGCCGAACTGGCACGCCGCTTCTTCGCCATCTGGCTGTCGCCCAGCACGTCGGAACCCGACTTGCGCAACGACTTGCTGGCGCTCGAATCAGGAACAGGGTCATGACAGGCGGTCCGTCATGGCGGGCTTCTCAGGCGCTGCCTTGGCGTGCGGGGCTGTCCTATGGACTGCTGGGCCTGCCCCTGGCCTTCGCTGCCTTGCCGCTGTATGTGGTGCTGCCACACTACTACGCCGATGATCTCGGCCTGCCGCTGAGCACCGTAGGGGCGCTGTTGCTGCTGGTACGGCTGATGGATGCGGGGGCCGATCCGCTGCTGGGACGTTTGAGCGACTTGCTCTACCGCCGCAGCATACATGCGGTTCTGTGGACGGCCGGCGCCTCGGCGCTGCTTCTGGGCGGCGGCATGGCGGGGCTGTTCTTGCCGCTCGTGCGGGGCACGACGGCGCTGGCGGCCTGGATGGTGGCGGGGCTTTTGTTCACCTGCCTGGCACACAGTCTGTTGCTGATTGCCCACCAGGCCTGGGGGGTGCAGCTGGGGGGCGACCGGGTACAACGCAGCCGCATCGTGGCCTGGCGCGAGGGTCTGGGCTTGATTGGCGTGGTTGCGGCCAGCGCGCTCTCGGTGGCCTGGGGCGCAGGTCCCATGCTGGGGGTATTCGCGCTGGCATTGCTCGCCGGCTGGCTGACGCTCTGGCAGGCACCGCGCCCGCCGCTCGCAATCGAAACCCATGAGGAACACACGGCGGGCAAGTCCCGGCTCTGGCAGCCGCTGACCCAGGCGTCCTTTCGCCGGCTGCTGGCGGTGTTTTTGTGCAATGGCATCGCCAGCGCCATTCCGGCTGCGCTGATGCTGTTTTTCGCCCAAGACAGGCTTCTGGCCTCGCCGTCGCAGATTGCGCTGTTTCTGACGCTGTATTTCGTCAGCGGTGCGCTGTCCATGCCCGCCTGGCTGCAGTTCGTGCGCCGCTTCGGGCTGGAACGCGCGTGGCTGGCCGGCATGCTGCTGGCAGTGGCCTGCTTTGGCTGGGCGGCAGCTCTGCAAGGCGGCCAGCTGGCCGCCTTTGCCGTCATCTGCGTGCTGTCGGGTGCGGCGCTGGGGGCTGACCTGGTTGCGCCCGGCGCCCTGCTGGCCTTGCTGATCGAACGCCACGGCGCGCAGGGTGCGCATGACGGCGCCTACCTGGGCTGGTGGAATCTGGCCACCAAGCTCAACCTGGCGCTGGCCGCCGGCGTCACCCTGCCGCTCTTGCAATGGCTGGGCTATGTGCCCGGCAGCCAGGATCCGCTGGCCTTGCAGCGTCTGGCCTGGATTTATGCGCTGCTGCCCTGCGCGCTCAAGCTCGCGGCAGCCTGGCTGCTGCATAGCCGGATGATCGCCCCCCAGAACTCTCCCACAGGAGCCATGTCATGAACACTCGCCGTCACGTCCTTTTAGCCCTGCTCGCGGGCACCGCTGTGCTTGCGGGCTGCGCCAGCCCTCAGGTGAGCGACTATGCCCAGCAGCGCCCCAAACTGGAACTCGACCGCTATTTCAACGGCCGCGTTCATGCCCACGGTATTTTTCAAAAGCGCAGCGGCGAAGTGGCGCGCCGCTTCACAGTCGTGATGGACTGCCATTGGGAAGGCAATCAGGGCGTGCTGGATGAGTTCTTCACCTACTCGGACGGGACGACCCAGCGCCGCATCTGGCGTTTGACCAAACATGCAGATGGTCGCTACACCGGTCGCGCCGACGATGTGGTGGGAGAGGCTCATGGTCAGGAATCCGGCAACGCCTTTCGCTGGAACTATACGCTGCGCTTGCCGGTGGACGACAAGGAGTACGAAGTGCAGTTCGACGACTGGATGTTCCTGGTCGATGAGCGCGTGATGCTCAACCGTGCCACCATGAGCAAGTTCGGCATCACGCTGGGCGAGGTGCTGTTGTCCTTCACCAAGGAATAGCGCCATGCCCCCCAACCCCCCCATCCCCGACTGGCGCGGCAAGCGCGTATGGCTGATCGGCGCGTCCAGCGGTATCGGACGCGCCTTGGCCGTATTGCTGCACGCACGTGGCGCACAGGTATGCGTATCGGCACGTCAACAGGATCTGCTTGACGCCTTCGCGCGCGAGCATCCCGGCAGCCAGGCGCTGGCGCTCGACGTGACCGACGCCCAGGCCGTCACCAGCGCGACGCAGCAGATTCTGGCCGGTGGCGCGCTGGATCTGGTGTGCTACTGCGCCGGACACTACCGCCCCATGTCGGTCGAAACGCTGGATCTGGCCGAACTGCTGCAGCATCAGCGCGTGAACGTCACGGGCGCGCTGCAGGTGCTCTGCGCCGTGGTGCCCGCGCTGCTGCAGGCGGCTGACGCGGGGCGCGCACCACATCTGAGCCTGGTAGCCAGCGTGGCCGGTTGGCGCGGTCTGCCGCAAAGCCTGGCCTATGGCCCCACCAAGGCGGCTCTGATCAATCTGGCGGAAAGCCTGTATCTTGATCTGCACCCCAAGGGAGTGGGCGTCAGCCTGATCAACCCCGGTTTTGTCGATACGCCGCTGACCGCGCAAAACCAGTTTTCCATGCCCGCACTCCTCACGCCCGAGCAGGCGGCGCAGGCCATCGTCCGCGGCTGGGAGCAAGGGAAATTCGAACTGCACTTTCCCAAACGTTTCACCGCTGTGCTCAAGCTCATGCGCTGCTTGCCGTATCGCTGGTATTTCCCCTTGGTACACCGTTTCACGGGGCTTTGAACATGCAGACTTCATTCCCGCCTGCTGACCGCGACAGGCAGGCCACGACCGAAGCCGCCACGCAGCGGCTGATCGAGCTTTACGAGCAGCTCTCGCCCACGCATCTGGCGATGCTGGACACCCTGTACGCACCCGAAGCACATTTCAAGGACCCGTTCAACGACGTGCGCGGCGTACGCGCCATCACGCAGATTTTCAGCCACATGTTCGCCACGCTGGATCAACCCCGCTTCACCGTCACCCAGCATCTGGTGCAGGGTGACCAGGCTTTTCTGTCCTGGGAATTCCGCTTTCGCATGCGCCGCTGGCGACCGCGTGTCGAGCAATGCATCCATGGCGCCACCCTGGTGCGCTTCGACACCCAGGGCCGCGTGATGCTGCACCGCGACTACTGGGACGCCGCCGAAGAGCTATATGAAAAAATCCCGCTGATCGGAACCCTGATGCGCTGGCTGCGCCAATCCGCCTCTGCCACCCGCTAGGATTCCGCGAAATGCCAACGCCCCCCCATACCGCCCGCCCCCATCCGCCAGCAATGGGCCCGAATGCCCTGGTCTGGCTGCGCCGCGACCTGCGCTGCGAAGACCATGCCGCGCTGTACCACGCACTGCGCCGCTTCAAGCGGGTGTACTGTGCCTTTGTGTTCGACACAGACATCCTGGACGCGCTGCCCAGCCGCCAAGACCGGCGCGTGGCATTCATCCACGCCGGCGTGCTGGAATTGCATCAGGCATTGCAGCAGCTGGCCGCGCGCAGCGGCGCCCCCGGCGGCGGACTGATCGTGCGTCATGGCCCGGCGCCGGACTGCATCGTGCAATTGGCCCAAGCACTGGGGGTGCAAGAAGTGCTGGTCAACCGCGACTACGAACCGCAGGCCATTGAACGCGACCAGCGCGTGGCCGACGCCTTGCTCGCGCTGGGCATCCGCTTCAGCGATTACAAAGACCAGGTCCTGCTGGACCGCAACGAGGTCCTGACCCAGCAAGGCGGCCCCTACAGCGTGTTCACGCCCTACAAGCGCGCCTGGCTGCAAAAACTGAATGCGTTTCAGCTCACCCCCTACCCCGTCGACCGCCACGCTCACCACCTGGCGCCGCCACCCCAGGGGGAATACCTGCCAACATTGTCGGATCTGGGCTTCGCCTCGACCAATCCGCAGGAATCGGTCCTGCCCACCGGCATGAGCGGCGCACAGCAACTGCTGCGCGACTTCGTGCCGCGCATGGCAGCCTACCGCGAGGCGCGCGACTACCCCGGATACAAGGGCGTATCCTACCTGTCGGTGCACCTGCGCTTTGGCACTGTATCCATTCGCCAGCTGGCCGCACTGGCAGCCCAGCAGGCAGCCCAAGGCTGCGCGGGGGCTCAAACCTGGCTGTCCGAGCTGGCTTGGCGCGACTTCTATTTCATGATCCTGTGGCACCATCCGCGCGTGGTCACACAGTCGTTCAAACCCGAGTACGACCAGGTGCAGTGGGACGACGCGCCCGATCTGTGGCAAGCCTGGTGCGAGGCGCGCACCGGCTATCCCCTGGTCGATGCCGGCATGCGCCAGCTGCTGCAAACCGGCTATATGCACAACCGCCTGCGCATGGTGACGGCAAGCTTTCTGACCAAGGATCTGGGCATCGACTGGCGACGGGGCGAGCGTTTCTTTGCGCAGCACCTGAATGATTACGATCTGGCCGCCAACAACGGCGGCTGGCAATGGGCGGCTTCCACAGGGTGCGACGCACAGCCTTACTTTCGCATCTTCAACCCCATCACGCAGTCGCAGCGCTTCGATCCCGACGGCAAGTTCATTCGCCGCTATCTGCCGGAACTGGCACATGTCCCCGATGCGCACATCCATTTTCCCGCCGCCATGAAGCCTGACGCCCTGGCAGCCTGCGGCCTGCGCCTGGGGGTGGACTACCCGCTGCCGATCGTCGAGCACGCGCGCGCAAGAGAACGCACCCTGAGGCGCTTTTCGTTGCAGCCAGCCTGAGCGCCGGCCCGGCGAGGTGCGGCCGCTTGGCCGCTAGGCCGCGAAGCGCCTGCAAGGCCCCCGCAGATCGCGGGAATCTGTGACAGACCTGCCTACGGCAAGGGTCTCAGCAGCCGGTCCCGCACCAAAGTACTCTTGCCGAACAGGCTCTCTACCATCTGCACCGCCGCTCTGGCGGTGCCGTTGCGCACATCCAGCGCCGGATTCAGCTCGACGATGTCCAGCGAAGCGACCCGGCCGGTATCGGCCAGCATTTCCATGCACAGCTGGGCCTCGCGCCAGGTCGGCCCGCCCTGCACGGTGGTCCCCACACCGGGGGCATAACCGGGATCCAGGAAATCGACGTCGAAACTGACGTGAATGTGCGCATCATCGGGCAGATCGGCCAAGGCGGCCTGCATCACCGCCCGCATACCCAGTTCGTCGATCAGGCGCATGTCGTATACGTCCAGGCCCTGCTCATGCACGAACAGGCGTTCCTGGGAATCGACGCTGCGGATGCCGATCATGCGCAGATCACCGATCTGCACAGCGGGCCCCGATCCCCCCAGGTTCACCAGTTCATCCGGACCAAATCCGCACAGACAGGCGACCGGCATGCCGTGCATGTTGCCGCTGGGCGTCAAGCTGGCGGTATTGAAATCCGTATGCGCATCCAGCCAGAATACCCGCAAAGGGCGCCCGATCCGGCGGCAATGGCGGGCGACGGCGGCCACCGAACCGACGCCCAGGCTGTGATCCCCGCCCAGCATGAGCGGAATTCGACCGGCCTGCAGCTGCGCCGTCACCGCCTCGAAAAGGAACTGGTTCCACTGCAGGACCTCGGGCAGATGGCGATAGCCATCCCGCGGCGACTGCCAGGGGTTGCCAGGGCCGCTCAGATTGCCGGCATCGACGACGCTCAGACCCTGCCGGATCAGCGCCTGTTCCAGGCCGGCCACGCGCAGCGCCTCCGGCCCCATCGAGGCGCCACGGGCGCCTGCGCCGATATCCGTCGGTGCGCCGATCAGGGCGGCTATCTTTCCTGTCATCATCGGTCTCCCTGGTAGATTCAGGCCTCATGCGGGCAGGCCGGCACCGCCTTTTCCATGCCTGCAGTCGTCATCGTACCGGCAGACAGGTGCCGCATGGCGCCAAACAGATCCTTGGGATTGCCGGCTTGCGGCACCAGCTCGAACTCGCGACCAATCTGCAATGCCCGCGCTTGATCCCAAAGGAAACGCAAAGCGGAAAAATCTTCCAGCGCAAAACCGACGGAATCAAATATCGTGATCTCGGCATCGGACCGGCGGCCAGGGCGCCGTCCCGTCAGCACTTCCCAGAGCGGGATCACCGCATACGTGCTGGGCATCTGCTGGATCTCTCCCTCGATCCGGGACTGGGGCTCAAATTCCACGAATGTCGTGGCGCCCGACAGAATATCGGCATGCAATTCGGTCTTGCCCGGACAATCCCCGCCCACGGCATTGACGTGCACACCGGGCTGCACCATATCGGGCGTCAGGACCAATGCATTGGTCTTGTCCGCCGTGACGGTCGTGATGATATCCACTCCAGCCACCGCATCCTGCGTGCTACGGGCCAACTGGACATCCAGGCCTTGGACGCCTGCCAAATTCTGCTTCAGCTTATGGCTGGCCTCGTGATCAATGTCATAGATCCGCAACGTATCGATGCCCAGCAGATGATGAAAAGCCAGCGCCTGGAATTCGCTTTGAGCGCCATTGCCGATCAGTGCCATGGCATGGGCCTCTTTGCGTGCCAGAACGCGGGCGGCCACGACCGACGTGGCCGCCGTGCGCAGCGCGGTCGTCAGAGTCAGTTCGCTCAACAACAAGGGCCGACCGGTACTGACTTCCGCCAGTGCGCCAAACGCCATGACGGTAGGCAAGCCATGAGAAGGGTTGGAGGGGTGGCCGTTGACGAATTTGAAGGAATAGCGGTCCGCATCCGACGCCGGCATCAGTTCGATCACACCGACCGGGGAATGACTGGCCAGGCGGGCGATTTTTTCGAAAGACTCCCAGCGCACGAAATCATCCTGGATGTATCGGGACAACAGGTCCAGAGTCCTGCGGATATTCATACGAGCAACCAGCACGGCTACATCGCTTGTCGTCAGCATCAATGCCATGATGCGCCTCCTTATTGTGTTTTGATCCGGCATCTTGAAATCCATGCGCATCCGTCGTTCGATCCACCGCACATACCGCTTGCTCAGGGACGGGGCCGAAGGATTTCCGATTGGACTGAATTTATTATTCTTCAGAGGAGAGACAATTCATATAGTCAATTTTATAAAAATAACGATAGTTTTTTGAACAGAATGTATGATGCTGATATCAATATGTCAGATGTCGCTTTGGAATGGACTCCCTCGACCATCAGATCCTGTCCTATCTACGCACCGATGCCCGCCTCTCGGTGGCCACCTTGGCGAAAAAATTGGGGGTATCGCGCGGTACCGTCTGCAACCGCATCGCCCGCATGGAACGCGATCACATCATCCTGGGCTATACCGTGCGCGTCCAGGCGGACGCTCAGCCTCAGGACATCAACGCCTGGATGAGCATCGCCATCGAAGGTCATGAAACATCGCGCATCGTGCGCGACTTGACCGGAGAGCCCGCCGTATGGGCGCTGCATGACACCAATGGGCGCTGGGATCTGCTGGCCGAACTGCGGGTCACCAGTATCGCCCAGCTATCCGACGCGCTGGAACGCATCCGTCTGATCAAGGGCATCTCGGCCACCGAAACCAGCCTGCACCTGAAGACCCGGCAACTGCGCTGACCGGGCCGCGCTGCAGGCCAGCCGATCAGTCGCCGTTCGGCTCGTGGGCGGTGGTGGCATCCACCGGAATTTCCGTGATCTTGGGCTCGTCCCAGGTTCCCTCGATGCGGTAGCGCACCGTCATGGCCTTGGCTAGCGGCGTTTTCAACAACCATTGCGTCACGAACGCCCCCAGGCCGATCAGCGGGTTGACGGCGATGCCGGCCGCCAGGGCGGCGCCGCTGACATCCAGATTGGGCACCATGACCGCCTGCAGGTCCAGAGACTTGTCGACGATGCTCGTGCGGCCCTCCAGGAGAATGGTGCCGACCGAGCCGATGAGCTTGTAATCATGCGCCTGGACGACACCTTGGCGCAGACTCATGGACCCGCGCAGTTGATCAAAGGGAAAGCCGTCCTTGGGCAGACCCGTCAGGCCTTGTTCCAGGTGATTCAGGCGCGCGATGGACTGCAATGACAGGATTTCCAGCAATTTTCCGGTGTGCGAAGCAAGCTTCAGGATACGGCCCTTGTCGAGTTCGAACTGCAGACTGCCCCGCAGATCGGTCTTTTCATGACGCCACGGCAGATCGCGCCAGGTCAGATCACCCTTCAAGGAACCCTGGCCGCCCGACAGCATGCCGGGCCAGCCGGCGCGTGTCAGCCAGGCGCCCAGATCCTGGGCCTTGACCGCCGCCTGCAGGCTCAGCCCCCGGTCCGGGCCGCGCAGACGCCAGGCACCCGATCCCTGCAGCCGGGCGTCCTCGTCGCCGATGCGCAGATGAGTCAGTTGCCAGATCTGACGCTTGCTGTCGCGCACCCCCTCCAGGGACAAGGCCCCGACGGCGCGGCCATACAGGCGCAGCTCGTCGGCCTTCAGGATCAGACCGGGAATCTCCAGTTCATCGTCGAAACTGACGTCCGCATCGGGCGGCGGATCGGGCAACAGGGACCGGGTATCCCGTGCGTCATCACCCAGGCTCAGCCGGGCGAAGCGCCCCGCTACGGGGCCTTGCACCCGACCGCTACGCTCGCGCCATTTCAGGGTGCCGGCGGTCTGCTCCGAACGCACGTTGAGCGACCACTGTTCATCCTGCGTGCGTGTCACACGCAACACCGCCTGGTCCAGGCGGGTGAACTGCAGGCGCAGCTGATCCGCCTGGACGCTAAGCAAAGACAGGTCCGGCCACAAGGGCCGGGCCCCCGAACGGGATCCAGACGCAGCACCGCGTCTGGGAATGGAAAATTCATCCACAACCCGGTTCCAGAAATCCAGGTCGATCAGGGGGTAGTGCAGCGCGAGCCGCAACCCCGGCCCCGCCGCATCCGCCGCCTGCCCCACGCCGATCAGCACCTGCTGGAAATAGGGCCCCTGCCGCGTCGTTCGGACATGACGAAACGTCGTCGCGACCAGATCGCCCAAGCGCGCTTCCAGGATGTCGGCCTGCGCGTCGGCATCGGTCCAGCGCACTTTCAGAGACCGCGCCTGGTCAGCGGGCTTGGCCAAGGGCGCTGGAAAATCCAGCCCCAGGCCGCGCGTATCGGAATTCAATTGGAAAACGTAGGCATTGCCCTGCTGCGCCAATTGCGCCTGATAATCCAGCGCACCCGACAGACGGCTCATTCCCGGCACGCCGACAAAGGCGGCCAAGGCCTTGGCCGTCATGCGGCCCTGAAAAGACAAGCCGGCGGCCTTAGCCCCCCCCAAGGCCCCGCGTACCTGGACAGCGCCGCCCAGCAAGCGCGCCGTCAGAGGATGGGCCGCCTGCACGCCCTGTTCGCTGAAATGCAGGCTGCCGTCGATGGCCTCGAAGGGCGGCGCCTGCGGCATGAACTGCAGGCTGCCCTGCTGCAGGTCGATACGCCCTTGGACCAAGGTATCGTCCGTGCGCAACAGCGGAATGGTCAGAGACAAGGGCACCTGCCAGTCGCCGGAGGCCGATGCCTCGTCGAAGACCCCGTCGAGCAGGTGCGCCAGCGGCGTCTGCCGGATCAGGTGCATGTAAGCCTCGCCATCGGCGGCGCTGTGACCCGACACCTGCAAGGTAGCGTCATGCTCGAGATCGGGAATCCTGGCCCGCACCCCGCTCAGGCGGATGACTTGTCCTGGGATCGGCTCCATCCGCGCGGCAGAGGCCGTCAGGCGCAGATCCATGCGATGCAGGTCCGCCGTGCCGTTCACGCCCTGCATCAGGGGCCAGACCTGTGCCTTGGGCGCATCCGGCACGAACTCGATCCGGGCATCCCGGAAATCCCCCCGAACCTGGAAATCCCCCGCCTGCGGTTGCTCGCCAAAAGGAAATTCGGCCAGATCCCCGTGCAGCAACCAATGACCATTGACGAGCGTACCCGATTGCAGGCCTTTAGCCAGCCATTCTCGCGCATCGGCATCGACCTCGCGCGGCAGATAGCGGTGGATGGCATCCAGGCTGGCACGGGCGATGGTGCCCTGGAAATCGGCTGTGCCGGCCAGCCCCCCGCCATCCCACCTGCCGGCCCCCTGCAGGGCGATGTCGGGATTGCGCCAATCCAGGCGCTGCAGTTCCAGCCCCCAGCGGCCCGCATGTCGCACGCTGCCCCGCGCCGTCACGGCGCCAAAGGCCAGGGGCGCATCAAACCATTCTGCTTGCGTCAGCTGCACGCCCTGGGTGCGCAGATCAAAGGCCAGGCCATCCGGGGCGTCGTCGCCCTGAGCCAGCGCCCGCCATTGATCCAGCCCCCCCTGCAGCCACAGTTCCGCCTGCGGCACCTGCACGTTGCCGGTCTCCGGGGATTCCCAGCGCACGGACTGCAGGCCCAGCAGCACGGTCAATTGCGGCGTCTGTGACCCGCTATTGGCCCAGAATTGGGCATCCAGCCGGCCCCGTTCCAGGGCTTGCGGCAGATCGACCCAAGGGCGCCAATCGCGCGCCCCGGCCCCGGCAAGCTGCAACCAGCCCTGCCAATCGGCCTGTTTGCCCTGCGCCAGCGCCGCCGCATCGGCCACTATCTTGAGATTCAGACGGGCGTCGCCCGCCATCGGCGCCTGTGCCGACAGGGACAGCCCCCATGCCCCCGATCCCTGATGACGCAAGACGACATGCGCATTGCGCAACACCAGTTCGGGCGCCCCGCGCAACTGATCATCCCAGCGCACGGTGGCGTCCTGAAAGGCGATCAGGGGCTGAGCCAGCACCCATTGCAGCCACGCGGGAACCGCCGCCCCGTCGCCTGCCTGATCCGCGGTCAGTATCTGCCCCAACAGGCTGAGCCGCCCATCCGGCAAGCGGTCAAGGCCCAGATCCATGCCCCGCACCTGCAGGCGCAGCGCCCCCTGGCTGCCGGGCAGGATGGCAGCCCAGTTCAGCTCGGCCCGGACGCTGGGCGCCGCCAGCAGGTCGCGCCCCTGCGCATCGATGATCCGCACCTGGCTGAAATCGACCTGCGGGTTCCAGCCCCGCCAGGACACCTGGATCGGCCCCAGGGATACCTGCGCCCCCAGCGCCTGAGACAACTGCGCCGCAACCTGCGGACGCCAATCGTCCAGATGCGGCAGAATCAGGTAGCGTCCGGCCAGCAGCAACCCTGCCAGCCCGAAATACAGGCAGAGCAGTGCCGCGCACATGGGTCGCGACCAGACACAGGAAAGCTTTGAAATGAATTGGCGCATGCCGGTTTTTGCAGTATGTTAAAGCCCCCTGCCACCCGGCTGCACCGGGCCCAGTTTCACCGATTCACTGATGGATCCGATGTCCCGAGCCATTATAGAGCCCGCCCTGCACTGGTCCGGCGTCCTGCGGCGCCACCTGGCCGCCCACCCTGACGGACAGGCCCGGCTGCTGAATGATAGCGCCGAACCTCTGGCACGCAGAACGATTCAGACCTGGTACGACCAGGAATTGAACCTGCCTGCCGGGCAGACGCCCGAGCGCCCCGCTCTGCAGCAAGCCTTGCGCCGACTGCGTCGGCGCGTTTTCCACACCCTGATGGTGCGCGATATCGCCGGGCTGGCGCCGCTGCACGAAGTCGTAGCCGCCATGTCGACCCTGGCAGACCTGGCGATCGGCCAGGCCTATGCCTGCGCCATGCACACGCTGATGGACATCCACGGTGTGCCGCGCCACCCCGCCACCGGCGAACCCCAGGACATGCTGATCCTGGGCATGGGCAAGCTGGGCGGCAAGGAATTGAACGTCTCGTCCGACATCGACCTGATCATGCTGTACGACGAGGAAGGCGAAACCGATGGCCGCCGACGCATCAGCCACCACGAATTCTACGGCAAGGTCTGCCGCCTGATGATGCCCATTCTGTCGGAACTGGATGCCGACGGCTATGTCTTTCGCACTGACCTGCGGCTGCGCCCCGACGGCGACAGCGGCCCGCTGGCCTGGAGCCTGCCCGCCCTGGAAAACTACCTGGTGTCCCAGGGCAGGGAATGGGAACGCTATGCCTGGCTGAAGGCCCGCCTGATCCCCTGTCCGCTGTTTGACGAAAGCGCCTTCACCACCCAGGCGCAGACGCTGGAATCCCTGCGCCGGCCATTTGTTTATCGCAAATATTTCGATTTCGACACGCTATCGTCCCTGCGCGGTCTGCGGGAACGTATCCGCACCGACTGGCAGCGGCGCGCCCAGGCGCGCCACGGCGTCGACACACGGCACAATATCAAGCTGGGCGAAGGCGGCATCCGGGAAATCGAATTCGTGATCCAGCTAAACCAGCTGATCCGGGCCGGTCGCCAGCCTTCGCTGCAACAGCGCAATCTGCTGGCCGCCTTGCACAAGCAGCAACGCGCCGGCATCCTGGACAGCGACCAGGCCCGTGGCCTGGAAGCCGCCTACGTCTATCTGAGACGCGTCGAGCACCTGCTGCAATACCGCGAAGACGAACAGACCCACCTGTTGCCCCATGACACCAGCGGGCTGGCTGCGCTGGCCCAGGCGCTGGGGCACCCGGACACGACCGCGTTCCAGACGACCCTGGAAGAGCATCGGGCGTATGTATCCCGCTGCTTCCAGGACGCTTTCCGCATCGCCGGCATGGGGGGCGATGCGACAGCCGAGGACACGCCCGCCGCCCCCGACGCCGGCTCCGCTGCGCTGTCGGACACACAGGCGCAAGACATGCAAGTTCGCATCGACGCCCTGCTGGACAGCCATCGCATCCAGAGCCTGCCGCGCACCAGCCGGCAACGGCTGCAGGCGCTGCTGCCCGGCCTGATGCAGGCCGCTACCCGGACGGACGATCCCCCCGCCACCCTGCAGCGCCTGCTGAATCTGGTCGAACACATCGCCCAGCGCAGCGCCTACCTGGCGCTGCTGGCCGAATACCCGGAAACCCTGGCTCGCGTGGCCCGCATCGTCAGCGCCAGCCCCTGGGCGTCCCAGTACTTAAGCCGCTATCCCCTGCTGCTCGACAGCCTGATCGAATGGCGCAGCCTGATGCAGGCCCCTGATTTTCCGGCCATCGCCGAACAATTGCGCAGCGACCTGGACGCCTGTGTGCTGCCCGACGGCCAGCCTGACGTCGAGCAGCAGATGAACCTGATGCGCGACGTGCAGCATCAGGTGACCTTCCAGCTGCTGGCCCAGGATCTCGAAAGCGTCATCAGCGTCGAGGGCCTGGCCGACCACCTGTCCGCGCTGGCCGACCTGATGCTGGCCGAGGCCATCTACCGGGTCTGGCCCCAGGTGCTGCCGCGAGAGCGCCGTGCCGACCCCGGTACGCCCCGCTTCGCCATCATTGCCTACGGCAAGCTGGGCGGCAAGGAAATCGGCTACGCATCCGACCTGGACCTGGTCTTTCTGTACGATGACCCGGATCAGGAAGCGGGCGAACGCTATGCCAAACTGGGGCGCCGGGTGGCATCATGGCTGTCCACCTTGACCTCGTCGGGCCGCCTGTACGAAATCGACCTGCGCCTGCGCCCGGACGGCGACGCCGGCCTGCTGGCGCTGCCCATCGATGCGTTCGAACATTACCAGCTGAACCAGGCCTGGCCCTGGGAACACCAGGCGTTGACGCGCGCCCGCTTCGTGGCGGGAGACGCGGCCATCGGCGCCCGTTTCGAGGACATCCGCCAGCGCATCCTGCTGCTGCCCCGCGATCCCGACGCGCTGCGGGGCGACGTGCTGTCGATGCGCGAGAAAATTTCCCAAGGGCATCCTAATCGCAGCGGGGATTTCGATCTGAAGCACGACCGGGGCGGGATGGTAGACATCGAGTTCATCACGCAGTTCCTGGTGCTCAGTCAATCGGGGGCGCATCCGGAGCTGCTGGGGAATCTGGGGAACATCGCCTTGCTGGGGCTGGCGGCGCAGGCGGGGCTGATTCCGGGGCTGCTGGCGGCGGAAGTGGCCGATGCCTATCGGGTGTTCCGGCGGCGGCAGCATGCGCTGCGGCTGCAGGGGGCGGAGAAGGCGCGGGTGCCGGCTGGTGAACTCGTGCGGGAACGCGAGGCGGTGCGGGAACTGTGGAGGGTGGTGCTGGCGACCGCCTGACGCAATACGCTGGCCGCGAGCGCAACGGCGCCCCCCCTCGTCATGGAGATGCACTCGTCACTCGGCCAGCCCCAGACGCGCCGTCTTGCATCACTTGGGCAATGCAATCCAGCAGGACCTCGAATTGCTGAATGATCTGGTGTTCTGGAACGCATGCATAGCCCAGCAACAAGCCCTGCCGCGCGGCACCCGCTTGGTGGTAGTAGCGCGACAAGGACCGCGTCAGGATCCCGCGGGAGCGGGCAAGCTCGACGAGCCGCGTATCCGGCAAGGTCTCCGGGAGGCTGACCACGAGATGCAAACCGGCATTGTCCGCCTCAGGCGTCAACCATCCGGGCCCCAGGCGCCGTTCGATGAGCGATACCAGCATCCGACGGCGCCCGGCGTATGCCTTGCGCATGCGCAGGATGTGGGACGTGTAATGACCCTCGGATATGAACGCAGCCACCGCTGCCTGGGTCAACAGACGACCTTCCCGATAGAGCGTCGTGTGCGCGGCCTTCAAGGCCGATGCCAGAACCTTGGGCAGGACCACGTAGCTCAGTCGCAGCCCCGGATACATGGTCTTGCTGAAGGTTCCCATGTAAATGACCGGCGCATTGGGCTCCAGCCCCTGTAGCGCGGGAACAGGCAAGCCGCCGAAGCGGAACTCACTGTCATAGTCGTCTTCGATGATCCAGCTACCCTGATGCCGAGCCAAACGAATCAATCGCCGGCGACGATCCAGCGACATAACCATGCCCAACGGGTATTGATGCGACGGAGTGACAAAAATGAATTTGGGCGTGGGCTCGCTTGCCGCAGGCGGGATGCACATGCCGTGCGCATCAACCGGGATTGGCACCGTCGAGATGCCATTTGCGGCCAGAATCGTCCTGGCGCCCCAGTAACCAGGATCCTCGACCCAGGCGACATCCTGGGGGCTGCCCAGCATCCGCGTCACCAGATCGATGGCTTGATGAACGCCCTCCGTGATGATGATCTGATCGGGATCGCACTGCACGGAGCGCGCGATCCCAAGATATGCAGCCAGCTCCTCTCGCAACCACTTCAGTCCGCCGCCCTGGGAATAGGACAGCATTTCCGGCATCGGGGCCCTCCACGCCTGACGCAGCAACCGGGAAAATGTCGCGTGCGGAAATTGCTCTACGTCCGGCACGCCCGGCATGAACGCTCCCCACTCGGAAGGCGACGCGGGCGCTTCCTCAACAATCCGATTGCCTCGCTCGGACAGCTGGGCGCTGAGCCAGCCCGGCCGATAATCAGTCTGTTCGAGCACGCTGGCCGGATAGACGTCTTGCTGCTGCTCGCTGACAAATGTGCCGTTTCCAACTCGGCTCTCGGTAAAGCCCTCGCACAGGAGCTGATGGTACACGGAGACGACCGTGTTACGCGCAATCCCCAATTCCTCGGCCAGCTCCCTGGACGACGGCAAGCGCTGGCCAGGCGCAATGCGCGCCGAGCGAATGGACGCAGTCAAATGGCGGTACAAGCGTTTGTACATCGCCTCCGACGAGGGTTCCGCCAATTGCTGCAAGAGAAGATCACTGATAAAGGACCTCAAAACTCCCTCTCCTGAAAAGCCGGCACGACGGCGCACGGCACAATCCTCGTCCGGACAGCCGAACCACGGCGCCGGCGGATGGATCGCGATGGCGCGGTGCCGCCGAAGCCACCGTCAATGCCCCGGAGAAAGAGCGAACGTCTTGCGCTCAGTCTCATTGAGCTGAGACACCAAACCAATTTCCCACGACAAGTAGCGCTGGGCAGCGTCCTTGCATTCCTGCAGTTGATGCTCGAAGAACAGGTAATCAATCCGCTGCTCGTAGGGCGGATCCTCTGGCGTGGATTCAGTTGGCAGGGCCTGTTCGATCCAAGCCTCAAAGCCTCCGGACAAGATTCTCACATCAGCCACCCCTTTGCGCTCCAGGTCACAAGCGGCAAGGGCGGCAACCTCTGGCTCGTCCGCGATCAGGACCACACATCGATCCGTCTGCGGCATCTCCAGCAGCAAGGGCCGTATCGACCAACGGCTACCCGCCGCATGCAAAGCCCTATAGGCCGTGCTTGACCTCAGGTCGTACGCGACAGCATCGCCACACGTCAATCCGCGCGCGAGCTCGCGCGCCTGCAGCACAGGGAAGGCGGGCAACACAGCCTTGGCAGTCGCGGCACAATCGAGATCCGCATCGATCCCTTCTCGCAGGACGCTGACGTCCCAGCCCATCTGCTTCATCCACGAGGCAGTTGTCGGAGCCCGAACACCATCGGAGTCCAGCAGTACAACCCGCGCATGCCGTACCCCGATGAATTCATCCGCTGCCTGTACCAGTTGACCGCCTGGGGCATGCCGCGCGCCCTGCAACGAGCCCGCCCTGAACTCAGCCTCGGTCCGGACATCGAACAGGAACAGCGTACGATCCGGTTCCGCCAACCATCGGTCGACCTCTTTGGCATCGACCGTCGGCACCGAGTATTTAGCCGCCAAGGCCTGGGCAGCGGCCCGCGAAGCGGCAATATCGAAATCGCCAGGCAACTCTGGATAGCCCTGGTTGCCGTTGTAGTTCAGCGGAAGGTCTTCCAGGAACCACCCCTGCGTGCCATTCTCCAAGGCATAGACCGGGTTCGGGACGCCAATATTGATCAAGGTTTGCGCCCCGATGAGGCTGCGCGTGCGCCCTGCGCAGTTCACGACGATCTTGGTTGCGGGGTCCGGGACGATCTTCCGAATGCGATAAGCAAGTTCTCCGTTGGGGCAGCAGGATGCCCCCGGAATATTCATTTGCTGATATTCGTCGAACGGCCGACCATCGAGAATCACCAGATTGTCACCCGCCAACTGCAGCTCAAAGAGTTGCCTGGCGGAGATCTGCGGCGTATGGTGGCGCTGCTCGACGATCTCGCCAAACGTCTTGGACGGCACGTTGACTCCTCCAAAGAGCTTGTAACCAGCGGCCACCCAGCCCGACACCCCATCCGTCAATATCCAGACGTCCGTATAACCGAGTTCCCGCAGGCTCACGGCCGCCGCGACATCCACCTTGGACTGAACATCCGCGCACAGCACCACTCGCGTACTCATTCGAGGGATTAGGCGAAAGACATCGATTTCCAATCGACTATAAGGCAGATTGCACGCGAAAAACAGATGCCCATTGCTGAATTGCCCCAACTCACGCACATCCACTAGCGCGATTTCCCGCCCATCCGCCAGCCAGGCGCTCAAGGTCTCGGCATTTACATTTGAAATCATGTTCTGTTTTCCAGCTCGTGCCGCTCATCCACCTGGATGAGCGGCATGGTTTGATAGGTATGCCGTTCAAGATCGAACATCAGGCGATGGGTCAGCTCTTTGACATCCTGCCCATAAAGGTGCAAATGACGGACGACATCAGTCCCTATATTGCCAACAGCATGAATGTCATCAGGCAGGATGCCGATGCCATTTCCAGGCCCGACTTCCACGACACCGCTCAGTTCCAGGCGTGCTTTTCCCGCCTCATCCCCGGAATCCATGCGGCGATACAAATAATTGGTCTCAATTCCTTCGACCGACGCGATGCATGCCCAGGTCGTGTGGTTATGCACGGGGGTTTGCTCTCCCGGACGCATGATGTTCAGATACAAGGAGCAACCGGTCATGCTGTCCTGATGCAACAGGTAAAACGCCGTGAGTTCAGGTAGTTCAGGCGCTGGAAACTCGGCAGTCATCCACAACTCCTTGCGCCGGGCCAAGTCCTCAAGCAGCGGCTTGACCATATCGAGAGAAGCGCGGCTCACGCCCCCGGTTTCCAGAATCTTGCGGACCTCGCCCACGCTTTGAGCAATGAGCTCCGCTCTCTGAGCGGCCAAGTTCATATTCATCTCCTTTCACAAGGTCAGTTGGACGGATTCAAATCAGATCGCACGAGACACCCGCCATCGGCGCCAAGATGTCGGCGAGAAACTTACGGGCGCGCGGGTGATCCGGGTGGCAAAAAAAGTCATCGGGAGCCGCCACGTCCAGGATCATGCCCTTATCCATGAAGACGACCCGATCACACACCTCGCGCGCAAAACCCATCTCATGGGTCACACAAACCATGGTCATGCCATCCTGGGCCAGGTCCTTGATGACTTGCAGCACTTCGCCAACCATTTCGGGATCCAGCGCACTCGTCGGTTCATCGAACAGCATCACGGGCGGACTCATCGCCAGCGCCCTCGCGATGGCGACACGTTGCTGCTGTCCACCCGACAGTTGCGCGGGAAATGAATGTGCCTTATCCGCCAAGCCGACCCGCTCTAGCAGGCCCATGCATCGTTCCCGCGCATCGTTCTTGGCGACATGCTTCAAACGAGTCAGGGCCAGCGTGCAATTCTGCAGCGCAGTCAGATGCGGAAATAGATTGAACTGCTGGAACACGAAGCCAATCCTGCTCCGAAACAGATTGACGTCCAGTCCCTTCTCGTGAATATCCTGGCCATCGACGACGATACTGCCGCTCTGGATCTCCTCAAGCCGGTTCAAGGTCCGGATGAGCGTTGACTTCCCGGACCCGGACGGGCCGCAAATGACGATGACCTCGCCCTTGGCAATATCAAACGTGACATCGCTCAAGGCATGGAAATCGCCATACCATTTATCGACGTTCTTGAGATGAATCATGCATCGCCTACCATTCGGTTCGTTGACATGCGGCGTTCAAGCCAATATGAAAAGCGGGTCATGCCAAAGCACATGACGAAATAGGACAGACCCAGCACGGCATAGACTTCGGCCGGCATGGTGATCGTCTGCGCGTTGACCTGCTCGGCCACGAAGGTACTTTCGGACAGCCCCACCACATAGCCCAGCGAGGTCAACTTGATGATCGATACGAATTCCCCCACGAGCGACGGCAGCATGTTCTTCAGGGCCTGGGGCAACACCACCAGCGCCATCGCCTGCCAGTACGGGAATCCAAGCGCCCGGGCGGTTTCCATCTGGCCCCTGGGCAAGCCCTTGATGCCGCACTGCATGATCACGGAAATATATGCAGCCTCGAAAACCGCCAGCGAGATCAGAACCGTGGAGAACTGATCCGGCGTGCCGCCAAGCCAGAGCGGCAACAGGAAGTAAATCCAGAAGATGATCATCAGGAGCGGCGTTGCGCGCAGGAGATAGACCAGCGTCGAAACCGGCACGCGGACCCATCGGCATGGACTGACCTGGCAGACCCCCATCAACACGCCCAGGGGAAACGCCAAGGCCAGCGCACAGGCCGATATCAGGATCGTCATGGCGATCCCGCCCAGTGGCCCGTTCGGATACTGGCCCATGAGAAAAAACAGGCCATAGTCGCGAAGGAGATCCAGCATGATCAGGCACCTCGCAAGGGATATCGGCGTTCATAGGCATGCGAACACAAGGTGATCAGCATGGACAGCGCGATATACCCCGCCGTCGCGAACGCATAGGGTTCGAACCCCCGGAACGTCAGGCTTTCCACCTGCGAAGCCTGGAACATCATTTCCGCCACACCAATCACCATGGCGATACTCGTGTTCTTCCAGAGGTTCAGGGTCTGGCTGATCAGCGGCGGCACCACCAGTCGCAGGGACTGCGGCAGAATGACCAGATGCATCGTTCGCAGGAACGAAAAGCCCAGCGATCGTCCGGCTTCCATTTGCTGGCTGGGAATGCTGCGGATGCCACTGCGGATGTCCTCGGCCATGTAGGCACTGGTATAAAGCACCAAGGCGATCAGAGCGCTCATCATCTCGATGTTCTGGGAATAGAGCCATTTCCGGACGACCGCGGGCAGGACCTCCGGGGCCCCGAAATACCAGAACAACATGTGCGCCAGCAGCGGGATATTGCGAATCGACTCGACATACGCGGCCCCGGCAACCCGCAGGGGCATCCAGTCTGAAAGCCGCATGACCGCAATCACGACCGCCACCAGAAGCGACAGGACGAGTGCTGCGAGCAGAAGCCGGATGGACAACAGAAAGCCGCTGATCAGCCAATCGTGATATTTCCCGCCGAGCAGCATGGCAAAGTCAAACGAATGTTGCATAATTTTCAACCCGTGGATACGACCATCTCCGAAAGGATGAGGGGCACGAATGCCCCCGCGCATCAAGACTGCGCGCCATCCAACCGGAATGTCCGCTGGTCGAAATTGATGCTGGTCCCGGGTCCGAACCATTTCATGAACATTTTTTCCGCCTCACCGGACTGCTCCAGGCGCTTGAACGCCTGATTGACGTAGTCCAGCATCTCGGGAGAAGTCTTGCGAATTCCCGCGCCCAGCCTTTCCGTCGACAGCGCTTGCGGCAGAATGGTGTAGTCTCCGGCGCCTTCCTTCAGCGCCGCCCGGCTCGTCAGCAAAGAGATCTCATCTGTGCAGTAGCCATCACCCTTGCCCTGGACAAAGGCCAGAAACGCCTGGGTCGTGGTGTCGAAGGAAATGATGTCGGCGCTCGGCAACCGTTCCCTGAGCATCTGCTCCATCGTGCTGCCCTTGGTCGTCGTCACCTTGCGCCCGGCCAGATCTCCGACATTCTTGATGTCCGATGCGGTTTTCACCATCACCTTGGCGCCTGTGACGAAATAGGGGTTCGAGAAATTCACGACCTTCGCCCGTTCCGGGGTTTCAGTCAGCTCGGCCAGCAGCACGTCCACTCGCCCCTGCTCCAGTTCCGGAATTCGGGCAGCCACCGCAAGGGTCTTCATTTTGGGCTTGACTCCCAGCCCGTCCGCAAGCTTCTGGCAAAGATCAACCTCATAGCCAATCAGTTGGCGGGTCGATTGGTCGACGAAGCTGAATCCCCGGGACACCCCGAGGGTTCCGCAAACCAATTCGCCGCTTTCCTTGATCCTGTCGAGATCGTTTGCCGATGCGAAGGAAGACGCCGTCGCCGCCAATGCGACGAATACCGACATGCACAACTTTTTGGAATACTTCATTGATGTCTCCTGGTTGGTGATGTGACTCTTGATATTCACAAGGCTTGTTCTTGTCGAAACGATGGATGGGGGTCGGCCCCAAAGGCATTTCCCATCCGTTCCAGGGCCTGGGCCAGAACGGAACGGGGACATCCGAGATTCATCCGCACGAAACCGCGCCCCTCCTCCCCAAACTTGATGCCACTATCCAGATGCACACGGGCGCGACGCCGCAAGCGCTCGTCGAGCGCGTCATCGAGCATGGCCTGGGCCCGGCAGTCAAGCCATGCGAGATACAGCGCGTCCGACTGGAATACCCGGAACCCCGGAATTCGCTCGAGTGCCTGGGACACACGGCGGTGATTCTCACGGAGATAAATGAGCAATGCGTCCAGCCACGGCGCGCCCTGCCGGTAGGCCGCCTCGCAGGCCACCATGCCCAGGCTGTTGATACCGTGGTTGCCGTTGCGATCCAACTCGCGAGCCAGTTGCTCACGCAGTCCAGGATCAGGGACGAACAGATTGGAAACCTGCAACCCGGCAAGATTGAATGTCTTGCTCGGCGCGGTGCAGGTGATGGAATTCCGGGCGAAGTCGGCGCCAAGACTGGCAAACGGGATGTGACGCTTACCCTGGCCAAACACGAAATCCTGGTGGATCTCATCGGACACCACCAGCACCTCATGTCGACGGCAGATCTCACCCATCTGCCGTAGGTCGGCTTCCGACCAGACCTTCCCTACCGGGTTATGCGGATGACACAGAATGAACAGCCGGGGCCGATGCCGCTTGATGATGTGCTCGAAAGCCACCGCGTCGAACCCGTAGCACCCGTCCTCCTCTCGGAGCGGCGCACAGACCACTCTGCGTCCATTGGCCTGGGGAACTTTGAAAAAACGCCCATACACCGGCGGCTGGATCAAGACTGCATCGCTGGCGGACGTAAAAGCCCGCACGATCTGAGACAAGCCTGCAACCACGCCAGCCGTATGCAAAAGCCACACCGGATCCACATCCCAGCCATGCCGTTCCCCCTGCCACCCGACAACGGAGTCAACGAACCCAGTACTCGGGAAAACGTAGCCGAATACCCCATGCCTGACGGCATCCTGCAGGGCATCCAGAACCGGGGCGGGCGCCCTGAAGTCCATATCGGCAACCCACATCTGGATCACCTCATCGCCTCCATCGCCCCATTCCCGCTGCAGGTCGGGCGAAGCCCATTTCTCGGAGTTCGTCCGCTGACGGTCAATGACTTCGTCGAATTCAGATTCCATGTCTCCATCCAGATGTCGTTGATCAGGATCGTGTTGTTTCAAGCATTAAATAGGAGATGCCCAGAGGCGAGGAGTACCACTCGCCGAAAATCCAAGGGGACCATTGACGATGCCCCATGCTTTCGGAAACAGGCACCCAGCCGAAAATCCGTAGGGCAGCCTCAATCCAGAGCGCTATTTCTTCCTGCCCCGATACGGAGACATCCGTCGCGCCGGGACACACGGCCTCGAGTTCATCGACGCGGACGATCACGTGGAGAAAAGGTTTGAAGGGATCAAAGGTCTTGAGCACGAGCCCGCAGCGGGACGCTACATCTTGTTGCCCAGGTAACGTAAAGGCCCCCTGGACGCCTCCTGCGTCCGCCCGCTATGCTGCCCTCAGTCGTCAACCGCACAGGAGCACAGCATGGGCATCATCAGCATGATCGTCGTGGGTTTCATCGTCGGCCTGATCGCCCGGGCCATCATGCCCGGCGACCAGAAACTGGGCATCATCATGACCACGATCCTGGGGATCGTGGGGTCGATCGTGGCCGGCTACCTGGGGGCAGCGCTGGGTCTGTACCAGGCCGGCCAGGGCGCCGGCTGGATCGGATCCATCGTCGGCGCCCTGATCGTGCTGCTGATCTACGGCTGGGTCGCCAAGCGGGCCTGAACAGCGTCGACAAAAAACCGGGCCGCCTCCCGCCCATCGAACCCTGAAACGGGTTCACGAACGGGAGACGGCCCGGCGCATGCGAGCGCGGCCGCCCGAATGCCTACTGCAGCGTGCGTTCGAAGACGAACTTCTCGCCGTCCCAGTCCACCGGCACCACGTCGCGCGGGCCGAAGGTGCCGTCCAGGATCAGACGGGCGACCGGGTTTTCCAGGTACTGCTGGATGGCGCGCTTCAGCGGCCGGGCTCCGAACACCGGGTCGTAACCTACCTGGGCCAGTTCCTTGACGGCGGCATCGGTGACTTCCAGGCGCATTTCTTGCTGGGCCATGCGCTCGGCCAGGCGCTTGAGCTGGATGCGGGCGATCGGCTCGATATGCGTGGCATCCAGGCCATGGAAGACCACGATCTCGTCGATCCGGTTCAGGAATTCCGGCCGGAAGGCGGTCTTCAGTTCGTCGCGAATGACTTCCTTGACCACGTCGTAGGGCTGGTCCGCCAGGTTCTGGATGTGCTGCGAACCGATGTTCGAGGTCATGATGATCACCGTGTTGCGGAAATCCACGGTGCGTCCCTGGCCATCGGTCAGGCGGCCGTCATCCAGGACCTGCAGCAGCACGTTGAACACGTCCGGGTGGGCCTTTTCGACTTCGTCCAGCAGGATCACGCTGTAGGGCTTGCGGCGCACGGCCTCGGTCAGATAGCCGCCTTCCTCGTAGCCCACATAGCCCGGAGGCGCGCCGATCAGGCGGGCCACCGAATGTTTTTCCATGAACTCGCTCATGTCGATGCGCACCAGATGGCTGTCCGAATCGAACAGGAAGCGCGCCAGTGCCTTGGTCAGTTCGGTCTTGCCCACGCCGGTCGGCCCCAGGAACAGGAAAGAACCATAGGGCCGGTTCGGATCGGACAGCCCTGCGCGCGAGCGGCGAATGGCCTCGGACACCAGGCGCACGGCCTCGTCCTGGCCCACGACGCGTTCGTGCAGCACGGCTTCCATGCCCAGCAGTTTCGCGCGTTCGCCCTGCATCATGCGCGACACGGGGATGCCGGTGGCCCGGGAGACGACCTCGGCGATTTCCTCGGCGCCAACCTGGGTGCGCAACAAGCGCGGCTTGCCGGCTTCCGTGTCTTTGGGAGCAGCTTCGGCGGCTTTCAGCCGGGACTCCAGTTCGGGCAGGCGGCCGTACTGCAGTTCGGCCAGTTTGTCGTACTGGCCCTTGCGCTGCCATTCGGCCATTTCCGCGCGGACCTGGTCGATTTCCTCTTTCACGGCCTGCGAACCCTGGACGGCCGCCTTTTCGGCCTTCCAGATTTCCTCGTAGTCGTTGTATTCGCGTTGCAGGGTCTCGAGTTCTTCCTCGATCGCCTTCAGGCGGCGTCCGGAGGCCTCGTCGGTGTCCTTGCGCACGGCCTCACGCTCGATCTTCAGCTGGATGATGCGCCGGTCCAGGCGATCCATGACTTCCGGCTTGGAATCGATTTCCATGCGGATACGGGCGGCAGCCTCGTCGATCAGGTCGATGGCCTTGTCGGGCAGAAAGCGGTCGGTGATGTAGCGGTGCGACAGTTCCGCTGCCGCCACGATGGCCGGGTCGGTGATCTGCACGCCGTGGTGCAATTCATAGCGTTCCTGCAAGCCGCGCAAAATGGCGATGGTGGATTCCACGTCGGGTTCGTCCACCAGCACCTTCTGGAAGCGCCGTTCCAGCGCGGCGTCCTTTTCAATGTACTGGCGGTATTCATCCAGCGTCGTGGCGCCCACGCAGTGCAGTTCGCCGCGCGACAGGGCGGGCTTGAGCATGTTGCCGGCGTCCATCGCGCCTTCGGCCTTGCCCGCGCCCACCATGGTGTGCAGCTCGTCGATGAAGACGATGGTCTGCCCGGAGTCCTGGGACAGTTCCTTCAGCACGGCCTTCAGGCGTTCCTCGAATTCGCCGCGATACTTGGCACCCGCCAGCAGGCCCGCCAGATCCAGCGTCAGGACGCGCTTGCCCTTCAGGGTTTCAGGCACTTCGCCGTTGACGATGCGCTGTGCCAGGCCCTCGACGATGGCGGTCTTGCCCACGCCGGGTTCGCCGATCAGCACCGGGTTGTTTTTGGTGCGGCGCTGCAGGATCTGGATGGTGCGACGGATTTCATCGTCGCGCCCGATCACGGGGTCGAGCTTGCCTTCGCGTGCGCGGGCTGTCAGGTCCAGGGTGTATTTCTTCAAGGCCTGGCGATTGTCTTCGTCGTCCGCGCCCTCGACAGCCGCACCGCCACGCACGGCGTCGATGGCGGCCTCCAGGGCCTTGCGCTGCAGGCCGGCCTCGCGCAAGGCGCGGCCGACCTCGCCCTTGTCGTCGGCCAGGGCCAGCAGATAGAGTTCGCTGGCAATATAGGTGTCGCCGCGCTGCCCGGCTTCTTTGTCCGTGCGCGCCAGGGCAGCCTGCAGGTCGCGGCCAGCCTGTACATTGCCTTCGGTGCCCTGCACGGTGGGCAGGGCCCTGATCTGGCGGTCCAGTTCGGCCTGCAGGCGAGGCACGGCCACGCCGGCACGCGCCAGCAGACTGCCGGCGCCGCTGTCCGCATCGGCCAGCAGGGCCGACAGCAAATGGACGTTTTCGATATAGGGATGATCGTGACGCACGGCCAGACTTTGAGCGTCGGCCAGCGCTTGCTGGAACTTCGTCGTCAGTTTGTCGAATCGCATGGGTGGAGCCCTTCATAGGGAGGGGGCGCTGCGCCCCGATATGCGATATATGCGGTTGGCGGGGGGGATTTTCAAGACGCAATCAGCGTCAGATGCCCGACAGGTTCGGATGTGCATCGCACCTTGAGGAAAATCAAACGACTGCCAGATAAACCCACCCTTCGGCGGCCAATGGCCACCCCCAGGGTTTACCCGATGCTACAGTCGGACGGACCTGATCCAAGGCCGTCTTCCCGTCATCCAAAGAACTGCCATGACCTCACACCAGGACTGGGACCCCCGCGCCCCGGAAGTGCTCGCCGATCCCATCGCCGCCTACGACCGCATGCGCCAGCGCTGTCCGGTAGCCCACAGCGACTACCTGCATCATTCCGTGTTCCGCCACGCCGACGTGATGCGCATCCTGACGGATCACGACACGTTCAGCAGCCGGGCCTCGCGTCACGTTTCGGTGCCCAACAGCATGGATCCGCCGGAACACACGGCCTGGCGCGCGCTGATCGAACCCTATTTCGGCCCGGACCGCATGGCGGACTTCGAGCCCGAGTGCCGCCGGATCTGCGCCGAACTGGTGGCGGCCCTGCCGCGCAACACCAGCGTGGAGATCATGTTCGGCCTGGCGCACCCGTTTGCGCTGCGCATGCAATGCGCCTTTCTGGGCTGGCCCGACAGCCTGCACGAACCGCTGCGGCAATGGATCCACAAAAAGAACGTTGCCACCCTGTCGGGCGACACGCATGCCATCGCCGCCGTCGCCACCGAGTTCGACCAGACCATCCGCGACCTGCTGCAGGAACGCCGCCTGGCTGGCGACCAGGCGCCTGATGACGCCACGACCCGCCTGATGCGCGCAACCATCCACGGACGCACGCCGACCGAAGACGAGATCGTCAGCATCCTGCGCAACTGGACGGTCGGCGAACTGGGCACCATGGCCTCAAGCGTCGGCATCATCGCCCATTACCTGGCCACCCATCCCGGCCTGCAGGACCAGTTGCGCCGCGACCCCGCGCTGGTCCACGCCGCCAACGACGAGATCCTGCGCATCCACGCCCCGCTGATCGCCAACCGGCGCAGCCCGACCTGTCCTGTACGCGTCGGCGACACCGATGTGCAGCCTGGCGAACGCCTGACCCTGATCTGGGCGTCGGCCAACCGCGACGAGGCCGTGTTCGGCGACCCCGACGAATTCCGCCTGGACCGGGATCCTGCCCTGAACCTGTTGTACGGGGCGGGCATCCACGCCTGCCCAGGCGCACCGCTGGCCCGCATGGAACTGGTGGCCATCATCCAGGCCCTGCTGGCAGATACCTGGACGCTGGCGCCCAGCAAAGAACACCCGCCCATGCCCGCCATCTACCCGGCCAGCGGCTATCGGCAGGCGATTCTGATGCTCCGGCACGACACGGCATAAGCTCATCACGGATTCCCATACCAAGCCCCGGTTATATCCTGCCCCGCAAGACTACAATTCAGGCATGAACCATTCGGGGTGAAAGAGCCCCGTTTTCCTGGGGGCTTGCCAGCCATGTGTCAGCTATTGGGCATGAATTGCGCCACGCCGACGGACATCACCTTTTCCTTCACGGGATTTGCAGCGCGCGGCGGCGGCACCGACCACCATGCCGACGGTTTTGGCATCGCCTTCTACGAAAATCGCGGCTCGCGCTGCTTTCTGGACAACGCCCCCTGCTGCCAGTCGCCCGTGGCCGATCTGATCAAACACTACCCGATCAAATCGCGCAACGTCATCGCCCACATCCGCAAAGCCACCCAGGGAGCCCTGGAACTGGAAAACTGCCACCCCTTCGTGCGCGAACTGTGGGGGCGCCACTGGCTGTTCGCCCATAACGGCGACCTGAAATCCTTTGCGCCCACCTTGCGCGGCGACTGCCTGCCCATCGGCCAGACCGACAGCGAACGCGCCTTCTGCTACATGATGGAAGGCCTGCGCGCGCAATTCGGCACTCGCGAACCCGACGACCAGGAACTGTTCGCCGCCGTGGCCGAAATGACGGCCGAACTGACCCGCCACGGCGTCTTCAACTTCCTGCTGTCCAACGGGCGCTGCATGCTGGCGCATTGCTCGACCTTGCTGACCTATATCGTGCGCGCCTGGCCATTCCAGGTGGCCCACCTGGTCGATACCGACGTGGCCGTGGATTTCGCCAACGTCGCCGGTCGCGGGGACTGCGTGGCGGTCATCACGACCAAACCATTGACCGACAACGAGACCTGGACCGCCTTTCGCACGGGCGAACTGATGATGTTCGTGGACGGCCGGCCACAATCCAGCATACAGATCGACATCCCCGAGCACATCCAGCGCAGCAACCGGGAAAACCTCGCCTGCGCGTGACCCTGGCCGGATGCCCTATGATGACGTCATGAGTGATACTTCGGCACACGACGACCCGCGCCCGGTCGAACCCATCGAGCCCGACCTGAACGAATGCTGCGGCAACGGCTGCTGCCCCTGCGTCTTCGACACCTACGCCGAGGAAAAGCGCGCCTGGGAACAGGCCGTGAAAGCCTGGGAACAACGCCATCCGGACCGGGCGGAAACCACCTCCTCATGAACCGGGAGACGTCCGGGAACCCTTGCTGCGCATAGGGTTCCTGCCGGTTTCTGGGGGCCGCATTTCTATAATCGGACTTTTCGACTCATCTTTTCAGGAATGACGCACCGTGGCTTCCGACGCTATCCCCATGTTTGCTGAAAACACCTACCCTCTCGACGCGCGGGGCATCGCCAAACGCTTTCGGCATGCCGCCATCTTTGGCGCCTTGTCGGCCCTGCAGCCGGGGGAAACCATGCGTTTCTGCAACGACCACGACCCCTTGCCGCTCTTGCAGCAACTGAAGAACCATTTCGGCGAGAACATCCAGTTCGAATACCTGGCCCGCAACCCGGGCGAAATCGTCATCGATTTCCACATCGTGCCCTGAACACACGGCAGTTCCCGCCGTCCGCCCGCTGCGCAAGCTAAGGGTTCGTTTCCAATAGAAAATCCAGCGAAGGCGCGGCGCGCGAAGCGACGACCTCGATCACCTCATAATTCGCGATTCCGTGCAGGCTGAATGGATCTGCCGCCAGGATCTCTATCAGAGCCTGGCGGCCCGATGCAGCGGCGAGAATGAAGCCTCCGGTCCGGGGCTCTTTCCGGCCGGACAACAGAAACAAGCCGCTGGCGTAATGACGATCCAGGAACTTCCGGTGTTCTTCCAGAAGTTCATTGACTTGTACCAACGGCTTTCGATAATTGAGCAGTACGATAAACATGGTCGGGTCGGCTTAAAAACAAGTTTCAAAACAGGAGTCGGCTCGTGACCTCAGACCTCGAGCCATTCTTTCTGCAGGTCGGGGTTCCGGCTCAGTTGGGCGGCGGTTCCCTCAAACACGATTTCCCCATGCCCCATCAGATACAGCCGATTGCAGAGATCCAGGGCAATGTCCAGCTTTTGCTCGATCAGCAGCACCGATACCTGGCGACGCTTGACCTCCAGCAACAGGTCCCGGATCTGGGCGACGATCTTGGGGGCCACGCCCTCCGTCGGCTCATCGATCATGATGAAGTCCGGATTCCCCATCAAGGTGCGGCATAGGGTCAGCATCTGCTGTTCGCCACCCGACAAGAAGCCGGCGGGTGTGTTTTCCCGCTCTTTCAGGCGCGGGAAGAAATCGAACATCTCGTCCAGTTGCCACCGTCCTGGCGGCCGGCCAGGCTTCTCGCCCAGCACCAGATTCTGCCTGACCGTCAGGGTGGGAAACACATCCCGGTTCTCGGGGACATAACCGATTCCCAGCCGGGCAATCCTGAAGGCAGCCATCCGGATGGTTTCGGCCTCATTGAATCGCACCGATCCCGTCCTGCTGACCAGGCCGATCAGCGCCTTGACCAGCGTCGAGCGGCCGGTGCCGTTACGCCCCAGCAGACTGACGATCTCCCCCCGTTCGATGGACAGGTCGATGCCATGCAAGATATGGCTCTTTCCATAGAAGGCATGCAGCCCTTTAACCACCAGCATATTTGTCTCCCAGATAAGCCTCCCTGACTGCGGGATCCTCGCGGATGCGCTGCGGGGTATCACAGGCGATCAATGCGCCGCCGGACAACACGGCAATGCGGTCGGCCAGGCCAAACACGACGCTCATGTCGTGCTCGACCATGATCAGGGTGCGGGCCTGCGAAATACGTCGAATCAGACAGGTGGCCGCCTCGGACTCGGAGCGGCTCATGCCTGCGGTCGGCTCGTCCAGCAGCACAACCTGAGGGTCGCCGGAAATCGCCATGGCAATCTCCAGCGAGCGGAGTTCCGCGTATGACAGCTCGCGGGCAGGTACGTTCCGGCGTCGCTGCAGGCCGACCTCCTCCATCACGGCATCCGCCCGCTCGCGCACGTCGCGCAGGCGCTCCATGAAGCGGATCAGGCTATAGCGGTAGCCCAGAGACCACAGCACCGACGTCCGGATGTTCTCGGACACGCTCATGGTGGGAAAGATATTGCTGACCTGGAACGACCGGGAAAGCCCCTTGCGATAGATCTCGAACGGCGCGACGCCCACCAGGCTTTCGCCGTTCAATTCGATGCTTCCGCCCGAAGGGAGGATGCGGCCGCTGATCATGTTGAACAGCGTGGACTTGCCAGCGCCATTGGGTCCGATCAGGGCAATGGACTCGCCCGCCCGCACATCCAGGGTCACGTCGTGAATGATGCAAGTCGCACCGAAGGACTTGCGGACCTGGTGCAGACGCAAACCTTGCAGACTCATACCGGGCCTCCCTGAAACTTTGAAACGATTCTCTTTCGATACAGAAGACAGCACACGGCGGCGATCAGCACGGCCATCAGGCCCGACAGCATCCCGGGTGACAAGCCCGGAAAGAGCGGCAGGAGAGACAGGCCGCTCTGCCCGTCTTCTACCAGATAGATCGTCTCGATCAACTGGACCGCCGCCGCGCCGACCAGGGCGACGGCCAGCAGGCGCAGCCATTGGCGCGGACCATACTGCGGCAAAGCCAGCAACAGGGGCATCAGGCCCTTCGGGGAATACAGCACGACCAGGATGAACAGCACCCCGAAATACAAAAGCCAGGCCTGGGTCAGGGTTGCGACGAACGACATGAACAGCACGTAGACGATTGCCCCCAGCACCGGCCCCAGGAACAGTCCCGATCCGCCCAGGTAGGCCGCGATCAGCAGCATGCCAGACTGCCCCAGCCCCAGCGTCTCGGACGTGACTATCTCGTAATTGACGACCATGAGCGAGCCGCCGATGCCGGCAAACGCGCCCGACAGCACCATGGTGAGCAGGCGGATCTTCTGGGGGTTGAACCCGATGAACATCACGCGCTCGGCGTTGTCGCGGACCGCATTGGACAAGCGGCCGATCGGAGTCCTGGTGATCAGGAACTGCAAGAAGATGACCAGGACCGTCCACCCCAGCACGTAATAATAGGCCTGCAACCCCGAACCCAGATCGAAGCCCAGGATCGGCGAACTCAGCATGCGGTCGACCGTGATGCCGGATTCGCCGCCAGACCAGCCCGGCATCATCAGCGCCAGGTGCGCGATCAGCTCGGAAATCCCCAAGGTGATCATGGCAAAGGCAATGCCCGAGCGGCGGGTGGAGACGAATCCCAGCGTCAGGCCGAAGAACGCCCCCGACACCGCCCCGACCAGAGGCAGCAGGAAAATCCCCGACCCCAGGCCATCGGCCCCGAAATGGTTGAGAAAGTGCGCCGTGCAGTACGCCCCCAGGCCTGAATACACGGCGTGCCCGAACGACAGCATGCCAGTCTGCCCCATCAGCATGTTGTAGGACATCGCCAGCAGGGAGATCACGGTGAACTGAGTGAACAGCGACGTCAAGGAAGAGCGATCCACGGCCGCCGGAACGAACAGCATGACTGCCAGCAAGGCCGCGACAGCCGACCATCGCATGAACGACGTTTTCATAGGCCGCCTCCCCGATTCCCGCACAGCCCCTGAGGGCGGACCAGCAAGACGAGCACCATCAAGGCGAATGGCAGCAAGGGCGCCGACTGGGCGATTGTGATGCGCATGAACTCCTGGTCGAACACCGCAGCGACCCGCGAACCGAAGGCGTCCAGGATCATCTGGTAAGGCGAAACATCGAAGAGAATAGCGAAGTTCTGGGTGAAGCCCAGCAGCAGCGCGGCGATGAACGCCCCTTTCAATGAGCCGATGCCGCCCAGCACAACCACCACGAATACGATCGGCCCGATGGCCTGCGCCATGGCCGGCTCGGTCACCGCCATCGGCGCGCCCGCCGCCCCGGCCAGGGCGGCCAGCGCGATGCCGACGCCAAAGACGAGCATGAACACCTTGGGCACGTCATGCCCCAGGGCTTGGACCATATCGGGATGCGTGAGCGCCGCCTGCACGACCAGGCCGACGCGGGTCTTCTTGATGATGCCGTACAGCACCAGCAAGGCGGCGACCGACACCAGCATCAGGAACAGCCGGTACGAGGGAAAGGGCGCCCCCAGGATCGTGAAGGCATCGCCCGACAAAAGGGCGGGCACGGGGTAGCTAACCGGCGCCTTGCCCCAGATCAGCTGGACGATCTCTTCGATGATGTAGGACAGCCCGAATGTGAACAGCAGTTCGGCCACGTGGCCGTAGGCGTGCACGCTGCGCAGGCCGAAGCGTTCGACCGCCATTCCCAGCCCTCCGACCAGCAGCGGCGCGAGAAAGAGCGCGGGGAAAAAGCCGACATGCAGGCCGAGCGTGTACGCCAGGTAGGCGCCCAGCATGTAGAAGCCGGCATGCGCGAAGTTCAGGACTCCCATCATGGAAAAAATGAGGGTCAGTCCCGCAGACAGCAGGAACAGCAGCAAGCCGAAGCTCAGTGCGTTCAGCGATGTGATGATCAATGTGCTCAAGCGAGTCTCCTGCGGAGTGCGCCCGCACCCCGTGGTTCACAGGAATGTCCAGATCAGGAAGGTCGCTGCATCTTGCAGGTGGTCGCCTGAACCGTCCGCGCAGCCGGGATCACGCTGTCCACCTGAAAGCCGACGACCTTCGTGTTCTCGGCGTCATACTGCACGTCCGAGGGGCCGCCATTGGCCGCGACCTTCTTCAGGGTCCCCAGGAACATGGGCAGGGCGAGCTGGTGGTCCGCCTTGCCCATCAGCGCAGGGCCGGTGGCCGAATCGAAGTGCATGCCCTCCAGCTTTTGAGCGACCTTCAGCGGCTCGTTGGAACTCGCCTCTTTCGCGGCCTGCGCGAACATACGCATCATGGTGCGAATCTGGTAGAAGTACAGTTGCTGACCATAGCGCTTGTTATAGGCGTCGGCGAACGGCTGGACCTTGTCGTCCTTGATGTTGGGCAGCCAGACACTGACGACCTTCAGCAGGTCGACGCCGTCCTCCTTGATGGCGGTGGGCGCGCCGAATCCCGAGCCGTAGATCGTGTAGATGTCGATCTTGAGGCCCGCCTCGTTGACCGCCTTGATCAGCAGGGACAGGTCATTGCCCCAGTTGGCCGTCAGCAGCGCGTTCGCGCCCGACTCGCGGATCTTGGCCACATAGCTGGAAAAATCCTTGACCTGCCCCATCGGATGAAGATCGTCCCCGACGACCTTGATGCTGTTGCCGTGTTCCGCCAGAATCCGCTTCGCGGAGGCGGAGAACTGCTGCCCCAGCGCATAGTTCTGGTCCAGCAGATAAACCGACTTGATCTTCTTGTCCTTCAACAACTCGCCCACGATGGCGGCGGCCTTCATGTCGACGCTGGGATCGAAGCGGAAATGCCAGAAATTGCATTTGCTGTTCGTCAGGTCATTGTCAATGGCGGAATGGTTGAAATACAGGACGGGCGCATCGGGGTGACGCCGGTTGTATTTCCCGACCGCGTCTTCCAGCGCGGCGGCGACCGCCGAGCTATTGCCCTGGGTCACGTAGCGGATGCCCTGATCGGTGGCCTGGCGGAAGGCATTCAGGGTTTCCTGCGGGCTGCCCTTGCCGTCGATCGTGACGAGCTGCAGCTTTTCACCGTTGATGCCGCCAGCCGCATTGATCTCTTCGATCGCGCTCTCCAGTGTCCGCTGCTGCTGTTCGCCGACGTTGGCGAACGGACCGGACATGCCGTCCAACTGGGCGATCTTGACGTCGGCAGCTGCGGATCCGGCCACCAGCAACATAATTGCACCGGCCACGAGGGAAAATTTACGATTCATGGTCTGTCTCCTGGATATCATTGAAGTGAAAAATTTCCAGCATCAAGCCTTCTGCTGCCGTGCCCGGACCACGTGGCTGGCGGCAATACGGCCAAAGACCAGGCCGCGCAGCACCGAGGTCGAGCCGTTGTAGACCTGGTGGTAAATACCAACGGTCTCGCCAGCCGCATACAGCCCGCGGATCGGATAACCGTCCTTGGTCAACACCTCGGCATCGGGGCTGACCTTCAAGGCGCCGAACGTGAAACATGCCGTCGAAATGATCGGATAGGCGCGAAACGGCCCTTTCTTCAGGGGCCTGGACCAATGCGACTTCCGGGGCTCGATCCCCGAGGTGGCCTGGTGGTCCAGGTCGAAAGGCTTGAACTCCGCCTCGCCTGCGGGACATGCGGCGTTGAAGGCCTGGACGGTGTCGGCTAGCGCATCGGCCGGGACGTCAATCAGCACCGCCAGTGCCTCGATCGTGTCGGCTTCCAGTGGCGGCACGTCGCTGCGGATGCTGGTCTTCCAGCGGGGAATGTCTTCAACCTGGCTGTCGAACACCACGTACACCAGCCCTTCGGGCTGTTCCGCGAAGCTGCGGGCAATATTGTCGTAATGGGCGTCGACGGTGCCGGGCGCCTCGTCGATGAAGCGCTCGCCCCGGCGATTGACGAGGATCCCGTAGGGATAGATGAAGATGACGGCTTCCGCCTGCAAGGAACGGGGATCGACGGGTTCCGCATGGTAGGACCCGTATTCCCCCGCAGGCGCGGCCCCGGCCCGCAAGGCCATCTCGATGCCCTCGCCCCGGTTGTAATACCCGCCCGGCGCCACCGGCCTGATGTTGGCCGCCTTGCCGCCCAGGTAGCGCGTCATCATCTCCTGGTTGCCCTGGAACCCGCCGCTGGCGAGAATCACGGCATGAGCATGAAGGGCGTGCCGCTCGCCCCGGGCATTCAGAGCGAAGACCCCCTGCACCGCACCCAGGTCGTCATGGATCAAGTCCACGGCCGTGGTCTGGTAAGCGATCTCTCCCCCCAGTTCGAGCACCCGTTCCCGCAGGCGTTCGATCAAGGCGAGCCCGCCGCCTTGGGCGGCGATGCGGGACGTATTCTGGGTCAGCAGGTAAATCGGCTGCGGCTCGAACTTCAAGCCGAAGCCTTTCAGCCAGCGGATGGTCTCGGGGACCGAGTCCGCGAATCTCGACACCAGTTCCGGATCGGGGAACGGATGCGCCTTGACGTTGGGCGGCCATGAGTCGTAGGACCCGGAACTGATCGCCTTCAGCACATTGGGATCGACGTTGCAGCCGGGATGGTTGGCGAAATGCTCTTCGAAGTCATCGGCAATCTCCGAATCGTTCTTCATGCGCATATAGGCTTCCGTCCAACGGGATCCTCCCCCGAAATTCTCGGGGGTCGCACGCTCCAGATTCAGGGTCTTCAGCCCCGCCTCCAGGGCCGTGGCGGCGGCCGAAAGGCCGGCCACCCCGCAGCCCACGATCAGCAGATCCGGTCGGTCGTCTTGCTTTTGCATCATTGTCGTCTCCTGGTTTCGCAATCAGTCCGTGGGTCCGCGAGGCTCAGCCCAGCACCCAGGGATTGGCCTTGTTGGGCCGGGTCGTGATCCATACGCTCTTGGGCTGCAGGTATTCCTTGACCGCCTCGGTCCCGCCCTCGCGCCCGATTCCGCTGTTCTTGTAGCCACCAAACGGCGTCGTGAAGCTGGTGGAGCGGTAGTTGTTCACCCAGACCGTGCCCGCCTCCAGGCGGTCCACGCAATAAAGCGCCCGATGCAGATCTTGAGTCCAGACGGCCGCGGCCAGGCCGAAGTCGCTGTCATTGGCGATCGCCAGGGCTTCGTCCATCTCACCGAAGGGGATCACCGCCAAGATCGGACCGAACACCTCTTCACGGGCGATGCGCATGGTGTTGGTGACGCCGGTGAATATCGTCGGGCTGATGAACTGGCCCTGCCCATAGCCGGGACCGGACAGCGGCTGGCCGCCCAGGATGCAGGTCGCCCCCTCTTCCTTTGCGATGTCGATGTAGCGCAGGATCTTTTCGTACTGCGCCTGGGTAGCGATGGGCCCGACCTGCGTCTCCGGCAGCGCCGGGTCTCCGATCCTAGCCTGCGAGGCGATCTCCACCAGGCGCGCCACGAAACGGTCGTGAATGCCGCGCTGCACCAGCAAGCGGGAACCCGCCATGCAGGTCTGGCCCGCCGCACCGAAGATGCCGGCGATGGCGCCGTTGACCGCCTGATCGAAATCCGCATCGTCAAACACGATATTGGCGGATTTCCCGCCGAGCTCCAGGGTCACCTTCTTGAAATGCCTGGCCGCCGCGACGGCGACTTCCCGCCCCCCGAAATCTCCGCCAGTGAACGCGACCTTGGCGACCTTCCGGTTCTCGATCAATGCGGCGCCGATCTCGCCGCCGTACCCGGTGACGACGTTCACCACCCCGGGGGGGATCCCGGCTTCGAGAGCGAGCGCGCCGAGCTCCAGCAGAGGCGGCGACGTGTATTCGGAAGGCTTGATGACGATGGTGTTCCCACACGCCAGGGCAGGCGCCATTTTCCAGGCGGTCAAGGCGAGGGGCGAATTCCAGGGCGTGATGGCGGCCACGACGCCGAGCGGCTCATAGCGGACATAGTTGAATACGCCCGGCTTGTTGATCGGGACGACCGCGCCCTCGATCTTGTCGGCCAGGCCCGCATAGTAATAGAACCACTGGGCGACGTTCCGCGCCTGGCCGGCGACCTCGGTGATGTTCTTGCCATTGCAGGAACGCTCGATATCCGCCAGGTGGGCGGCATCCCGTTCGATCAATCCCGCCAGCTTGCGCAGCAGCGCGCCACGGGCCGTCGCGGTCAGTTCCGACCAAGCCGGATTATGGAACGCCGCATGGGCGGCATCGACCGCTGCACCGGCATCCGCGGCCGAGCCCCGGGGAATCCGGGCGATCACTTCTCCCGAGAAAGGCTCGACCGAGTCGATCCATTCACCTGCCACGGGGTCGGTCCAATGCCCGCCGATCAGCATCTGGTACTGCTTCATGACGTCTCCTGTCAGTGCGATATCGGTTCAGTGCTGCAGTTGACCAAAATATTAGCACAGTTCTAAAATAAGAACATCAATTCTGTCTGACAGAATTTTATCCACTCAACGGTGGTCGAGTAACGACAATGGCCAAGGGCACGGAACAATGAGACGACTACTCGAAGGCATCAAGATCCTGGACCTCACCAATGTGCTGGCGGGTCCCTTTGCCGGATACCAGCTGGCATTGCTGGGGGCCGACGTCATCAAGATCGAAGTCCCCGGGTCCGGGGACCTGGCGCGCAATCTGGGGGCGGCCAAGGCGCGCAACGCCCGGGGGATGGGCACGTCCTTCCTGGCCCAGAACGCCGGCAAGAAATCGATGACGCTCAACCTGAAGCACCCCCGGGGCAAAGAGATCTTCAAGCTCCTGTGCGCCCGCAGCGACGTGGTGCTGGAAAACTTCCGTCCCGGCGTCATGCAGCGCCTGGACCTGGGATACGAGACCCTCAAGGACGTCCATCCCGGCCTGGTCTACTGCGCGATTTCCGGCTACGGCCAATCGGGGCCGCTTGCCGCCTCTCCCGCCTATGACCAGATCATCCAGGGCAGATCGGGAGTCATGAGCATCACGGGCGATTCGGACAGCGCCCCGCTGCGGGTCGGATATCCCGTCTGCGACACCATCGGCGGGCTCACCGCCGCGTTCGCCATCAGCGCGGCGCTGGTCCGCAGTCTGCGCAGCCAGGAAGGTTGCTTCATCGACGTCTCCATGCTGGATTCTTCCTTGACGACGATGGGCTGGATCGTCTCCAACCAGTTGATCGCCAAATGCGCCCCCCAGCCTATGGGCAATCACAATTTCACCGCCAGCCCCTCGGGCACCTTCCAGACGCGGGACGGCGTCATCAACATCGCGGCCAACAAGCAAGAGCAGTTCGAGACGCTGTGCGCGCTCATTGGCCGCCCCGAATTGGCGGCGGACCCGAAATTCCGGGACCGGGAGGACCGCAAGCGCCACCGGCCGGAACTCACCGTCCAGATCGAGCAGGGCCTGAACACGCAGACGGCCGCCTACTGGGATGAGGTCCTCAACCGGCACGGTGTCCCGGCGGGACAGGTACTGAGCGTCGAGCAGGCGCTGGACCAGGAACAGATCGCGCACCGGGGGCTGCTGATGTCCCTGTCCCAGGACGACGAAGAGATCACCGTGACGCGCAGCGGATTCCTCGTCGACGGCCAACAGACGGCCGTCGACGCCCCGCCTCCCCGCCTGGGTCAGCACACGGACGAGATCCTGCGCGGACTGGGACTCACCGATACCGCGATCGCCAGACTGCAGGAGGAAGGCACGATATGAATGGCACGAACGACAACATCCGGCCGGACGGCCGCGAGACCGACCCGGCTGGAGCCGCGCGCCAATGGTGGCGCACCGGCATCATCGACATTCAACCCGGCAGCATCCGGATCAAGGGCGCGCCGATCGAGACGCTGATCGGCACGATCGGTTTCCCCGAGATGATCTGGCGCATGCTGCGCGACGACCGTCCCACTCTGGCGCAGCTGCGGCTGTTCGAGGCGGCCCTGGTATCGTCGGTGGATCACGGCCCCCAGGCGCCCTCCATCGCCATCGCCCGCATGGCGGTCACCTGCGGCGTCAGCCTGAATGGCGCCATGGCTTCGGGCGTCAACGTGCTGGACGACATCCACGGCGGTGCAGGCGAGCAGTGCCTCGCGCTCTATCGCGACGCCGTCGAACGCCTGTCGGACGGGGCGGACTTCCGCCAGGCGGCCGGCGAGGCGCTGGACGCGTTCCGGAATCATCAAGGTTCCATCATTCCCGGCTTCGGCCACCGATTCCATCCCGTCGACCCCCGCGCCGTGCGCCTGACCGCACTGGCCGCCGAGGCAGCCGCCCAGCACCAGATCGAAGGCCGCTTCCTCAACGTCGCGCGGGCGATGCAGTCCCTGCTGGTCACGCGCGACGGTCGACCGATTCCCATGAACATCGACGGCGCCACCGCCTTGATCTACGGCGAACTGGGCTTTCCCGATGCGCTGGCGCGCGGCCTGTTCGTCCTGTCCAGATCGGTTGGTATACTGGCCCACGCCTGGGAACAGAAGCAACAGGGCGGGCGCATCAAAGGCCCGTTACCGCCCAGCTTAGGATACACCTACACCGGGCCGGGACCCGATCCTGCAGCATGACCTGGAAACGGCGAATCCGCACGACACCATGACCGAACCCAAGACGAAAGATCCCGCCGCAAACCAGCCGGACAGCAGCGGCGTCGCGGCCGTCAACCGCGCGCTAAGCCTCATCTGCTGCTTCGGCAACGATGACAAGTCCCTGACCCTGGCGGAACTCGCCCGGCGCACGGGCCTGTACAAAAGCACGATTCTCAGACTGGCGGAATCGCTGGAGCAATTCGGCGTCCTGGTCCGCGACACGGACGGGGGATTCCGCCTCGGCCCCGAGTTGGTCCGCCTGGGTTCCCTGGCGCATCGCGTCTCGGGCGACAAGATGGACATCGAAGCCATATTGACGCAACTCGTCGAGGCCACCGGTGAAAGCGCCACCTACTATATCCGCCGGAACGATCTTCGGCTGGCGCTGTTCCGGGTGGATTCCCGGAAATCCCTGCGGGACCATATCCGCCCCGGAGACCTGCTCACCCTGCAGCACGGCGCAGCAGGCAGGGTGCTCAGCGACACCCGTCCCTACGCCGAACGGCGGGACGACCCGTTCCAGACCATCGTGTCCCTGGGGGAACGCGACCCCGAAATTGCCGCGATCGCGGGGCCGGTATTCCAGGACGGCGCGATCGTGGGATCGCTGTCCATCTCCGGCGCCAAGACCCGATTCTCGGACAAGGTCGTCCAGCACGGACGACACTGTGTCGGGCAGGCCTGCCGCACGCTCAGCCTCATGCTCGATCCGGCCCTGGAAATACCCGGTGCCTCACCAAAAGGCGCGCGCCTGTCTCGCTAAACCGGGCCAGCCGCCGTTCTGCGTCCCCAGCAGCGCCGCATGTCAGACCACCCTCCGGGGTGGTTTTTTCATGCCCTCGCCATCACGCGCCACTGCCGGCAGCGCCCCGGCAAGGCACAGAATTAACCCTGATCAAGCCTGTTCAAAATAATTGGAAAATCTCTTTATTACACTATATGTTGTGTTTAACATTAATATCAACACAATATATAGAGATTAAAAATGAACCTTGCCGCCGTACAGATTGCCGAGCGCCCCGTGCCGCAGATCGACGTGATCCGCTCCATCGACGAATACCTGCGCCAGCAGGACTGGCGCGTCAATGCCAATGCCAACCAGGGCTATTCGCTGGGCGGGCTGATCCTGAACACTTCCGGCAAGATGATCGCCAACTACTGGCTCAGCCACGTCTATCCGGAATCCATCGGCCAGGCCCACCGCCAGGGTGACCTGCACATCCACGACCTGGACATGCTGTCGGGCTACTGCGCCGGCTGGTCATTGCGCACACTGCTGAACGAAGGCCTGAACGGCGTGCCGGGCAAGGTCGAATCCGCGCCGCCGCGTCATATGTCCAGCGCCGTCGGCCAGATCGTCAATTTCCTGGGCACGTTGCAGAACGAATGGGCCGGCGCACAGGCCTTCAGTTCCTTTGACACCTACATGGCGCCCTTCATCCGCCAGGATGCCATGGACTACGACCAGGTGCGCCAGTGCATGCAGGAACTGATCTACAACCTGAACGTGCCCTCGCGCTGGGGCACGCAGACGCCGTTCACCAACCTGACCTTCGACTGGGTCTGCCCGGAAGACCTGCGCGACCAGGTGCCGGTGATCGGCGGCCAGGAAACGCCCTTCACCTACGGCGAACTGCAGGCCGAGATGGACATGATCAACCGGGCCTACATCGAGGTCATGATGGCCGGCGACGCCAAAGGCCGGGCCTTTACCTTTCCCATCCCCACCTACAACATCACGCCGGACTTCGAATGGCACAGCCCCAATGCGGAACTGCTGTTCGAAATGACGGCGAAGTACGGCCTGCCCTACTTCCAGAACTTCATCAATTCGGAACTCAAGCCCAACATGATCCGGTCCATGTGCTGCCGGCTGCAGCTGGACCTGCGCGAACTGCTCAAGCGCGGCAACGGGTTGTTCGGCTCGGCGGAACAGACCGGGTCGCTGGGCGTGGTGACGATCAACTGCGCCCGCCTGGGCTACCTGCATCGTGGCAACGAGGCCGCCCTGCTGGCGCGGCTGGATGAACTGCTGGCCCTGGGCCGCCAAAGCCTGGAAATCAAGCGCCGCGTCATCCAGGACCACATGGACAACGGCCTGTTTCCCTACACCCGCCGCTACCTGGGCACGCTGCGCAATCATTTTTCCACTCTGGGGGTCAACGGCATCAACGAGATGATCCGCAACTTCACTGCCGACGAGCACGACCTGACCACGGCATGGGGGCACGACTTCGCCGTGCGCCTGCTGGATCACGTGCGCGCCCGCATGATCGAGTTCCAGGAATCCACCGGCCACCTGTACAACCTGGAAGCCACGCCGGCCGAAGGCACCACCTACCGTTTCGCCAAGGAAGACCGCAGCCGCTGGCCCGACATCCTGCAGGCCGGCACCGACGACATGCCCTACTACACGAACTCGTCACAGCTGCCGGTGGGCTTCACCGACGACCCCTTCGAGGCGCTGGAGCGCCAGGACGAACTGCAGCGCAAATACACGGGCGGCACTGTGCTGCACCTGTACATGACCGAACCGCTGTCCTCGGCCGATGCCTGCCGCACCCTGGTGCGTCGCACCCTCGGCCGCTTTTCCCTGCCCTACATCACGATCACACCGACGTTTTCCATCTGCCCGAAACACGGCTACCTGCCGGGCCGGCACGAGTTCTGCCCGCAATGCGACGACGAACTGATCGCCCGCCAGCAGCGCCAGGCCGGCGACGATGACCCCGCCCGGCACACTGCCGCGTGCGCGTCGCCTGCCGAACCGGCGGCCCACCCCGCCTAACCATTTTCAACCCCGCCGGGGTCCCTCCCCGGCTTTCCAAACCTCTCAGGAGCACACCATGTCCAACACCGCCATCACCTTGAACGACGCCGACCGCCAACCGTGCGAGATCTGGACCCGCGTCATGGGCTATCACCGCCCGGTCTCGTCCTTCAACATCGGCAAGAAAGGCGAATTCCACGAACGCCGCTTCTTCGTCGAGCGCCACGCCGGACAGGCGCCGTCCGCCCGCACCGCCTGATCCCGGACCGATAAATGCACGCCGCTACCCTGGAACGCGCACACGCCGCCTCCACCGCCCGCGTCGCGCCAGGCAGCGGCGCCCACCGCCTGAAGGCGGGCGGCCTGGTGCCCTTCACGGCGACGGACTTTCCTGGCCTGCTGGCCGCCGTAGTCTTCGTGCAAGGCTGCCCCTGGCGCTGCGGCTACTGCCACAACCCGCACCTGCAGCCCCGCACGACAGCCAGCCCACTGGACTGGTCCGACATCCTGGCCTTTCTGAAGCGCCGCGTCGGCCTGATCGACGGCGTGGTCTTCAGCGGTGGCGAACCCACCATGGACCCCAGCCTGGGCCCCGCCATCGCGCAGGCGCGCGAACTGGGCTACAGGATCGGCTTGCACACCGGCGGCACGCATCCGCGCCGCCTGGCGCAGGTGCTGCCGCAGGTGGACTGGGTCGGCCTGGACATCAAGACCGGCTTTGAGCAGTACGAACGTGTCACCCAGGTGGCCAACAGCGGCACCCCGGCCCGTGCCAGCCTGCAGGCCGTGCTGGACAGCGGCGTGGATTTCGAATGCCGCACCACGGCGCATCCGGACCTGATCAGCGCCGACGAACTGCTGGCGCTTGGCCGGGAACTGGCCGCGCTGGGGGTGCGGAACTATGCCGTGCAGATCTTTCGCCCCCAGGGCTGCGCCGATGATGCCCTGAATGCGCGCGGCCGATCGCTGCGGGACTGGCCGGGCGAGGCCATCTGCGCGGCGTTGGACCGCCTTTTCACCCGCTTCACCCTGAGACAGCCCTAGCAGTCGGTTCAGCCCCGTATCCCGGTGGCAGCGGGCTGGACGCTGCGCGGGACTCGATGCGTCAACCCCGCCAGCAAGTCGTTGGCAATAGTGCTGGAGGACCAGGCGACCGCATCCACAGACGGCCCGCCTTCGCCCCACAACACCACGGGGGAACCGACCCGCGCCTGGGGCACGGGGTCCAGATCGACGGACAGCATGTCCATCGACACCCGCCCGACCAGGCGGGTCTGGACACCCGCCACGACCACGGGAGTGCCGGTGATCGCATGGCGAGGATAGCCGTCCGCATAGCCGCAGGCCACGATCCCGACCCGCATGTCGTGGTCCGTGCGGAATGCATGCCCATAACCAATGGCCTCGCCGGCCGGCAGCACGTGCGTGCTGATGAGTTCCGAACTGAGCGTCATGGCAGGCAGCAGGCCCAGGGATTCGGCATCCCGGCCCACATAGGGGGATGCCCCGTACAGGCAGATGCCCGGGCGGACCCATTGGTCCTCGCCCGGCACGGCGAGCGCCAGCCCGGGAGACAGGACCGCCGCCGAATTGCACACGCTGACCTGGCCGGGCAAGCCAGAAGTGACGCGAAGGAAGCAGGCCAGCTGCGCGCGCGTTACGGCCAGATCATCGTCCGCGCGGGCGAAATGCGTCATCTTGCCGACCTCCGACAGGATGCCGGCCGCCTGCAGCGCGCGCGCCCGATCAAACGCCACGCGGTATTCATCGGGCTGGAACCCCAGCCGATGCATGCCCGAATTGAGCATGACGTGCGCCGCGATGGCATCCCCGCCATGGGCCGCCAGCATATCCATCTGCGCAGAACTATGCACCACCGTGCTGATCCCGTAGCGGACCAGGACATCCAGGTCGGCAGGCCTGAAGAAGCCTTCCAGCAGCAGGATGGGACGCCGCCAGCCCAATTCGCGGCACCGCACGGCTTCCTGGATGTCCAGCAGGGCCAGGCCATCCGCAGCGGCGAAGCCGCGCACGGCGGCCTCCAGCCCATGCCCGTAGGCGTTGGCCTTCACAACCGCCCAGATGCGGGCTGCCGCCCCGTCGGTCGCCAGGCGATCGGTCACGCGGGCCAGGTTGTGCGCCAGGGCCTGCAGGTGAACCGTGGCAAGAATCGGACGCGACATGGTGGCTCCTCGGTCAGGAGCGGGGCCGCCCCCGCTCGCGAAAACCCTGACGGATGTCTTCCGGCACCAGGGACCCGCCAGTGCTCCAGATGACATGCGTGGCATGATCCATGACGCGGGCCAGGCTATGGCGCTGCACGTAGCCTCGGCCCTGCTCCGTGTCCAGCACCTGCAGCGGCCCCCTCAGGCCGGTGGCCGCCGAGGGTTCCACATAAATGCCTTCCGTGTCCTCCAGACGCCAGGCGTCCGCATAGAACGTGTCTTCGTCCACTGTGAACACCCCTGACAACAGGGACGCCATCAGCGGCGCCACCAGCGGCGAGGCCAGGCCCACGGCCAGGCCGTCGGCATCAGTGCGATTGTCCAGCCCGACGTCGTAGACCGACACCGGCTGCTGCGTGCCGCAGGCCAGCTGCACCAGCATGCAGGGCGAGGCGGTCGGCTCGACGAAGAACCCATGCACATAAGCGCCGAACAGTCGTTTCAGCCCATACAGGATGCCGCCCGGTGCGCCGCCGACCCCGCAGGGCAGATAGACGAACAGGGGATGATCGGCATCCACGGGGCGGCCTTGCGCCTGCAGTTGCGCCTGCAGTTCCCGTGCGGCGGCCGCATAGCCCAGGAACAGCGCCTCGGAATGTTCATCGTCGACGAAGTGCGTGAGCGGATCCGTGTCCGCCAGGGCGCGGCCGGCCGCCACGGCCGACGCATAATCCCCCGGGTGTTCGACGACTTCGATGCCCCGGGCCCGCAGGCGCTGCTTTTTCCATTCCTTGGCATCCGCCGACATGTGCACCACGGCACGCAAGCCCAGGCCGGCACCGATCATGCCGATGCTCAGGCCCAGATTGCCGGTGCTGCCCACCGCCACAGCATGCCGCCCGAGCACGGCCCGGGCCTCGGGGCTGGCCAGCACGCGCCGGTCGGTGCCGTCACGCAGCAGGCCGGCGTCGGTCGCGATCTGCTCGGCCAAGGTCAGGATTTCATGAAAGCCGCCGCGCGCCTTGACGGACCCGGCCACCGGCAGCGCATCGTCGCGCTTGAGCATCCAGAGGCCCGACGCCGGCTGGCCCAGGGCAGCCTGCAGGCGCGGAATCGGCGCCAGGGGCGAAGACAGGCGGCCCGCTGTGGATCGGAGCTCCGGGAAGACCTGCTCCAGCAGTCCCGCGCAACGACTGAAGCGGGCTTCGGCGACAGCAGGATCCAGGCCGGGGATGCGGCCAACGGCCTGCGGGTCGTACCCGGGATTCAGCCACAGCAGGGGCTGACGTTGCGCCAGCCCAGCCGGCAACCCCGGATACCGGGTCGTGATGTCTGCATTCATGAAGGGTTCCTGTCCGGCGGAGCCCCAGTGCCCCGCCCATGGCCTCGGAGACCGGCCTGAGCGCCGGCAAGGCGCGCCATGATACATGGCTTCGCGGCCATCACCCCCTATGATGCCTCATTTTGAGTCGGCGCAATCATCGTCCGACAGGGACACAAGGTCTTCCCTTTGCCACCTGCGCATCAGGCGGCAGGCCCCTGAGACCGAGGCATGAACGGCCCACCCAGGCGCTGGCGTGCAGCCTGCGCCACGTCCCGCAGCACCGCCTTGGGATGGAAGACGGCCAGATCGATGGAATCCAGCGTGTTCTTCACCATCAGACCCAGCTCGGTATCGCCTTCGATCACCAGGCGGCGGCTGAAGAACAGGGTATCGGGGTCTTCCGTGCGCTGCAGCAGATTATAGAAATCCACGGCATCGGCGCGCAGAGTCAGATCCGGCTCGGCATCGCCGTGCCGGGCGGCGCGAAAGGCCCGGTCGCGCCAGGTGTAATCGAAGCAGACCTGCGCGTCGGCGACGTGAATGCGCAGCGACCGGCCTTCCAGCATGTGCAGGGTATCCGGGTGCAGATGGCGCGCCAGCACCAGATTCAGGCCAGTGACGAACAGCAGGGATCCGGGATAACGAGGCAGATGCCCCAGGGCCTGGGCCAGGGGCTGGGGAACGCGGTAGGCGGGATGGCCGGGATTTTGCATGATCGGACTCGTGAGTTATCGGGAAGAAGGCCGGTCGTCAGGCGACGGCGCGCGCCCTCACCCCAGGGGTTCGGCTATCGGGCGCCGGCGACGCAACCACGTCCCCGGGGCGCACCATGTCCAGCCCGGGACGGTCGTGCCAATAGCCGTTGCACGGCCCGGCCGGCATCAGCGGGACCAGTCGTTGATGCGCATCGACAGCGGACTCGCGCCCATCCAGCACCGACCGGAACGCCGCGACGACCTGCTCCATGTGCTGCGACTGGGGGCTCAGGCGCAACACGTCCACGCCCAGATCGCGCAGTTCATCGATCTCATGGATCAGTGTGTGCACCAGCGCCGACTGGGTCTGGATGCCATTGATGGTCAGGAACGCCTGGGATTCCTTGGTCTCCAGCAGCAGGCCATCGGGGTGGTCCATGCAGACGTACTGACAGTTGTCCTTGGGGAAATTTCGGTTGCGGGCAGTGAAGCAGCGGGCGGAAAAAGCCAGCGGCATGCGGCCGTAGGCGAAGACTTCGGTCTGCAGGCCGGCGGGCCGATCCTGCTGCAGCTGCGTCAGCCCCGAACGCCCCATTTCCAGCGGCATCACCCAACGGGTCGCGCCCTGGGCGGCGATCACCTCGAGCGTGGGCTTGCTGTAGATATTCAAGAAGGGACCGGCAATGAAATCGCGCCCCAACGCTGCGCGGCCTGCGGCTGCTTGCTCGCCTTGGGGCGGCCCGGCGGCGAAAAGATGCTCCTGCACCAGGCGCACGGCCCCCATGTCGTTGGCCTCGATGCCGTAGCGTTCGTTTTCCGCGATCTTGCGCAGGATGTTCAGGTCGTTGCCGGATTCCAGCAACACCTGGGTCGACAGGATCGGCGTCTTGCCGGCCTGGGCCAGCATGTCGGCGACCTCGATCCAGTCCGGCAAGCGCAGCTCGTGGCGCCGCGAACAGACGGTTTCCCCCAGGTAGACGATATCGACCGGCCAGTCGCACACGGCCGCGTAGAACTCCAGGGTGGTGACGCGAGGCCAATAGTATTGCAGGGGCCCCAGGGCGATTTTCATGACAGTTTCCTCGTGCGCAATGGGCGGGGCAGCCCGTGCCTCCCGTCCGGAGGCCGGGTGCATGCCCCGCGCGGAATCATTTCCACGGCCGGTGATAGGCCCCCAGCGTGTGCTGCTGGCCTTCGGCGACTTTGTTCAGTTCGGCCATCCAGGACGGATGCACGGAATAGCGGGCCGGGTTGGCGCGGGCCTGGTCGATGGCCTGGCGCCAGACCCGCGTGACCTGCGCCACGTAGGCGGGGCTGCGCTGGCGGCCTTCGATCTTGATGGCCCGCACCCCCATGGCCATCAGCCGGGGCAGCAGTTCCAGGGTGTTCAGGCTGGTGGGCTCTTCCAGGGCATAGTAGTTTTCGCCCGCCACATCGAAGCGGCCTTTGCACAAGGTGGGATAGCCAGCGTTCTCGCCCTGGTCGTAGCGGTCGATCAGCACCGAGTTCAGGCGGGATTCCAGCCCCCGGTCGGTCTGCTGCCAGCGCACGTGCTTGGCGGGCGAGCAGACCCCATGCGTATTGGGCGATTCGCCGGTCGCATAGGACGACAGGGCGCAACGGCCCTCTACCATGACGCACAGGCTGCCGAAACCGAAGACCTCGATTTCCACCGGCGTGTTGTCGCACACCTGCTGCACCTGGGCCACCGACAGCACGCGCGGCAGCACCGCCCGGGCCACGCCGAAGCGTTCGTGATAGAAGCGGATGGCCTCGTGGTTGGTGGCCGAGCCCTGCACGGACAGGTGCAGGCGCAGGCCCGGATAGCGGGCGTGGGTGTAGGCCATCAGGCCGGGATCGGCCATGATGATGGCGTCCACGCCGGCATCGGCCGCGCGGTCCACGGCCTGCTGCCACAGGCGCCAGGCATCGGGCTGCGGGTAGGTGTTCAGCGCCAGCAGGACCTTGCGCTGCCGGTCGTGGGCATAGCGGATGCCCTGGGCGATGGCGGCGGCATCGAAATTCAGGCCGGCGAAGTTGCGCGCATTGGTCGCATCGCGGAAACCCAGGTAGACGCAATCGGCGCCCTCGTCCACGGCGGACTTCAGAGCCGGCAGGCTACCCGCCGGGCAGACAAGCTCAAAACCGGATGGATCGTGGCGAGGCACGACGCCGGGACGGGCGGAGGAAGGCAATGCAGACATGAAACATCCTGACGGTTCGGGCCGTGCAGGCGGGTATGCCGTCAGGCCCTGCATCGGCAATAGCGGGCACTATGCATCATCCGGCAAGCGCAGACCTTAATCCGCATCAAGGGAATCGGCATTCGGCACGCGGTTTTCGGCAGTAGCCGGCTGCCCGTCGTGTAAGGTAACGGCTTGAACCGAGAGGACCCTGTATGGCTATGCCCGACATCACCCTGGACGTGCGCGGACTGCCTCCGCCCGAACCCCTGGAACACTGCCTGGAAGCGCTGGCCGACCTGGTCCCGGGCCAGCGGCTGAACATGCTGATCGACCGCGAACCCTATCCCCTGTACGCGATGCTGGACCGAGACGGATTCCAGCATGCCTGCACGTTCGAGGACACCCATTTCCAGGTCTCGATCTGGATCGACTGACAATGCAGCGCGCTCTGGATTTCGACAAGACCCCGGCACTGGGGGTTCCACTGCCCTTCTTTCTGAACGTGCCGCTGTTCGGCCTGCTGGCCGGGCTGCTGGCAACCTGGACGGGCCCGCAGGCGTTCTCGTCGCGCTGGGCGGCGCAGGCCCTGGCGTTGACCCACCTATGGACGCTCGGCATCCTGGGCAGCGCCATGCTGGGCGCGCTGATCCAGATCCTGGCCGTGGCCTGCAACGTGCCCGTCACCCCCGCCCGCGCCGTCGCCAGAAGCGTCCATGCCCTGCTGACGCTGGGCACGCTGGCCCTGGCAGCCGGATTCCTGTGGTGGGCCCCCTGGGCCTGGACATCGGCCGTGATCCTGCTGGGCCTGGCGTTCGGCATTTATCTGACGGCCCTGGGCCGCGCGCTATGGCTGCATCGCGCCCAGGTCTACAAGGGCGCCCGGGAAATCCTGGTGCCGGTGCGGGGCGCCTTGCTGGCCCTGGCGCTGACCGTGGCCCTGGGCCTGATCATGGCTGCCGCGCTGGGGCTGGGAACGGGATTGCCCACCTGGGTGGACAGCCATGTCCTGTGGGGGCTGCTGGGCTGGGGCGGGCTGCTGCTGATGGGCATGTCGTTCCAGCTGCTGCCGATCTTCCAGCTGACCGAACTCTACCCCAAGCCGCTGACCCGCTGGCTGCCGCTGCTGATCCCCGGCCTGCTGCTGGCCTGGACGGCGCTGAACGCGTCGACAGGCCTGCCACGCCTGATGCTCGAAACCGTCGAGCTGCTGCTGACCGGCGCCTACGTCACCTGGATCGCCGCGTCCCTGCACCGCCTGGCCACCCGCAAGCGCCCCACGGCCGAACCCACGACGCTGTTCTGGTTCACCGGCCTGGCCTGCCTGCTGGCCTGCGCGCCCGCCTGGGTCTGGATGCGCCACGGCCAGGCACCGCAGGCAGCCATGGTGCTGGGCGTCCTGCTGATCGTCGGCGGCCTGGGGGCGATCATCCACGGCATGCTGTACAAGATCGTGCCCTTCCTGCTGTGGAAACACGCCCAGGACGCCATGGTCATCCCGGCCCGCGATCCGGGCCAGGCGCGCGTCTACCTGAAGGTCCTGCCCAAGATGGCGGCCTACATCCCCGAACGGCCCGCCCAGTGGCACTGGGCGCTGTACGTGCTGGTCGTCCTGTCCTGGACGCTGGCGGCGGCCGGCTGGACCCCGGCGGGCCAGGCGGCGGGGCCCCTGCTGCTGGCATCAGCCCTGCTGCTGGCCTGGAACCTGGGCCGGGCGCTGCGGCTGTACCGCCAGACACTGCAGGCCATGGCGGCGCTGCCACATCATGCGGCTTACGCCCAGGCTCAGCCGCGATAGGATCTCAACCCCTCAACATTCAGCACCGTAAATTCCCGCCCCCGCACGCGGATCAGGCCACGTTCGCTCAGTTCGCGCAGGATGCGGGAAAAGTGTTCCGGCGTCAGGTTCAGGCGTGAAGCGATGACGGACTTGCTGATCTCGATGCGAAACGGCTGCCCGGCCTGGCCGGGCCATTCGCGCATCAGGAAGGCGATCAGGCGCTGGGCGCCGGTATGCAGGGTATAGGCCTCGACGTCGCCCATCAGGCTGTAGAGTCGCCGGCTCAGGCCCGCCAGCATCTTGCGGGCCACGCCTGGGTGACGGTCGATCTGCTCGAACAGCACATCGCGCCCCACGTGCAGCAGCAGCGTGTCGCGCAGGGCCTCGGCCGTGACGATGTAGTTCTGGCCCATGAACATCAGGGCCTCGCCGAACCCGTCGCCCGGCCCGATCAGGCGCACGACGCGCTCGACCCCGGAAGCCGAGACGAACACCAGCTTGATCTGCCCGTAGACCACCACGTGGAAGCCCAGGCAGGGATCGCCCCGATGAAAGATGATCTCGCCACGGCGCGCCGAGATTTCGCTGGTTCCCAGCACGATCGGATCGAGGTCGGCCGTCGGCAGCTCGTTGAACAAGGGCACCTGGGCCAGCAGGTCCCGGATGCGCCCATGGCGCGGCGGATCATCGCCGGCTCGGGCCTGGCCACGCGGCGCCTGCGGATTGCTAGAATCCGAATCATGATCCGCGCCTTGTACACCATCCTGGGCACGCTCGCCCTGGTGCTGGGCGTGCTGGGGATTTTCCTGCCCCTGCTGCCCACCACGCCCTTTCTGCTGCTGGCGGCCTTCTGCTATATGCGCGGCTCGCGGCGCTTGCATGTCTGGCTGATGTCCCATCGTATCCTGGGTCCGTATATCCGCGACTTCCAATCGGGGCGCGGCATCCCCTTGCGCAGCAAATGCGTGGCGCTGGCCCTGATGTGGCCGTCCCTGGCCATTTCAGCCTGGGTCATGCCCGTGCCCTGGGCCCGCTGGCTGCTGCTGATTCCAGGCATCGGCGTCACGATCTACCTGTGGCGCCTGCCGACGCGTCCCCGCGACGACCGGCCCGAATCCGACGATCAGATCAATTTCGAATAGGTCGCCACCCGGGGCCGGCGCACGTACTGGTCGAACAGCATGGCAAAGGCGCGCACGAAGACCCGGCCGCGAGGCAGGACGCGCACGCCCTGCTCGTCGATGGCCAGCAGGCCGGCCTGCGCGTAGGGCTGCAAACCGGCCAGTTCGTCGGCGAAACAGGCCTGGAAGGACTGCCCATGACGGGCCTGGAACGCGGCGAAGTCCAGCGGCATGCTGCACATCAGCGTCATGATCACTTCTCGCCGGATGGCGTCGTCGGCGCTGAGATCGAACCCCTTGGCGACCGGCAGCTCTCCCCGGTCCAGCACGTCGCGATAGGCGTTCAGGGAATGATGATTCTGCACGTAGGCATCGCCGATCTTTCCAATGGCGGAAATGCCGAACCCCACCAGGTCGCACTCGGCCCGCGTGGTGTAGCCCTGGAAGTTGCGATGCAGGCTGTGGTCCAGCCGCGCCCGGTTCAATTCGTCGTCGGGCTTGGCGAAGTGGTCCAGGCCGATATAGACGTAGCCCGCCGCCAGCAGCCGGCGCACCGACATCAGGAAAATCTGCAGCCGGGTGTCGGCCGAAGGCAGGTCTTCGGCGCGGATCAGGCGCTGGGACTTGAATCGATCGGGCAAGTGCGCGTAGTTGTACAGCGCAATGCGATCGGGCGACAGTTCGATCAACTGATCCAGCGTGCGGCTGAAGCTGTCCAACGTCTGCTTGGGCAGGCCGTAGATCAGATCGGCATTGATGGACTGGAAACCATTGTCGCGGCTGGCCTGCAGGGCGGTGCGCACCATGTCGTAGGGCTGGACGCGGTTGACGGCCTCTTGTACCTGCGGATCGAAATCCTGCACGCCGAAACTGGTGCGGTTGAAGCCCAGGCCCGCCAGCATGGCCAGCGAATCCGGCGTCACGGTGCGCGGATCGATCTCTACTCCCAGTTCGGCATCTGGCGTGAAATCGAAGTGGCGGCGGATCTGATCCATCAGGGCGGTCAATTCCGCTGCGCTCAGGAAGGTCGGGGTGCCGCCCCCCAGGTGCAGCTGGATCGTCTGACGCGCCGCCCCCAGGTGCGGGCTGACCAGGTCCATTTCCCTGAACAGGATGTCCAGATATTCGGCCGAACGGCTATGGTCCTGGGTGATGATCTTGTTGCAGCCGCAAAAATAGCACAGCGATTCACAGAAGGGCAGATGCACGTACACCGACAGCGGAGCCGGTCGATCGGCCACTGCCCGCCGCGCCAGGTGCGCCTCGTAGGACGAGGCCGGATAATCACGCTGAAAGCGGTCCGCCGTCGGATAGGACGTGTACCGGGGGCCCGACTGATCGAAGCGGCGAATCAGCGCCTCGGAAATTTCCAGGTCCGGAAAGGCGATGGTCTGCTCGTCGCGGGAAGGTTGCGCCTGCTCGGGCATGCCGGGACGGCGGGCGGTGTCGGGGTGGATCATGCGGTACGCTCCTGAAGCCGCGTCCAGAGCCTCCTGGCCCTGAACCGATAGGCTCCATTGTCCTGTATCGACGCATATTGTCGTGCGAAATGCGCGCATTCGGCTTGATTCAAGTCAAGCCCCCGAGTTCGCGTATCATAAACGGTTGGCTGACACCCCGAATCCACGACGTCCCCATGCTTCTGACCCTGATCCTTGCGATCCCGTTTGCCGGTAGCCTGTGCGCCGCACTGCTTCCCGCAAATGCGCGCCGCGCGGGGGCCTGGATCGCGGGTGGCTGCGCGCTGGCCTGTCTGGCGCTGACCCTGGCGGCCACGCCCCAGGTCGCCGCCCTGGGCGTGATCAAGCTCAGCATCCCCTGGATTCCCACCCAGGGCGTGGACCTGACCCTGCGCATGGACGGTTACGCCTGGCTCTTTGCCGTGATCGTGTCGGCCATGGGGGCGCTGATCGCCCTGTACGCGCACTACTACCTGTCGGACCAGGATCCGGTCCCGCGCTTTTTCACCTTTCTGCTCAGCTTCATGGGCGCCATGCTGGGTGTGGTGCTGGCGGGCAACCTGATCCAGCTGCTGGTGTTCTGGGAACTGACCAGCCTGTCGTCGTTCATGCTGATCGGCTACTGGCAGCACCGCCCCGAGGCCCGGCGCGGCGCCCGCATGGCGCTGCTGGTGACGGGCGGCGGCGGGTTCTGCCTGCTGGCCAGCATGCTGATCATCGGCCACATCGTCGGCAGCTACGACCTGGACGCCGTCCTGGCCGCTGCCGAAGAAATCCGCAATCACCGCTGGTATCCCATCCTGCTGGTGCTGCTGGCCCTGGGCGCCCTCACCAAAAGCGCCCAGTTCCCCTTTCATTTCTGGCTGCCCAACGCCATGGCGGCGCCCACCCCGGTGTCGGCCTATCTGCATTCGGCCACCATGGTCAAGGCCGGTGTCTTCCTGCTGGCGCGTTTCTGGCCGATCTTCTCGGGCACCGACTGGTGGACCTGGACCATCGGCGGCGCGGGCCTGTGCTCGCTGCTGCTGGGGGCCTATGCAGCCACCTTCCAGCGCGACATCAAGAGCGTGCTGGCCTACTCGACCATCAGCCACCTGGGCCTGATCACACTGCTGCTGGGGATGAACAGCCGGCTGGCGCTGGTGGCCGCCGTCTTCCACATGGTCAACCATGCCACCTTCAAGGCCTCGCTGTTCATGGCGGCCGGCATCGTCGATCACGAAACCGGCACCCGCGACCTGACCCGCCTGTCGGGCCTGCGCACCCTGATGCCGCTGACCGCCACCCTGGCCATGGTGTCGGCGGCCGCCATGGCGGGGGTGCCGCTGCTCAACGGCTTCATTTCAAAGGAAATGTTCTTCGCCGAAACGGTCTTCATCACAGGCCACTGGGCCAGCCGCTGGGGGCTGCCGCTGGCGGCCGTCATCGCGGGGGCCTTCAGCGTGACCTATTCTCTGCGGCTGGTCCTGCAGGTCTTCTTCGGCCCCCCCGCCACCGACCTGCCGCGCGCGCCGCATGACCCGGCCCGAATGATGCTGATCCCCTGCACGGTGCTGGTGGTGATCTGCCTGGCCGTGGGCATCCTGCCCAACCTGACGCTGGGCGCCGTGCTGGACATGGTCATGCGCGGCCTGCTCGGCGAGCGCGTGCCGGCGTTCGACCTGCAGGTCTGGCACGGCATCAACCTGCCCCTGATCATGAGCCTCATCGCCCTGGTAGCCGGCATCGGCCTGTACCTGGCGCTGCGCGAGCGCGACCGCCGCGTACCTGGGCAGGTGCCCCTGATCTACCGCCTGGACGGGCGCCAGAGCTTCGAGACCGCGCTGGAGGCACTCGACAGCGGCTCGGCGCGGCTGCTGGGCTGGCTGCACAGCCAGCGGCTGCAGCCCCAGGTCCTGCTGCTGGTGCTCAGCACCCTGGGCGTGGCCGCGCTGCCTCTGCTGCGCGGCGGCTGGTGGCCGCAGGCCAGCATCAGCGACACCCCGCTGCAATGGTCCTTCGGCCTGATGTGGCTGATGGGCGGGGCCTGCGCCGTCGCGGCCGCGTACCAGGCCAAATACCACCGCACGGCCTCGCTGATGCTGGCCGGCGCCACCGGCCTGATCACCTGCGTGACCTTCGCCTGGCTCTCCGCCCCCGACCTGGCCCTCACGCAGCTCGCAGTCGAAGTCGTCACCACCGTGCTGATCCTGCTGGGCCTGCGCTGGCTGCCGCCGCGCATCGAGGAATTCCCGGGCGCCACCTGGCGCGGTACGCAATGGCGCCGCTGGCGGGACTTCGCCGTGGCGGTCACAGGCGGCGCAGGGCTGGCTGCCCTGGCCTACGTGATGATGGTCCGCCCCTCGGCCCACCCCAGCATCTCGGGCTTCTTCGTCCAGCAGGCCTGGCCACTGGGCGGCGGGGCCAACGTCGTCAACGTCATTCTGGTGGACTTCCGAGCCTTCGACACCTTTGGTGAAATCACGGTGCTGGCCATCGTCGCCCTGTGCGTGTACGCGCTGCTGCGGCGCTTTCGCCCCCCCGCCGAAGCCCTGGTCGCACAGCCCCGCATGCGCCGCAGCCTGCAGCAGGTCCCGGCCCCCGAGCCCGACATCAAGGCGCCGCTGCCCGACGGCCTGATGCGCATCCCGGCCGTGCTGGTGCGCCTGCTGCTGCCGGTGTCCACCCTGATTTCCCTGTATTTCCTGCTGCGCGGCCACAACCTGCCCGGCGGCGGCTTCGTGGGCGGGCTGGTCATGGCCACCGGCATCATCCTGCAATACATGGTCGGCGGCATCCTGTGGGTCGAGGCCCGCCCGCTGATCCGCCCGCAGGTCTGGATCGCGCTGGGCCTGCTGGTGGCGGGCGGCGCCGCCATGGCGGTCTGGTGGGCCGGCCAGCCGCTGCTGTCGGCCTATGTCCTGGACCTGACCTTGCCGCTGATCGGCGCCATCCACCTGTCCAGCGTGCTGGTGTTCGATCTGGGGGTCTACATGCTGGTGGTCGGTGCCACCATCCTGTTCCTGATCGCCCTGGCGCACCAATCACTGCGTTTCCACCGCAACATCACCGAGCCGGCCGACGCGCCGCTCACGGAGGCCTGATCATGGAATGGATACTGGCCTCGGCCATCGGCGTACTGGCAGGATCGGGCATCTGGCTGCTGCTGCGCCCGCGCACCTTCCAGGTGATCATGGGGCTGGCCCTGATGGCTTACGCCGTCAACCTGTTCATCTTCGCCATGGGGCGCCTGCGCCTGGATGCCCCGCCCGTCATCGACCCCCACTGGGCCGACCCGGCCCGCTATGCCGATCCCCTGCCACAGGCGCTGGTGCTGACGGCCATCGTCATCGGCTTCGCCACCACGGCCCTGTTCCTGGTCGTGCTGCTGGCCTCGCGCGGCATGAGCGACACCGACCACGTCGACGGCGAGGAACACCGCTCATGAACCTGTGGATGGACCACCTGCCGGTTCTGCCAGTCCTGACGCCGCTGCTGGCGGGCGCCCTGATGCTGCTGACGCGCGACAGCCAGCGGCCCTTGCGCGTGGGCCTGGGCGCCATATCGCTGACGCTGCAGATCCTGGCCGCCCTGATGCTGATCCGGGCCACCCAGGGCATCGGCGGCTCGCTGTGGCCCGACGACATCGGCGTCTACCGCCTGGGGAACTGGCCGGCGCCCTTTGGCATCGTCCTGGTGGCTGATCGCCTGTCGGCCCTGATGCTGGGCCTGACAGCCATCCTGGGTCTGTGCGCATGGATCTATTCCACCGCGCGCTGGGACCGCGCGGGCAGCCACTTTCACCCGCTGTTCCAGCTGCAGCTGATGGGCCTGAACGGCGCCTTCCTGGCGGGCGACCTGTTCAACCTGTTCGTCTTCTTCGAAATCCTGCTGACCGCATCCTACGGCCTGATGCTGCACGGCTCGGGCAAGCGCCGCGTAGGCGCGGGCCTGCACTACATCGGCGTCAATCTGATCGCCTCGTTCCTGCTGCTGATTGCCATCGCCCTGATCTACGGACTGACCGGCACCCTGAACCTGGCCGACCTGTCCGTGCGGGCGCTGGCCCTGACCGGGTCCGACCGGCAGCTGTTCGACAGCGCGGCCGCCATCCTGGGGGTCGCCTTCCTGATCAAGGCGGCAGCCTGGCCCCTGAACTTCTGGCTGCCCAGCGCCTATGCCGAGGCCTGCGCCCCGGTGGCCGCCCTGTTCGCCATCATGACCAAGGTCGGCATCTACGCCTTGCTGCGCATCGGTTCGCTGCTGCTGCCCGCCGGCGCCCCGGCGGCCTTCGGCGGCGCCTGGATGTTCCCGGCCGGCATCGCCACCCTGGCCTTCGGCACCCTGGGGATGCTGGCCAGCACGCAGCCTCGGCGCATCGCGGCCTACGCCATCATCACCTCGTCGGGCACGCTGTTCGCGGCCTTGGGCATGCCGGGCGTCACCCTGACCGGCCCGGCCCTGTACTACCTGCTCAGTTCCGTGCTGGCCCTGGGCGCCCTGCTCCTGCTGCTGGAACTGACCGAACGCAGCCAGTCCTTCGGCGCCGACATCCTGGCCGTCACTCAAGAAACCTTCGACGCCGACGAGCCCGACACTGCCAGCCTGTCCGAACAGGCTGTGGGCACCCCCCTGCCGGCCACCATGGCCTTTCTGGGCCTGAGCTTCTTTGCCTGCGCTCTGCTCATCATCGGCCTGCCCCCTCTGTCGGGCTTCGTGGCGAAATTCTCGCTGCTGTCGGCCGCCCTGCGCACTGCGGAATTCGGCGCCCCCACCGTCAACGTCTGGCTGCTGGTGACCGCCATGCTCGGGTCCGGCCTGGCCTGCCTGATGGCACTGGGCCGCTGCGGGGTGCGCCTGTTCTGGATCCCGGAACAACTGCACGTTCCGACCCTGAAACTGAACGAGATCATCCCCATCATGGTGCTGCTGGGGGCCTGCGCCGCACTGACCGTCCAGGCAGGACCCGCCATGATCTACCTGGAAGACACAGCCCACTACCTGGACCGGCCGGCCCGCTACGTCCAGGCCGTGCTGGGGCCCGCCACAGGAGCCCTGCGACCATGAGGCGCCTGCTGAGCTTCCTGCCCCTGCCCTGCCTGCTGCTGGCCCTGTGGCTGCTCCTGAACGACAGCCTGTCGGCCGGGCAGATCGCGTTGGGCGGGGCGATCGCCATCACGCTCAGCCTGCTGGCACCCATCCTGCGCCCCGTGCGCGCGCGCCTGCGCCGCCCCCTGACAGCCCTGCGGCTGATCATCCACGTCGCCCGCGACATCGTGCAGTCCAACTACCTGGTCAGCCTGCGCATCCTGCAAGGGGATGCCTCTGCCGCGCGATCCGGCTTCCTGGACATCCCCTTGCAGATCAACGACCCCCACGGGCTGGCCGCCCTGGCCTGCATCGTCACCTTCACCCCCGGCACCGTCTGGGCGGGCCACGATACCGAACGCAACGTCCTGACCCTGCATGTGCTGGACCTGTCCGATCCGGCAGGCCTGACACGCATCATCCAGGACCGCTACCAACGCCCGCTGATGGAGATCTTCGAATGAGCATGACACTCTTGAACTGGGCGGGCGGATTCGCCCTGCTGTGTTTCGTCCTGGGCCTGGCCTGCGCCGCCATCCGCCTGATACGGGGGCCACGCGCCGAAGACCGCATCCTGGCCCTGGACACGCTCTACATTAACGGCATGCTGATCCTGCTGGTGCTGGGCTTGCGCTTCGAGGCGGGCCTGTATTTCGACGTGGCCTTGCTGATCGCCCTGTTCGGCTTCGTCGGCTCGGCCGCCCTGGCCAAGTTCCTGCTGCATGGCGAGGTCATCGAGCCATGAACGAACTGCCTCTGTGGGCGGCCATCCTGGTGGCCCTGCTGCTGATCCTGGCCGGTCTCGTGACCCTGATCGGCTCGCTGGGCCTGCTGCGCCTGCGCAATTTCTACGAGCGCATGCATGCCCCCACCTTGGGCATGACGCTGGGCACGTTCTGCGTCATCCTGGCGGCCACCCTGGTCGCCAGTCTGTTGCAGGGCCGGCCCATCTTCCACGAATGGCTGATCAGCCTGTTCCTGTTCATGAGCGCCCCCGTCACGGCGATCCTGTTGATGCAAAGCGCCATCCGCCGCCGCATCGCGCCCATCCAGCGATCCGAGCAGGTCAATTCCGATTCTCCCGGCTGAGCGCTTTGGTAACATTTGCCTCAGGGAGAACCCTTACACTGGACGAGTCCCCGAGTCGGGCCGGGATAGCGCCCGGAACTCAAGAAGGAGTGCTCGATCATGCGTCATGCATTACAGAAATCTCTACGGATCAGTCTGCTGGCCGCCAGCCTGGGGGGTATCGCGCTATTTGCGCCTGGCGCCCAGGCGGCCAGCCCCCAGACCCAATATCAGCAGGATGTAGCCCGCTGCAATTCCACGCCCGGCATCGACAAGCAGGCCTGCCTGCGTGAAGCCGGCGCTGCCGAGCAGGCTGCCCGCCAGGACAAGCTGACCAGCCCGTCCATGCAGGCCGAAACCCAGAACCGCACCCAGCGCTGCGACAGCCTGCCCGCCGACCAGCGGCAGGGCTGCATGCAACTGATGGACAACGGCAACACCCGCACCCAAGGCTCGGTCCAGTCTGGCGGCGTCCTGCGCGAAACCACCATCACCGTTCCGGCATCGACCGGCTCGTGACCGATCACAATTCCATCTGCATGCCCATTTCCACCACCCGATTGGGCGGAATCTTGTAGAACCGGGTAGTGCGGCTGGCATTGCGGGCCATGAAGGCGAACAAGTGACGGCGCCAGCTCTGATGCCAGGGCAGGCGCCGCACCACGATCACCGTCTGGCGCGACAGGAAATATGAAGTCTGCATCGGTTCCAGGTTCAGTTCGGCGACTTCCTGAGCGATCTGCTCCACCACCTGGGGCACGTTGGGTTCCTGCTTGAACCCCCAGCGGGCTACTGCCTGCCAGCTGCTGCGGCTGACTCGTTCCACTCGTACCCGCTCGTTGAACGGTACATAGGGTTCGTCCGCCACTTCGATGGTCAGAAACAACGCCTGTTCGTGCAGCACCTTATTATGTTTCAAATTGTGCAGCAACGCCGGAGGCACCGTGCCGACGATCATGCTCATGAAAACGGCCGTGCCCGGTACCCGGGTCGGCGGATAGGCCTCCAGGGATTCCATGAAGTTGACCAGGGGCTGATGATCCCCGGCCAGCGTGTCGTGGATGCGCTGGCGCCCCTGCTTCCAGGTCACCATCAAGGTCAGCAGTGCGATCCCCACCACCAGCGGCAGCCAGCCGCCCTCGTGCAGCTTCAGGGTGTTGGATGTGAACAGCAGGATGTCGATCAGCAGGAACAGAGTGATGAGCGCCAGCCAGGCGACCCGCCGCACGCCGCGCGAAGCGCGCGGCAGCACTGCGAAGGCCAGCAGCGAGGTCATCAGCATAGTGCCCGTGACGGCAAAACCATAGGCATGCGCCAGGCTGTCCGATGACTGGAAAACCAGCGTCAGCGCCAGGACGGCCAACAGCAGCAGCCAGTTGACGCGCGGCAGGTAGATCTGCCCTTCTTCCCGGGCCGAGGTGTGCTGAATCACCATGCGTGGCCAGTAGCCCAGTTGCACGGCCTGCCGAGTCACGGAAAACGCTCCCGAGATCACCGATTGTGACGCGATGACGGTGGCCACGGTCGCCAGCCCGACCAGCGGGATCAGGCCCCAATCCGGCGCCAGCAGGAAGAAAGGATTGCGAATCGCCGACGGGTCGCTCAGCAACAGGGCCCCCTGGCCGAAATAGCACAGCACCAGGGCCGGCAGCACCAGGGAGAACCAGGCTCGGCGAATGACGGGCCCGCCGAAATGGCCCATGTCGGCATACAGGGCCTCGGCCCCGGTCAGGGCCAGCACCAGGGCCCCCAGCGCCAGGAAGGTTTCCCAGGGAGCATCACCGATGAAGCGCAACGCCCAGATCGGATTGATCGCCTGCAGCACCTGTGGTTGTTCCAGCACGCGCCAGCCCCCCAGCGCGCCCAGCACCAGAAACCAGACCAGCATCACGGGGCCGAACAGACGGCCCACCGTGCCGGTGCCGCGCGACTGCACCATGAACAGCGCCAGCAGGACCACCACGGCGATCGGCACCACCCAGGAATCCAGCCCGTGCGAGACGACCCCGATTCCCTCGACGGCCGACAGCACCGAAATGGCCGGGGTGATCATGCTGTCGCCATAGAACAGCGCTGCCCCCATCAAACCCAGGATGGCCAGGCGCCAGCGCACCGGCCCCGGACGCCCGCGCATGGCCAGTTCCATCAGCGCCAGCGTGCCGCCCTCGCCCCGGTTGTCGGCCCGCAGGATGCAGGTCACGTATTTCAGCGACACCACCAGGATCAGCATCCAGAACAGGATCGAGAGCATGCCCAGGATATGTTCGACGTCCGGCGTCCCCGACCCTGACAGCGCGACCTTTATGGTGTACAGAGGGCTGGTGCCGATGTCGCCGTACACCACCCCCAGGGCGCCGATCAGCAGCGCCGCTTGCGGGCTGCTCGAGTCCGATGATTTTTGAGTGCTCATGATCTATTCCGCCCGCGTCAGGCAGGCCCCTCGCCAAGGTCCGGGGAAAATCAGGGTAACCCGGGTGCCCTCAAAGGCGGGGCGACTGATGACTTTCCACCAGGCGCCATGGGCACGGGCGATTTCACGCACGATGGCCAGGCCCAGGCCTGAACCGCCTGGCCCCGCATCCGCCGCTCGGTAGAAGGCCTCGAAGACCCGCTCGAGATCGTCGGCGCGGATCCCCGAGCCGTCGTCCTCGACCGAAAACGACGGTGGATTGCTGAGGACCCGCAGTTCGATGCGCCGGGCCCCCTGGCCGTAGCGCAAGGCGTTGTCGATCAGATTGCCCAGCAATTCGCCCAGCAGGACGGGGTCGCCATCCACCCAGACGGCGCTGTCGGGCGCCGTCAACTGCAATTCCACCGACTGCGCGCGCGCCCGATCCAGCCAATCGGAACCGGCTCGGCGCATCCACTCGCAGAGATCCAGGCGCACGAAGCTGTCCTGCGGGCGGGAGGCATGATCCGCCCGAGCCAGCACCAGCAACTGCTGCCCCATGCGAATCATGTGGTCCGTCACCGATTTGATGCGATCGGCCCGCGTGCGAATGTCGTCGGGCAGGTCCTGCCCCAGCATCAGTTCGGATTCCAGCTTCAGGCCCGCCAGCGGGGTGCGCAACTGATGAGCGGCATGACCGATGAAGCGGCGCTGCGCCTGCACGGAATCATCCAGGCGCACCAGCAGGTCATTGAAATGCAGGACCAGAGGAGCGATTTCGCTGGGCAGGCCGGCCAGGTCCAGGGGCTGCAGGTCTTCGATGGATCGCTGGCGAATCTGATCAGCCAGCTGGTTGATGGACAGGAGCTCGAGCCGGATGCCGGAAATCAGCACCCAGACGAACAGCACCACCAGCAAACCCTGGGTCAGCAGCATCACCCAGAACAGGTCGCGCAGCAGCCAGGGCTGGGGGCGGATGACGCCTGTCATGAACCAGGTGGCCAGCAGATCGATCGCCACCAGAATGAAGAAGGCCGGCAGCAGCCGGCGCACCAATTTGCGAGCCAGGGAGTCCTGGGGCATCAGGCGTTCGAACAGGCTCAGCGCCTGGCGATCCCGGCGGGGATCGGAACCTGCGGATGGATTAGGCACTTTCGACGTCGAGCAGGTAGCCGAAGCCGCGCACCGTCTGGATGCTGGCCCCGGTCCCGTCCAGGCGCTTGCGCAGGCGGTAGACATAGACTTCGACCGCGTTTTCGCTGAAATCGGCATCCCAGGCCGACAGGGAATTGACGATCTGCTGTTTGGTGACGACCCGGCCGGGGCGGGCCATCAGCATTTCCAGCACCGACAATTCGCGCACGGACAAGGCCAGGCGTTTGCCGCTGACGCGGATCTGGCGCCCCACGGTGTCGAAGGCCAGCGGACCGCATTCCAGGATGGTCTGGGCCTGACCGGCGTGACGGCGGGCCATCGCGCGAACCCGGGCTGCGAGTTCGGGCAGTTCGAAGGGTTTGGTCACGTAGTCGTCGGCGCCGGCATCCAGCCCCGCCACCCGGTCGTCCAGGCCGTCGCGGGCCGTCAGGATCAGCACGGGGATCTGCGACCCGCCCGCCCGCAGGCGCTGCAGGACTTCCAGGCCGCTGAGCCCAGGCAGATTCAGGTCCAGCAGCAGCAGGTCGTAGGCCTGGCCTGCGACGGCGCCCTCGACCCGGTCGCCGGACTGCAGCCAATCGACGGCATAGCCTTGGCCGCTGAGGAATTCCTGGAGCGCATGGCCCAGGGTGGTGTCGTCTTCAATGACTAGAACTCGCATGAGGTGATTCTAGCCTGAACACGTCACGGTACGTCACCTGTGCGGGGAAGCCGTTACATAGCTGACAAGTGCATGAACACGGCGTCTCCACAACCATCGGGGCGCGCACGTTCAGCGTCAGCGGGCGGCGGCAGGCGCTGCCTGCGCAGCCGGGGGCGCGACCGGCTGCGTCACGAAGCCCAGGCGTTTCATGCCGGCCCGCCGCGCGGCGCCCATGATCTGCGCCAGTTCGCCGTAGCGGGTCTCCACGTCGGCACGGATGCGCACCTCGGGCTGCGGCTCGGCGCGGGACTCGGCCGCGAACAGGGACTCCAGATCGTCCAGGGCCACGGGCTGCTCGTTCCAGAACACCGCGCCACCGGGATCGATGGCCAGGTCGATGACCTTGGGCTGCTGTTCCACCGGCTGCGCCGTGACCTGCGGCACATTGATGCGGATCGAATGGCTGAGCAGGGGCGCGGTGATGATGAAGATCACCAGCAGCACCAGCATCACGTCGATCAGCGGCACCATGTTGATCTCGGACATGGTCGTGCCCGGGCCTTTTGAATCGAAGCTGCCAAACGCCATGATCAGGCCTCCCGGCTGCTGGCCAGGCTGATGTGGCGGCCGTGGCGCTCGTGCCGTTCATGCGAGCCGTCGGCGACCTGCTGGCCCGTGCTCAGGAAGGTGAACAGATCGTGAGCGAAGGCATCCAGCTGCGCCAGGTAGACGCGATTCAGGCGCACGAAGGCGTTGTAGGCCAGCACCGCCGGAATGGCGACCGCCAAGCCCAGGCCGGTCATGATCAGGGCCTCGCCCACCGGACCGGCGATGCGGTTGATGGTCACGCCATCGGCCATGCTGATGCTGAGCAGCGCGTGGTACACCCCCCAGACCGTGCCGAACAAGCCCACGAAGGGGGCGGTCGAGCCCACCGATGCCAGCACCGTCAGGCCATTTTCCAGTCGGGCGGTTTCCTCGTCGATGACCTTGCGGATGGTGCGCGTGACGAAGGCTGCCGTCGAGCCGCTTTCTTCCAGCTTCAAGGCCCCGTATTTGGCGTGGTGCTTCTGCGCATGGATGGCGTGGCTGGCCAAATGGGCGAACGGCTCTTCCGCGCCGTGCGTGGCAATTTCGTTTTCCACCTGTTCCAGCGAACTGGCCGCCCAGAATTCCGCCAGGAACTTCTTCGAGCGCTGACGGATACGCAGATGGGTGAAGCCCTTGGCCAGGATCAGGTACCAGCTGGCCAGCGACATCAGCAGCAGGAAACCGAACAGGGATTTGCCCACGGCGTCGCTTTGTCCGATGAAGTGCATCACGCCCTGGCTACTGCCCGCCAATTCGGCTGCCGGCAATGCAACCGCAGCCTGCACGGCCGCACCGACGGCGGGCGCGGTTTCCTGCGCCACGGCAGCAACGGCCTGGGCGGAATCCGGCCCCACCGCCTGGGCCAGCGCCAGGGCGGCGCTGCCGATCAGATCGATCATCATGTTCTGGAACTCCTGTCGGTCCAAGACCTATAAAACGAAATCAAAGGGAATGTCCACCAGCGCCTTGTAGGCGATGCCGTTCTCTGTATAGGGGCGAAACCGCGCCTGCTGCATGGCCTGCACGGCGGCCTCGTCCAGCCGCGCGTAGCCGGAGGAATGCTGCACCTTGACGTGGGCGACCTGTCCCTGGGGTGAAATCAGCACCCTCAAGACCACCCGCCCCTGTTCGCCACGCCGCTGCGACAGGCGCGGATAGGCCGGACTGGGGCGCCGCCCCAGGTAATCCACGCGACCAACGGTGCGTGGGCGGTCCGGGTCCACGGCCTGGGCCTCGCCCCGCATCTGTGCGGCCTGGGGGGCGCCGCCAGTCGAAGCCTGCACGGCCGGCACGGCCTTGGCCGGCTGCGTCTCGCGCGCAGGCTGCGACCTGGGCTGCGGTTTCGGCTTGGGTGCGGGCTTGGGCCTGGGTTCCGGTTTGGGCTGCGGCTTGGGTTCGGGCGGCGGCTCGGTGATGGCTTCGGGCTCGGGCTCCTGCACCACGGGCTCGGGTTCCGGCTGGGGTTCAGGCTGGAAGACGGGTTCCGGATCCGGTTCGACGATCGGTTCCGGTTCCGGAATGTCCGGCAATTCCGCGGCCGGCTGCGCGGCGGGCGCCGGATCGAGCGCAGGCCCCAATTCCACGAACTGCACGTCCAGCGCATCGGGCTGCCCCAGGGCGACCTGAGTCACCGGCGCCGACAGGATCATGGCCAATACGGCCGCATGCAGGCCAAGCGCCGCGATGGCGGCGACAGTCTTCAGCCAGGGAAAACGCAAGGAAGCACCCGAACCCATGAACCCGGAAACGACAACAGTAAAAGCGGGATATTATCAGGAATGAAAACGATTCTCAATTCTAATTACAGAAATCGCGCGGCGATCGCGACAGCGCCGGCTGCCAGCAATCCCGGCAGAAAAATATCGGCATGACAAGCCCATGATTTTACTGAGATAAGCTTCGTGTCCGCCCAAAAATGAAACAAAGACACACATTTTTCTTGAAACTTGCTGCGGCTGTTTCCGGTCCTTTCAAAGACCCACTCACGAGGCCAGCCCATGATGATGCCCAGAATCCTTGTCCTATGCGCCAGCGCGCTGTGCGCCCTCAGCCTTCAGACCGCAGCCCTGGCAGCCGACGCGCCGCCCGCCGGCATCTACCTGTCCACCGACTACCCTGCCCTGACCCTGAAGGCGGGCGAGACGTCCACCGTGTCCCTGGAGCTGCACAACCAGGCCAGTCCTCCGGAGCGCCTGGCCCTGTCGCTGGAAGGCGTCCCCAAAGGCTGGACAGCCACCTTGCTGGGCGACGGCCGACCAGTGGCATCGGCCATGCCCGGCAGCGACCAGACCCTGATGCTGAAACTGCGCCTGGACATTCCGAAGGGCGATGCCGCGCAAGGCGCCATCACCATCCACGCAGACAGCGGGCAGCGCCACCTGAGCCTGCCTCTGGACATCACCCTGGCCAAGCAGTTGCCCGCGCAGTTGTCGGTGCAGCCGGATCTGCCTCAGCTGACCGGCTCGGCTCGCACTGCCTTCGACTATCAACTGACCATCAAGAACGACAGCGGCCAGGACGTACTGGCCAGTCTGGCGGCCAGCGCGCCCCAGTATTTCGACACCTCGTTCACCGAAGGCTACGGCAGCCAGCAGATCAGCGCCGTACCCATCAAGGCCGGCGAATCCAAGAACGTCAAACTGCACGTGCGCCCGCCCGTCACGGCGACTTCCGGCGAACACGACATCCAGGTCAAGGTTGCCGCCGACGGCGCTCAGGCCAGCACCGTGCTCAAGCTCGACATCACCGGACAGCCGGCGCTGAACCTGGCCGGACGCGACGGCCTGATGAGCGCCAGCGCCCAGATCGGCAGCGCCAGCAACGTTCCGCTGGAACTGCATAATGACGGCACGGCCGCCGCCCAGGACATCACGCTGGCCGGCACCACGCCCTCGGGATGGAAAATCGAATTCAAACCGGAACGAGTCGCACAGCTGGATCCAGGCAAGACCGTCGAGGTCCAGGCTCAGATTACGCCATCGGCACAATCTCTGGCGGGCGACTACATGGTCAAGCTGCATGCGAAATCCGCCGGCCAGTCTGCCGACGGCGACCTGCGCGTCTCGGTCACGACCTCGGGCCTGTGGGGGGTCAGCGGCGCGATCCTGATCGCCGTGGCCTTGCTGGTGCTGATCGGCGCCGTGGCCCGCTACGGCCGCCGCTGAGCAGGTCCGCCATGAACCGGACCTCCAACACCCCCACTGAAGACACGCCCGCCATCGCCGCCCAGGGACTGGGCAAGGACTACGGCAACCGCACCGTTGTCCAGTCCCTGGACTTCCAGGTCCGGCAAGGCGAGGTCTTCGGCCTGCTGGGCCCCAACGGGGCCGGCAAGACCACCACCATCCTGATGCTGCTGGGCCTGACGGAAGCCACACGCGGCCAGGTCCGCGTGCTGGGGGAAGATCCCTGGCGCAACCCCCTGGCCGTCAAGCGCCGGATCGGCTACATGCCGGATTCGGTCGGTTTCTACGACCACCTGAGCGCTCGTGACAATCTGCGCTACACGGCCCGCCTGCTGGGCATTCCGGCAGACACACGGGACGCGCGCATCGCAGCCGCCCTGGGTCGCGTCCAGCTGGCGGATCGCATCGACCAGCGCGTGGGCACCTTTTCCCACGGCATGCGCCGCCGTCTCGGCCTGGCCGAGATCCTGCTGAAACAGGCCGCCATCGCCATCCTGGACGAACCCACGTCCGGCCTGGATCCGCAATCCACGGAATCCTTTCTGCGGTTGATCGAGTCCCTGCGCGAGGAAGGCGTCACCGTACTGCTGTCCTCGCACCTGCTGGACCAGATGCAGCGCATTTGCGATCGCGTCGCCCTGTTCAATGCCGGGCGCATCGCCCTGATGGGGCCGGTCCAGGCGCTGGCTCGGCAAGTGCTGGGCGGCCACAGCCATGAAGTCCGCATCCATGCCGAAGGCCCCGACCTAATCTCGGTGCTGGGCGCCGTACCGGGCGTGGGCCAGGTGCGCGCCGAACCCGGCGGTCATTACATCCTGCAGGCGGAAAGCGACGTCCGCGCCCAGGCCGCCCAGGCGGCGGTGCTGGCGGGCGCGGAATTGCACGACCTGTCCGTGGACACCCCCAGCCTGGACCGCATCTACCGGCAGACCTTCTCCAAGGACATCCCGACATGAAACGCACATCCCGCATGGGTTCCCCCTGGCATGGCCTGAGCGCCGTCCTGTCCAAGGAGTTGGCCGACCACCTGGGCAGCGCCCGCATGCGCCTGCTGGAATGGCTGGTCGTCCTGACAGCGGCGGCCGCCCTGTACGGCGCCATTCAGGGCATCCGACAGTCGACCGCATCCGATCCCTTCGTTTTCCTGCGCCTGTTCACCGACGCCCAGGCGCCGCTGCCTTCCTTCGCCGCCCTGCTGGGATTCCTGATCCCGCTGGTCGCCATCGGCCTGGGGTTCGACGCCATCAACGGCGAGTACAGCCGCCGCACGCTCAGCCGCATCCTGTCGCAGCCCATCTATCGCGATGCCCTGCTGATGGGCAAGTTCCTGGCCGGCATGGCGGCGCTGGCTATCTGTCTGGTCAGCCTGTGGCTGCTGGTGATGGGTGCCGGCCTGATCCTGCTGGGCGTCCCGCCGGGCGGCGAAGAAGTCGCGCGCTCGCTGGCCTTCCTGGTGGCCGCCCTGGCCTATGCCGGCGTCTGGCTGGCCGTGGCCCTGCTGTGCTCCGTGCTGTTCCGGTCCGCTTCGACCTCGGCCCTGGTGGCCCTGGGCCTGTGGCTGTTCTGCGCCCTGCTGTGGCCGATGCTGGCCCCCGCCCTGGCCCAGGCCATCGCCCCACCGGATCTTGCAACCGTCATCAGCGGCGGCCTGGATCTGCATACAGTCGCCTGGCAGCAGGGCCTGCTGCACCTGTCGCCTGCGACCTTGTTCAGCGACACCGCCATCACCCTGCTGAGCCCCGCCACCCGCGCCTTGGGTCCGGTGTTCCTGTCGCAGATCCAGGGCGCCCTGCTGGGCAGCCCCCTGCCCCTGTCCGAAAGCCTGGCCATCGTCTGGCCGCAATTCACCGGACTGATCGCGGCAGTGACGCTGCTGTTCACAGCCGGGTACGTGGTATTTCAGCGGCAGGAGGTGCGGGCCTGAGTCCGTGCCCTGCCCCTGCGTGATCGACCCGGCCGTCAGGCGCCCTGCCCGCTCAAGATTGCCGCGACCGGGTGATCGGCCCCGAACTGCAGATCCAGTGCCTGTTCGGCGGGCACGGGGCGGCCCACCAGATAGCCCTGGATCAGGTCGCAGCCCAGGCGCCGCAGATGGTCCAGCTGCTGCGGGGTCTCGACCCCCTCGGCGACGATGTCCAGCCCCAGGCTGTGTCCCAGGGCGATGATGGCGGTGACGATCGGCACATTGCCCGGATTGGTTTCCAGGCCCCGGATGAAGGACATGTCGATCTTCAGCCGATGCACCTTCAGGTGCTGCAGATAGGACATGGACGAATAACCCGTGCCGAAATCGTCGATGGACAGGCGCACGCCCAGATGGCGCAGCGTTTCCAGCGCTGCGCTGGCGCGCACGCGGTCGGCCATCAGGCAGCTTTCGGTGATTTCCAGTTCCAGGCACTCGGGCGGCAGGCCGTTGGACTGCAGCACGGCCTGCACGGATTCGGCGAAGCCTTCGCAATCCAGCTGCAGGGCGCACAGATTTACCGCCACATAGCCGGGCGCCCGGCCCTCGTCGCGCCACTGCCGCATCTGGCGACCGACTTCCTGCAGCACCCAATGGCCCAGCGGGATGATCAGGCCGCTTTCCTCGGCCAGGGAAATGAATTCGCCCGGCGCGACCAGGCCGCGTTGCGGATGCTGCCAGCGCACCAGGGCCTCCAGCCCCGTCACCGCCAACTGGCCCAGATGCAATTGCGGCTGGTAATGCACCTGGAATTCCCCCTGTTCCAGCGCGCGGCGCAGCTCGGCCTCCAGCGACAGGCGTTCCTGGGCGCGCAGCATGATCTCGGGCGAAAAGAAGCGCAGGCTGCCCCGCCCGTCCGCCTTGGCCTGGTGCAGCGTCGCATCGGCCCGACTCAACAGGATCTCTGCGGACTCACCGTCTTCGGGATACAGGGCCACGCCGATGCCGGCGCTGACGTAGACCGCCTGCCCATCGACCTCGAAGGGTACGGCCAGGGCGTCAAGCAGGCGCTGAGCGGCCAGATCCGTGCCCTGTTCGCCCTGGTCCCGATCCAGGATCAGGTAGAACTCGTCGCCGCCCACCCGCGCCAGGGCGTCGCGCTCGGACAACAGGCCGCGCAGGCGCTGCGCCACCTGAAGCAGCACCCGGTCGCCCTGGCCATGCCCCTGGGTCTCGTTGATGGCTGCGAATTTGTCCAGATCCAGGCACAACAATGCAAAGCGCCCCGCGCCATGCCCGGCCATCTGGACCGCATGCGCCAGCAGTTCGGCGAACAGGACGCGGTTGGGCAGGCCGGTCAGGGGGTCGCGATGCGTCAGGATCCGGTATTTTTCCTCGCTGACCTGCAGCATGGCAGTGCGCTGCGCCACCAGATCTTCCAGGAAACGGCGCAGGCGCGCCAGTTCCAGGTGGGCGCGCACCCTGGCGCGGACTTCCTCGATATCGAAGGGCTTGGTCACGTAATCGGCCGCCCCCAGGGCGAATCCGCGCAGCTTGTCCTGAGTGTCGTCGACCACGGTGACGAACATCACCGGCAGGTTGCGGCCCCCGGGCGCCGATTTGATGCGCCGGCAGACCTCGTAGCCGTCCATGCCCGGCATCATCACATCCAGCAGGACCAGGTCGGGCGGCGACGGCCCCTGAATGATCTCCAGCGCCCGCACGCCATCGCCCGCCACCAGGATACGGAACTCATCGCGCAGGGCGGCCAGCAGCTCGTGGATGTTCTCGGGCACGTCGTCGACGACCAGCAAGGTCGCAGCGCAAGCCGGATCGGCCTGTGGCACGAGATCGAAGGTCGAGGGCATGCGCCGGTACCGCCGCAGCTCGATCTGGTTGCGCACGCGTGTCTTGAACAATTCGGGATTGATGGGCTTGGTGACGTAATCCGCCGCGCCCATCAAAAGGCCGCGCGCCGCATCCGCCGCCTCGGCCAGGGCCGTCACGAAGATCACCGGGATGTCCGCCGTCGCGACGTTCTGCTTCAAGGCCGCCAGCACCTCATAGCCATCCATGTCCGGCATCTGGATATCCAGCAGGATCAGGTCCGGACGTGGTTCATGCCCTGCCATCTCGATGGCCTTGTGCCCGCTGGTGGCAGCGGAAATGGCGTAGTCTTCCCGGAAGATGCCTACCAGCGTGTGCAGATTGACCGCCGCATCATCGACGATCAGCAGTCTGGCGCGGCTGGCGGCGGCCGCCTGCGGATCGGACTGAGTCGATGGCGCGATCATGGGGCAGGCTCCGGTGACAGGGGGACGGTCTCGATCAACGCCAGGGCGGCATCCAGATCGAAGCGGTCCAGTTTTTCGGCAATATCCTCGATCTGGCTGAGCAATGGCGTGCCCGCCACTCCTTGGCGCAATTCATCGAGCAACGCCTCGGCAGCCCCCAGGTCGGACTCGATCGACTGCCGCAGCCGATCCAGCAGGTCGCGCACCGCTGCGTCCGACAGCGGCGTGGCCGCCGGGGCATCGGACAGATCGTCCCGAGACAGGGAATCGATGTCGGCCAGCACGTCCCGTAGCAGGGCCTGGGCCTGATCCAGCAGCTCATCATCGGGCGGCAGGCCCTGCTTGAGCCGGGTGTCGATCTGCGATACGCCGGCAAACAGCGCGCGCGCGCCGATGTTGCCGGCCACGCCCTTGAGCATGTGGCAATGCGCCTCGGCCGCGCTCAGACCCGTCTGGGTCAGCAGCCGCCGCAAGACCGCGATGGCGTCTTCGTATTGCGCCCGGAAGCGCTGCAACTGCCTGCGATACGATTGCGCCCGCCCGCCAATGCGGCGCACGCCATCGGCGGCGTCCAGGTGCGTCAGGGCCAGCAGGTCGCCGGGCAAGCGGCCCGGCACACCCTCTGCCGCCGGCGCCACGGAACCTGCGGCCCGATCGGCCGGCACCTTCACCCAGCGCATGAGCGTCGCCAGCAGGTGATCCGGGTCGATGGGCTTCGTGACGTGATCGTTCATACCCGCATCCTGGCTGGCCTGGGCGTCCGATGCCATCGCCAGCGCCGTCATGGCGATGATGGGCAGCTCGGCCAGCCGCGCCCGACCCGGCGCCTGTCCCAGGCGACGGATTCGCCGCGCCGCCTGCAGGCCGTCCATGACCGGCATCTGGATGTCCATCAGCACTGCGTCGTAGGACTTGCGCTGGACCCGATCCACCGCTTCGCGTCCATCGGCGGCCTCGTCCACCGACATGCCTTCGCCGCGCAGCAGTTCCACCGCGAATTCGCGATTGATGTCGTTATCCTCGACCAACAGGATCCGGGCGCCTGCCAGCCCGGTGTCGCCGACCAGCCCGCCTGCGGCGCGACCGTCATTCGCATCCGACATCAGGCGGCCCCGACCCAGCACGGACAGCATCGTATCCAGCAGCGACGAGGGCGACACCGGCTTGATCAGGAAACCATCCATGCCGGTCTGTGCCGCCCGGCGCATGATGTCTTCGCTGCCGTAGGCAGTCACCATGACGATTTTTGGCTGATGCGCAATGGCGGGATCGGTCTGGATGCGCCCGGCGACCTCATCGCCGTTCATGCCGGGCATGCGCCAGTCCATCAGGACCAGGTCGTAGGGCCGTCCACTGGCCTGACGCAGCATCGTCAGTGCCTGCGTTCCATGGCTGGCGGTGCTGACGTCAAGATGAAAGAAACGCAGCATCTCGGACAGAATTTCCACCGACACCGGATTGTCGTCCACGACCAGCACCCGCCAGCCCTGCAGCCGCGAGCCGATGCGTTCGAGCAACTGACGCTGCGTATCCTGCGTCTGCCGCGCGACGGCCAGCCGCACGGTGAAACACATCGTCGTTCCCTGATCCGGCTGGGAAGATTCCACCCACAGGCGTCCCCCCATCAATTCCGCCAGGCTCTTGCAGATCGCCAGACCCAACCCTGTACCGCCATAGCGGCGCGTCATGGACTGATCGGCCTGGGTGAACTTCTGGAACAGCGCACGGATCTGGTCGGAGGACATGCCGATGCCCGTATCGCGCACGCTGATGCGAACCGTGACGCCGTCCTCATCCTGGTCCTGGCACAGCAGGGACAGTTCGACCTCGCCCTGTTCGGTGAACTTGACCGCGTTGCCGCACAGATTGAGCAGGACCTGGCCCAGGCGCAGCGGATCGCCCGTCAGCAGTGTCGGGATGGCGGGATCGTGCCGGATCAGGAACTCGATGCCTTTGGCCTCGGCCTGAAGGCCAACCGCATCCACCAGCCGTTCCAGTACCGTTTCAAGCTCGAATTCGACCTGCTCGACCACCAATTTTCCGGCTTCCAGCTTGGAGAAATCCAGCACGTCGTTGATGATGCCCAGCAGGGACTGGGCCGCGCCCTGAGCCTTGGACAGCCGGTTGCGCAAGCCCGACGACATGTCTTCCTTGAGCGCCAGGTACAGCATGCCCAGGATGGCGTTCATCGGCGTACGGATTTCATGGCTCATGGTGGCCAGGAAGTCGGATTTGACCCGCGTGGCATGCTCGGCGGTTTCCTTGGCCCGCTGCAGTTCCTGCGTGCGGACCACGACTTTGGATTCCAGCGTCTGGTTCAGGTCCTCGAGCGCGCGCATCGAGGCCGACAAGCGCCGGCGGCCGTCATCCAGGGCGTCCACCAGTGCACCCAATTCATCGGCATACGGGTATGCCAGGGGCGCAGCCTGGACGGCAGCCCCGTTGACATCGAAATGCCAGCTCTTGACGGCCGAGACGACTGCGGCCAACGTGTTCGACAGACGACTGCGGATCGTCCAGACGAACAGCATCCACAGCACCCCGCTGAGAATCAGGGAATTCAGCAACGCAACCACGAAGCCGTACTTGAGCCGATCCCAGATCACGACCGGATCGGTGTACAGACCGAGCGTGCCGATCATCTGGATGTCGCCATCCGCCGCAGCATGGTGCAGCGGCAAGGCGGCGACGTGCCCGCTCACGAACAGGACGGAGCGGCGGATATCGGCCGTTGACCGCGGCCAATTGCGGTCGGCCAGAATATCGCCGTCCGACGAGGTGACCTGCACGCCGCTGATGATGGCATTCTGCCGCACGCTGTCCAGAACCTTGAGCAACTGTCCTCGGTCGAGTTCCCACACGGCGCCCGTCACGGCCGGTTCGACCGTGCGGCCCAACGACGCCAGATCGTCTGAAACTGCCCGGCTGATACCGGCATACTGGATGGTGAGCTGCACCGCCACCAAACCGATGGTCACCAGCAGGTACCACGGCAGCATGGACCGCAGCAGCCGCCTGGACAGGGTTGATGCCGTCTTCATTCAGGCCGCACCCGCATCAGCGCCACCACCATCCAGTATCGATTTCTGCCGTGTCGGGGGGTAGCAAGGGGTTATCCAGGCGGATGACCCGGCGGGTGGAACGCTTCAGGTCCTTGATCATGGCAGCGTGGTACGTCTGGAACAGGCGCTGGAACGAGCCGTCCGCCAGCGCGGCATCCAGCCCCCGTTCGATCTGCTCGGCCAACTGCGCATCTTCCAGGCGCACCCAGAAATAGATGGGATACGGGAAGAACAGGGCGCGCGTCTTTTCGATGGCCAATTGCGGATAAGTCGGGCGCTGGGCCTTGAGTTCGATGTCTGCCTCGCCGATGCCCCTGGGCATGGCATCGAAACGATGGGCCGCCAGCATGGGGAAAAGGCGATCGTATTCCGTCGCCGTGACGACTGTATAGCCGTTGGCCCGCATGACGGGCACATCCGCCCACTGGCTACTCAGGCCAAAGCTCAGTTGCGTCTTGAAGGCCTCGTCATCCATCCGTGCGATACGGTCCTGGTCGGATTCGGAAATCAGGAACACCCGATAGCCGACGACGCCCCGGGAAATATCGATGCGGATCGGCCGCATCACGACTTCGCGCTCGTCGTTCGTACCCAGGGCGATGACGTCGATCTCGCCGCTTTGCAACAGGTGGATGCCCCGATTCTGCGTGACCTTTTCGTCGTAGGGGCGCAAGCTGATCGAGGTGCCTGAGGCCTTGCGAACGTGGTTCAGGGCCAGCTCAAGGACTTTCCAGCGATATTCGTAGATGGGGCCGACCGGGAAATAGGTCAGTGTCCGATCAGGGGCCTGAGCAGCCACCGCCGGCCCGAGCAGACAGGCGCACAGCAAGGCGCACGACAGGCTGCGCACCCACATCGTGCTTGTTTCCGCAAGTACCCTCCAGACTGCGACACACTGTTTCATACCGATTCCCCTGCTGTCACCAGGCGCCATCTGTCTTGGCAGATGTCGGCCCACAGGTGAGGACAGGGTCAGAATAGCACAGACATGTATCAAAGCATCACTCAACTCGCCGTCATTCCCCTGCTTTCTACCGATACTTCGTTCCAGGCCTTTTTCTATAACATTCAGGCATATCAGAAAGATGATGTTTCAAGACCACAACTTTATATATCTCAACTAACATAGCCCGGCCTCCCTGTTTCATCGAGACCACGCCATGCGCAATCTGAAAATCAGTACCCGATTGGCCCTGAGCTTCGGCTTCGTCGTCATCCTGCTGCTGATCCTGTCGGGCATCGGCGCCTGGCGCATCCTGGATACGCAACAGGACAACCGGGCGCTGAACGATCGCCTGCAAACCAACAATCTGCTGCAGCAACTGACACGCCAGATCAGCATCAACGCCAACCAGACGCAGGCCACCCTGGCAGCCGATCCGGACACGCTGCGCAAGCTGAAAGAATCAATCGCCGCATCCGACGAACAGACGCAGAAAATCAGCCAACAGCTGGGCGCCATGCTAAGCAGCCCGGACGCCTCGGCGCTGCTGCAACAGGCCACAAAGGACCGGGCCGCCTACCTGCAAAGCCGGGATAAGGCGTTCAAGGATCTGGACGGCGGCAACTACGGCGAGGCCGACGCCTTCTTCAACCAGCAGCTGCCGAAAATGACGGCAGGCTACCTGGCCCAGATCGATCAACTGTCGCAGCGCCAGAACGACTCCGTGCAGCAACTGTTCGACCAGAGCGCCCAATCCAGCCAACTGGGGCTGTCCGTCCTGGCGATCGCCACCCTGCTGGCCCTGATCCTGGCGCCGCTGTTCGCCTGGCGCGTCACCCGATCCATCGTGCGGCCGCTGCGCCATGCGGTCAACCTGGCCGGCACAGTGGCACAGCGCCAGTTGGCCGTGAGCATCCATGCCCGCAGCAGCGACGAGATCGGCCAATTGCTGACGGCGCTGGGCACCATGACCGACAACCTGCGCCAGGCCGTGGGCGAGGTACGCGGCAGTTCCAACGCCATCGCGGCAGCCTCGGCGCAGATCACCGAAGGCAACCTGGACCTGTCATCGCGCACTGAAGAGCAGGCCAGTTCCCTGGCGCAGACCGCCGCCACGATGGAAGAAATCACCGCCACCGTGCGCCAGAACGCCGACAACGCCCAACAGGCGAATTCCCTGGCCGCCGCCGCCGCGCACACGGCCTCCAGCGGGGGCGCCATGGTTGCCGAACTGGTGGGCACCATGGGCGAGATCAACAGCAAATCCCAGCAGGTCGCCGACATCATCGGCGTGATCGATTCGATTGCCTTCCAGACCAACATCCTGGCGCTGAACGCCGCCGTCGAGGCCGCCCGCGCCGGCGAACAGGGCCGGGGATTCGCCGTGGTCGCCGCCGAGGTCCGCGCCCTGGCGCAACGATCGGCCGGCGCCGCCAAGGAAATCAAGGACCTGATCGACACCTCCGTCCAGGCCGCCTCCAAGGGCAACGAGCAGGCCGCCCACGCCGGCAACACCATGCAGGAGATCGTCGACAGCATCAACCGCGTCACCGACATCATGGGCGAGATCAGCGCGGCCAGCCGCGAGCAGACCACCGGCATCGAGGAAATCAATTCCGCCATGACGCAGATGGACGGCGTCACCCGGCAAAATGCCAGCTTGGTAGAAGCCTCTGCAGCGGCTGCCGGCAGCCTGCGCCAGCAGGCGGACACCCTGGCCGACCTGGTGGCGACCTTTACGCTGGACGATGCGGACGCCGCACCGGAAGACACTGCGGCGACACCGTCTACGGCGGCGATCGGCAGGCGTTCCGCCCCGCTCTTGCTGGCTCAGCAGTAGCGCGAGACGCCGCGCCCCATTCCCGCCCACAGCCACGACGGCACTGAATGCAAAAACCCGCTGGATCCTGGATCCAGCGGGTTTTTGCATTAAAAAGGCGGGCCCCCTGTTTCAGGGGGCCCGCCTGGTGGCTCTGTATCAGCCTGCCTATGCAGGCAAGATACTGTTTAGAGCACTACGATCTGCGTCGCGCAGGGGCCTTTTTGCCCTTGGCCGACTACAAACGAGACACGCTGGTTCTCTTCGAGAGTCCGATGACCCGTGCCTTGAATTTCGCTGAAGTGAGCGAAGAGGTCTTTGCCGCCGGATTCAGGCGAGATAAAGCCAAATCCTTTGTCATTGTTGAACCACTTCACGATGCCGGTTTCTGTTTTCAATGTAAGTCCTAAAATATAAAAGGAAAATATATTCCCTCGAACACTATGATGGATACCAGCCGATAAAACCAGCGATGTTACCAAATGACACACGATAACGGCAGAAAACGGTCATCCGTTCCAGTCCCCCGACACCTGGACGCCAAAGCAAAAAACTCGCCAGACTGAGTGAACTGCACCCCAAAAGTTGGACACCGATCCAAGGATTCCACACCAAGATGGAGATGCTCTCGCATAGGGCCTACGGCTTCAGGAACTTTGGGCCGACGCTACTAGGCCCGCTGAAAGCAAAAAACCCGCAAGACTGAATGTCTACGCGGGTTTTGCTTTTTGATGTCGGAGGACATCGTACTGAATTGGACTTCTTAAAACCAAGAAGTGGTGCCCAGGAGAGGACTCGAACCTCCACACCTTGCGGCACATGGACCTGAACCATGCGCGTCTACCAATTCCGCCACCTGGGCACGGCATAACGTGTATGCTATTGCTTTCGTTGAACCGCTGCGTTTTATTGCGTCGTTTCAGCGAAGACAGAACTATACAATACATTTTTTTTGGATGCAAACAAGCCTTTGAAAAAGCGAACCAACAACGACAATAACCACGACGCTTCCTTCGTGCCGGCTGCGGAACTACCCGCTGATTTCGACCCTAAGGTGCCCAGCCGCGAGCAGATGCTCGACGCCCTGCGCCATGCTGACAAACCCCTGTCACTCGAAGCCCTGGCCGACATTACCCAGGCCTCGATTCCCCTGTCCACCGGCTTCATTCGCCGCGTCAAAGCCATGGAACGCGATGGCCAGGTGCGCTTCAGCGCTCAGGGAAGGTTGCAAATATGCAACAACACCGAATTCATTACCGGTACCGTCCAGGGGCACCGCGACGGCTACGGCTTCCTGATCCCGGATGACGGCAGCCGTGACCTGTTCCTGTCCACCCATGAAATGGGCAAGATCCTGCACGGCGACCGCGTCCGGGTCAGGGCCAGCGGCGAATATCGCGGCCGACCCGAGGGCACCATCGTCGAGGTCCTGGAACGCCGCACCGTCAAACTGGTGGGCCGCTTCCTGAAGGAACACGGCGCCTTCGTCGTCGCCCCGGAAGACCAGCGCATCAAGCACGACATCCTGATCGCTGCCCAGGACACGGGCGGCGCCGAACCTGGGCAGGTCGTCACGGTGCAGATCATGCGCCAGCCCGCCAGCCACATCCAGCCGCAGGGTCGCATCGTCGAAGTGCTGGGCGAGATCGACGACCCCGGAATGGAAATCGAAATCGCCGTGCGCAAATTCGACGTGCCGGTGGATTTTTCCAAGGACACGCTGCGCCAGCTGGAATCCATCCCCGATCACGTGCGCGACGGCGAATATTCCGGACGCATCGATCTGCGCGATGTGCCCTTCATCACCATCGACGGCGAGGACGCCCGCGACTTCGACGACGCCGTCTTCTGCATGGAAACCGACCTGGGCACGGCCAAGCGCTCCCGCCCGGGCTGGCGGCTGCTGGTGGCCATCGCCGACGTCAGCCACTACGTGCGACCGGGCTCCGCCCTGGACGACGACGCCATAGACCGTGGCACCAGCGTGTATTTCCCGCGCCGCGTGATCCCCATGCTGCCCGAGGCGCTGTCCAACGGCATCTGTTCGCTGAATCCCGACACCGATCGCCTGGTGATGGTCTGCGACATGATGATCCCTGCTGGCGGCGCCAAGGCCGGCACCGTGGCCGCCTACCAATTCTACGAAGCCGTCATCCACTCGCACGCACGCACCACCTACACCGACATCTGGGCCGCGCTGCAGCAGCCCAAGGGGCCGGCGGCGCAGAACCTGGGGGACCTGTACCCACACGTGCAGACCGCCTACGAACTGTTCCTGGCCTTCTCTCAGGCCCGCCGCGCGCGCGGGGCCATCGACTTCGACACGGTGGAAACGCGCATCGTCTGCAATCCGCTGGGGCGCATCGAGAAAATCGAACCCTACGTCCGCAACGACGCCCACAAGCTGATCGAAGAATGCATGCTGGCCGCCAACACCTGCGCGGCCGACTTCATCGTGCGCAACAAACGCCAGGCGCTGTTTCGCGTGCACGACGGCCCCACTCCCGAAAAGCTGCAGTCGCTGCGCGAGACCCTGCGCCACCTGGGCCTGACACTGGACGGTGGCGACGACCCGCAGACCAGCGATTACGCCAAACTCATCCAGGCCAGCCGCGCCCGGCCCGATTTCGACACCATCCAGACCCTGTGCCTGCGATCCATGCAGCAGGCCATCTACAGTCCGGAACTGACCGGCCACTTCGGCCTGTCCTACGATCATTACGCGCACTTCACCTCGCCCATCCGCCGCTACCCGGATCTGCTGGTGCATCGCGTCATCCGCAGCATCCTGCACAAACAGCGCTATCAGCCGCCCACCCTGCCGGGCGAAGCCCTGGATCCGACCCTGCCGGCCAAAGTCCGCGAACACGATGCCTGGGAGGCCCTGGGGGCGCTGTTGTCGGCCCGTGAACGCCGCGCCGACGACGCCTCACGCGATGTCCAGGCCTGGCTCAAGTGCTGGTTCGTGCGCGAACACGTGGGCGAAGTCTTCAGCGGCCACATCACCGGCGTCACCAGCTTCGGGGTCTTCGTCACGCTGGACACCCTGTACGTCGAAGGCCTGGTCCACATCTCCGAACTGGGCAGCGACTACTTTCAGTACAACGAAGCCCTGAACGAGTTGCGGGGTGAACGCACGGGGTTTCGCTACCGGCTGGGCGACACGCTGCAGGTGCAGGTGTCGCGCGTCGACCTGGAAGCCCGCCGCATCGATTTCCGCCCGGTGCGAGGCGAAGACTTCAAGTCCCTGAAGGCCGAAATCGAAGGCGAACCGCGCGCGACCAGTTCCCGGCCGCGCAAGAAAGCCGCCGGCGCCAAGCCCGCCGCCCTGAGAGGCACCACGGCCCACCAGCGCCGCGCCGAGGCCAAACGCGCCTCCCGCCAGGAATCCCCGCGCAAGCGGCGCAGCTGACGCCGCCGGGCCCGCCCGCACTACAATGGCCACACGACCCGCGCCGCAACGGCGCGGGTCCCTTTTACCGCGCATCAGGAAGACCATGTCATCCCAACAGATTCTGGCCGGATTCCACGCCGTGCAGGCGCGTCTGCGCCACGCCCCCGATTCGATCCGAGACGTCTATCTGGATACCAGCCGCCAGGACGCCCGCATGCAGCGCTGCATTCAGCAACTGGACGCCGCCAGCGTGCGCTGGCACGCGGCCGACGCCCAGCGCCTGGACGGCCTGGCCCGGGGCGTGCGCCACCAGGGCATCGTCGCCCTGGCCCAGGCCCGGCCGCTGGCCATCTCGGTCGACGAGGTGCTCGACGTCCTGGAAGACCGCCAGGAACCCGCGCTGCTGCTGGTGCTGGACGGCGTGACCGACCCTCACAACCTGGGTGCCTGCCTGCGCACGGCCGACGCCGCCGGCGTGCATGCCGTCATCGCCCCCAAGGACCGCGCCGTGGGGCTGAACACTACGGTACAGCGCGTAGCCTGCGGCGGCGCGGACACCGTCCCCTACCTGATGGTCACCAACCTGGCCCGCACGCTGCGGGCGCTGCGCGAGCGCGACATCTGGCTGGTCGGCACGGACGATGCCACCAGCCGCAGCCTGCATCAGGTCGATGCGCGCCGCCCCATGGCCTGGGTCATGGGCGCCGAAGGCGAAGGCATGCGCCGCCTGAC
>NZ_JAUCDS010000007.1:0-120401 GCF_034674885.1 Castellaniella sp.
GTTAACCCTAAGTGCCCTGCGGCGAAGAGACCGAACTATAGCACAGCTTTTTTGCGCCGCGCAAGTCGGGCAGAAAATAAATTTCAGGCTGATCGATCCGCCTGGACTCCGCCTCTATATAGCGATGCCTTATGTCCATATAAGGGACCGCCACGGCCCCAACTACATCAGGGGCTCGTCCGTCAGGGCGACGGGCAGTTCGGTGGTTTCCTTGATCGAGCGCAGGGCGAAACTGCTGCGGATGTCGACCACGGCCGGGTGGCGCATCAGGATATCCATTGCGAACCGCGAAAAGGCGGACAAGTCGGACACCTGCACGCGCAACAGATAATCCATATCGCCGGACATGGCATAGCACTGCGTGACTTCGGGCCAGCCCTGCACGTCCTGCGCGAAACCAGTGATTGCGCTGTGTTCTGCCCGCTGGGACTTGTCCAGGCGCACCGAGATATATGCCAGCAGGCCCAAGCCCAGACGCGCCGGCTCGACCAGCGCCACATAGCGGCGGATATAGCCCTGTTCTTCCAGGCGTTTGACACGGCGCAGGCAGGGGCTGGGCGACAGGTCGACCCGCTGGGCGAGCTCTTGGTTGCTGATGCGGCCATCCTGCTGCAGATACATCAGGAGGAGTCGATCGGTCTGGTCCAGGTCCTCGGGCGTCATGGGCTTCCGGTATGAATCAAGAATCGATGAGGTCCTCAGAATAGAGGCAGGAGGCCCGCTCTGGCAAACCGGGCCGATCCCGGGATGGACGCTTCTCTCCGGCGCACACGCGCGCCGCTTACAATTCCAGCATCTACCGGCGCACAGACCGGACCCACGGACCGATGCTCTTTCCCGCTGCGTCATGATTCTTCATTACCTGAACACCATCCGCCAGCGCAGCACACGCATGTTCATGACGATCGCCCGCATCATGGTGCCCGTCATGGTCATCGTCTATGTGGCGGACCGATTCGGCCTGGTACGGCTGGCCGGTGAAGCCCTGGCGCCGGTAATGGCGCTGCTGGGACTGCCACCGCAGGCGGGCATCATCTGGGCCACCACCATCATCACCAACATCTATGGCGGCATGGCGTCGATGGCTGCGCTGTCCGACAGCCTGCAGATGAACGTCGCCCAGGTCAGCGCGCTGGGCGCCATGATGCTGTTTGCTCACAATGTGCCGACCGAGCAATCCGTGGTGCGCCGCGCAGGCGCCAGCGCCCTGGTGACGGGCGGGCTGCGGGTGGCGGTCGGCCTGCTGTACGGCACCGCCGTCACCTGGATCTGCCAAGCCATGGGCTGGCTGCAGGATCCCGTCTCGTTTGCCTGGATGAGCCAGGATGCCGGGCTGACCCAGGGGCCGCCGGATGTCGCGACCTGGTTGCTGTCCACTGTTCAATCCCTGCTGCTGGTGCTGGTCGTGATCATCGGCATGGTGATTCTGCTGGACCTGCTGGAGCGTCTGAGAATCACGCGCCTGGTGACGCGCCTGCTGACCCCTGTGCTGCGGCTGTCGGGACTGGAAGAACGCGCGGCGCCGCTGACCACGGTAGGGGTGCTGCTGGGCCTGGCATACGGTGGCGCCCTGATCATCGAGGCTGCGGAACGCGAAGGCTTCAGTCCGCGCACGCGCCTGCTGGCCCTGTCCTGGCTGTCGCTGTGTCACGCATTGATCGAAGACACTCTGTTGATCCTGGCGCTGGGCGCCAACATCTGGGTGATCCTGGTCTGGCGCGGGCTGCTGACCCTGGGCATTCTGGCGGTGATCGCAGCGCTGACGCAGCCGCACACGCGCTGGGGCAGGCATCTGGCGGCCCGCGCGGCCAGCCCATCGCCTCCGACGGACTGATGCCGCCCCGAACATTCTTCCTGCCAAGTTTGCCCTAAACCCCTGCCTATGATGTAATCGCATGCTGATTGCCCGCACCCCTTGACAAGGAGCGCAAGGCCGGAATGGCTTTCCGATCTCGCTGCATCATCGGGACGGCGCATCGCATTCGAGGTCATCATGAACGCTGCCAATCCCGCCCGAAACCCTGATTCCATGATCCCCGTCACCGTGCTGACGGGGTTCCTGGGCGCGGGCAAAACCACGCTGCTGCGCCGCATCCTTACAGAATTCCACGGCCAGCGCATCGCCGTCATCGAAAACGAATTCGGCGAGGAAAACATCGACAACGACCTGCTGGTGCAGGACCGCGACGAGCAGATCGTCGAACTGAGCAACGGCTGCGTCTGCTGCACGGTGCGCGGCGACCTGATCCGCACCCTGAACGACCTGGCTGCCCGCCGCAAGGCCGGCGGCCCGCAGTTCGACCGCGTCATCATCGAAACCACCGGCATGGCCAACCCCGGTCCGGTGTGCCAGACCTTCTTCATGGACGACGACATTGCCGAGACCTACCGGCTGGACGCCGTCATCACCGTGGTCGACGCCAAGCACGGCATGGCCACGCTGGACCGCCAGGAAGAAGCCCAGCGTCAGGTCGGTTTCGCCGACCGCATCCTGATTTCCAAGAAAGACCTGGTCAATGAGGCCGACTACGAGGCCCTGCGCGCCCGCCTGGTGCGCATCAACCCCCGCGCCTCGATCACGCCGGTGCATTTCGGCGAAACCGACCTGAATACCCTGCTGGACGTCAGCGGCTTCGACCTGGACGCCATCCTGGACATCGACCCCGCCTTCCTGGCGGAAGAAGACGCCCATGATCATGACCATGGTCACGACCACGACCACGACCACGATCACGACCACGATCACGACGAGGACGGCCACGCCTGCGGGGCGGGCTGCACCCACGACCACCACGATCACCACCACGCCCACCACAGCGACGACATCGGCGCCTTCGTGTTCCGCTCCAACAAGGCGTTCGACCCGGAACGCCTGGAAGACTTTCTGGGCGGCATCGTCCAGGTCTACGGACCGGACCTGCTGCGCTACAAAGGCATCCTGTACATCAAGGGCATCAACCGCCGCATGGTGTTCCAGGGCGTGCACATGATGATGGGCGCCGAACCCGGTTCGCCGTGGAAAGCCAGTGAAAAACCGAATACCCGGCTGGTATTCATCGGCCGTAAACTGCCTCAAGACATCTTTACTCAGGGGCTCGAACAATGCCTGGCCTGACCGCCCACCCCACGCTGCCCCGCTGTACTTTCGGGATGCGGACGACAGGCCCCGGCACATAATAAGGAAGGACACAACATGGCTAGCAAATCCAGCACCAAATCGGCAGCCAAGACCCTGACCGAAAAGGAACTGTTGGCGATGCCTGAACGGGACTACATGAACGATGCCCAGCTCGCCTTCTTTCGGGATCGCCTGCATCAGCTCGAACATGAAATCCTGACCAATGCAGGCGCCACCACGGAAAACCTGCGCGAAACCCAGTACGTGCCGGACCCGGCCGACCGGGCCACGATCGAGGAAGAACACGCGCTGGAACTGCGTACCCGCGACCGCGAACGCAAGCTGCTGAAAAAGGTTCAGCAATCCATCGCCCGGATCGACTCCGGCGAATATGGCTGGTGCGAAGAAACCGGCGAACCCATCGGCATTCCCCGCCTGCTGGCGCGCCCCACGGCCACCTTGTCCCTGGAAGCCCAGGAACGCCGCGAAATGCGCCAGAAGCTCTACGGCGACTGACCCCGGGCGCCAGTGCGCGCCCGACACGACGGCTCCAGCCCTTACCGGCACAGGAGCCGTTTTTCTTTCATGCCCTCATCGCGCGTTGCACGCCCCTGCCTGAAAGGCGAGGCTTGAATTCCGCCGCCGCCATCCCCATCTGCAAGATCTTGGACCAAGAGACTGCCATGGAACAATTTCACGCCACCACCATCGTCTGCGTTCGCCGCGGCAATGACGTCGCCCTGGGCGGCGACGGCCAGGTCACGCTGGGCAACATCGTCATCAAGGGCACAGCCCGCAAGATCCGCCGCCTGTATCACGACAAGGTGCTGGCCGGTTTCGCCGGCGCCACGGCCGATGCCTTCACGCTGCAGGAACGCTTCGAGGCCAAGCTGGAAAAACACCAGGGCCACCTGATGCGCGCAGCCGTCGAGCTGACCCGCGACTGGCGCACCGACCGGGTGCTGCGCAGGCTGGAAGCCATGCTGATCGTCGCGGATCACGAACACACCCTGATCCTGACCGGCAACGGCGACGTCCTGGAACCGGAACACGGCATCGCCGCCATCGGTTCCGGGGGTGCCTATGCGCAATCCGCCGCCCGCGCCCTGCTGGACGCCACCGAGATGACACCGGCCGAGATCGTCAAGAAATCCCTGGAAATCGCCGGGGACCTGTGCATCTACACCAACCAGAACCACATCGTCGAAACCCTATAAGGCCCGCCATGTCCGCCACACCCATGACCCCCCGGGAAATCGTCTCGGAACTGGACAAGAACATCGTCGGCCAGGACAAGGCCAAGCGCTCCGTCGCAGTGGCCCTGCGCAACCGCTGGCGCCGCCAGCAGGTCGCCGAGCCCCTGCGCCACGAGATCGTCCCCAAGAACATCCTGATGATCGGCCCGACCGGCGTTGGCAAGACCGAAATCGCCCGCCGCCTGGCCCGCCTGGCCAACGCGCCCTTCATCAAGATCGAGGCCACGAAATTCACGGAGGTCGGCTATGTGGGCCGCGACGTGGACACCATCGTGCGCGATCTGGTGGACGTCGCCATCAAGCAGGTGCGCGAAACCGAAACGCGCCGCGTGCGCACCCAGGCCGAGGACGCCGCCGAAGACCGCATCCTGGACGCCCTGCTGCCCCCGTCGCGCAACGCCCAGGGCGAGCCCGAACGCGAGGAAACCAACACCCGCCAGGTGTTCCGCAAACGCCTGCGCGAAGGCAAGCTGGACGAGACCCAGATCGACATCGAGATCGCCCAGACGCCAGCGCACATGGAAATCATGGCGCCGCCGGGCATGGAGGAAATGACCGAGCAGCTGCGCGGCATGTTCGCCGGCATGTCGCAGGGCAAGACCAAGACCCGCAAGCTGTCAGTCAAGGAAGCATTCCGCCTGCTGACCGAAGAGGAAGCCGCCCGCCGAATCAACGAGGAAGACCTGCGCACGCAGGCCGTCACGCTGGCCGAGCAGCACGGCATCGTCTTTCTGGACGAAATCGACAAGATCGCCACGCGCCAGGAGGCCGGCGGATCCGATGTATCCCGCCAGGGCGTGCAGCGCGATCTGCTGCCGCTGGTCGAAGGCACATCCGTGAACACCAAATACGGCATGGTCCACACCGACCACATCCTGTTCATCGCCTCGGGCGCCTTTCACCTGTCGCGGCCGTCAGACCTGATCCCGGAACTGCAGGGGCGCTTTCCGATCCGGGTGGAACTGGATTCCCTGAGCACGGACGATTTCGTGCGCATCCTGAGCGCCACCGACGCATCCCTGACCAAACAATACAGCGCCCTGATGGCCACGGAAGACGTCACCCTGGAATTCACCGAGGACGGCATCCGCCGGATGGCCGAGCTGGCCTTCGAAGTCAACGAGCGTACGGAAAACATCGGCGCCCGCCGCCTGTACACCATCATGGAAAAGCTGCTGGAAGACCTGTCGTTCGAGGCGGCCAGCCCAGGATCGCAATCCGTGGTGATCGACGCCGACTACGTCAACGACAAGCTGTCGGAAACCGCCGGCAGCCAGGACCTGGCCCGCTACGTGCTGTAGCCGCCGCAGCCTTCGATCTGGCTGGCTCCGGCCCGACCACCCCGCCACGGGCTGCGCGCCCCGGCGGGGTTTTTCATTTCTTTTTCAGCGCAGTGATCTGGTATTGGCCGCTGGCGCGCTGCGCCGTGAAGTCCACTGTGTCACCCGCCGCAATACCCCGCAGCAGGGCGGGATCCAGGTGATAGACCAGGGTCATGGCGGGCAGGTCCAGTTTGCTGATCGCCCCGTGGCGGATGGCGATCTTGCCGGCGGCGGCATCGACGCGCACGACCTGGCCGCTGGCCTGGGCCTGCACCGGCTGGGCCTGGGCCGCCGCCAGGGGCGGCCAGGCCAGCGCGGCCGGCAGCACGAGGGCGCACAGGGCCGCACAGGGGCCGGCCCAGCGCAAGGCGGCCAGAAGATTCAGGATGCGCAAGGCACGAAAACGCATGGGCTACACTCCCGTTTGTTGATTCAAGCATACCGCGAAACAGAGTTCATCTTGCCCATCCCCGTCCCCGGCTACATCCTTCGGCCCGCCACCGAGTCCGACATCCCGGCCATCCACGCCCTGATGCTCGAAATGGCTGTCTTCGAGAAACTGACCGATATCTTCAAGGCCAGCCACGACAGCCTGCGCGCCAGCTTCTTTGGCCCCGAGCCCGCTGCGCGGTGCCTGGTGATCACGACGGAATCCGCCCCGGACACGGCGATCGCCTACATCATGTGGTTTCACAACTATTCCAGTTTCCTGGATCGGCGCGGCCTGTATCTGGAAGATGTCTACATCTCGCCAGCCCATCGGGGGCAAGGCCTGGGCGGCTGGGTGTTGAAGCACCTGGCGGCCATGGCGGTGGAACTGGGCTGCGGCCGATTCGAATGGGTGGTGCTGGACTGGAACCAGAACGCCATCGATTTCTACAAGCATCACGGCGGCGAGATCCTGGACGACTGGCGCGTCGTGCGCGTGACCGGCGAGGCCCTGCAGCGCCTGGCGGCGCAAGACTGAAACCAACCCAATCTTCTTGCAGGAGCCCAGCATGTCGATTCGCGTCTCCATCGTATCCACCCGCACCGGCGATGACGGCACCACCGGGCTGGGCGACAAGACCCGCGTGCCCAAGGATGCCCCGCGCATCACCGCGCTGGGCGACGTGGACGAACTGAACAGCGCCATCGGGCTGTGGCGCACCACCGGCTTGCCGGAGGACGTCGATGCCTTGCTGGGTCGCATCCAGCACGACCTGTTCGATCTGGGCGGCGAACTGTGCATCCCCGGCTGGACCGCCCTGAAGGACGAGCACGTCCTGCGCCTGGACCAGGCCCTCGCCCATTACAACGAGGCCCTGGGACCGCTGAAGGAATTCATCCTGCCTGGCGGCTGCCCCGCCGCAGCCCATGCGCACATGGCGCGCACCATCGCCCGCCGCGCGGAACGGTCCGTCGTGACGCTATCCCGTCAGGACACCGTGAACCCGCCGGTGCTGCATTACCTGAACCGCCTGTCGGACCTGTGCTTCGTGCTGGCCCGCTGGCTGAACCGCGCAACAGACATCCCAGACACGCTATGGATGAGACAGGACACGAATCAGTCCCCTGCGGACTGATTCGCGCCTGTCGAATCGGAGCGGCTTGCAAGCCGCGAGGTGGGCGATACGCCAACACGTACGGCTTGCAAGCCGCGAGGTGGACGATACGCCAACACGTACGGCTTGCAGGCCGCGAGGTGGGCGATGCGATCAACGTTGATCGTCGGAATGCACCTGCAGGGCTTCCAGAAAGCGCGACACCATGTTGTAGGCGGCGATCGTCGCCGTCAATTCCACCAATTCGGAATCCGGAAAGTGCGCCCGGACGGCATCAAAGACGGCGTCGGGCACCTGCACCGAACGCGTCATGGCATCCGCATAGGCCAGCACGGCGGCCTGGCGATCATCGAACAGGCCTGCCGGCCATTCGGTCTGCCCCAGGACATCCAGCTGATCCTGGCGCAGACCCTCGCGCAAGGCGATGGGCGCATGCTGGTCGGCCTCGTAAGGCGCGCGGTTCAAATGGGCAATGCGCATGATCACCAGTTCGCGCACAGATCCATCCAGCCCTGACTTCTGGCGGATCGCCGTCAGGTAGCCCAGCCAGCCTTCGGCTACCGGGGGACTGTGCAGCAGCATCTGGTACAGGTGCAGCACGCTGCCGCGTTCAGCGATGATGCGCTGGGCAAGGCCGGCGGCAGCGCCCTGCTGCAGGTCCGCATAAGACAATCGGGCCATGGAGGTCTCCGTGAAAATGCCGGGCACGCGGCCCGGATAGGGTAAGGTTCAGACCGGCAGGACCTGGCGCACCGTGCGGTCCAGGCGATCCACGATCTGGCCGATATCGGCCACCGTGCAGATGAAGGGCGGCGCCAACAGGACATGATCGCCGTGCACGCCGTCGATCGTGCCGCCCATGGGATACATCATCAGGCCGTTGTCCATGGCCTGCTTCTTCAGCCTGGCATGCGTTTTCAGCGCGGGATCCAGCGCGGCCTTGCTGTCCCGATCCCGCACGAATTCCACCCCGACGAACAACCCCCGGCCCCGGATGTCGCCCACGTTGGGGTGATCGGCGAAGACCTCGCGCAGCCTCGCCCGCAATTGTTCGCCCCGGGCGCGCACATTGGCCAGAAGATCGTCGCGTTCGATCACCCGCTGCACCGCCAGGGCAGCGGCGCAAGCCGTGGCGTGGCCCATGTAGGTGTGGCCGTGCTGGAAGAAGCCGCTGCCCTGCACGATGGTGTCGTATATGCGGCGGCTGGCCAGCAGGGCGCCGATGGGCTGATACCCTGCCCCCAGGCCCTTGGCGATGGTCAGGATGTCCGGCGCCACGCCATCTTCCGCGCAGGCGAACAGATGACCGGTGCGCCCCATGCCGGACATGACTTCGTCCAGAATCAGCAGCACCCCATGCCGGTCGCAGACCTGACGGATGCGTTGCAGGTAGGTCCGCACGGGCGGCACGGCGCCCGCCGTGGCCCCCACCACCGTTTCCGCCACGAAGGCCGCCACCCGCCCCGGCCCGATCTCGAGGATCATCGCGTCCAGTTCGTCGGCCAGGCGCTGGGCGTAGGCTTCTTCGGTCTCGTCGGCCCGCTGGTCGCGGTAGGCATAGCACGGCGACACGTGATGGGCCGGCGTCAGCAGCGGCAGGAACGGCTGGCGCCGCCAGGCATTGCCGCCAATGGCCAGGGCCCCCAGGGTATTGCCGTGATAGCTCTGGCGCCGCGCGATGAACTGGCTGCGATCGGTTTCTCCTCTTTCGACGAAATACTGTCGGGCCAGTTTCAAGGCGGCCTCGATCGATTCGGACCCGCCCGACACGAAATAGACGTGATCCAGATCTCCGGGCGCCCGCTGCGCGAGGAAATCCGCCAGGTCTTCGCACACCTGCGTCGTGAAGAACGAGGAATGGGCATAGGCGACCTGATCCAGCTGGGCCTTGATGGCGGCGATGATGTCCGGGTGACCATGCCCCAGGCAGGATACGGCTGCCCCGCCAGAGGCGTCCAGATAGGCGTGGCCGTCCCCGTCAAACAGGGAAACCCCCTGGCCGCGCACGGCGTGTTTCAGCGTATGCTGAGGATTCCGATGGAATACATGAGTCATATGAGGGTCTCGCGGCCCCGCAGGACCAGGCACGAAATAGATGGAATCAACAAATGTTTCTTATATCATATATCATGAAACATTCGTATGAAACCCAGGACCACTTTCCGTTGTGGATCACATCATGACTGCTCCCCATTCCCCCGACGAGCTGATCCAGCATATCCAATCGCAATTTTCGGCGCTCAGTCCCCAGTTCCAGACCGGCGCCCGTTACCTGATCGACCATCCGGCCCAGGTATCGACCCTGTCGGCGCGCAAGCTGGCCACGCTGGCAGGCGTGCAGCCCGCCACGCTGGTCCGCCTGGCCCAGCACCTGGGCTACACCGGCTGGGACGCCCTGAAATCCGTGTTCACCCGCGACCTGCAGCAACGCCCCGGCAGCTATACGGCACGCGCCCAGTCGCTGGTCGACCACCCGGAAGCCGAACTCACTGCCTGGCACAATGCCAGCCAGCAGCAATCCCGCAACCTGATGTCCCTGGAACCCGTCAACCGCAAGGCGATGGTCCAGGCCGTGGCGCAGCTGGCGCGCGCGCCCCGCATCGTGATCGCCGGCTACCGCTCGTCCTATCCGCCGGCATTCAGCCTGTGCTACCTGTGCAGCCTGTTTCGCCCGGACGTCCAGCTGCTGCACAACGCCGGCGGCACCATGAGCCTGGACCTGCACCATCTGCAGCCCACCGACGTGGTCATCCTCATCAGCTACGCGCCCTATTCGCGCGAGATCCTGCAGGTCGCCCAGGTTGCCCAGGCCTCGCACTGCACGGTGCTGGCCCTGTGCGACAGCCAGGTGGCCCCCATCGCACTGCAGGCAGACCATGTGCTGACTTTTCCGACCCAGGGGCATTCCTTCTTCCCCTCGACCGTCGCCTTGCAGGCCCTGGTCGAAATGCTGGCCCAGCAACTGCTGATCCACAGTGGCGAACGCGCCATCGCCGCCCTGTCTCAGGCTGAAGACCAGCTGCATGCCATCGGCGCCTACATCTGAACTGCCATGACATCTGATCATTCCCCGCTTTCCTGGCTGGAGGCGCACGGCTCGCACCACGAGATCGGCCTGGTCCTGGGCCGCTGGGGCGCCCGCGCCTGCCACAGCCACCTGATCCATTCCGACGCCTGGGCTCAGATCATGAGTCATCGCAACGACCCCGGGATCCCGGCGCTGCGCGCGCTGCTGCACCAGCATTTCCCCTGGATCGAACAGGAACTGGCCGGCCTGTCGCAAGGCCTGGAACTGCCGCCTGAAGACGTGTTTCTCTGGAATTGCCGGGGCGACCTCTGGGCCATGGCGCCGGACGGCTGCACCACGGTGCTGGCCCCCCAACGGCTCAGCCACAACGAAGACGGCGATCCGGGGTTTGCCGGCGCCTGCGGCCTGGCCAGGGTCCGACCCATCGACGCGCCCGCTTTCATCTCATTCCTGTACCCAGGCTCGCTGCCCGGGCATACCTTTGCCGTCAACCGCACGGGGCTGGCCATCACCGTGAACAACATCCGCGCCCGGAAAGCCCGGGCGGCGGGGCTGCCGCGCATGATGCTGACCCGCGCGCTGCTGGCCACCCAATCACCGTCTCAGGCCATCGCGCTGCTGCAGGCCCAGCCCCGCATGGGGGCCTTTCACCTGGGCATCGGCCAGGCGGGCGAGGCCGCGACATTCAGCGTGGAATTCAGCCAGGCGGCGGTGTCCGTGCGGCCCATCCGACAGGACCGGCGCCTGCATGCCAACCACGCTCTGCACGAGGCCCAGCAGGATCTGCCCCAGGTCGTTACGTCATCATCGGCCCGCCGCCAGTCGCGGGGCGAAACACTGCTGGACCAGCAGGCCGGTGCGCTGGACATCCTGCGCGACACCCAGGACGGCGCGGAACCCATTCTGCGCCTGTCCCTGGCCGACACCGACCAGGAAAACACCCTGGCAACGGCGGATATCGATCTGTCCGGAGAACAACCCCGCTGGGCCGTCTACTGCCCTGGGGGCCGGCATCCGGACTACCGATTCAATGGCCTGCGCCCGGCCGAGAGCTGACGATTACTGGACGCGGCTGACCATGTATTCGACGGCGGCGCGCAGCGCGGCGTCGTCGGCCTTGGTGCCGCCACGAGCCGGCATCGCGCCCTTGCCGTTGGTGGCTACCGTCATGATTTCGTCCATGCCGCGCGCAAGAATGGGCGCCCAGGCCTGCTTGTTGCCCAGTTTCGGCGCATTGGCCGCGCCCGTGCTGTGGCACGCGATACACGCCGTCTTGTAGAGCTTTTCACCCTGCTTCAGGGTGCCGGCATCGCTAGCCAGGGCCAGTGCGGGAAGCAGAGCCAGACTCAGGGTTGCGATACTCAGGGTCTTCAACATGTTCATCTCCGTTATTCGTTCGTCGACCGGGCCGGGCGGCCCGGCCCGTACTTCAGACAACTCTTACTTGATCGGGCTGGGAGCCTGGACCTGTTTCATCAGGTCGTCGTTCCACTTGCCTTCCACCTTCACGTGCCCCGCCGCACCCAGCTCGAAGGCTTCGATCAGGTTGTGGTTCACGTAGGCGTACACGCCCGGCTGCTTGAAGGTGTAGAGCGCTGCTCCGGCCGTACCACCCGGGATGAACCAGGTTTCCAGATTGCGTTCCGGCTTGTTGATGAACTTGCCCGTGGCCCAGACGTAGTCGCCATGGCCGCCGATCAGGTGCGGACGCGTGTCGCGGTTGGCGGACGAGTGGATGAACAGCACCGACTCGCCGACCTTGGCCTTCAGGGCGCCTTCGCCCATCAGCGCGCCGACCTTGCCGTTGAACACGATATGGCTGGGCACCAGCTTGCGCATGACTTCCACCGTATCGCCGTAGCTTTCCAGCGGCGTGTCGTAGGACTTGTACTGGCCGTTCTCATCCTTGGGGATGTACAGATCGAATTCACCGATCGTGTAGGCCTTGTCATAGGTCAGCTTCTTGCCGTTGCCATCGCTCAGGCCTTCGCGCGGCAGCACCATCAGCGTGCCGCTCATGCCGGACACGACGTGCCAGGGCACCATGCCTTCCGGGGCGCAGTGATAGATGAAGGCGCCAGTCCGATCCGCTTTGAAGCGCAGCACCGTCTGTTCGCCCGGCTTGATCTTGGTCAGCGCACCGCCGCCCAACGCCCCCGTCGACGCGTGGAAGTCGATGTTGTGTTCCAGCGTGCTTGAGGTCGGGTTGATCAGGGTCAACTGCACGTAGTCGCCTTCATGCACCACCATGGTCGGTCCCGGCATCGTGCCGTTGAAGGTCATGGCCTGCAGGGTCGTACCGTTTTCTTCATCGATGACGATTTTCTTTTCTTCGATCGTCATGGTGAATTCGACGACGCGCGGCTTGGCCGTGGTGGCCTGCTCGTGCTTCATCACGTTGGGCGGTGCGACCAGCATGGGGCGGATGTGCTCCAGCTTATCGGCAGGGTCTGCAAGCGCCACACCGCCCGCCAGCAAGGACGCCAGAGCCGTGGCTGTCATACACAGACGAAATACCTTCATATACAACTCCCTTTTTGATGTTGTCGTCTTTTTCGACGGTTCCATCTTGTCACGCTATGGGTTAACCCTTATTGCGCTGGATCAATATCGTTCAGGGAAAATTCAGGTGTCTGCAAAAAGCATTGATCTGACGCAAAAGCCGCTGCCCGGTCGGTGGCTGCCTGTCGCAGGAATGCAACAGCAACTGCCGCCGCGCCATGAGGCCTCAGAGAGCCCGGACCAGTCGGAATCCCAGATTCGCCGGCGGCAGGCCGATCGAGCAGGCGCCGTTGCGCGGGTCGCGAATGAAATCGGCCATGGCCGCGATATGCGCCCCTGCCAGGATGCGCACGCCGCAGTTCTCGCGCGGCGCCAGCGGCAGCGTGCCGACGCTGTGGCTGGCGAAACAGGTGGCCGTCCATTCCCAGACGTTGCCGCCCATGTCGTGAATGCCCAGGGCATTGGTGCCAAAATGCCCGAAGGGCTGGGCAGGCTTGACGCGACCCCGGCTGCGGGCGATCTCGCGGTCATATTCAGCCAGCCAGCGCACGGCCGGATTTTCCGGGTCCGAGGGCAAGGCGCCTTCTTCGCGGTAGCGGTCGGCGGCGGCGCGCACCCATTCGGTGTAGTCCGGCAGGCGCCAGGCCTGCCCGGTTTCCCGCGACAGCCAGGCGGCGTAGTCGCTGGCATCGGCCCAACTGACCCCGACGGCGGGCTTGTCGGCGGCATCAAGATCGCGAAAGCCCTTGTCCAGCCGCTTGCAGGCGCCGGCCTGGACGCACCGCCGGTAGTCGGCCTGACTGACCTGCCGGCGCATGATGACCTGGCCGGCCCGCACGGTGCCCTGGACGCGGGGCGCGTCCACAGGCCGGCCCTGATTCAGGAATTCCCCAGCGGCCTGATAAGTGAAGGTGCCGGCAGGGATGGGAACGACGTCGATGGCGGGCACGGCCGCCGCTGCGGCCTGCGTCAGGCCCAGCAGCGCGACACACAGGGCGGCCGGGACGCGGGCAAGGATCGGAGCTTTCGGTTTCATGGGGGCCTCTTCTGTACCCCTCTATTGGACGCGGAAGCCAGCGGGTGCGTCTTGAGGCGGATCAAGCGCGGTCCGTTTCTGCGGGAAGCAAGCTGTCCTACTTACCCCGAAACTGCGCAGGCCGCTTCTGCATGAACGCGTCAATCCCTTCGGATACGTCGTCCGTCAGCATGTTCTCTGCCATCACCCCCGCCGCGTACTCGTATGCCTGCGGCAGCGGCATACCCAGCTGCCGGTACACCATCGCCTTGCCGATACGCACCGCCAGCGGGCTCTTGGCCACAATCGCATCCACCAGCCCCGACACCGCCTGATCCAGTTGATCGTCGGGCACCGCATGGTTCACCAGCCCGCGTTCCACCGCCTGCGCCGCGCTGATGAACTGCCCCGTCACCAGCATCTCGAACGCGTTCTTCAGTGACACATTGCGCGTCAACGCCACCGCCGGCGTCGAACAGAACAAGCCTACATTGATCCCCGACACCGCGAATCTGGCCGTATCCGCCGCCACGGCCAGATCGCAGCTGGCCACCAGTTGGCAGCCGGCTGCCGTCGCCGTCCCGTGCACCCGGGCAATCACAGGCACTGGACAACCCACGATCGACTGCATCAGCCGCCCGCAGCGCGCAAACAGATCCCGGTAGTAGTCCGCATCGCCTTCGTGGGTGCGCATCTGCTTCAGATCGTGCCCCGCACAGAACGCCCGCCCCCGCGCCGCCAGCACCACGACCCGCAGCCCCGTGTCGTCTCGGCAGCCGTCGAACTGCGCCTGCAGCGCGTCCAGCATCGCCTCGGACAGCGCATTGAACTGGTCTGGCCGGTTCAGCGTCAGCGTCAGCACATCGCCGTGGCGCTCCGCCAGCACCAGCACATCAGAGGGTTCCTGCATGTTCAGTCTCCTTGGGGATGGGCCGCCTGCCAGGCCGCCGTGAACTGCCGGGCCAGGCGCTCGCCGACGTCTGTCAGATTCGCATGGATCCCGCAGGACCGCAAATCCACGGTCTGCAGCCCTGCGTAGCCGCAGGGATTGATGCCCAGGAACGGATCCAGATCCATGTCTACGTTCAGGGCGACGCCGTGATAGGCGCAACCCCGGCGGACCTTGATGCCCAGCGCGGCGATCTTGGCCAGCGCATCGCCTTGCGGATGGGTCAGCGTCGCCGGCGGGACATAGATGCCCGGGGCTCCGGGCTTGCGGCAGGCCTGCGGCAGGCCCAGGTCCGCCAGCACGTCCAGCACGGACTGTTCCAGCAAGGTCACGAATTCACGCACGAACGTCCCGCGCCGGCGCAGATCGACCAGCGTATACAGCACCACCTGTCCCGGCCCGTGGTAGGTGACCTGCCCGCCGCGATTGCAATGCACGACCGGAATCCCGTGAGGATTCAGGATATGGGATTCCAGCCCGGCCTGCCCCAGGGTATAGACGGGGGCGTGTTCCACCAGCCAGAGTTCATCGGGCGTGTCAGCCTGGCGGCTTTCGGTGAAGTCCTGCATGGACTGCCAGATCGGCACATAGGGGGCGGGACGATCCAGCCAACGCACGCGCATGCTGCTGCCTACAGGACCACCGACACCAGTTCGTGCCCGTGCAGGGCGCGGTACAGATTGTCGAGCTGTTCGCGCGAATGCACCCTCACCGTCAGGGTCAGCCCCAGGTAATTGCCGCTGGAACTGGGGCGGACTTCGATGGAGGCCGGATCGAAATCCGGATCGAAGCCCCGAACCACATCGGCCATGGCGGGCAGAAAGGCATCCAGCGCCCGCCCCATGACCTTGATCGGAAAGTCACAGGGATACTGGATCGGGGAGTCTTCCGGAGGAATGGTCGCCATGCTGCGCCCTACTGGAACATCAGGCGGACCTTGTCCACCAGGCGGCCGAAGAAGCCGGCCTCGGGCACCGAATGCATCACCAGCAGCGGCACCTGCTTCAGGGGCTTGCCGTCCAGGGACACCGCCAGGGTGCCGGCCTGATCGCCTTCGGTCAGCGGCGCCATCAGCGGCTGGGTGTAGCGGGCCTCGGTCTTGATCTGATCGGCCTGGCCGCGCGGCACAGTGACCCACAGCGGCTGGTTCACCCCCAGATCGGCGGTTTCGGTAGCGCCTTCCCAGACGCGGGCGGACACGGCCGGTTTGGTCTTGTCCAGCAGTTTGACCGTGTCGAAGTTCTTGAAGCTCCAGTTGAGCAGTTTCAGGCTGCTTTCGGTGCGGGCGGCATCGCTGGCTGCCCCCACCAGCACGGACACCACCCGACGCCCGTCGCGCAGCGCCGTCGCCACCAGGCAATAGCCCGCCGACTGGGTATGGCCGGTCTTCAGGCCATCGACGGTCGAGTCGGCCCACAGCAGGCGGTTGCGGTTGCTCTGCTTGATGTTGTTGTAGGTGAATTCCTTTTGGCTGTCGTAGTGCCGGTACTGCGGGAAACGCTGCACCAGGGCGCGCGCCAGCACGGCCAGGTCTTCGACCGTGGTCATGTGATCGGGGTCTGGCAGGCCGGTGGAATTGACGAAATGGGTATGCGTCATGCCCAGGGCCTTGGCCTGCTGGTTCATCAGCGCGGCAAACGCCGATTCGCTGCCGGCCACGGCCTCGGCCAACGCCACGGTGGCGTCATTTCCCGATTGCACCAGCATGCCCTGCAACAGGTCATCCACCGCAACGTCCGTGTTCGGGTTGATGAACATGCGGGAGCCTTCGGTTTTCCAGGCCTTTTCGGAAATATGGATTTTCTGGTCGAGCTTCAGACGGCCGGTTTCCAGCGCCTCGAAAATGACGTAGGCGGACATCAGCTTGGTCAGCGAGGCGGGCTCGACGGCGGCCTGGGGGTTCTGGGCGGCGATGATCTGTCCGCTGGTCGCGTCCAGGGTCAGCCAGGCCTTGGCGCCCAGGGCCGGTGCCGGAATGTTCGACAGCGCGCTGACGCCTTCGGCCGGCGCCGCTGCGGGCGCCTCGGTGGTTGTCGCGGCCGGCGCGGCACTCGCGGCCGACCAGGCGGCCCCCGGCACCAGCAGCGCGCAACTGAGCGCCAGCGGCGCCAGACGGAAACGGCGAAGGGTCGGCAACAGGGCAAGTGTCATGGGCATCATCGGAAAAAGGATCAAGAAAACGTGAGGCCCATTATAGGCAGCGCGCCTGACGGCTTCATGGACCGCCTCGGCGGAAATCGAGACAAAACGCAAGCAACTGAAACGTAAGCGCTCGAACCAGGGGTGCGGACAGGACCGTCAGGGCTGCGGATCGGCCAGGCCCAGCAGGCTGTCGAGCACGATCTGGCGCAGGATCAGCAGTTTGCCATGAAAGAAATGCCCGGCATCGGGCACCAGCGTCAGCGGCAACTGATGCGCGCGGGCAAAATCCATGCCCTCGGACAAGGGCACGACCTCGTCGTGTTCGCCGTGGATCATCAGGGTCGAGGCCGGCACGGCCAAGGGCCTGTAGCGAAAGCGTTCGACCGCGCATCCGATCAGCATCAGCCGCGCGGGCAACGGCAGATCCCGATCCGCCAGTTCCGCATACAATTGAGCCGCCACGGCCGAACCGAAGGAAAACCCGGCCAGCACCCACGGCCCCTGGGCCGCCTGCGGCCAATCCTGGAATACCTGTTCGACGCACGCCACCATGTCGGCGGTTTCGCCGACAGCGTGGTCGAATTCACCCTGCGAGCCGCCGACCCCTCGAAAATTCGGCCGGATCGCCAGCAGGCCCTGCTGCACGCAGGCCCGCGACACCGTGGTGACGACCTTGTTGTCGCGCGTGCCGCCATGCAGGGGGTGCGGGTGCAGGATCAGGGCCCAGCCGACAGGTGACTGTTCCGGATGGTCCACGGTATATTCAACCGTTCCCGATGCCCCTCGGAAAATCGATTGTTCCGTACGCAAACTCATGATGAACTGGTCTCTCGATCGGTGTGACTCACGCCTCATTCTACCCATATGACCGGCATATCCTCTGATTCCGCCATTCTCCTGCCAGCGCCCGACCAGATGACCAGAAAGCTGCGGGCGGCGCTGCCGTGCTTTCACCGGGTCGACTGGCTGGCGGACACCGGGTCGACCAATGCCGACCTGCTGGTGCGCGCACGCCAGGACCAGGGCTGGGTTGCACGTCCCTGGCTGCTGGGCACGCACCTGCAGACCCAGGGGCGCGGGCGCGCAGGCCGCACCTGGCAGAACAGAGTGGGCGCCAATCTGATGTTTTCCTGCGCCTTCGACGTCTTCCTGCCCGCACGGCAACTGCCTACCCTGGCGCCCCTGATCGGGCTGGCGACCTGCCAGGCGCTGCGCCGCCACCTGGGCCCCGAACACCAGGCCAGGCTGAACATGAAATGGCCCAATGACCTGCAATGGGACAACGCCAAACTGGCCGGTATCCTGATCGAATCCACCCGTTCGGGCACCGCGCAGGTCGCCGACCACCACCTGATCATCATCGGCATGGGCCTGAACCTGCTCGATGCCCGCGCCCTGTCGCAATCCCTGGACCGCAACGTGGCGGACTGGTCGGGCCTGGCGGCCCTGGACCCGCTGGCGGCCCAGGCCTCTGCGGCAACGCTGGCCGCCTGTGCCGCCCAGGCCTGGTACGAGGCCCTGAACCAGACCACGGCGCACGGTTTCGCCGACCTGCCCGCCCGCTACGCCGAGGTCGACGGCCTGGTGGGCCAGCCGCTGGACGTCATCGACAACGGCAAACTGCGGCAGACCGGCATCGCCTGCGGCATCGACACGCAAGGCCGCCTGCTGCTGCGCAGCGCCGAAGGCACCCAGGCCGTCTCGGTGGGCGAGATCTCCGTGCGGCTGCGGCGATGAAGCTGCTGATCGACGCCGGCAACACCCGAGCCAAGATCGCCTGGATGACACCCGGAGATCCCGCCGGCCGCAGCCCGGCCGCACCCCTGGATTACGCGCAACTGCCGGAACTGGCTGCCTGCCTGCCGCACCGGCCGCAACACATTCTGGGATCGAACGTCGCCGGCCCGGATATCCGCCGACGGCTGGATCAGGCCTGCCAAACGGCCTGGGGTCTGGCGATACGCTGGTGCGATGCCCACGATGGCCAGGATCTGCTGGGCAACCCCTACGCCGACGTCACCCGCCTGGGGGCGGACCGCTGGCTGGGGCTGCTGGGATTGCTGGGCACGCTGTCGACCGACCCCGGCTGGCGCTCGGGCCACCCTGCGCTGCTGGCCAGCTTCGGTACCGCCACCACCATCGACACGATCACACCGGGCATCAACACGGCACGGCCCGCCTTTCTGGGGGGGCTGATCCTGCCGGGGCCTTCGCTGATGGCCCACAGCCTGGCCCAGGGCACAGCCCAGTTGCCCCTGGGAGAAGGCCGGTGCGTGGATTTCCCGCAGGACACGCAAGACGCCATCGCCAGCGGCATCGCCGCTGCGCAGGCCGGTGCGCTGCTGCGCCAATGGCATCTGGCCCGCGACCAGGCCCAAGGCCGGGCACCGCAGGTCTTCGTCTGCGGTGGCGGCTGGCCCACGATCGGTGCGACGGTCCAGGCAGGGCTGATGCGTGCGCAGGACGGGCTGCAACTACCGCATCGCCCGCCCCGGGTGCTGGACGGCCCCGTGCTGGACGGCCTGGCCTGCCTGGCTGCAGCGCCCCGGGCGTCTGCCGCCTGACGGTTCCTGCGACACGCACCGACTCGGCGGGGGCCGGCGGGGGCCGTCCAATTGATATACTGGCCGCTGCATCGCCCGCACGGCGCCATTCCGGTCCGTCTGCCCGGCCGATGAGACCCGACCTGCTTCGAATCATGCGCTTTCTGCTGACCCTCGCCGTCGTTGCCAACCTGGCCTTGCTGGCTTACGGCCAGGGCTTTTTCGGTCCGCCGCCGGCCGAACAGGGCCGCACGCCGCGCCCCCTGTCGCAACGCGGCCAGCAAGCGCTGGTGCCCAGCGCCCCGATTCCCCCTGAATTCACACCACGATGAAACCTATCCGCAAAGCTGTCTTCCCGGTCGCTGGCCTGGGCACCCGGTTCCTGCCCGCCACCAAGGCCATGCCCAAGGAAATGCTGCCCATCGTCGACAAGCCGCTGATCCAGTACGCCGTCGAAGAAGCCCTGGCTGCCGGCATCACTGAACTGATCTTCGTCACCGGACGCAACAAGCGCGCCATCGAGGACCATTTCGACCGCGCCCCCGAACTGGAAGCGGAACTGGAAACCAAGGGCAAACAGGCGCTGCTGGACACGATCCGCACCATCCTGCCCGACCACGTGCACTGCATCTACACCCGCCAGGCACAGCCGCTGGGCCTGGGCCACGCGGTGTTGTGCGCCGCGCCCATCGTCGGCAACGAGCCCTTTGCCGTGCTGCTGGCCGACGACCTGCTGGACGCCGACACCGCCGTCACGCGCCAACTGGTGGACGCAGCCCACCAGCACGATGGCAGCGTGCTGGCCATCCAGGAAATCGACCCGCAGGACACGCGCAAATACGGCATCATCGCCGGCTCCGCCGTCGACGCCCGCAATACCCGGGTGGAACACATCGTCGAAAAACCCGCGCCGCAGGATGCACCGTCCAACCAGGCCGTGGTCGGGCGCTACGTGCTGGAACCGGAAATCTTCGATTTCCTGCGCCAGACCCAAGCCGGCGTGGGCCAGGAAATCCAGTTGACCGACGCGATTTCCGCCATGCTGCGCCATCGCCGAGTATTCGGCCACCGCTACGTTGGCGAACGCTACGACTGCGGCAGCAAGGAAGGTTTCTTCAAGGCCACGATCGCCTTGGGGGAAAAATATCACGGCCTGCGCCCATAGGGGGCTTGCCCGATCTACGCGGCGCGCTGCGCCAGCATATCCTCGATCCCGTTGATCACCCGAGCCACGGCGCCGGCATGCTGGCGCACCCAGTCACGCCCGGCCTGTCCCACCTGGGCGGCGGCCGCCGGATCATCCAGCCACTGCAGCGCCTGGCGCAGCGCCTGATCGGCGTCAGCCACCTGGGCAATGGCCCCGGCGGCCTGCGCATCCGCCACGGCCTGCTGGAAATGCGCCGTATGCGGCCCTACGATGACCGGGCAGCCCAGGGCGCTGGCCTCGATGAAATTCTGCCCGCCCAGCGGCGCGAAGCTGCCGCCCACGATCGCCACCCGGCTGCCAGCGTAATACCAGGGCATTTCGCCCAGGGTGTCACCCAGCAGCACCGTCGCCTGGCGGCAGGCCGCCAGCGCGGAACTGCCGCCGTCGCCCAGATCCAGCAGTTGCGTGCGCCGCACAAACGGCAGGCCCGCCGCCTGCAGCTGGGCGGCCGCCGAATCGAAGCGCTGGGGATGACGCGGAATCAGCAGAAACAGCAGCGGCGCGGCGGATTCTTCCCCTGTCGCGGCCGCCCGACCGAGCACCCGGCGGATCGCCTGGATGAAGGCCTGATCCTCGCCCTCGCGTGTGCTGGCGATGGCAATCACCCGGCTGCCCAGCTGAGTGGAAAACGCCCGCCCGCGCGAGGCCTTGTCCTGGTCCAGCTGAACGTCGAACTTGAAGTTGCCGGAGACACTGACCTGCCGCGCGCCGGCGCGTTCCAGACGCTGTGCATCCACCCATGATTGGGCGTAGGTGCGAGCGACTCCGCCATAGGCGCGACGCATCAGCCCGCCCAGACGCCGGGTGCGACGCAAGGCAGCGTCGGACATGCGGGCGCTGGCCAGCACCAGGGGCACGCCGGCCCCTTGGGCAGCGTGGATCAGATTGGGCCAGAGTTCGCGTTCGATCAGCACGCCCAGGGCGGGTCGATACTGCTGCATGAACCGGCGCGTGGCGCCCGGAAAATCGTAAGGCAGCCAGGCTTGCTGTAAAACGCCGCGTTCCAGTTCAGCCGCATACACGCGCTGGCCTTCCGCCCGCCCGGTGGCAGTCAGGTGTGTCAGCAGCACCCGATGGCCGCGATCCAGCAGCGCCCGGATCAGCGGCTGGGCCGCCCGCGTCTCGCCCAGGCTGACGGCATGGACCCAGATCGGCCCGGCCGCCGGCTGCGGCGCCCGGTAGCGGCCAAAGCGCGTGCCGTCGAGCACGTCCCAGCGCCCCCCCGCACGGCGTGCCCGCAATCCCATCCACGTCAGCAGCAGCGGCGACAGCAACATCAGCAGCAGGGAATAGATCCAGCGGCTCATTGCGCCGGGACCGTCCGACCCGCATCCAGGGCGGCATCGATTGCCGCCAGCACCTGCCCGGCGTCGGGTTCCTGGCCCCGCTCGCCCAGGCTGGCGGTATAGGCCGCCCCCTGCAGCGGCGTGCGCACCGGAGTGGACGCCTTGTAGATGCCGATGGTTGGGCGCCCCAGACCGGCGCTCAGGTGCGTCAGACCGCTGTCCAGGCCCACCATGATGCGCGCCCGCGCCAGCTGATCAGCCACCTGGCGCAGCCCCAGGCGCGGCAGGACCTCGGCCCCGCCGCGCCCCTGGATCAGTTCCCGGGCCCGGGCCTGTTCGGCGTCGTTGCCCGCCAGCAGGCGCAGGCCCAGGCCTTGCGCCTGCAGATGATCGAAGACCTGGCGCCAATGGCTGGCCGGCCAGAGCTTGTCGTCGCGGCTGGCCGACGGCATGATCAGGGCGACCGGGTCGATCGCCACGCCATCGGTGATGGCCTGCAGGCCGAAATCCGGCGGCCCGTCGCTGACATAGCCGAAAGTCGCCGCCGCCAACGCGCGCTGGCGGATGATGGCCGGCTGCCAGAATTCAACCCGGTGTTTGACGTCGTAGAACAGGGATGCCAGGGGTTCGCGGGCGGATTTCCAGTCCAGCCCGTGGCGCTGACCACGTGCCTGGCGCACCAGCCAGACCGACTTCAGCAGGGACTGCATGTCCAGGATGATGTCGTAGCGCCGCGATGCCAGGTCAGCCCTCAAGGCTGCCCGTTCGCGGCGCGTCTGCGCATTCCACCAATGTTTGCGCCAACGCCGATGGGCCACGGCAATGACCTCGTGCACGGCTGGATGCCAGGCAGGGATCTGGGCAAAGGATTCCTCGGCGATCCAATCGATCTGCGCGCCGGGCACGTGCCGAGCGATGTCGGAGATGGCCGGCAGCATGTGCACCAGATCCCCCAGCGAGGAGGTGCGAACGATCAGGATACGAGTTGTCATGGCGCGATTATAGGCGGCCCGCCCTGCGAATTCGCGGGCTACCCCCTGGGCATGCGGGGCTGTTATCCTTGTTGACATCCAGCCACATGGTCCCGATCCGGAGCCCCGACCCATGACCTGTTACGCCCTGGGGGATATCACCCCGCACATCGATTCTTCCGCCTTCATCGCCGCCGAGGCCACCGTGATCGGCGCCGCCACGCTGCAGGCGGGCACCAGCGTCTGGGCAGGCGCCGTGATCCGCGCCGACAACGAACCCATCACTATCGGCGAACAATCCAACATCCAGGAAGGCGCAGTGCTGCACGTCGATACCGGCAAGCCGCTGACCATCGGCCGGCAGGTCACGGTCGGCCACCAGGCCATGCTGCACGGCTGCACCATCGAAGACGGTTCCCTGATCGGCATCCAGGCCGTCGTGCTGAACGGCGCGGTCATCGGTCGCCACAGCCTGGTGGGCGCCGGGGCCCTCGTCACCGAAGGCAAGGTCTTTCCGGAACGATCCCTGATCCTGGGCGCGCCGGCGAAGGTCGCCCGCACCCTGTCGGACGAGGAAGTCGCGGCCCTGCAGCGCAGCGCGGCCGACTACGCCGCCCGCGCCGCCCGCTACAAAGAAGCCCTGCGGCCCTTGTAGGTCTTTTCTAGGCGGGCAGCAGGCGGCCATACAGCTGCTGATAGGCAGCCACCATGGCCGGGACCGAATACGCCTGCGCCACGTGGTCCCGCGCCCGCTGCGCCATGGCCTGCGCGGCATCGGCATGATCCAGCACCCAGGCGATGCGTCTGGCCAGACCGGCATCGTCGCCGGCCGGCACCAGCAGGCCACGGTCAGGATCCAGGATCTCCCGGTGGCCGCCGACATCCGTCGCGACCACGGGCAGCCCCGCCAGGCAGGCATCCAGCACGCTGGTGCCCAGGGCCTCGAATCGGGAACTGCTGACGTAGATGTCGGCCAACGCCAGGCAATCGCCCACCCGCGCCTGAAAGCCGGCGAACCGATAATGGTCCTGCAGGCCCAGTTCCTGCACCCGGGCGCGCGCCGCGTCAGCCGCCGCGCCGTCGGCGCCGCAATGCAGGCAGACGATGTCGGCATGATCCTGCCTCAGCCGGTTGACTGCTTCGATCAGCGTCAGGGGGTCTTTTTCCGGGCTGAGCGCCGCCGCCGTCACCAGGACCCGGCGCCCTTCCAGGCCGAACTGCCGGCGCAAGGCCTCGACTCCGGCCGGATCTGCATGCTGGGCTTCCACCGCGCTGGGAATCGTGACGACCGCCAACCCCAGCGCCCGGGGCGCCGCAGCGGCAGCCTGGCTGATGGCCACCAGCGCATCGGCCCGACGCCATTTCCAGCGCTGGCGCCGGGCCTTGTCCGGCGCATCGAAAGCCGTGCGCCGGGTAAAGACCAGCGCCGCGCGCAAGACAGGCCGCAAAACGGCCAACAGGCTCATGGCCTGGGCCGTCTGGGCATGGATCACGTCATAGGAACGGCGCTGCGCCAGCAGCAGCCTCACCAGCGCCAGGCTGCCGGCGCAGGGAAAGACCTGAACGCCCGCCGCCTGGGCGCGCTGCGCCAGCGGCCCACCGGCACGCGCCGCCACGGCCACCTGATGGCCGGCGGCCTGCAAGCCCTGCAGGGTGAACAGCGTCTGGCGTTCGCCGCCGCGCCAGCCTTTTTCCAGATTCAGGTGCAGGATGCGCATGAAGCGGCCCGAATCAGGCGAGCAAGCCCGGACGGCGCAGGACGCGGGTCGTCACGTCAGGCCTTGCGCACCGGCCGCTTCCAGCCCGGCACAGTCGTCTGGCGAGGCCGCGACAGCGTCAGTTGGTCGGCGGGCGCGTCACGCGTCAGCGTGGTGCCCGCGCCCAGCGTCGCACCCCGGCCAACCCGCACCGGAGCGACCAGCTGGGTGTCCGAGCCGATGAAGGCGTCGTCCTCGATGATCGTCTGGAATTTATTCACCCCGTCGTAGTTGCAGGTGATGGTGCCCGCCCCCACGTTGACCCGGTCGCCGATCACGGCATCCCCCAGGTAGGCCAGGTGATTGGCCTTGGACCCCCGCCCCAGGCGGGTTTTCTTCAGTTCGACGAAATTGCCGACGTGGGCCTCGGGGCCGACGTCGGCCCCCGGTCGCAGCCGGGCATAGGGGCCGATGCGGGCGGATTCGCCCACCTGGGCGCCTTCGATGTGGCTGTAGGCATCCAGCAGGGTCCCGGCGCCGATGTCGGCATCGCGGATCACGCAATGCGGCCCCACGCGCACCCCGTCGGCCAGCCGCACGCGGCCTTCGAAGACGCAGCCGACGTCGATGAAGACATCGCGCCCGCATACGAGTTCGCCTCGCAGGTCGAAGCGGGCCGGGTCCGCCAGGGTGACCCCCTGTTCCAGCAGGCGGCGGGCCTGTTCGCCCTGCCAGATGCGTTCCAGCTGGGCCTGCTGCACGCGGCTGTTCACACCCAGGGTTTCCCAGTGCGCGGCCGGCTGGGCATGCGCCACCGGCATGCCTTCGGCCACCGCCAGCCCGACGATGTCGGTCAGATAGTATTCGCCCTGCGCATTGCGGTTGTCGATCTGCCCCAGCCAGCGCCGCAAGGCGGCCGTGGGGGCTGCCAGGATGCCGGTATTGACCTCGGTGATGGCGCGCTCGGCGTCACTGGCGTCCTTGTGTTCGACGATGCGCTGCACGCGCCCCTGGGCGTCCCGCACGATACGCCCGTAGCCGCTGGGGTCGGCCAGCGTTTCCGTCAGCAGCGCCAGGCCCTCGCCGCGTGCCTGCAGCAAGGCCTGCAAGGTGGCCGCCTGCACCAGGGGCACGTCGCCATACAGCACCAGGCAGGTGTCGCCGGCATCGCCTTCCAGGAGATGCGGCACGGCCTGCATGACGGCATGGCCGGTGCCTTGCTGCGGCTGCTGCAGCGCGAACGTCAGGTTCTGGCCGGCATACGCCGCCTGCACGCGATCGGCGCCGTGGCCTACCACGACCACCACCCGATCGGGGTTCAGGGTGTGGGCGGCATCCAGCACGTGGCTGAGCATGGGTTGCCCGGCAATCGGGTGCAGGACTTTCGGCAGGTCGGACTGCATGCGCTTGCCCAGGCCTGCGGCCAGAATGATGATGTTCAACATAGACGGGGAATCGAAAATTGACGATGGGATTCAGGCGCCAGGCGCCATCCGGATCGGAACCGGCGGGCGCCTGGCAGGCTGGGGAATCAGGCGCGAGGCTTGCGGGTGGCCCTGCCGGCAGCCTTGCCGGCGGCCTTGCTGGTCTTGCCCGGCGATGCTGCGGAAGCGGCTGCTTTCCTGGCCGTGGCGCGGGCTGGCTTTTTGGCCGCTGCAGCCGAAGCGGCGTCGGCGGCCTCGGCCATGCTGCCCAGGCTGGCGGTGGTGGCCTCGCGCAGCTGCTCGAACTGCTGCTGCACCATATTCCACCAATCACCGGCGGCCTGCGCATAGGCCTGGCCCGCCTCATCGGCCTGGGCGCCTGCTGCAGTCTGCGCCGATTTGGCCGAGCCGGCGGATTTGGCCGATTTGGCGGCCGCGCCGGGGAATACCCCGCCGGCAAACGACTGCAGCGTCTTCAGCGTGCTGCGCTGGATCTCCATCCCCTGGATGGTATTGGCCAGCATCGTGGCATTGAGCTGCAGCCAGTTCTGCACCGTCTGCAATTCACGAATGCGGCGGTCCAGGTCTTCCAGGGACATGGCCGGCATGGCCGGGGTGTCCATGCGGCCGGCCAGGTTCTGCCAGGCCTGGCGCATCATGTCCAGGCCGGCGAACAAGGGATTGCCTGCGGCTTCGCCCTGCTGGCCGAACCCGGGCAACACAAAGGGATTGGGGGATTCCTGCGCCATGGTGGTTTACCTCCGCCGGATCGGACCGGCATCAATCAAGGGGTCAAGCATGCGGCGCGGTCAGGCGCTGCCGCAGTGAGTCCAGAATGCACAATTCGGCTTCCAGGGTAAAGGCGCCGTGCGTGATCATGTCCCAGAGTTCGGCCATGTCGACGCAGCGGAATGCCAGAACCTCGCCATCGAGATTGGCCGGCGCTGCGGCGGCATGCAGCACGCAGTCGCTGAGACACACGGTCTCGACCTGATAGCCATCGGGCAGGCGGCGATGCATGCGCAGCACGGTACGCACGGGACTGTGCCCGGCCAGCTCGGTCGGCACCAGGCCGGCTTCTTCGTGGGATTCGCGCAACAGCGCCAGCGCCGGGTCTTCGCCTGCGGCCACCAGGCCGCCGGACAACGTATCCCAGAGCCCGGGATCCGTGGATTTATCGAGTGCGCGGCGCGCCACCCACAGCCGCCCGTCCGGCGCCCAGCCGTTCAGATGCACGGCCTGCGTCAGCAGCCCCAGCGGGCGCACGGCGCCGCGTTCGATGCGCCCCAGCAGGCGGCCTTCGGCCACCACGTCCAGCAATTCGTCACGCCAGCTGCGGATGCAGCCTGCATCGCGCAACGCCAGAGCCAGACCGCGCAGCACGCCGTCCAGGCCCAGCCGGGCCGCCGGGGCCGCCGTCAGATGGGCGGCTTCGGCCTCGATGTGAACCCCGGGATGGCCGGCGATGGCGGCCAGCGCCGCAGGCCCGATCCAGCCGGCCACCCGCCCCGCGACCGTGACCGGCCGGGCGCCGATCGGCGGCAATTGCTGCGCGCGACGCACCAGCCGCGCACTGCGTGCCGACACGTCGTCCAGGGTAAATACCGCAGAGGAGGAATCCATCGAAACATTGTAGTGGAAGCTCGGAAGGGATAGGTGGAAACCCGTGGAAAGCCGCGAAAACCCATGAATCCAGACGCCCCCAGCCTGTACAAGCGGGTTCGCTTCGCTATAATCCCTTCAAGCTTATAAGGACATCGCAGGCCGCCGCAGCAACCGCTTCCAGGCCTGACGATCCGATCATGTGTGCAGGGCCCGTTCCCCCTCGTGTGTCTTTGACGAAGGTCAACCCGCCCCGAAGAACACACACAAACCAGAGGGACAACATGAAGATGGTCAGAGGGTTGTTGGGCATGATCGCGCTGTCGTGGATGACAGTCGCAACCGCGCGGGTTCAGGACATACCGGGAGGACCGGCGGTCGATCAGCTGAACGTCACTCCGGGGGTCACGCCGATCTCCCAGGAAATACACGAATTGCACTGGATGATCATGATCGTCTGTACGATCATTTTCATTGGCGTTTTTGGCGTAATGCTGTATTCCATCGTCAAACACCGGAAATCCAAAGGCTACAAGGCCGCCAAATTCGATGAAAACCTGTCCATCGAACTCACCTGGACCGTCATTCCCTTCCTGATCATCGTCGGCATGGCCATTCCGGCCACCCGCACGGTCGTCGCCATGAAGGACACCACAGGCGCCGACCTCACCATCAAGGCCACCGGCTACCAATGGAAATGGGGCTACGAATACCTCGATGGCCCGGCCACCGGCGTGCACTTCCTGTCCAATCTGTCCACGCCCCAGGACCAGATCGACGGCAAGGCCCCCAAAAGCAACACCTACCTGCTGGAAGTCGACCGCCCGCTGGTGGTGCCGGTCGACAAGAAAGTCCGCGTCGTCCTGACGGCCTCCGACGTCATCCACTCCTGGATGGTGCCCGACTTCGGCGTCAAACAGGACGCGGTGCCCGGCTATCTGCGCGACACCTGGTTCCGCGCCGAAAAGACCGGCACCTATCGCGGCCAGTGCGCCGAACTGTGCGGCAAGAACCACGCCTACATGCCCATCGTGGTCGAGGTCAAATCCGCCGAAGACTACGCCCAGTGGGTCAAGGACCAAAAGGCCGCAATGACGGCCGCCACCGAAGACCCCAACAAGACCTGGACCAAGGACGAACTCGTCGCAAAGGGCAAGGAAGTCTTCGCCGCCAACTGCGTGGCCTGCCACCAGGCCAACGGCCAGGGCATTCCGGGCACCTTCCCGGCCCTGAACGGCGACACGAAATTCGTCCTGGCCCCCATGAAGGACCAGATCCTCACCGAACTCAATGGCCATCCGGGCACCGCCATGGCGGCATTCCGCGACCAGCTCAATGATGTTCAACTGGCTGCCGTCATCACCTATACCCGTAACGCCTGGGACAACGCCGGAAAAGGCCCCGACCCTGTCGTGCAACCATCCGACGTCAAGGCCCTGCGCTGATATCCATCGCGCAACGGCATTCTCCCGAACCCTATTTTTCCGCGCCGCCCTGCGTGCGGCGCGCCCTCGAAGGAGGCATTCATGAGCAGCGTCACCGCAGACCACATCCCGCCCAGCGCGGGTCATGACGAACACGCGCACCACCACGTCCCCACCGGCTGGCGACGCTGGGTCTTCGCCACGAACCACAAAGACATCGGGACGATGTACCTGATCTTTTCGTTCTGCATGCTGCTCGAAGGCGGCACGCTGGCGCTATTGCTGCGCACGGAACTCTTCGAACCCGGCATCCAGTTCTTCCAGCCCGAACTGTTCAACCAGTTCACCACCATGCACGGGCTGATCATGATCTTCGGCGCGATCATGCCGGCCTTCGTGGGCTTCGCCAACTGGATGATCCCGCTGCAGATCGGCGCGTCCGACATGGCTTTCGCGCGCATGAACAACTTCAGCTTCTGGCTGCTGCCGGTCGGCGCCATCCTGCTGACCTCGTCGTTCTTCGTGCCGGGCGGCGCCAACGCATCCGGCTGGACCATGTACGCACCGCTGTCCCTGCAGATGGGCCCGGGCATGGACTTCGCCATCTTTGCCGTGCACATCCTGGGCGCCTCGTCCATCATGGGGGCGATCAACATCATCGTCACCATCCTGAACATGCGCGCCCCCGGCATGACGTTGATGAAGATGCCGATGTTCTGCTGGTCCTGGCTGGTCACGGCCTACCTGCTGCTGGCCGTGATGCCGGTGCTGGCCGCCGCCGTCACCATGCTGCTCACCGACCGCCACTTCGGCACCCACTTCTTCAACGCCGCCGGCGGCGGCGACCCGGTGCTGTACCAGCACGTGTTCTGGTTCTTCGGACACCCCGAGGTCTACATCATGATCCTGCCGGCCTTCGGCATCGTGTCGCAGATCATCCCCACCTTCGCCCGCAAGCGCCTGTTCGGCTATGCCTCCATGGTCTACGCCATCTGCGCCATCGCCATCCTGTCCTTCCTGGTGTGGGCGCACCACATGTTCACCACCGGCATGCCGGTCACGGCCCAGCTGTTCTTCATGTACGGCACCATGCTGATTTCCATCCCAACCGGGGTCAAGGTCTTCAACTGGACGGCCACCATGTGGCGCGGCTCCATGACCTTCGAGACCCCGATGCTGTTCGCCATCGGCTTCATCTTCGTGTTCACCATCGGCGGCTTCACCGGCCTGGTGGTGGCGGTCGCGCCGATCGACATCCAGGTCCAGGACACCTACTACGTGGTGGCGCACTTCCACTACGTGCTGGTGGCCGGATCGCTGTTCGCCCTGTTCGGCGCCGCCTATTACTGGCTGCCCAAATGGTGCGGCCACATGTACGACGAAAAACTGGGCAAGCTCCACTTCTGGAGCAGCATGATCTCGTTCAACATCGCGTTCTTCCCCATGCACTTCCTGGGGCTGGCCGGCATGCCGCGCCGCTACGCCGACTACGCCGCGCAGTTCACGACCTTCCACCAGGTGTCCACCATCGGCGCCTTCTGGTTCGGCCTGTCGCAACTGATCTTCATCTACGTGGTGGTCAAGGCCGTGCGCAGCACCGGTCCCACCGTGCCTGCCTGCCCCTGGGAAACCGCCGAAGGCCTGGAATGGACCGTGCCCTCACCGGCGCCCCATCACACCTTCGTCACCCCGCCCCAGTATGAAGGCTGACCCCCTGCCAACCACAAAACACCCGGAAATTCGCATGACCCCTGAACAACGTCGCCGCAATCGTCGCACCGGATGGCTCCTGGCCCTGTTTGCCGTCGCCATCCTGGTCTGGACCTTTGTCCGCGCCAACCTGTACGGGGTCGTCGATTGAATGGTCCGGGTAATTTTCTACGGTCAGTGCGCACCATTGCCTGGGCTTTCCTGGGTCTGCGCAAACGCTCCGGGCACGATGACGACCTGAACCGCATCGGCCCGGCGCACCTGATCGTGGCAGGCCTGCTGGGCGGGCTGATATTCGTATTGCTGCTGTTACTGGCCGTCAGGCTGGTCACGGCCTAGAGAACAACCAGAAAGAGGAGAACAACATGACAGCAGTTGCACAGACAGCGCATAGCGGCGAGGCTCCTTACTACTATGTCCCGCCTCAATCGGCCCACCCCATCCGAGGCAGCCTCTGCATGCTGGCCACGCTGGTGGGCGCGGCCCTTTGGGTCAACGGCTACGCCCTGGGCCCCTGGCTATGCGGCGCAGGCATCCTGTGCATGTTCATGGTGCTGTTCGGCTGGTTCGGCGACGCCATCCGCGAATCCGAAGGCGGGCTGAACAGCAAACGCATCGACCATTCCTACCGCTGGAGCATGACCTGGTTCATCTTTTCCGAGGTCATGTTCTTTTCCGCATTCTTCGGATCGCTGTGGTACACCCGCGACGTGTCCACCCCCTGGCTGAGCACGCTGGATTCCCAGACCTGGCTGTGGCCGCACTTCGCAGGCACCTGGCCGAACTTCGGCCCGGCCGGCACCGTGGCGCCGTTCGAATCCGTGGGCCCGTTCTGGCTGCCCACCATCAACACGGCCCTGCTGCTGACGTCCGCCGTGACCCTGACCATCGCCCACCACGCGCTGCGCGCCGCGCATCGCCAAAAAGCGATCTTCTGGCTGGCCGTCACCGTCATCCTGGGCTTTACCTTCGTCGGCTGCCAGGCCTATGAATACCACCACGCCTACACCGAACTGAACTTGCGCTTCACGTCGGGTGCCTTCGGCGCGCTGTTCTACATGCTGACGGGCTTCCACGGCTTTCACGTGATCCTGGGCGCCACCATGCTGACCGTCATCTGGTTCCGGCTGGTGCGCGGGCACTTCACCCCCGACAATCACTTCGGCTTCGAGGGCGCGGCCTGGTACTGGCACTTCGTGGACGTGGTCTGGCTGGGCCTGTACATCTTCGTCTACTGGGTCTGATCCCTGGTGGTCGGCGCCGCCGGTTTACCTCACGGTGACCGGCACGCCAGCAGGGTCGATCCACCCCAGGGCATGAGCCAGCAACAGAAACAGGAACAACAGGATCGACAGGCCCACCCGCCAGGTCAGGGCCCAGGCCATGCGGCTGCTGCGGCCGTGATCCTGCATCAGAAACACCAGCGCCGAGCCCAGGCTGGCCACAATGGCTAAAAACAGGAAGACAATCAGCACTTTCATGGATGGATCCTAGCCTTTCTATCCGTCACACTGAACCGCCACGCTCGGTGGCACAATTTTCAAACCGCCAGTCTATCTGATCCAAAGAGCCTGTTTTCGATGTTGTCGCGCCCATGATCCAGCAACGCCCCGCCTCTCGAAGAAAAACCCTGGCGACCGTCGTTTTGCTGATCCTGCTGGCCGCCGCATGCATCGCTGCCGGCCGCTGGCAGCTAAGCCGCGCCCATGATCGGGAAGCCCTCCGCGCCGCCCGCCTGGCAGGACAACAAGCCCCGGCCCTGAGGCTCACGGCCGACGCCCCCGACGGCCCGGACTGGCACCGCGCCACGGTCCAGGGACACTGGCTCAACCCTTTAACTGTACTCCTGGACAATCGCAACCTCAAAGGTCAACCCGGCCTCTGGGTCGCCACGCCGCTGGCCTTGCTGAATGCGCCCGGCACCGCCGTGCTGGTCTTGCGCGGCTGGGTCGCCCGACCACTGCCGCCGGCATCCCTGCCCGACCTGACCGCCGCCGATGGCCCCGTGGAAGTCCACGGCACGCTGTTGCACCGGGTGCCCCGCCTGTTCGACCTGGGCAGCCTGACCGGCCAGCCGAATACCGCCCTGCCGCAACCCTTCCCCGCCCCGGACGGCACGCTGCCCCGGGTGCAGAACCTGGCCCTGGACACCCTGGCCGCCGCGTCGGGCCTGACATTGCTGCCCGTGGTGCTGGAACAGGCCCCCGCCAAGGACGCCGGTCTGATCCAGGAATGGCCCGGGCCATCTGAAAACGCCAGCCAGAACTACAACTATGCCGGACAATGGTTCAGTTTCTCCGCCATTGCCCTGATCGCCGCCGCCGTCTTGCTGTGGCGCTCCCGACGGCGTTCCGCCGCCCCTCCGAAACCTGACTCCACCCACACATGACGACCGCCCCTGCCCGCCCTCGTTCCCTCACCCCGCTCATCGCGATCTTTTTGGTCGCCCTGGCGCCCGTCGTCTTTGCCCTGCTGGCCTACTATGTGCCCGCGCTGGGCCTGCGGCCTGCGGTCCAGACCCAGTACGGCCAACTGGTGGAACCCCAGCGCCCGATCCCCGCCCTGAACCTGCGCGACAGCCAGGGCCAGGCCTACGATCTGAACCAGCTCAAGGGCCAATGGCTGCTGATCAGCGTCGGGACGGGCGCCTGCCCCGAATCCTGCGTGCGCGGCCTGTTCGTGCTGCGCAATTCCCACGCCAGCCAGGGCAAGAACGTAGACCGGCTGGAACGCATCCTGTTCGTGACCGATGACGCGCCCATCGCCCCGGTGGTGGGCGAGGCCTACGTCGGCACCCACGTGCTGCGGGCCGACCCGGCCCAGCTGGCCGCATGGCTGGCCCCCGGCGCCGCCGACCCCGCAGCCGCCCTGGCCAAGGGCCTGTGGATCGTGGACCCCCTGGGCCACCTGATGATGCAGTTCCCGGACGGCGAAGACCCCGAAGGCGTGCGCGACGACATCCGCGCCCTGCTGAAAAATTCCCGGATCGGCTGAGCCCCGCGCATGCGCACCGCATCCGACCCGCCCATGCCCAGCGCCAGCGCGCCCGCGCCCCGCCGGATCCTGACCTACCGGCGTCTGGTCTTCCTGGCCTGGTTCCTGACCCTGGACCTGATCATGTTCGGCGCCTTCGTGCGCCTGACCGACTCGGGCCTGGGCTGCCCCGACTGGCCAGGCTGCTACGGCCATTTCAGCCCGCTGGGGGCCAGCGAATCCATCCAGCAGGCACTACAGGCCATGCCGTACGGTCCTGTCAGCGCCTTCCAGGCCTGGGTCGAGATGATCCACCGCTACGCCGGGGCCTTTCTGGGCATGCTGATCATCGGCTTTACCTTTCTGGCCTGGCGGCTGCGCCGGCAGCTGGCGCACAGCCCGGCGCTGTCCACCGCCGTCCTGGGCCTGGTCTGCCTGCAGGGCGCCTTCGGCGCCTGGACCGTCACCCATCGCCTGATGCCGCTGGTGGTCACCACCCACCTGGTCCTGGGCATGAGCCTGCTGGCCGTGATGACCTGGCTGGCCGCCCGCGAAAAGGCCCACGACCCGGTTCCCGCTGCGCTGGCCAGCGGGCGGCCCTGGATGGCGCTGGGGCTGGCGGTGCTGTTCCTGCAGCTCGCCCTGGGCGGCTGGGTCAGCACCAACTACGCCGCCCTGGCGTGCATGGATTTCCCCACCTGCCACGGGGCCTGGATACCGTCCATGGACTTCCAGGGCGGGTTTTCGGTGTTGCGCGGCCTGGGCAAACAGGCCAGCGGCGACCTGATTTCGCAAGACGCCCTGACCGCCATCCACTGGACTCACCGCAATTTCGCGCTGGTGGTGCTGGCCCTGCTGGGCTGCCTGGCCTGGCGCTGGCGCCAGGTCCCCGGTCTGCGCGGGCCGTCCCGTCTGCTGCTGGCGCTGCTGGCGCTGCAGCTGCTCACCGGCCTGACCACGATTTTCTTCCAATGGCCGCTGCTGATCGCCGTGATGCACAACGGCGGCGCCGCCGGCCTGGTGCTGGTCAGCGTGACCCTGCTGTGGCGCCTGGCCCAGGCAGGGAAACCCCCTAGCGGCAAGCGCCTCCAGGACGCCTAGAATTGATCCCATGACGACCGCTGCTGCTGCCCATCACCCATCCCTGCTGCGCCAATACCTGGTGCTGACCAAACCCCGAGTCACCCAACTGGCGGTCTTCTGTGCCGTCATCGGCATGTTCCTGGCCGTGCCCGGCCTGCCCGACCTGGGCCGGGTGGCCGCCGCCACGCTGGGCATCTGGCTGCTGGCCGCCGCCGCGTTTTCCGTCAATTGCCTGATCGAACGCGAAACCGACGCCCGCATGCGCCGCACAGCGCGGCGCGGCACGGCCTCGGGCCAGATCACCCCGCCCCAGGTGCTGCTGATGGCCGGGGTGCTGGGCGGGGCCGGCATGGTCATCCTGAACACCTGGGTCAACGCCCTGACCATGTGGCTGACCTTCGCCACATTCGTCGGCTACGCCCTGATCTACACCGCCATCCTGAAACCCCTGACGCCCCAGAACATCGTCATCGGCGGGTTCTCCGGCGCCATGCCGCCCGCCCTGGGCTGGGCCGCCATGGCCGACGCCGTCCCGGCCGAGGCCTGGATCCTGGTGCTGATCATCTTCATCTGGACCCCACCGCACTTCTGGGCGCTGGCCCTGTACCGCCACCACGACTACGAGGAATCCGGCCTGCCCATGCTGCCGGTCACGCACGGCCAGAACTTCACCCAGCTGCACGTGCTGCTCTACAGCATCGCCCTGTTCGCCGCATCGCTGCTGCCCTACGTGATCCGCATGAGCGGCCCGGCCTACCTGGCGGCGGCCACCGTGCTCAGCGGCTACTTCGTGTGGCAATCCTTTGTCCTATATCGAAACTATTCCGACGCACGAGCGCGTAAACTGTTCTGGTATTCGATTCTGTATCTGGCTCTGCTGTTCGCAGCGCTGTTGCTGGATCACTGGGTTGGCCTGGCATTGGGCAGCAACTGATCCGTCCCCGGAACACACGCAGCACGCATGTCAGGCGCCTACCCCCTGACCCTGTAGGAATAGCATGTCCATTTCGTTTTCCGCCGCCCGCCGCACCCTGTTGACGGGGGCCATCGCCGCCCTGCCCCTGGCCCTGATGGGCTGCAACTCCAAAGCCGCCGGCCCCCTGCCCTTCGAGGGCAACGACATCAGCGGCACCCACCTGGGGCGGGACCTGTCCATGGTCGACACCACCGGCGCCACCCGCACCCTGGCCGACTACAAGGGCAAGGTCCTGCTGGTGTTCTTCGGCTACACCCAATGCCCCGACGTCTGCCCGACCGCCATGGCGCAGGCCGCCCAGGCCCTGCAACTGCTGGGCGACCAGGCCGCGAAGGTCCAGGTCATCATGATTTCCGTCGATCCGGCCCGCGACACGCCGGCCATCCTGGGCGCCTATGTGCATGCCTTCGATCCGTCCTTCATCGGTCTGACGGGCACTCCGGAACAGCTGGACAAGACCGCGCGCTCGTTCAAGGCCTTCTACGCCAAAGAAGCCGGTCCCACGCCCGAGCAATACGCCATGAACCATTCGGCAGCGTTCTACCTGATGGACCAGGCCGGCGAGGCCCGCGCCCTGCTGGGGCCCGCGCTGACCCCCGAAGACATGGCCCACGACATCAAGCTTTTGCTGTAGTCCCATCGGCCTCATCGAGGCCCGCTTCCTGATCGGCATCCCGACCGACATCCTGACCCTCGGCGGTTGCCTCGGGTGCTGCTGGGGCCGCCGCCACAGGCGCATGCAGGTCGGGCAGCGGTTCGTGCTGCCGTTCACCCGATTCGAACTGCTGCCAGACTTCCACCGCCCGCAGGCGCTGGCGCACGATGGCGTCGATTTTCTCGCGCAAGTCGGGCAGGCGCGCCAGCAGCTTCTTGAAATCCCTTTCCTGCAGCATCAACAGGCGGCTGTAGCCCAGCGACCGCACGCGCGCCTGGAAGTCATGGTTCAAGGCCAGCGCCATTTCGCCGAAGATCTGGCCGCTGCCCAGTTCAGCCGTCGTGCCGTCCGGCAGATCCAGCACCACCGCGCCGGATGCCACGAAATACATGGCGCGACTGCGTCCGATGCGGGTGGGGATCTCCTGTCCGGGCACCACCAGCCGGGGTTTCAGCACTTTGCAGATCGCTGCCATGGTGGCCGCGTCCAGCCCCTCGAACAGGCTGACCCGCTCTACCATGGCGGCAGCACTTAGGGCGATGTCCAGGCCGTGGTGCCTTTCCAGGGCTCCCCAGCGCGTCTCCACCTGCTGGATCAGGTCGGAATAGGTCTCGCCGCTGATCAGGTTCTGCGCCAGCATGTCGCGATAACGCATGCGTTCCAGCGACCGCGCCATCCGCGCCAGGTAGGCTTCCTGCAGATGCTGCGCGTAGCTGGGGTACTGCAGCGCCATGGCCTGCAAGGCACCTTCCAGCAGGGTCAGGCGGCGCTGGTGGGCGGCGATGATGATATCCGCGACCTCGGGTCCCAGCAAGGGCTGCACGTCGGTGCGCGCGAACTGGATCAGGCGGCGCGCCACGGCCCATTTGCACATCAGGTTGGTGAAACGCTGCGCCAGTTCGCGCGCCAGCCAGAACGGCTTTCCCGTCAGGTGGTGCAGGCGCAGGGCCAGCCGCAGGGAATTGGCATAGCGCAGATCGCCTTCGATGGCAGATTCGAAACCGGCCAGACCGCCGACCCGCACCGCATCGCCCAGGCGCTCGGCGCGGGCCAACAGGGATTCTGCCGTACGCCAGTCCACCACCTGGGCCTTCAGGGTCTCGAAGAACATTTCTTCTTCCCGGCCCGCCAGGATGCCCATGCCCACGGCGACCTTCTGGTCCATGGACAACTGATGCACCTGCGCCGCATCCACGCTGGCCTGGCTGGCATCGAAGACGGCGTTCAGGCGATCCAGCACTTCCTGGCCGATATGTTCATGGCGGGCGATTTCCTCGATGCGCAGCCGCAGGGATTCCAGTTCCACCACCTGGGCCTGGTCGCGCAGCGCACGGTCCACCGGCGACAGCTGATTCAGGCCCAGCCGGGCGATCAGGGGACGCAGGGTCAGGCCGTTGACGAACAGCGTCATCAGCACGAAGCCCGTGGTCGCCACCGCGATGAACTGGCGGGCCTCGTGCGGCACGGCCGGCTGTTCCGTGACGGCCAGGGCCAGGGCCAGCGACACCGCGCCGCGCAGGCCGCCCAGCAGCATCACCGCCCGATACGAGGGGCTGACCCGGGTGCTCAGCCGCAGCCGCCCCAGCACGGGCAGCAGGCCGTAGACCATGACCGCCCGCGCGGCCAGGGTGACGATGAAGACCACCAGGATCAGGAAGACTTCCATCCAGGTGATTTCCGCCATCATGCGAGGGATCAGCATGGCGGCAAACAGGAAGATCAGGGAATTGGCCCAGAAGCCGAACTGCGCCCAGGCGCCTTCCAGCTGTTCGAAAGTCGTGGGCGACATGCGGGTGCGGCCGTTGGACCCCACGACCAGGCCGGCAATCACCGTCGCCACCACGCCGGACACGCCCAGATAGTGTTCGGCCACGTAAAAGGTCAGGTAGGCCAGGGCCACGGTCAGGGTGACTTCGGCCGCCGGCCAGCCACGCAGCCAGCGAAACAGCGCCGTTGCCAGCCGGCCCATGGCCAGGCCGGCCAGGCCGCCGCCGATGAAGCTGAGCAGGAAGCTGCCGATGACGGTGGACATGGCCAGTTCCCCGCCGCTGAACAACACGCTGAGCAGCACGGAATACAGGGCGATCGACGCCGCATCGTTGAACAGGGATTCGCCTTCGACCAGGGTGGTCAGGCGGCGCGGCGCCCCGACCTCGCGGAAGATCCCGACCACGGCCACCGGGTCCGTGGTGGCGACGATGGCCCCCAGCATCAGGCAGACCACCAGGCCATAGGGCGAAATCGCGGCCAGGGAAAAGCCCACCGCCACCGTGCACACCACCACGGCCACGATGGCCATCACCAGGATCGGGCTGATGTCGTCGAGCAACCGGCGGATGTTCATCGCCAATGCCGTCTCGAACAGCAGCACCGGCAGGAAGACGAACAGGAAGGTCTCGGAGGAGATCTCGAAGTGCTGCAGCGAATCCAGGAAATCCGCCACCACGCCCGGCGCCCAGCCGTGCACGTGGATGACCACGCCCAGCACGAAACCGACGATGGCCAGCAGTACGGAATACGGCAGGCGCAGGCGGCCTGCCAAGGGCGGCATGAAGGAAATCAGAGCCAGCAGCCCGGCCAGGCCAAAGACCAAGAGGCCTATTTTCATGGTCAAAACACATCACAATAGTCGCGTCGCCTATTATGTTACAGGCGGGCCGGACGTGTCTGAAAGAATATGTGGCCCCCACGCTGCGCCTGCGGCTTGCTGTCCACCTCGCGGCCTGCATGCCGCTCGGATTCACCAGGCACAGGCCAGTCCTCAGGACTGTCCTGTGTCCGGGCTTATCCCCCAAGGGGGCGCTTTCTGCCTTGGGGCGGCCCAGCGGCAAAAAGGCGCGCACAAAAAAAGGGATGTCATTGGAGACATCCCTTGAACATCCGCTTCGATAGGGAGGGGAAGAGGAGAAGCAGAAGCGGACGACAAGACGACGCGACCCGAAGGCCGGACGTTCGTCCATGTCATGTTAGTCCGGCGGTTCCGTCGAAAGTTCAGCCCTCGGCAGGCCTAAATCGTAACAAATGCTATCTGCGTCAGGCAGCCAGGAAATCCGGCCGCTGATCCGCCAGGGCAATCTTCAGTTTCTTCAGGGCAGCGGATTCGATCTGACGGACGCGTTCGGCCGAAATGCCGTATTCAGCGGCCAGTTCGTGCAAGGTGGCGCCGCCATCGTCGGCCAGCCAGCGGGCCTGCACGATGTGCCGAGAGCGATCGTCCAGCGCGTCCAGGGCATCGGCCAGGCCCTGGCTTTGCAGGGCATCCATGCTGCGGCGGGCCAATACCTGGGCCGGTTCCTGACTATCGTCAGCCAGCCAGGCGATGGGCGCGAAGCGGTCTTCGTCATCGGCCTGCGCATCCAGGGCGCAATCCCCGCCCGACAGGCGGACTTCCATTTCGGAGACGTCTTCCGGGCGCACGCCGAGTTCGCGGGCGATATCGGAGACCTGGTCCGGCGCCAGCGTGCGGCCGTCCGGGCGCATGCGCCGCAGATTGAAGAACAGCTTGCGCTGGGCCTTGGTGGTGGCGATTTTCACCAGACGCCAGTTGCGCACCACGTATTCATGAATTTCGGCGCGGATCCAGTGCACGGCAAAGGACACCAGGCGCACCCCGCGATCGGGGTCGAAGCGGCGCACGGCCTTCATCAGGCCGATATTGCCTTCCTGGATCAGGTCGGCGTGCGCCAGCCCGTAGCCCAGGTACTGGCGCGCGACGGACACCACCAGCCGCAGGTGGGACAGAATCAGTTCGCGGGCGGCTTCCAGGTCGTTGTCGTCGCGCAGACGGCGGCCCAGGCTGGATTCCTGGTCGATCGTCAGCATGGGCAGGCGATTGACCGCCCCGATGTAGGCATCGATGGTGCCCAGGGCCCCCGGGTTGGAAATGGCCTGCGCAAGCTGGGCCGGCGCCAACACCAGGGAAGACGAAGTGTGGCTCATGGCAAAATCCTTGGGATCATACCCAGTGATCTTAGCACTCTATGTGCCAGAGTGCTAATTTTCAGGTAACAGGGTTTAGACGGACGCCGGTCGGGAAAGTTCCCTGCGCCGGCAGCCCCGTCCTACGGCAGTTCCAGATCCGCCACCAGCGGGGCGTGATCCGAGATTTTCTTCCAGGGCGCGCCATGCAGCACCCGCGCGCGGCGCACGGCAAAGCCGCGCTGGTAGATGCGGTCCAGGCGCAGCCAGGGAAAGACCGAAGGAAAGGTTCTCGGTGGCGGTGTCAGGCGCGCGCCATGGCCCATCATCGACAGCGCGGGCGCCGATCCCACCCGCTGCCCCGGCAGCCAGAACATGCGCCGGCGCAGCTGCGCCACCCGATGGCGCAGGCGATAGATCTCATCCATCCCCTGGGGGGCGGCGGCAAAGACCTCTACCAGCCCCAATTGTTCGACGAACAGAGGGGCCAGGCGGTTGGTCCAGTCATTGAAGTCGCCGGCGATCAGCAGCGGTTCGGAATCCGGCACCAGCCGGCGGATGCGCTCGACCAGGGCCTGCACCTGGCGCGAACGGCCGCTGGCCAACAGCCCCAGATGCACCACCAGACAATGCACCGGCGTGCCTTCGACCTGCACGATCCCGTGCAGCAGACCGCGCTGTTCCAGGCGGTGATCGGAAATATCCTGGTTCTCGTGGTACAGGATGGGATAACGCGACAACAGGGCGTTGCCGTGGTCGGTCGCTATCCGCACGGCATTGCAGCCGTAGGCGGCCTGCATGTGCATGGCCGCCGCCAGGGATTCGTGCTGCGCATCCAGGCTGCCGTGGCGCTGGTTGCGCCCCTGGACTTCCTGCAGGAACAGCAGATCAGGGCGCAGGCCATAGAGCCCCAGCCGCAGGTCCGCCAGCGATTCCCGCCCACCGCTGGCCGAACGGCCCTTGTGGATGTTGTAGCTGACGACCCGCACGACTGACATGCCCCGGCCCTCCGGTGTTAGTTGGCCTCGGTCTGGCGCAGGCGGATGTGCAGTTCGCGCAGCTGCTTCTCGTCCACCGGCGACGGCGCCTGCACCAGAAGATCCTGGGCGCGCTGGGTCTTGGGGAAGGCGATCACGTCGCGGATGGATTCCGCACCCGCCATCAACGTCACCAGACGGTCCAGGCCGAAGGCCAGGCCGCCATGCGGCGGCGCGCCAAACTGCAGCGCATCGAGCAGGAAGCCGAATTTGTCGCGGGCTTCTTCTTCGTCGATCTTCAGGGCCTTGAAGACTTTGGTCTGCACGTCGGCACGGTGGATACGTTCGGACCCACCGCCCACTTCCCAGCCATTCATGACCATGTCATAGGCGCGCGCCAGGGCGCTGCCGGGATCGGTTTCCAGCAGGTCCTCGTGGCCGGCCTTGGGGCAGGTGAAGGGGTGGTGCGCCGCCGTGTAGCGGTTCTCACCCTCGTCGTATTCGAACATCGGGAAATCCACCACCCACAGCGGCTGCCAGCCAGCCTCGAACAGGCCGTTGGCGCGGCCGAATTCACTGAGGCCGATCTTCACCCGCAGGGCGCCGATGGCGTCGTTGACGATCTTGGTGCGGTCGGCGCCAAAGAAGATCAGGTCGCCGCTCTGGGCGCCGGTGCGCTCGATCAGGCCGCGCAGGGCGTCGGCGTGGATGTTCTTCACGATGGGCGATTGCAGGCCTTCAGGGATGGCCGCTGCGTCGTTGACCTTGATGTAGGCCAGGCCGCGCGCGCCGTAGATGCCCACGAACTGCGTATAGGCATCGATCTCGCTGCGCGGCAGGCTGGCGCCGCCCGGCACCCGCATGGCCACCACGCGGCAGGCCGGGTCCTTCGCCGGGCCGGCGAAGACCTTGAAGTCCACGTCCTGCATCAGATCGGCGATATCGGTGAATTCCAGTTTCACGCGCAGGTCCGGCTTATCGGACCCATAGCGGCGCATGGCCTCGGACCAGCTCATGACCGGGAATTCCGGCAGGGCGACATTCAGCACCTGGCGATAGACCTCGCGCACCATGCCTTCGAAGATCTCGCGGATCTGGACTTCGTCCAGGAAGGACGTCTCACAATCGATCTGCGTGAATTCGGGCTGGCGATCGGCGCGCAGGTCTTCGTCGCGGAAGCATTTTGTGATCTGGTAGTAGCGATCGAAACCGGCCACCATCAGCATCTGTTTGAACAGCTGCGGCGATTGCGGCAGGGCGAAGAATTCGCCGGGATTGACGCGCGAGGGCACCAGGTAGTCCCGTGCGCCCTCGGGCGTGCTGCGGGTCAGCATCGGGGTCTCGATGTCGATGAACCCCAAGGCATCCAGGTAATTGCGGGCCACCATCGACACGCGATAGCGCAGCATCAGGTTGCGCTGCATCTGCGGACGACGCAGGTCCAGCACCCGATGGGTCAGGCGCGTGGTTTCCGACAGATTGTCGTCATCGAGCTGGAACGGCGGCGTCACCGACGCATTCAGGATTTCCAGTTCGCGGCACAGGATTTCCACCTCGCCCGACAGCAGATCGGGATTGTGCGTGCCTTCGGGGCGCATCCGCACCAGACCCGTGATGCGCAGGCAGTATTCATTGCGAATGCGTTCAGCCGTAGCGAAAGCCGCCTGATTGTCAGGGTCCACCACGATCTGGGCCAGCCCCGCCCGGTCGCGCAGGTCGATGAAGATCACCCCGCCGTGATCACGGCGGCGATGGACCCAGCCGAACAGGGTGACGGTCTGGTCAAGATGAGTTTTGGACACCTCGCCGGTGTAGCAGGTACGGTTCAAGAAGAGCTCCGAGATATTTGAAAGCAATGCTGCTGATGTTCGAAATTACTGCAATGCGTCGCCAGCGGCGTCGGGGGCCGGCCGGACGGTGGGCGGCGGGGTCAGCGCGGGCGGCGCCACCACCCCCATGGACACCACGTATTTCAGGGCGGTTTCGACCGACATGTCGAGCACCTGGACATCGGCGCGCGGCATCATCAGAAAGAAGCCGGAGGTGGGGTTGGGCGTCGTCGGCACATACACGCTGATGAAATCGCCCGCCAGCAAGCCGGCGATTTCATCGCACGGCGTGCCGGTCAGGAAACCGATGGTCCAGGCGCCCTGGCGCGGATACTGCACCAGAATGGCCTGGCGAAACGCCTGGCCATTGGGCGCGAACACCGTGTCGCTGACCTGCTTGACCGAATTATAAATGGAGCGCACCAGCGGAATGCGCCCCAGGAGCGATTCCCAGCGCGAGAGGATGGCGCGGCCGATGAAATTGGCGCAGAACAGGCCGGTGAGCAGGATGACGACCAGCACCAGCACCAGTTCGAAACCGGGGATGGCCACGCCAAACAGGACTTCCGGCGACAGGAACGACGGCACCAGGGAATCCAGGGTGCGCCCCAGCGTCATCAGCACCCAGACGGTGATTACCAGCGGCAGCCAGATCAGCAGGCCGGTGATGAAATAGCGCTTGAAAAATCGCATGAATGACAAGACTGGCGTCAACCCGGCGCGGTGGCCGGCGTGGCACTACCGGAAGTGGCCGGGCTCGGCGAAGGCGCGCTCGGCGTCCCGCTGCTGGCAGCATTGCCGGCCGCGCTGCCAGACCCGGCATCGGACGACGCCGGGTTGGCCGATCCCAGCACCCCTTCGGAATGCGAACCGGATTTGCCACCCCGGAAGTCGGTTTCATACCAACCCGAGCCCTTCAGGCGAAAGCCTGCCGCCGTGACCTGTTTTTCATAGGTCGACTGGCCGCAGGACGGGCACACCGTCAGGCGCGGGTCGGACATTTTCTGCAGCACGTCCTGCTGATGACCGCAGTGGCTGCAACGATAGACATAAATCGGCACAACATGGTCCTGAAAATCTGAACTGCCTGGATTTTAGTCCTTTTAGCGCAGACCGCCCGAATCCGCAGATGCGCGCGGCGCGGCGACTCGTTCTGAGTTCCCCTAACTAAAAGCATTGGGTAGCAGGAACAGCACGGCCGCCACCAGCGTGGGCACGGCCGCCGCCCCCAGCAGCCTCAGCGGCGAAATCGTGCCGTCGCCAAAGCAGCCCTTGAGGATCGAGAACCCGGCCGGATTGGGCGCATTGGCAATCACGGTCAGCCCGCCGCCCGTCACGGCGCCGGCCACCAGCATGTAGCGCCAGAGTTCGTTGGTGCCTTCCACCAGAGAACCCAGATAGGTCAGGGCCGCGTTGTCGGTCACGGCGGTCAGGGCCGTGGAGCCCAGGTACAACACGAAGGGCGAGAGCCCCGCCAGCAGATCCTGCAGCCACCATTGCTGCAAGCCGCCCAGCACCACCAGCCCGGCCAGGAAGAAGCCCACCATCAGGCCTTCGCGCAGCAGCAGCGGCGACTGATGGCGTTTATAGGCATGGGCGTAGCCGATGAACAGCACCAGCAGCGCCAGGAAGATCTTGATGTGGTGCGAGGCCAGCACCACCCCGATCAGGAACAGCACGTGCACGGCCATCACCATCCGCGACACCGGTTCGCGGGATTCCCGGCCCGTGGCATGCCCCAGTTCGCCATTGAGCAGGAACGGGCGGCATAGCCAGGTCAGGACCAGGCCGTTGATCAGCACGGCGGTGACGGCGCGCCAACCGAAATGCGTGGCCATGAAGGCCGTGTCCCAGCCGAAGGTCTGGGCGACCATCAGCACGGGCGGCGCCGCATAGGCCGTCAGCACCCCACCGATGGAGACATTGACGAACAGCACGCCGACCGTCAGGTATTTGAAGCCATCCTGTCCCGGGCGGCGGAAATACGCATCGCGCAGCAGCAGGGCAGCCAGCGTCATGGCGGCCGGTTCCGTGATCAGCGAGCCCGACAGCGGCACCATCGTCATGATGACGCAGAACCGGGCCAGTTCGTTGCGCACCGGCAGCACCCGCGCCAAACCATCCACCCCCATGTGCACCAGTTCGATGATGGGCCGGCTGGCCGCCACCACCATGATGACGAACACGAAGGCCGGTTCGGTGAAGTTGCGCGTATCGAGGTATTCGACGGCGCCGTGGACACCCAGCGTCAGCGCCATCCAGACGAACAGCGCACAGGCCCACACGCCGAAGACGGCCTCGACTTCGGACAGCAAGTGCCATAGGCCGGCATGCCGCCCGCCTTGATTGGCCAGGCGCGCGAAAACCGGCACGGAAAACGTGTGAATGATGGCAATGGCAAACAGTATGCTGGCCACGACCTCGGTGTGACTGACCATATCCGGGTCCAAGAAAATGGGCTGAACAAAAGGCCTGAGCCGTATTCGGAGAACGGCGGCGCAGGCCTGCGGAAGCTTCAGATCAGGCGCCGCCCAGAATCAGACGAGCACCCTTTTCGGCAATCATGATGGTCGGCGAATTGGTATTGCCCGAGGTGATCACCGGCATGATGGATGCATCGATCACCCGCAGGTTTTCCAGCCCTCGGACACGCAGTTCGGGGTCGACCACCGCCAACGGATCGACGCCCATTTTACATGTCCCCACCGGATGGAAAATCGTAGTGCCGATATCGCCTGCTGCAGCCTCGAGGGCTTCCTGGGTCTGAATGGCGTCTCCGGGCAGGTATTCCTGCGGTTGATAGGAGGCCAGGGCGGGCTGCGCCATGATGCGCCGCGTCAGGCGCAACGCATCGGCCGCCACGGCGCGGTCCTCGGGGGTCTGCAGGTAATTGCAGAGGATGTCGGGATGGTCCGCCACATTGGGCGACGTCACGCGCACATAGCCCCGGCTGCTGGGTTGCAGGTTGCACACCGACGCCGTCATGGCCGGGAAACGGTGCAGCGGGTCGCCGAATTTATCCAGCGACAGCGGCTGCACGTGATATTCCAGATTGGCGCGCGGCCGGGAAGGATCGGACCGGGCAAAGGCCCCCAGCTGCGAAGGCGCCATGGACAGCGGCCCGCGACGCAGCAGCGCATATTGCAGACCCATCCAGGCCTTGCCCCACCAGGCATTGGCCAGCGCGTTCAGGGTCAGGCCTTTTTTCAGGCGGTAGATCATGCGCAGCTGCAGGTGATCCTGCAGGTTTTCGCCCACACCCGGCAGGTCGTGAACCAGCGGAATCCCCAGGTGGCGCAGGCGGTCGGCCGGCCCGACCCCGGAGACCTGCAGCAACTGCGGCGAGCCGATGGCCCCCGCTGCCAGGATCAGTTCGCGATGCGCCACGGCGTGACGGCGCAGGCCGTCCTGGACGAAGGCGACCCCGGTGGCGCGGCGCCCGGAAAATTCGATGCGCTCGACGCAGGCGCCGGTCAGCACCTGCAGATTGGCCCGCCCCATCACGGGATGCAGGAAGGCCTTGGCTGCGTTCCAGCGCACGCCTCGGCGCTGATTGACCTCGAAATAATTGCAGCCGGCGTTATCGCCCCGATTGAAATCGTCCGTGCGTTCGATGCCGGCCTGGGCTGCGGCGTCTCGGAAGGCATCCAGAACGGCCCAGCGCAGGCGCTGGGATTCCACCCGCCAGGTGCCCGATGCGCCGTGGAATTCGCTGGCCCCGGCGTGATGGTCTTCCACGTCGCGAAACAGCGGCAGCACGTCGCGCCAGGCCCAGCCGGGGTTGCCCAGGGATTCCCAGTGATCGTAGTCGGCCGCCTGCCCGCGCAGGTACAACATGCCGTTGATGGAGGAAGACCCCCCCAGCACCCGGCCGCGCGGATACCCCAGGGATCGATAATTCAGGCCCGGGTCGGGCTGGGTGTGATAGCACCAGTCGGTGCGCGGATTACCGATGCAGTACAGGTAGCCGACGGGGATGTGGATCCAGCGCCAGTCGTCCGGGCCGCCGGCCTCGATCAGCAGGACGCGGTGCTGCTGCGACAGACGATTGGCCAGCAGGCAGCCGGCAGAGCCGGCTCCGACGATGACGTAATCGAATTCCAGTTGTGTTTCAGCGGGGGTGCTGCCTGCCATCGGCTGTCTCCTGGGGCCTGGAAGCAGCCCCTGATCTTTTCAGGCCAGTCTAGCCGCAATTACGCGCGGACGCCAAGAAACCCCTCTGCCGCGATGGGGATACCCCCCGCCAGGCCCCCGCCTACACCGGCAGGATGGTCCCGGCCAGGCCGGCCACGATCAGCAGCACGCCTACCTGCATGTTGGAACGGAAGATGCGCAGCCCGCGTTCGGGGTGGCGCACGTCGAAGACCGTCATCTGCCAGACGAAATGACCGGCGATGACCGCCATGACCACGTAGTACGGCCAATCCATCCCCATGCCCCAGCCAGCCGCCGTCCAGAGAACGGCCGTGACGGCGTAGAACCCGCCGATCCAGGCCCGGCCCTGGTCGCCGAACCGCATGGCCACGGACTTCAGGCCCAGCATGCGGTCATCGCGCAGGTCGATGTAGGCATAGACGGCGTCATAGCCGATCTGCCAGAGCACCGCCCCCACCCACATGGCCACGCCATACCAGGGCAGGACGTCCCGGGTATCGGTCCAGGCCATCAGCATGCCCCAGTTGAAGGCCATGCCCAGCACGGCCTGGGGCCAGTAGGTAAAGCGCTTGCACAGGGGGTAGATCACCACCAGCGGCACCAGCGCCAGGGCCAGCCAGCGACTGTAGGCATTGATGGCCAGCAGCAGCGCGGCGCTGACCAGCAGCTGCGCGGCGGCGAACCACAGGGCGGCCCGCAGCGTCAGCTGGCCGCTGGTCAGCGGCCGGAAGCGGGTGCGTTCCACCTGATGGTCGAAATCGCGGTCGAAAATGTCGTTGAACGTGCAGCCCACGCCGCGCATCAGCAGGGCGCCCAGCGAAAAGATGATCAGCCGCCACACGGTGGGCCAGCCGTCGGCGGCCTGCACCAGGGCTGCCAGCGCCGGCAGCAACGTCAGCCAGGTGCCAACCGGGCGATCCAGTCGGCACAGCCGCGCATAGGGCCCCCAGGCGGCCGGCAGCCAATGCGCCACCCAGTCGTCATGCCGCATGTCGGACAGATCCGGCGCCGACGTGGCTGGATCCGCACCCGGACGGCCGGAGGCGCCTTGCCCGGCGTCCGGCGACCGATCCACCATATCAGCGCCCCCCGGCCGGGCCGATCAATTCGCCCAATACCTGGACGCCGGCGCGGATGCGGTCTTCAGGCACCGTGACGAAGCTGAGCCGCAGCGTGTTGGTCGGCGCCTGCACGCCAGCGTAGAACGGTGCGCCCGGCACGAACGCGACGTTGCGGGCAATGGCCCGCTGCAGCAATTCGGCCGTGTCGATGCCCTCGCGCAGCGTGACCCAGATGAACATGCCGCCCTGCGGCCGCGTCCAGCGGGCGTCGGCCGGAAAGTGCTGCTGCAGGGCATCGAGCATGTAGCCGCACTGGCGTTGATACAGGGCGCGGACCTTGGGCAGATGCTGCTGAAGGAACCCGCCGCGCACGGTTTCGTAGACCGCCATCTGGGTGACGGTGGCCGTGTGCAGATCGGTGGCCTGCTTGATCTGCACGAGTTTGCTGATGATGTCGCGTGGCGCCACCACATAGCCCAGGCGCATGCCCGGCGCCAGCACCTTGGAGAACGTGCCCAGGCGGATCACGGTCGCCCCCACGGCGCGACCCAGTTCCAGCAGGCTGGGCTGGGGCTCGCCGGCGTAGCGCAGTTCACCATAGGGATCGTCTTCGATGACGGGCAGGCCCAGCGCCGCGCAGCGTTCGACCAGCGCCTGGCGACGAGCGTGGTCCAGCGTCAGGCCGGTCGGATTCTGGAAGTTGGGCAGCGCGTAGATGAAGCGCGCGCCACGGCACAGAGCGGCATCCAGGGCCTCGGGAATCAGGCCGCCCTCGTCGGTGGGCACGGACTGGAACTGCGGTTCGAACAGGGAAAACGACTGCAGGGCGCCCAGGTAACTGGGGGCCTCGACCAAGACTTTCGAACCCGGATCGATGAACAGTTTGCCCAGCATGTCCAGGGCCTGCTGAGAACCGGAGACGATCAGGACTTCTTCGGGATCAATCCGGGTGCCGGCGCGAGACAGGTCCTGCGCCACCCACTCGCGCAGGGGCGTATAGCCTTCGGTGCGGCCGTACTGCAGCGCCGTGGCGCCCTGATCGGCCAGGACGCGGTCGAACGCAGCCCGCAATTGCGCAATGGGGAAGCCCTCGGGCGAAGGCAGGCCGCCGGCGAAGGAGATGACTTCGGGGCGTTCGGTGATCTTGAGGATTTCGCGAATGGCCGAACTGGTAAGTTGCCTGGCGCGTTGTGAAAAAACAGCGGGGGTGGAAGTCAGCGTGTCCATGATGAAAGCCCGAATGAAGGCCTGCCTTGTGAGCCGGCCGATTGGCATGTGCCGATCAACCCGGATCGACGGGCGGCCGGCGCGGATGACGGGGTTTTCCGACGGTGGAAAACCCCAAGCTGCCTATATTAGAACAATTGCCCCTTCCCGTTAGGGGAATTGCCCGGCCGTGTGGCTGCTCCGGCCTAAGCCACGGCCGGCAATCGAGTGCGCCGGCCGATGTGGGCCAGGGCTTCTTCGACCTGATCGATCAGCACCAGGCACAGGTCGCCGGGCTCCAGGGCGTCCAGCGCCGTATCGATCGCCAGGAACTCGCCATGGATTTCCTGCGTGCGGCTGACGCGCCGGGCGCCTGACAGGCCCTGGCGCAACAGCGCCAGGACCTCGCCATCCTGGCGGCCGCGCTGGCACTGGTCCTGGTACAGAATCACGGTGTCGAACACTTCTCCCAGGATCTCCGTCTGGCGGCGGATATCCTGATCGCGCCGGTCCCCCGCCCCGCTGATGACGACGGTGCGCCGCTTGGCCGGCAACGCTTCCACCGCATCGACCAGGGCCAGCATCGCATCGGGGTTGTGACCGTAATCGGCGATGACCATGGCCCCCCGGTAGTCGAACACATTGAAGCGCCCCGGCACAGTGGCCGCATCATTGACAAAGGACGCCAGCCCCGCCTGGATCTGCACCCAATCCAGGCCCAGCGCCCAGGCGGCCGCAGCAGCAGCCATGGCATTTTCCACCTGGAACGGCAAAGACCCGCCGCGCGTCAGCGGCACGGCCGACAGCTGGATACGGGTCTCGGTGCCGCCCTGCGAGAACACCAGATCACCCTGGTCCACGAACACCACCCGTCCACCCTGGGCGCGATGCGTCTCGATCAGGGGGTGGCGAGCATCGCGGGCGAAATACGTGACCTGCCCCTGGCAGCTGGCGGCCATGCGGGCGACGACGGGGTCCTGGGCATTGAGCACCGCCATGCCCGCAGGCGAGACGTTTTCGACGATCACGCGCTTGACCACCGCCAGGTCTTCCACGGTGCGGATATAGTTCAGGCCCAGATGGTCGCCGATGCCGATATTGGTCACCACCGCCACGTCGCAGCGATCGAACCCCAGGCCTTCGCGCAGAATGCCGCCCCGGGCCGTCTCGAACACCGCCATGTCCACATCCGGATGCAGCAGCACGTTGCGGGCGCTGCGCGGCCCGCTGCAATCCCCGGTGTCGATACGCCGGGCGCCGACGTAGACCCCGTCGGAATTCGTCATGCCCACGCACACCCCCGGCCGGGCGCACAGATGCGCCAACAGCCGCACGGTCGTAGTCTTGCCATTGGTGCCCGTGACCGCCACCACCGGGATGCGGCCATCGTCACCGGGCGCGTACAGCGTATCCACCATGGCAGAGCCCACGTCACGTCCGGTGCCGTAGGACGGTGTCAAGTGCATGCGCAGCCCCGGCGCGGCATTGACCTCGACGATGCAGCCGGTTTCCGGCGTCAGGGGCCGATAGACGTCCTGCGCCACCAGATCGATGCCGCAGACATCCAGCCCCACCATGCTCGCGGCCATCACGGCGCTGGCCGCCAATTCCGGATGGACCTGCTCGGTCACATCCGTCGCGGTCCCGCCGGTACTGAGATTGGCATTGTTGCGCAACACCACGCACACGCCCTGGGCCGGCACGGAATCCGCCCGATAGCCCTGGCCGGCCAGCGTGTTCAGCGCCGTCTCATCCAGCTGGATGCGGGTCAGCGATGTGCCGTGGCCTTCGCCGCGCAAAGGATCCTGATTGATCAGATCCACCAGCTGATTGATGCTGAGGACGCCATCGCCCACGACCTGCGGGGGATCCCGGCGCGCCGCCGCGACCAGGCGGTCGCCCACGACCAGCAGGCGGAAGTCATGGCCGGGGAAATAGCGTTCCACGATCACGCTGGAACCATGTTCGCGGGCCACCGCGTAGGCCGCCAGCACTTGTTCCCGGCCCTGCACATTGCAGGCCACGCCCTTGCCCTGGTTGCCGTCCTGCGGCTTGACCACCACGGCCCCCCCGATCTCCTGGGCGGCCTGCCAGGCGTCATCGGCATCGGCCACCACGCGGCCCTGGGGTACGGACACGCCAGCTGCGGCCAGCAGCGATTTGGTCAGCGCCTTGTCCTGGGCGATGGCCTCGCCGATGGCGCTGCTGGCATCGGTTTCCGCCGCCTGGATGCGGCGCTGGCGACGCCCCCAGCCGAACTGCACCAGGCTGCCATCGGTCAGGCGACGATAGGGAATGCCGCGCCGCACGGCTGCCTGCACGATGGCGCCGGTGCTGGGCCCCAGTCGCACGTCTTCGTACAGGGACTTCAACTGCGCGACGGCATCCGCCAGATCAAAAGGCTGATCCTGCAGGGCCGCCTGGCACAACACGCAGGCCAGGTCGAAGGCCAGCCGGCCGACGGATTCCTCGGCATACTCGATCACGACCTGGTATTCGCCTGGATCCTGGGTCGCCGCCGTGCGGCAGAACGCCACCGGGCAGCCGGCCACCGCCTGCAGGCTCAGCGCCGCCCCCGCCAGCACATGAGCCAGGGAATGACCGGCTGCCGACCCGGCCGGGCGCTGGATGTCGATATCGGGAAAACGCACGCGCAGGCGCGTCTCGAACGCATCCAGATCGTCGATCACGCACTCGCTGGCGGCGCAGGACACGATGGCCTCGATCGCCGTCTGGCGGCACCACACGTTCGGCCCGCGCAGGGCGCGGATACGGGAGACTTCCATCTTCGATTACCTCGCAACCCAGGTGCGCAGTCCGACCCGGATGTGTTCGATGTCCAGGCCCAGCGCCCAGACGGCCCCAAGAGCGGCCAGCACGCTGGCCAGATCGTCGCGCAATGGCGCCACGGCTGGATCCGACAGGTCCGCCACCGTGATTTCCACGCCCTTTTCCACCAGCACCAGGCTGTCGTCGTGAGCAAAGACCGCCCGTTTGCCCTGGGCCAGGTGCGCCTTCAGGGCGTCGCTGCCGGCTTGCAGGCCATACAGGGTGACACCGCCGTCGCACAGCGGCGCCAGGCCGGCTGCCAGCGGGTCGTCGGCATTGAGCACCGCCATCCCGCCCGCCAGCACCACGTCCACCTGGGTGCGGAAAACGCGCTGCAGATGTTCCGGTTCTTCCATGTGGAATTCCGGCCAGGTCAGGCTGGGGTCGATGCCCGTCACCACACCGACCTGGCATCGGTCGTAGGCCAGGCCTTCGCCCAGGATCATGCGCCCGCCGTTTTCCAGCACTGCGTAGTCGACTACCCGGTTCAGCAGCAGGCGGCGCCCGGCATCCCAGTGCGCGGCATCCGTGGCCGCGACCTGCTGATGGCCCAGGAAGAGACCGTCGGCCGATGCCTGGCCCACGACCTTGCCCGTCAGCTGCAACAGGTGGGCGACCAGGCGCACCACCGGCGTCAGCCCCCGGCTGCCGCTGACTCCCACCACCGGAATACGCCCGTCTTCCGGTACCGGAAACAGATAGTCGATAACGGCCTGCCCCACCGGACGCGGCTGCCCTCGGGCGGGCTTCAGGTGCATCAGCAGGCCGGGGCCGGCATTGACCTCGACGACGGCCCCGCGCTGTTCAGCCAGCGGCCGGGAAATGTCGCGCGTGACCAGGTCGATGCCGGCAATGTCCAGGCCCACCACCCGCGCCGCCAGGGACACCAGTTCCGCCACATCCGGATGCACGGCGTCCGTGATGTCGATCGACACGTTGCCGCTGCGCTGGATCATGACGGCGCGGCCCCGTTCGGGCACAGCATCACCGCTCAGGCCCTGGCGGTCGAGTTCCAGCCGCGCGGCCGAATCCAGGCGCACTACGTTCAGGGGATGGTCCTCGTCGCGCCCGCGCCGGGGATCGGAATTCAGTTGGGACTCGATCAGTTGCAGCACGGTGGACGCGCCGTCGCCCACCACCATGGCGGCCTCGCCCCGGGCGGCGGCCACGAGCTTGCCGCCGACCACCAGCAGGCGGTGCTCGTCGCCCTCGATGAAGCGTTCCACCATCACGCTGCTGCCTTCGTCCACGGCCACGGCGTAGGCCGCCCGGATCTGGTCCTGCGTGGTCAGGCAGGTGAAGACGCCCCGGCCATGATTGCCGTCGGACGGCTTGACCACCACGGGCAGACCGATGTCCTGGGCGGCTTCCCAGGCGTCGTCGGCGTCGGCCACCAGACGGCCCTCGGGCACCGGCACGCCGCAGGCCTGCAACAGCTGGCGGGTCAGGTCCTTGTCGCGTGAAATGCCTTCGGCAATGGCGCTGGTACGGCTGGTTTCGGCCGTCCAGATGCGGCGCTGGCGGGCGCCATGGCCCAGTTGCAGAAGATTCGCGTCGCTCAGGCGGATGGCCGGAATGTCACGGTCGTCGGCGGCATCCACGATGCAGGCCGTGCTGGGCCCCAGGCCCAGGGATTCCGCCATGTCCTTCAGGCGATCCACGGCGCCGGCCACGTCGTAGGGCCGGTCTTCGATGGCGGCCATCACCAGATCGCGGGCGGCATACAGGGCCTCGCACGTCAGGGGCTCGTACCAGGCGCGCACGATGACCTTGTAGACGCCGCGCAGCGACGTTTCCCGTGCCCGCCCCAGGCCGCCGGGCATGCCGGCCAGGCTCTGCAATTCCAGGGTGACGTGTTCCAGGATATGCGCCGGCCAGGTGCCTTCGCGCACGCGATGCAGGAATCCGCCGCGCTCGCCGATGCTGCAACGGTGCTCGATCAGCGTGGGCAGCCAGGCGCTCAGGCGTTCGTAGAACCCGGGAATGACGTTGGAGGGATAGTCTTCCAGATCGTGGATGTCCACGACCGCTTCGATGACGGGGCGATAGGCCCAAATGTTTGGCCCCCGCAGATACACCATATTGAGAATCTCAATATTCTTGTTTTCCATGAACGAACCATGTCGAAAGGATGGGCCGGGGGGCCGAGCGCCGCCGGGCTCAGGCGTCTTGAACACACGCCTGCCGGACAACGGCACACATCATAATCTTGCGCCGTTTCGCCGCACAGAAAAACTATTGACGATTGTGACGCGGGCGCAACGGTATGCGCATGTTCACCCCGATTCCGATCTATATTCCTGCTGTCCGACAGATCTTCCGATCCCCTCCCAATCCACCATCCATGCAGGGTCCCACTCTTGAATTCTCGGCGGCCGACGTCTGCCCGCCCGGCCTGCCCGACGCATGGCGCGACACGCTCGCGGCACAGTTGGCGGCGGACGAACACGCGCTGGGCTGGCTGTCGCTGAACCTGGACGGCCAATTGCAGTACGCCGACAGCCTGCTGGTCCTGACCGACCGGCGCTGGCTGTACTGCGGCGCCGATACGCAGTCCTGCCGATCCTGGCCGCTGCGCTCCGACCTGCACCTGAAGCTGCAGGATCACGCCGGCGTGGGCAGCCTGGAACTGGTGGACGAACACGCCCGCCTGGCGCGCTGGCGCTACACGCTGGACCGCCACGCCCAGGCGCTGCAGCTGCAGGCGCGCCACGACTCCCTGCGCCAGCCCTCGGGCGATCTGCCGCCCGAGCCCTCCGCAGGCATCCCCGCCAAAGACGCGCAGCCGCCGCGCACCAGTTCGCTGTTTCGCCTGTGGCGTTTTGCCCGCCCCTACCGCCGGCAACTGGGCATCGGGCTGGTCCTGACGCTGATTTCCACCGGCGCATCGCTGGTGCCGCCATACCTGACCATGCCGCTGATGGACGACGTGCTGATCCCATTCCAGAACGGCGAACCGATCCACTGGGACCTGGTGACGCTGTACCTCAGCGGCCTGCTGGCCTCGTCCCTGGTCGCCTGGGGCCTGGGCTGGGGGCGCAGCGCCATCCTGGCCTGGGTCAGCGAACGCATCGGCGCCGACCTGCGCACCACCACCTACCAGCACCTGCAGCAGCTGTCGCTGCAATATTTCGGTGGCAAGCGCACGGGCGACCTGATGGCCCGCATCGGATCGGAATCCGACCGCATCTGCCTGTTCCTGTCGCTGCACCTGCTGGATTTCTTCACCGATATCCTGATGATCGTCATGACGGCGGCCATCCTGATGTCCATCGATCCCTGGCTGGCGCTGGCGACCCTGGCGCCGCTGCCCATCATCCTGTGGATGATCCACTGGGTGCGCGATCGCCTGCGCCACGGTTTCGAGAAAGCCGACCGCGTCTGGTCGGAAATCACCAACGTGCTGGCCGACACCATCCCCGGCATCCGCGTGGTCAAGGCCTTCGCCCAGGAAAAGCGCGAGGTCGCGCGCTTTCGCGAGGCCAACGACCGCAACCTGGCGATCAACGACCGGGTCAACGCCCTGTGGTCGCTGTTCACGCCCACCGTCACGCTGCTGACGGAACTGGGCCTGCTGGTGGTCTGGGTATTCGGCATCTGGCTGGTATCGCGCCAGGCCATCACGGTCGGGGTCCTGACGGCGTTCCTGGCCTACATCAGCCGGTTCTACGTGCGCCTGGATTCCATGAGCCGCATCGTGTCCGTCACCCAGCGGGCGGCGGCTGGCGCGAAACGCATCTTCGACATTCTGGATCATGTGTCCAGCGTGCCCGAGCCAGCCGACCCACGGCCCATGGACCAGATCCGGGGACGCATCGAGCTGAGCCGCATCGGTTTTCGCTATGGCAACCGCAGCGTGATCCAGGACCTGAGCCTGGACATCGCGCCGGGCGAGATGGTCGGCCTGGTGGGCCACAGCGGGTCCGGCAAGAGCACGCTGGTCAACCTGATCTGCCGTTTCTACGACGTATCCCAGGGCGCCATCCGCCTGGACGGCATCGACATCCGCCAGTACGCGATCAGCGACTACCGGCGCCACATCGGCCTGGTGCTGCAGGAACCGTTCCTGTTCTACGGCAGCGTGGCCGAGAACATCGCCTACGGCCGCCCCGATGCCAGCCGCGCGGACATCATCGCCGCCGCCCGCGCCGCCCACGCGCATGAATTCATCCTGCGCCTGCCGCACGGCTACGATTCGCTGGTGGGCGAACGGGGCCAGGCGCTGTCGGGGGGCGAACGCCAGCGCATTTCCATCGCCCGCGCCATCCTGATCGACCCGCCGATCCTGATCCTGGACGAGGCGACCTCGTCGGTGGACACCGCCACCGAAAACGAGATCCAGAAGGCCCTGGACAATCTGGTGAAGGGCCGCACCACGATTTCCATCGCGCACCGCCTGAGCACGCTGCGCGAGGCCGACCGCCTGGTCGTGATGGATAGCGGGCGCATCGTCGAAATCGGCCGCCACGACGAACTGCTGGCCCGCGAAGGCGCCTATGCGCGGCTGTACCAGGCGCAGCTGCAGGGCACGCTGCCGCCGTCACGCCCTGTCGAACACCCTGCCCACGAGGCCGATGATGATTCCGATTCCTGAGCACGGCACGCCACCCGCGCCCGATGGCCTGGACGCGGGCGGCAGTCCCGCATCGGGCCCGGACGAGGACGTGCCACGCGCAGCGCCCTTCACCCTGTCGCGGGACAATTTCGGCCGCCTGCTGCTGTCGCGCGCCGGCCAGCTGGACGTGGTCGTCACCCCCGTGCGCAGCTTTCCGATCAGCGCCCCGGACGAGAGCATTTCCCTGGTGGATGCTCAGGCCCAGGAACAGGCCTGGGTGGACCGCCTGCAGGACCTGCCCGACGGCCCGCAACGCCTGATCGCCGAAGACCTGGCCCAAAGGGATTTCAAGCCCGTCATCCTGCACATCCTGCGGGCGTCGACCTGGGCGACGCCCAGCCGCTGGGATATCGTCACGGATCGCGGCGCCGCCGTGCTGACCCTGAAAAGCGAGGACGACATCCGCCGCCTGTCCGCCAGCACCCTATTGATCGCCGACGCCTGCGGCGTGCATTTCCTGATCCGCGACCTGGCGGCGCTGGACCGCGCCAGCCGTAAGATCCTGGATCGGTTCCTGTAGCGCCAGAGGCCGGCTGGTCAAAGAAAGGTCAGCCTTTCCACCAAGTCGCGAAAGTAGCGAACCGACCATATCTCCAAGACCCGTGGGTCCGGCACAAAGGTCTCGACGTCCCGCCGCGCCTGATCTACATCCAGAGTCTCGACACGCGCCAACAACAAACGCAGCAAATCATCCCGCGTCATCTGCAAACCCTGCCAATCGCCGCTTTGCCGAGCGCGGTGCTCCAGGTGGATCAGATTCAACGGCGTCGCATTGCGTACATACCATTCCAGATCGAACCAATCTCGCCCCTTGACCCGATTTTTCCAACGCCGGAACAAGACGGCATGGAGTTTGCCCGCATACAGATCAGGCAAGGCATAACACTTCACGTAAAACGAATAGGGCTGCACCAGAAGCCGTTCTTGCGTCGAGAACCCCATAGGCGGATCCGTATCCACTTCGAACTTGATCTTCAGTGCCCGCTGCCCCGGGACACGCACATCGTAAATGCTGGTTCCCTGCTTTAGAAAAGCAGATACCACCGCAGATTCGACGACCTTGTCACGCGCCGTGATCTCCACATCGAACCCAAACGCCGAGAACTCCTCGCGCAATGCCGAGAAGTAGGGTTGCAAAGAGAACCCTGCCGTCGAGGCCAGCAGTGAAAAGTCCAGGTCCTCGGAAAACCTGGGCAAACCGTAAAAGATGCGCAGACAGGTGCCGCCGTAGAACGCAGCCTTTTCAAAGAAGCCAGCCCGTTGCAGGCCGGCAAGCGCAATTTCCTGCATCACCTCGCGCAGAGCGTGATCACGGTCTTGGGCCGGATACCGTTCAAGCATCTGTTCGATGACTCTCATTGCATGGCCTCCAGCATGCCCAGCAAGGCGGCCATCTGCGCGGGCTTATGCCCCGAGCTTGCATATCCGCGAACGACATCCAGATCCAGGCCCAACAAGGCTTCGCCATCAATGCGCAGATCGTCCAGGACGAACCGCCGCATGCCGTCCCGGGTCGTGACGCGCAAATACCGGGTCAACAACACTTTGTCGCACAGCGCCTTGGCGGGCGATGCAATCAAAAAGGTCTCTCGGTCGGACTCGCGAACCTGCTCGATGCCCAACGCATAGATGCCAGCCGGTAGCCGCGTATAGGAAAACCGCCCGAAATCGTTGTCGATGACCCGACTGCGCCGCATGCAGACCGATGTCAGTTCGCGCACACGTTCCGGAATCAACCCATGCCAGGCCAGGGCATAGTCCAGGGACACACAGGAGGGGCCATACAAGCGATTGGCCAAGAGAGGCAGGCACAGCCCATTGCCCGACAGGTCCTGGCCCCGCACATATAAGCCCCTCTTCAATGACACCAGCACGCCCTGGCGCAGCCAATCCGCAATCTTGTCATTGGGACGCCGATAGTCGGCAAGCAATGACAACAAGGTGTCATGGCTGAACGGCACTCTGGCGAAAGAGGCAAGCTGAGCTTCACTCATAGAAGTAAATTTTGCATGAATAATCGGATTATATCCGATTGTCCAATCAAAAATTACAAATTCAACCCGAAGGTCTCGGGGCGCACGCAGCGCACGGCTTCGCGGGACGCGTCGATGCAGCCGCCCTGGTCGTAGACACCCGCCGGGTCGCGCAGGCGCACCATGCGATCGAGCACCTGGTTCGTCGCCAAGGGGTCGGCCAGGGTCTCGGCCACGCAGGCCTCGACGATGGATTCATCCATCCATGCGCGGGGAGCGGACGCGCCGTCCGGCGCATCCTGGCGCAATCCGTGCCGCCAGTGGTAGATCTCGACGCATTTGTAGGTCAGGGTGTAGGGTTGATCGGGCTTCCAGAAATTGGTGAACCGCCCCTGACCCAGGTAGAACACCCAGGACCCCTCGTAGCCCTCGACGCTGGCGGACGGTTCGTGCGGGTTGCGAAACCACAGGCGATCGCCCGGCACGTAATAGCGGGGCGGCAGCGGCGCCTGCAGCGATCCGTATTCATGCAGGAAGGCATCATGAAACGCACCGGACTGGATCGCCTTGCGCTGCCACTGGGCCTGCAAGGCGGCCAGCGCAGCCGGATTGCTGGCCTGCAGTTCCCGCGCCAACGCCAGCAGCAGCACATATTCGGTCGCCCGGTAGCAGGAAAACGAATACAGGCGCCCGGACACATCCGGCCACAGCGTCTGTTCCAGCGAGGGGATCAGATCATGCCCCGGCAGCAGGATGAAACCGGTCGACTCCGACCAGCGCCAGCAATCCGGGCGTTCGGCCTGTTCCGTGTCGAAGGCCAGCACCGTGCGCCGTCCGGCCTGCACGATGAAACGCCGCAAGCGCACGGCGGACTGCCATTCGTCCAGGCTGGGAAAATCGAAGGGGATGGGGGACAGCAACAGCGCCGCCAGGATCTCGGCATCCAGATCCCGATCGCTGTCGTCAGGGGCCAGTTGCAGCACCGGCGCCAGGCCGGCAGTGTCCAGGCCAGGCGATTGCGGCAACGACAGGCGAAACCGCAGCCAGGGTCCCTCGTCGTCGACGCTGGAATCCTGAGTGACCCGGCCGCCCAGGCCGTGTTCCGACAGCCAACGCCAGCAACGGGCCTGGTCTTCTTCGGACCACGCGCCGCGAATGCGGACACCGGCCATCTCGCCAGCGAAATCCAGGACCGCAACCGAGGCAGCCTGGGCAGTCGGAACAGACATCGGCATGATCCCACCTGAGGGGAAAAATCCAGTGGACGATTCTACTGCCGAAAGATACGGGCAGCCGCCTTACTGGCCCAGCGCCTTGCTGATTTTCTTATCGGTGTTGTATTGGCTGAGCGCATACACCGCCCAGATCGCCGCCGGGATCCAGCCAATCAGCGTGAGCTGCAGGATCAGGCAGATGATCCCCGACAGGGGACGGCCGATGGTGAAGAAAGCCAGCCAGGGCAACAGCAGGGCGATGAGCAGGCGCATGACGCAATCCGGTGATGGTTGAAAGCCGGTATTTTAGAGTGTTTCGGCGCCAAGTCGTTCGCGCCGGGCCGCCGACGGCGGGCGCCGCATACCGCGACGCCCGCCAGGGCTCCCGCGTCAGGTTTCGTCCTGCACGATCGCCGTCGGGCCGTTGGTCTTGACCGATTCGATGCCCTTGTCCCGCGCGGCGGCGGTGGTGTACATCTCGCTGCTGCCGATGATCTCGCCGTTGGCCGCAGTCAGGTTGAAATAATGCGATCCGTCCTTCGCCGTCAGCCGCCCGTAGCGCGCGTCGCTGGGGGAATTCTTGCGAACGGATTCGATGCCTGTCTGGGCAGAGGCCTTGCTGGCATACCGCTGGCTGGTCAAGATCACCTGGTGATTGCCGGCCCTGAGATTGAACAGGAACTTGTCACCGCTGGACTTCAGGATGTATTCACCACTCATGGTTTTGACTCCAAGTCGTGCAGGCGCAGGATACGCCCGCCAGGGGATATCGCCCGGAAACTATACCGCGAAAGCAGGACAGGCCTGACGGACCCCGATACACTGAGGCGCACGTCCGGCCTGATCTCGCCCCGTTTCCCATGCACATCCTGACTCAAAGCCTGTTGTCCTTCGTCCTGTTGCTGGCCCTGGCCTGGGGGCTGGCCGTGCTATGGATCCAGGCGCCGGGCGGGCACGGGCTGCGGCTGATCTGGATGGCGCTCTGGGCGGCCAGCGTGCTCGGCGGGCTGGCTTCAGTCTGGGTCCAGCACCGCTACGCCGTGCCGGCCCGGTGGGCGCTGGCCGCAGCCGCCGCGATCCTGGCCATCTGGTGGATCAGCCTGGCGCCATCGAACCAGCGGGATTGGGCCGACGACGTGGCCCACAGCCTGACAGGCAGCACCCAGGGGTCCATCGTCACGCTGCACAACATCCGCAATTTCGACTGGCGCAGCGAGACGGACTACACCGTCCGCTGGCAGGACGCATCCTACGACCTGGAAACCCTGCAATCCGTGGACATGGCGCTGTCCTACTGGATGGGGCCGGCCATCGCCCACACCCTGGTGTCCTTCGGCTTTGCCGACGGGCGCCACCTGGTGTTTTCCGTGGAAATCCGCAAGGAACGCGACGAGTCCTTTTCCACCGTCGGCGGTTTTTTCAAGCAGTTCGAACGCAGCATCATCGCTGCGGAAGAACGCGACATCCTGTATGTACGCGCCGGCCCGCGCGGCGAACAGGTCTTCCTGTACCCCATCCAGATGCCCCAGGCCGCGATGCGCCAACTATTTCTGGCCTACGTGAACAGCGCCAACCGCCTGGCCAAGGCCCCGAAGTTCTACAACACCGTGACGGCCAACTGCACGACCCTGGTCTACGACATGGTCCGGCCCATCGTGCCCGGCCTGCCCATGGACATCCGCCTGATCCTGTCAGGGTACCTGCCGGAATACCTGTACCGGCATGGGGGGCTGGATACCAGCCAGCCGCTGGATGTCCTGCACACCCAGGCAGACATCACGCAGCGCGCGGCGCAGGCCGGGCCGGTGGCGGATTTTTCACGGCGTGTGCGCTGACGTTGCACGAATACAGCGCAGAACCGTCCTGACTGCCCCCATCGCAAATATCAAAAGCATGTACGAAGCAACAATCAGACAGCCTCACTCTGATTCCAATAGATCAATGCACGCCAGAGGCGATTCAGGGCTGAGCAAAGCCAAGGCAAGGTTTGCTCTCGCCACCAGTTCTCTGGGTCTGCGATCCTGTACATAATGCCCATGCGTAATACGATCCATGCCAGCCCCCACCAATTTAGAACACACGATCTTCGCGGAATAACTCTTTGACACTTACCCCTCGGCGCGACTCTTCCATGGATTCCGGCGCCGCGCTGCCCTTGACCCAAAGCAGGGGAATGCGTTTCAACGGCTTCCCTGTCGCGATCAGCGCCCGAGAAGCAAACCGATCAGATTCGCTTCGTGCCACCTGTACCGCCCCCAAGGCATCCCCGGCCCGGACTCGCAGGATTACTGCCGCAGGAGAACGCACCCCCGCAGTGTCAAAGCCATATTGGTGCAGCCAGGCAGTCACAGCCGCCCCCTTCAGCCAAAGGGCGGGTATCCCATTGGGTAGCGCCGGGGCAGCACTGAACGCCAGCAGGACTTCAAAATCGCGAGGAGAGCTAGCTGCCATTTCCGCTTGCAGCGCATCACACAGACGGGCCAAAGAAACTGTCCTCTCGCCATCGAGCCACGATTTTATGAACCCATGCAAATATTTGGCGGAAAACCCGACATCCAGAAGATGAGTTGCAACGCTTCGTGCAAAGTACTCTACGGCGAACCTGCCTTCATCGACTGCCCGACCGACCCGACTGATATAGTCGACTTTCACATGTTCAGACAGCTCCCGGATACTGAAATGAGCAACGCCATCAGGCCTAGGAATCTGTTGAATCTGTTGTCGGAGAAATTGCTTTTCCGCATCGGTAAACGCAGGGTCTCTGCCAATACGCCTCTGGAGTGAACTGGCCATCCGCCTGACTGATGCTTCACTAAGGAGCCCCTGTCTCATGGCCGCACATGCTTCGTACAGTTCTTCCATGGCCAACACAACACCGATTCCCCACAGGGACCGATACCAAGGAGTCCTCTCTGATAGAAACTCCAGGAGCCTTACCGCCGCAAATCGTTCATGAGGATTGACAAAATCGGGCATGCATCCTACCATCAGTTATCGGTCGCTGTTGTTTCTGTGACCCCCCGGCTAAGCGGGGCACGACCTGGGCGGAAGCGGCTTTATCAGCCTAATCCAACCGGCTCACGCCCCCTCCCATTAAAGGCCCTGCAGATGCAGGGCCTTTATCTTTCCAGTATCGCCTTTTCCTGTTCCAGACGGCTCATTCTAGGCGCAGGCAGCGGCCGATCCAACCGCACCAGGCCAATAACGTCACCCCGACCCGTCCCACACCGCCAGTAACCCAGCGTCAGCAGGAACGGGACCTGTCCGCCGGAGCGAAAGACCTAGCGATAATGACCGCCTTCAGGGTGCGGCTGCCGCCCCAGTGCATCGATCAGAGCCTGGATGGGGTCATGTTGACTCGGCACGGTTGATTACCAACAAAAATGGGAAAATGAATTGGAGTTCACCTAGTTTATCTCGGTGATGCAACAGCCCATACTGTTTCCAACAGAGCAGGACGTGATTCACCTAGCGGAAAACCCGCAGCACACTGCCCAGTCACCTACTTGAACTGAAGGAAACCATCATGAAAGTCGCCACTGCCGCCTCTATCGCCATTCTGTCCCTGGGCCTTGCCTCCGCCGGCATCGCGCAAGCCGACGAAGCCAACTATCCGGAAATCGTGACGCCCAGCACCCAGAGCCGTGCCGAAGTCGTCCAAGCGCTGCGGTTGGCCCAGTCGCAAGGCCTGGTCACCGTGGGTGAACACGGCAACTACCCGCAGCTGCAGGCCGACGATCAGGCCTTAACCCGCGCCCAGGTCCTAAAGGAACTGGACCAAGCCAAGAGCGCTGGCCTGGTGAGCATCGGGGAAAGCAGCCAGTATCCCCAAGCCCTGTAATCCGCGTTTCAAGACCCCGGTCCCAGCCTGCCGCATGAGAGTGCGGCGGGCTTTTCTTGCTTGCGCGATACCCGCTACTGCATGAATATCACGGATACATGACATTGCTAAATAATTGTCATATTATCAGGACATGGATGCTCTCTTGTTACTCACCCGCCTGGGTACTCAGATTCGGCAGATGCGTACACGCCGCGGCCTGACCCAGGCTGCACTGGCACAACGTGCCGGCCTGACCCGCCAAAAGCTTATCGAAATCGAACATGGCGCCGACAGCGTCGGCGCCGGTTACTACGCCCGAGCCATTGCGGCCCTGGGGGCGGAACTACACATCGAACCCGCCCGCATGCCCACTCTGGAAGAACTGAAGGATATCTTTCCATGAATGCCGACCCGCTACGCCATGGCGCGCGACTTTGCTGCAAAACTAGATATCGACCAGCCCGTGGAACAGATCCGGCACATCCTGGGAGCGATCGATTTGGTGCTATCCAGCCATCCGGACCTCGTGGACGCGGCCCCCGAGATCGGCCACGCCATCCGCAGCAGCGCACAGCTGCTGGAAAACGCGTTTCAAGGCCCCGGCCCCAAGCCTGCAGCATGAGAACAGGCGCCGTCAGCCGTCAGCCTCGTCCAGATGGAATTTGTGCATGATGCGGTGCGCGATCGGCGCCAGCATCACGCCCAGGGTTGCCATCACCACCAGGCCGACGAAAAACCCGTAGGCGGCCGAAAAGATCTTGCCGGCTGATGAATCCGGCATCACGTAGGTGCCAATGCCGCCGATGACAAAGGCCGCGTTCATCAGGGCATCATGCCAGTCATGGTCGCCGAACCACCGATGGCCCAGCGCACCCAGCAACAGGGTGGCGCCGACCAACAACAGGGCATAGACCGCGTGCATGGCCATCCGGCGGCGGAACCGCGCGGGATGCAGCAAGGGCTGGTTGCGGGATTCGTACATGGGGCCTCTCTTTTTCATGGGGTGGACCGAGGTTCCTTTTCTGGTGCTGCCCCTATGCGTGCTGATCCTCACCGTCCTGGAAGACCTCACCCAGGGTGGCGGCGTCCACAAAGTTCAGCGACCAGGCCCCCAGTTGCTCAGTTGTGGCGGTGCGAACACGCTGCTCGATCTCTTCGGAGACCAGACCAAAGCGGCGTTGAAGCTGACGCAGCAGAAGGTCGGCCTGGCCTTCTGCACGGCCTTCCTGCCGTCCTTCCTGACGCCAATGCTGCGCCCAGATGCCGGGTTTTTCAGCGATCATCATATCGAGCTCCTGTAATGAATTGACTGGCGGCAGCTGCCGCGCAGGGCTATCGTCGCCCCGAGCGACGTACTGCAGCCAGGCGGTGAGGCTGCGATTGAGTTCTTCGTGGCCAGGGCCACGCGCCACGTCCATCAAAGTGTGCAATAAATCACGCCATTGCTCAACATTCCGGCTCCTGCCCAGGCGCAACATCAGGGCGGCCAGGTTGCGGTCGGGCAGCTGCGCGCCCTCCAGCAGCTTGCGTTCATGCACCAACAGGTAGCGCATCTGCGGCTGATACGGGGCTAGGTCGGCTGGGCGTGCACACGTGCTCAGGCCTTCAAAAATCCTGCATCATGACTGACGCCAACCCGATGCCCGATCAGGATCCGCACCCATGACAACACCCTACATACCAATCTGGGCCAGAGATTTGCCACTGCTACTGGCCGAAGTCTACGCCAAGATGAAGTCGCCCTGCCCAGCACCCGAAAAGCGGCTGATCGATCTGGCGGAATGGGTGATGAGGCTGCCAAGCAGGCAGCCTCGCACGGTCCACGTATCCCGCACCCTGAGAAAAAAGATTCTGACGCCTTATGAAAGCGCAGGAGTCCACAGGATCACCAAAGCCTTGGCCCACGGCAGGGATCTACGTCCATTTCTCGGCAGACGCACACTGGCGATACGTGACAGAGATCGCGATGCAAAAGGAAAGCCAAGCAACCACGATCTGTTTTTTTCGGCCTGGAGGCTGCTGCATTTCCATCTGAGGGCAGACTTTACCAATCGCGGCAACCATGTCGCCAGAACGCGCCGGATAATGATCGCGTACCTCACCGACAACGACGCCTACCTGCTGGATGTCGCCGCACACGGGAAAGGTAATGCCGATGTCTGGGGAAAAGAATGTTTCCTGGAGACCCTGGCACAGGACTGGCCGGATATCTTCACGCCTCTGGAAATAAAAGGCGTCGTAGGCGCCAACCGCGAAGGGCCTCTTGAGCCGATGCAACACATCCAGCTCAGAGAGGCCGGCCTCACGACCTTCATCCAACTCAATGGCCGCGTCTACGCGGCCCCAGGGCTGGGTATCGCAACAGACCGAACACCTATAGCAGCTGTACAGACAGCGGCGCGGATACAGCGAGAACTGGCATCTATAGAAGAACAATTCCAGAACCAGTTCCCAGATACGGATGCCACACTCTTCGTCAACAACGACGCCTCCGTCGGCTTTTTCGACCCCGGCAAGAATGCAGCCTACAGCTACCTTTCTGGACGAACCAAAGACAGCCTGACGTCAAAATTCTTCCACCGCCTTCTGGAAGAAAGCGGCATCCTGGCCGGGACCGCTGAAGAGACCATATGGGTTCCCCCGGGAACGTCATAAAGTTCGGCCCCTATCGCAGGCCACGGTTCTTCACAGATGCCTGAGATTGAACGTGCCATACGCCGTGAGATCCAGGAGATCAAACAGCCGAATGGTTGGCACCCCAAAGGCAGCCGCCGCATCCGGTAGCTTGACGTCTCTTCGCCCCTCGGGGGTGCCCACCTCGTTGGTCACGATGGTGTACTCATTACCGAAGTTCGCGGCATAAGCCACCAGCCATGCATCTGCTGCATTCGCCCTGAGAAATTTCTGCAGCCCGGCTGGCCGATAGGCAGGCAGCCTATTCAGTGCCCAATTCGATATCTCGCCGAACTTCCCCATCAGCCCTTTTGTCTCCAAGAAGAAGCCTGCGAGTTCCTTTTTCTTTGCCCACTGGACCAAATGGTCATCATCGTCCCCCTGGAGCAACTCATCGCGAACCTTGTCGATACTGCAAATTACATCTGCAGCATGACTGTCATCCAGCCACCGCCAAAAAGCCTCACAAAACCCGGGCTTGTAGTGAACGCTTTTCGCAGCGATCAACACATCGGAATCAAGCAGGTAACGCATGATTTCTTTGGTAGAGGGTGGCTATTCTTGCCGGTGCCACATTCAATAGCCTGCCCGCTTCCCTAAAGGAAACCATCCCCGACATGGCGAGCGAGGAAACCCTTGCGGTGAATTTCTTGCTGTTTCTAACATTCACGGTGCGGTAAAAATCGCCACCCCCATCAGCGCGGGCATGTCTTCGGCTGTCTTCATAGACCTGCTCATATATCTGGCGCGACACCAGATTCAGGTCCCAGGCACGGCGGGCAACCACTAATTCGCTGACACGAAAACGCAGTCTCCCTGCGGCAATAATCTGGACAAGAGACTGTCTGGGATCCTGAGTGGCCCAAAACTCTCTGAAGAGGGCTTGTGGCACCAGCACTTCGGCAGCAATGGCATTGCACTGCGCCTCGCGTGCATTACGGGTACCTGGCTTCACGTCCGAAATTCCGGAATCACCCAGCCAGACATGTGCCAATTCATGCACCAAGGTAAAGACCCATGCGGCCGGAGCATCGGCACCATTCACGAAAACCACCGGCACCAGGGGATCGGACAAAACAAACCCGCGGAACTCACCGACGGAAAGCGGACGGTGTGTATTGTTACCCACAACGCCATTTTTGAAAACCAAGATGCCAATGCTCTCACATCGCTCCACAAGCAAGGCATACAGATCATTGGGCGACTGCAAATGCAGCCGATCTTGCTCATTCAAACGAAGTGTTCGACGAATATCATCCGCAATTCCCTGGACATTGGCATCATCATCGGAAAACCTTCCAACGACCTCCAGCGGTGCCGCTCCGATGCCTTCCAAATAGTCCCGATACCAATCCTGCTTGTACTGGACATCATCGAATACATCGAAGAAATCCTTGCTCAGGGGCGTAGCGCCCTGCACCGTCCTGAAGTCGGCCACATCGGCCTGCCGGGGACGAGGGGGTTCCTTCATGAACAAGTAGCCCAGGGGAATCTTCGCAATCCGAGCAAACTTTTCAGCCTGAGGCTCGGTCAGGCGGCCTTGCAAGATGTCATCTACGCTATGCCTGCTCAGCTTCTCAGCGAGCGCAACCAGACTCAGGCCAGCTTCGGCTGCGGCCCAGTCAAGAACCGGAGGAGAAAGTTGGAGCTTGGACATGGCTAGTGCTCATCAGAAGAATCTTCATGTTACCCGTTCCCTGGGCTCATATGGTCTTTGCATGTGGCAAATGTGACCATCGCCACCCATCATCAAATACAAGCCCCCTACTGCTCCAAAATCCCCGCCAGTGCTCCAACTGCGTGAAAGAGCGTGTCCTTGTGGCTTTCCTCGTTCAGTTGAACGAAGACCTCGTGCAGCGGCCGCATGGCCCACCAGAGCCAGGTTCCGTCCTTGATGGCGTGGACGGATTCCCAGGTGGGCACATAGGCATCCGCTGCAGGATCCCGTGTATTGAGCTCCACCTGGTATTCGCCATGCGCGCAGCGCAGCCGGCAGCAGCGCAGGAAACGGCTGGGCAGGTTGTGACCCTTGGGGTCCGCCGCGCCCGCGTTCACGGACACCAGCACGATTTCCCCAAAGATCCGTACCTGGTCTTCGACGTCGACCAGCAGCTGCTTGTTCCAGGTCGTCCGGTATTTGACCTCGACCAACTGCTTGCTGGTCTGCTGCCGATCCATGACCGTGAAGTCGGGCAGCCGGCTGATCGCCTCGGGATACGCGAGCGCCGCGTATTCCAGGCTGCTCAGGCAGGACAATTCTCGCAGCACCTTTTCAATGCCGCTGTCGATCACCCGGTACTGAGCATCTTCCAGAATCGCTCGCACGATGCCCTCGGTCATTTCTTTCTTGATGCGGCTGTAGAAGGGCATGCTCATGGGGAGGGGGCTGTAGGTGTTGGGAACACTTGATGGTACCGGAACCAGCCCGGTCACTGCCCCTTGCAGAGCAAGGCAAACACCTCGAAATCCTTCCGAGAGTATGCGCCATCCTTGAGTTCCATCGCCTCGCCGTTTTTCAACCGCTTATGCTTGACCCAGACCTCGAGAACGTCCCATGCCGAGGCGAATGTCGGTCCCCACATGGCAATGAAATGCTCTTGGGAAATCAAGCCCGCATTGGCCATATACGACAGGCGCTGCATCTCGATGCTGACCTTGTTGGCCGAGTCGATCAATTCCTGCGACCAATGAGAGACGAAATCGTCGGCGTGCCGGATTTCCTCCAGGCTACCGTATGCCTTCGCAGCCCCCGATACCCGACCACCACGCTGACGATCAGGACGATATTCAACAGGACCATCAGCAGGTCGCTGACAGCGGAAACACCCTGCCAATCGAAGTGGGTCAGATCGACTTTGAGAGCCTCGAAGAAGGAATTCATGATAAACACTTTGGGGTAACGGCGGCCCGACAGACTGGACACGCATTCGGGGCAACATGACACCCTCATCAGAGGCGGCTGAACTCATCGGGCGCAGGACGGAAGATACATTAGGAATCCTGTTTTTACAAATAACAATGCCCGCTCTCGCCGCGTACAATGCTGCCAATTCCCAGACGGAGAGCCGCATGAATGCCAGATCGACAGCTCGCGCCATCCCCTTGCTTGCCACTGCAGGGGTGTTCATTTTCTTTGCCGCGATGTTCGCCGTACCGTCGGGGTATTCCTATGGCGGCGCGCTGCTGCTGCTGGCCAGCCTGATCTGGCTGGCTGGGCGCCCAGCACTGACGCGGCTGACCGTCACTGACCGATGGATGATCGCAGTATTGCTACTCTACTTTGCCATCCCATCGGCCATGACGGTGTGGCTGAACAACAATCTGAACGAAATCGATCAATATTCCCGCGCCCTGCTGGCCATCCCAATCTTTCTGCTGCTCCTGCATGTTCCTGTCAAACCCGCCAACATATGGGCCGCAATCCTGATCGGGGTGACCCTGTCGGCTCCGCTGGCCTGGTGGCAGATCCACGTCCTGCATATGGGCCGCGCGGCAGGCTTCCTGAATGTCATACATTTCAGCAACCTGACACTGGTATTTTCCATCTACTGTGTCGCAGGCCTGTACTGGGCCGGCACGCAGGGCCGCCATGTACGTCTCTGGCAAGCAGGCTTCTTGCTGGCCACCATCTGCGGGCTGTACAGCGTGATCGTAGGCGGCAGCCGAGCCAGCTGGGTAGCGCTGCCGCCCGTGGCCGTCGTGTTCCTGGTCGCCTTTCTGAACCGCCGCAATATCGGCCGTCTGGCCCTGGCAGCCACTATCGGCGCCGTAGTCATCATCGGCCTATTTGCCCTGCCCAACAGCACGCTGCAGACGCGCTACGAACAGGCGGTGCAGGATGTCACCCGTTACCAGGAAGACCAGCCAGACAGTTCGGTTGGCGCACGCTTCGAGATGTGGCGCGGCGCTCTGCACAATCTACGGCAGCGCCCTATCGAGGGCTGGAATCTGCAATCCTACACACAGGGCCTGGAAAGCCAAATCACGCAGGGTGAATTGTCTCCTGTCGCTCTGGCCTTCAACAACAACCTGCACAACAACTTCATCCAGGCCTGGGTCTTTACCGGGCTGCCCGGCCTGCTGGCCCTGCTGGCGCTATATGGCCTGCCGCTATGGCACTTCGCGCGACAGCTGCGAACGTCCGAGATGACCGTGCGGGTACTTGCGTTTTGCGGCACCAGCACCGTCGTGGCCTATTTGTGCTTCAGCCTCAGCCAAGTCATCCTGAACCGCAACAACGGGATCATGTTTTATCTGCTGGCTATTGCCATCCTGTGGGGGGCGATGAGCAGGGCTCGCTGTCAGGCATCCCCTGGGTGATCACTTCGCAGCGGTGATGAAACCCATGCTCGCGTGTCGAATCTGTAAAGCGTTACGCGGCGTATTGGTCATTGCTCTTGCTCAGTACGCCCCATCCCGCTTGAGAACAGCAGAAACTGTCTTGAACAAAATCACGATATCGTTCCAGATGGACCAGTTCTTGACATACCATGCATCAAAGTAGACTCGCGTCTCGTAATCCACATCGCTGCGGCCACTGACCTGCCAAAGACCAGTGATACCCGGTTTGGCCATTTTGTAGTAGCTGACATACTTGCCATAGAATTTAAGTTCCGCCTCGACCACCGGCCTGGGTCCGACCAGGCTCATGTCCCCCCGAAACACGTTCCATAACTGGGGCAATTCATCCAGGCTGGTGCGCCGGATGAACCGGCCCAACATAGTGATTCTGGGATCGTCCTTAAGTTTGAAGTTGCTTTCCCATTCGGCACGGGCGATGGGGTCGCGTTCCAGCAATTGTTGCAACACCTCGTCGGCATTCAGCACCATCGAGCGAAACTTAAGACAGGGGAAAATGCGCCCTTGGTAACCGACCCGCATATGGCCGTACAGAGGCGAACCGCCATCACGACCGATTTTCCACCATAGCCAGCCCAGCAAAGGCGATAGCACCAGCAACAAAGCAGCCGAACCGAGAATATCAAACCCGCGCTTCAAAGCCCTGGACGTGCGTTTCTGCAGATTCTCTCGGATATGCAGAATCATCACATCATGGCTGAATATGAACGACACATCCGTGCTGTTCAAAGGAATACCCCGAATTGCCGGCACCACAGATACCGCCCGGCAATTATTTTCAGTCGTCAGCCTGATCCAATCGTCCCGCAGATCTTCCTGGCCATATTCCAGTGCCAGAACGTACTGCGTGTCCCCGGGCTCTGTACGGGCCCAGAGATCCGACTCCGTCGACAGCAACTCCACACCATCAACGGGCGCTGCTGTTTCCGCACCGACCCCATAGAAATACTGGATATCGAATCCCATGGATCGTTCATAGGTCAGCGCGCAATACGCGTCCAGCGCATTGGGACCCGCACCGATGATGACGCACTGCTTATGCCAGAGCCCCAGTCGCACCAACAGCCGGCGCACCGCGCTGCGTTCCAGCAACAACAGCACAAAAGTAAACCCCCATGCCAACACCCACGCGTAGCGCGATACGGGCCATTTCAAAAACCCCATCACCGCCAATTCAGCCATCCCGGCAAAGAAAATCGCCAGGAAGAAATCCCGCACGACTGACCAGGAGGGCTTACGGTAGACATAATGCCCCCGCCAGGCCAAGAACCAGAGCAAACAGGCACTGGCCAACAGCACATGCAGCAGGGCATAACCGCGTAGAAACCAGGGAGGCATATACACCTGCCAATCCCCCATGACCCACTGCAGCATGAGCGCAGCCCCCAACGGCCCAAGCACAAACATCATGCCATCCGCCAGTAACATGATCATACGAATCGCAGCCCTGGAAGAAGCAGAGTGAATCGCAGCTGCCGGTCGCAGCGGAGTATGTTGCATATTCTGTACCTGGAGTTGCCGCCGCAAAGCGACGGGTCAATTTTTTTGATGTTCGTGCTTGCGCAGCCGCTTGGCCAGAGCCTGGCGCACATAGCCCCCCATCAACCCACAACTTCTGGGCCAAGAGAGGGACAATTCATGCCGATAGATATGCCACTGCCAGCCCGCGTTGCGCATCAGATTGGCAGAGCGCGATGCCTCCTGAATCCGATAGACCGCCATCGGTTCAGCCACCGGGATTCTATGGCCACAAGAAACACGGCGCAATGCCTGCAACCAGAATAGAAAGTCCTCGTGGCCGATCTCACGAAAACGGACATCGTTCACTACATCCCTGTGCAACATACCGGTCATGATGGCGATAACGCTGCCCCTCAACATCCTGTCATAGGTCACGGCTGCCGGAGGGACGACGGTATTGATCAGGCCGTGTGCGCCCCAGCGTTGGTACGCGGTATAGCTCAGCAGCGCTTTGGATGTTTTCATGAAGTCCAGTTGAATAGACAGCTTATCCGTCATCCACCAATCGTCCGCGTCCAAGAACGTTATGTACTGCCCTTCAGCTTTGTCCAGAGCATGATTTCTAGCCGCCGCAACACCCAGGTTATTCGGGTGGTGAAATATCCTGATCCGTGAATCCTGCCTAGCCCAGGCATGCGCGAGATCCAGCGTGTTGTCAGGCGAGCCATCCACAACCAGCAGAAGTTCCCAATCCTCGCAGGATTGCGTCACGATTGACCGTACCGACTGATCCAGGGTCTGCGCAGCCTTATATGCAGGCATCACGATAGATACGACAGGCCTCATAAAATCACGCCCCTTATTCCAGGAACGAAAGCCACTGGCGCGGCGCCGAAGACAGTATATTCAATGCATTAGGAGCAACGCCATACACAAGCATGATCAGCCCACCCGCCAATCGATTACGAATATTATCATTCAGCAGCAGCGCCGCCATCAAGATGCCTTCTATCAAAAAATAGAACACTGCCACACGGGAAAAAATCTCGCCAGAGAACGAGAGCGGAAAGAGTATCAAATACAGATAAAACCTGAATCCAGCCAGCACCCTTGCCTTGGCAGGTAAACTTTCAGGCCGCATCAGGCGTTCAGAAATCACAAATAGAAATGACAGCGCAATAAATTTTACCATCGGGTCCGTTCTATAACTTCCCCAATCAATAGATGTATCACCATATACACTGCCATATTTCGATACATAAAAATACAGCACCACCCCGAACCCAAGTGCCGAATAAAAAAATATCTTACGCGAAAACCTGATTCTTACGATGCTTTCTGACAAACGATTATCCACAACAGCAAACAGTATGGAAATCGCCAAAAAAAGCCCCGAAAATCTATGTGTTGCCAAACACAACGCACAAAGCAGCAACGCCCATGCCCACCGACCACGCAAACCAGCCAGAAAGGCAAGCAAAAGAAAACACAGCGACACCCCCTGCCTGATTCCATTTTGCGACGCAAGAACATAGTACAAGGATGCCGCCATGAATATTATTATGAACTTATACTCAAAGTTCGAATCAATCATCCTTACCGAGACAACCATCAGCATCAGGATAAGCACCTGCCAGAAATGCAATATCTGAACCGCGCTCAAGCCCAGCCTGGACAGACCAACTGAAACCCATTCAAAGAATGGCTCTACCGGATGACCCACAATCTTTGGATCCAAACTGTCAAAGTAATCAAGATAGAAATTCAGATCGAAAGTGGGCGATTTACGATAGACGATCAAGACACACGCAACACCCGCAACAAACAACACACTGGCAGTAAGCCGCCTACGCTGGATCCACGCACAGGAAGCCAGCAACATATGAAGAAAAATCCATGCAGCTACTGTCATGAACTAAAGATCTCGGAAAATCACGTGTTTCCTTCTAAGAAAGGGCCTTATTATATATTTCAGGATCGTCTTTCTATACACCCATGACAACACGTGTTTCGGGTCTTTATAGATGGATTTTAAATACTCAAATTTTGCAACCGCCCGACCGGCCTCCAGAGTGCTATGTACAGAGATTTCCGGATGAGCACAGCACGCAGGTGACAACACCTTTATTGCACCGCCGGCACCCCCAGTCAGTACAGACCATTGATCGGCGACAGTCACGATCTTTTCCGAGCCAAGAATTGCATTGGCCAAGTCATGGCTGATGTAGTAGGCATATGCTCCCCAGGCTTCCTCGGAAAATTTCTGATTTACGTCCAGCAGGCGCGCTCCCGTTCCCAGAGAAACCCCGCCTGAATTCAGCAGCAAGGCATCCATGCCTTTTTTTGAAGAGACCCCCAGGTGAACAGCCACTTGCCTACTACGGAATAGTTCACCATGTTCCATGAACCATTGACACACATAAGCGAACCCGTCACCGACGATGACGTCATCTTCCAGCACAACAGCACCGGGAAGATTTTTTTTCAATATTTCCCTATAGATCTGTCTATGGGAGAAGGCACAGGCGATTTCCACATCCGTCATGTGGCGATGGATATTGCCATACACCTTCTTTCCATCAACAAGATCTTGAATATGATCGTGCTCTTTCGCATTCAACGCATCGATGAAGCTGAATTCCACGCCCAAGGCATCAAGACGCCTTTGTATTTTTAATCTCCGGTCCGCAGCATCATACAGAGAAACAATATAGATCATTTTCCCCGCCTCAAGGCATCACCACCACGGAATCTCAAATAATTATTTATTTTCCATGAATTTTTTATCAATCTAATAAACAATATAGCCGATTGCAATATAAAATTATGGCCCACAAGGCATTGGATTCTATAGCTCTCCAGCATACATCCCAGCGAATCCGCTCCACTGGCACCGCCTAAAAAATATCTACCAGAAATAAAGTCACATTGCCGGACCCTCCCCCGACCATGAATAACTTTCAATATAAACAACTGATCTGCTGCGATAGGAAATTTATTACTATAATATCCATATGCCTCGTGCGCTGATTTTCTGATCGCCAGACCGACTGCGTGCCCACTAACATAGGCGAACGGCCCATACAGCCACTCCAATGGGAACCGACGCACACCGGCAGGCGAGCCATTTATCTCGATTTTTGCAGTCACCAGATCTGCTTCTGACTCCTGACAAGCGCTTTTATATTGACCCACAGCATCCGGGAACAACTCATCATCCGCCCCCACCACCAGGTAATAATCGCCCTCAGCCATCTTCACAGCACGATTCAGGGCATCATAGATACCAAAATCCGGCCGTGAATCCACGCGGACGTTCAGCGCCTGTCCGGCCTCTTCCAGCAAGGCCAGCGTTCCGTCCGTGGATGCGCCATCGGCCACGACCCATTCGAAATCCTGATCGGTCTGCGCCTGCAGAGACGCAATCAAACGCGGCAGAACTTCTGCCGCGTTGTAAGTTGCCGTGATGATCGAGAACTTGATCTTATGCCCTGCCATATCGGTCCTCCAGGCGCACGATGTCGTCTTCGCCCAGGTAGGTCCCGGACTGCACTTCGATCAGTTCCAGCGGGATGACCCCGGGGTTTTCCAGGCAGTGCACCTGGCCGATCGGGATGTAGGTGGATTCATTTTCCGTGACCAGATAGGTCTTGTCGCCGTTCGTGACGCGGGCCGTGCCGCTGACGACCACCCAGTGCTCCGCCCGATGGTGATGTTTCTGCACCGACAGTTTGGCGCCGGGTTTGACGGTGATCTTCTTGACCTGATAACGGTCCCCGCTGCCGATGCAATCGTAGACGCCCCAGGGCCGGTACGCGTCCCGGTGCTGGACATGTTCGGTGCGCCCGCCATCGCGCAGTTGTTCGACGATCCGTTTCACATTCTGCACCTGATCCCTATGCGCAACCAGCACCGCGTCCTTTGTCTCTACAATCACCAGGTTCTGAATGCCTACGGCGGCCACCAGCCGGTGTTCCGCGTGGATCAAGGAACCCTGCACCTGATCGGTCAGCACGTCGCCCCGCAGGCAGTTGCCGTCGCCATCGCAATCCAGCACGTCGCCCAATGCAGCCCAGGCCCCCAGATCATTCCAGCCGGCGTCCAGGGCAACCATTGCAGCATCGCGGGTGTGCTCCATGACGGCATAGTCGATGGAATCCGAAGGGCATCGGCCAAAGGCATCGGCATCGACCCTCACGAAATCCAGGTCCTGCGCGGCACCCGCCAGCGCGGCCCGGCAGGCGGCCAACATATCGGGGCGGCACTGCCCCAATTCGCGCAGGTAGCGGCTGGCCTTGAACAGGAACATGCCGCTGTTCCAGTAATACCGGCCTGTGGACAGGTATTCGGCTGCCCGTCGGGCATCCGGTTTTTCCACGAACTGGGCCACCTGCCATCCAGTCCCGGTGGGATCGCCACGCTCGATATAGCCGTACCCGGTCTCGGGCCTGTCCGGCACAATACCGAAAGTCACCAGGCGCCCATCCGCCGCCAGCTCACAGGCTTGCCGTATTGCCCGGTGGAACGCCGGGACGTCGGCGATCACATGGTCGGCCGCCAGAACCAGCAACAACGGGTCGTCACCCTGTGCCGTGGCCTGCAGCGCCGCCAGCGCGATGGCAGGCGCCGTGTTGCGGCCAACAGGTTCCAGCAGAATCGTCGAATCCGCCCGGCCGATCTGGCGTAATTGTTCCGCCGCCAGGAATCGATGCTGTTCATTGCAGATGACGATGGGCGCCAGACAATCCGTGCCATCCAGACGCTGGATCGTCTGCTGCAACATGGTCTGCGGCCCGAGCAACGGCAAGAACTGTTTGGGTTTGTGTTCGCGCGACAAGGGCCACAAACGGGTCCCCGACCCGCCCGCGAGCACGACAGGCAAGATAGATGTCATTGATCAATCCGTTCAAACGGCCCGCACTTCATCCACATGCGCGACATACCACGCATAGGTATCGGCCAGGCCTTGCTTCAGCGGGATTTCCGCCTGCCACCCCAGGGCCTGCAGGCGGGACACGTCCAGCAGTTTACGCGGCGTGCCGTCCGGCTGGCTGGGATCAAAGGCAATCGCGCCCCGATAGCCGACGACATCGGCGATCAGGGCCGCCAGTTCGCGGATGGTAACGTCCTGCCCGCAGCCGACGTTGATGTGCGACAACATGGGGCTGACCTGCCCCGCCCAGACATCGGGCGCCAGTTCCATCACATGCACGCTGGCGGCGGCCATGTCGTCCACATGCAAAAATTCCCGGCGGGGGTTGCCGCTGCCCCAGACGGCGACCTGGGCATCGCCCTGTGCCTTCGCCTGATGGAACCGCCGCATCAATGCCGGAATCACATGACTGTTCTGCGCATGGAAATTGTCCCCCGGACCATACAGGTTGGTGGGCATGACGCTGCGATAGTCCCGCCCATGCTGCCGGTTGTAGGATTCGCACAGCTTGATGCCGGCGATCTTCGCAATCGCGTAGGGCTCATTGGTGGATTCCAGCACGCCGGTCAGCAGGGCGTCTTCGCGCATAGGCTGCGTTGCCAGACGGGGGTAGATACAGGACGACCCCAGAAACAGCAATTTCTGCACCCCATGATCGTGCGCCGCCTGAACCACGTTCGCCTGGATCATCAGGTTGTCGTAGATGAAATCCGCCGGGTAGGTATTATTGGCATGAATGCCCCCCACCCGAGCCGCCGCCAGATAGACCTGATCGACCGCATGGGCGGCGAAAAACCCGCACACCGCCTGCTGATCCAGCAAGTCCAACTGGTCGCGGCCCGCCGTCAGGACGTTCTGATACCCCAGGGCGCGCAGCCGACGCACAATCGCCGACCCCACCATGCCCCGATGGCCTGCCACAAAAATCGTTTCCTGTCTGCTGCTTGCCATTGAATCAGTTTTCCCGAGACACCCGCACGTCGTAACCATGGGTCTTCAACAGCGCATGCCGACGCGCATCTTCCAGATCGTGCGCGACCATTTCCTGGACCATTTGGTCCAGGCTGATCTCGGGCACCCAGCCCAGCTTTTCCCGAGCCTTGGTCGGGTCGCCCAACAGCGTTTCGACTTCCGTCGGGCGGAAGTAACGCGGGTCCACCGCCACGATCACATCCCCCGGACACACGGCAGGCGCGGCATCGCCCGTGACAGATTCCACGACCCCCTGTTCGTCCACCCCCACGCCCTCGAACCGCAGCGTCATCCCCAGTTGCGCAGCGGCCTTGCGAATGAAGTCACGCACCGAATACTGAACCCCAGTGGCGATCACGAAATCGTCCGGCTGGTCCTGCTGCAGCATCAACCATTGCATCCGCACGTAGTCATGCGCATGCCCCCAGTCGCGCAAGGCATCCATATTGCCCATGTACAGGCATTTATCCAGCCCCTGGGCGATGTTGGCCAACCCCCGGGTGATCTTGCGCGTGACAAAGGTTTCCCCACGCCGGGGGGATTCATGATTGAACAAGATGCCGTTACAGGCATACAGCCCATAGGCCTCGCGATAGTTCACTGTAATCCAGTAGGCATACAGTTTCGCCACCGCATAGGGGCTGCGCGGGTAGAACGGCGTGGTTTCCCGCTGTGGGGTTTCCTGCACCAGGCCATACAATTCTGACGTAGACGCCTGGTAGAAACGCGTCTTTTTTTCCAGGCCCAGGAAACGGATGCCCTCCAAGAGCCGCAGCGTGCCCAATGCATCGACATCCGCCGTATATTCCGGCGATTCAAAGCTGACAGCCACGTGTGATTGTGCTGCCAGATTGTAGACCTCGTCCGGCTGGACCTCCGCCAAGATACGGATCAGGTTAGACGAATCCGACAGATCGCCATAATGCAGGACCAGTTTGCGATTGGATTCGTGCGGGTCCTGGTACAGGTGGTCGATTCTTTGGGTATTCAAGGAAGAAGACCGGCGTTTGATGCCGTGGACTTCATAGCCATTTTCTAGCAGAAATTCGGCCAGGTAGGAGCCGTCTTGGCCTGTTATACCAGTGACCAACGCTTTTTTCTTCATGCAAAACCTTCTATTTCAACAAGACCGAGCCACCTAAGAAATCCACGAATCGATAGTCTGCTCATAAACATTCAAATATTGCGGGACAACTGCGGCCGGGCTCCAACGATTTACCGCCCGGTCCCTGGCGGCGAGGCACATTCTTGAATACCTATCATCATCCTCTAGAACCCAGCGAATACCATTCGCCAGATCCGAGGAATCATACGCAGCAGCAAGGTAACCAGTCACCTGATGCTCAACCACGTCCGGCAAACCGGCAACATCAAATGCGACTACAGGGCAACCGCAACTGTGGGCTTCGGTGCCAGATTGCGGCAGGTTTTCTTGGCGAGAGGGCACGACCATCACATCTGCCGCACTATATACCAAGTTCAGCGTAACATCATCATGCAAGTGTCCCAACCAATGAACAGGCATACCCACGCACGGGGAATCAGCTGGCTTGCTTTGACCAAAAACGACACACTCAATTCCACTTATCGTCGAACTCAATTCAAGCAATGCAGAATGCAGCAGATCCCAACCTTTGTTAGGATCTCTCCCCCCCCCCATCGCTCCGAATAAAACTAATGGTATATCTGGCGGCAAATTCAACAATGACCGCGCAGTTTTCTTCGGCACAGGACGAAATCGACTCGTATCCAACACGTTGGGAACGACAAATACAGGCCAATCCTTCATCAGAGAGCTTTGTCGAATGCACCTAGCCAACCAATTACTGGGTGCTATCAGTGGAATAGGACGTCGCCAGGTCCGCTTTTTCCACATCCAAATCAGCCGATCAAAGTCAACACCTGGACGGTCGGCCAAATTTTTCAAGTGAGGGTAGCCATTTCTCCACCGAGCGACTGGCGAGTCCGGGGCAAGATGTTCCGCTCCACAAAATGGCCACATATCATGCAGAGTCCACACACATGGACGATCGATTTCACCAAGTTGGCCTATCGATACAGAGCCGCCTCCTAACCAATGCAGATTAATAACGTCCGCAGAGCCCACAGACTTTCTCTTCAATAGGGTCGAAGGCAGGAAATTTAATGACCTATACGCCGAAAGATTCGAATTATTAATCTTACATAAGAATTGGTCAATAACAGGCCTAACAGCAGCGACGGCCTTCTCGATTCTCCCAGAAGGCCCGCATACCCCTAGCTCATCTGTGTGCTTTACGGCGACCTGCATAATGCTTGAGAAACCAGACTCCTGCAATGCCATATGAAGCCGAAAGGCTGCACGCGCGGCCCCACCCCCACTGTCGCTCGCAGAAACATGGCAGATTTTCATTCTGATACGATACGTCCCAACATGGCGCGTTTAACAGATTTTTTAAAAAATGAGTGCCAAGTAAAATTATTACTGACACAAACCCCAGGAAGAGAATTTAGACAGGCTAGATGTTGTCGATATAAATTCCCAAATTTCGTCGTAGCAGTTTTGAACCCCATGTTACCGGCGTTTGTCAAAAACAATGCCCGATGAATCACGCGACAAGCTTCACCTTTTCAGATAGGTTCCGATGCATTTTTCTCGATTCCACGATGCCGTGCTGATATGTTCCCAGTTGCGCACCGAACGGCTACACCAGCGAGCAGGGTGAGCTGTAGGTGGACATGACGTCGCTCCTATCACCCCTTAAATTTAGGGCTTCAGAGGACCGAACATCCATTGCGACCGAGGGGGCGCAGGAAATGAAGGAATTATCGTAACATTGAACATCTGATTCTTGCTCGGCGCACGATATTGGCCATAAATCCGTAAAGCGATGAAATCCATCTTGTTGATCGATTCTTAATCAATATAGACTTAACATAACTCTTATACGTAATTCTGTATACATTTACGTCCAGCCAGGTCTCTCTGATAGGGCTTAACGCAATTATCGGCGGATGGCTCAGAGGAAAAGACATTTCCTCTAAAGAAAGGCGAAATATCGGATGATCATCATTCTTAGTGTGGGTCGCATTATCTCCAATCCCGACATTTATAACCAAATTCTTAGTTGGGAGTATGGACAAACCCCGCTGTGCCCAACAAGAGAAGGTCCATCTATACGCCCATGAACTGAAATCCTTATCTTCATATGCCTTATCAAATATAGATTTCCAGTAACTGGCAAATACTTTCCCACCAGACCCAATCGAAAGTAGCCAATCTGAATTCCGCAAACTCGGCCAGTTGGCCATATCCCTATCGTAATGCTTCCAGGCTCTTTTCCATGTCGCCCAACCAGACGTCTGGTTGTATTTTGTAAAAATATAGCTATATTGAAAATCCTTATTGGAGAAATAATTCTGGCCACCTATCCCCATTACCCTCTCATCATGCCTGTATTTCTCCAGCATTTCCTTGCAAAAAGAAAAGAAAGTCAGATCTGGAACGCAGTCATCCTCCAGAATTATTCCAGATTCCTCATTCTCAAAAAACCAATCTATGGCACCACTTACTGCTTTTCGACAACCAAGATTATCCTCCCGAAACAATACCTCTATACCACCTTTCCAATTTGAGGTTAACACCTTTTCTTTGATCGCATTAACTGCGAAAACATCGTTATGATTTCCCAATCTAGGACCATCACAAGAAACATATATTTTCCTAGGCCCCACCGATTTCAACAAAGAAAGAAGTCTCTCCGCACAATCTACTCGATTGAACAACAAAAGCAGAACAGGCACCTCTGGTGAAAAATCAGACGACATCATTTATCCAGAAAATTTCTATAGTGAGTAAAAGAACATCATTTACTAAATAATTGCAAAAATTCCGCACCAAACATTTCCGAGAAATATTTTTCACCGGCCTACACCAGGTCGTCAAGGAATAAATACAATTCAAATTAATTCACTTCCACCTTTGGATATTTAATACCAAGGAAATCAAAAGTCCGGCGACCGGAGAAAATCAGATTGATATCATATCTCTTCATTGAAACAAGCTCCCTACCCTCAGCCTTGAGCACCAGCCGCATACATCTCATATATATAGAAATCAGCAAATGACCCACTCTCATCATCTTCGCAATAAGGAAATTTATTGCCTATTCTCAAAATTAACTTCCAGTTGCTTCGGTTTTGGTTCACCCATGAGGTGAAAATCCTATGCCTCACATGCCTCGCATCAACAACATTATCATTATTACTGGAATATATGATAACGAATTTTTTTGATGAATCAAATAACCTGGCCATATAGCTATCAAACACCTCATCCTCCACAAGATGGTATATAACATCTAGCGAGAGGGTTAAATCAGATGTCTGGCCGGAGTACTCGCCGTCCAAGAGGAATTTCTTGGATTCATCACCATCGAATTTCCGTGAACACAAAGACAATGCTACTTCACTAACATCAAATCCTATATATTTTGGGTATATAGCATATGATAGCTGATTGCCATCTCCGCACCCAAACTCAATGACACTATCAATATGATTTTCCAAGACGAATTTATTTATTATCTCTGCCTTGAATTTTGCTAGACCCCCATACGAACCGCATCCAGAATTCCCCCCAGATGAATATCTTTTTTTCCAATAATCAGAGGATCCTTGAAACGAATCAACAATAAAGAAACGCTCATACATTAGTTTTAATAAATAGCCAAATAACGGTATTTTTTTTACGATTCTTTTTATTTGTCTCATAGAAACTCTCCGAACAGCTATTGGTCATTGATACGATGAGTGGACTTTCAGCGCAGCTATGTACAAATGCTCCGAACTATAGTTCCTGAAGGACATTGGGTTTGCCACATCCCCATGTCAGAGCAGAACTCAAAAAAACTGCACCATATGGTGCTTTTACGAGGGGGTTTTTGGAGTCATTATGTACCACCTTTGTACCGCACGCCTCCCCTCAGAGCAAATTAGCCACCGATCATCATCTCTATAGTTTTCCAATTCTTTAAAGCCCGATAGATCCCTAGAACCAACCGTTATTTCTCGTATGCTGAAGTACTCCACTGCACGGCGCTTCAAATCCAACAAAAGATCATCTCCATTCTCAAGCAACATCTCATGAAGCTCGACAATTATTGTCGACTTCCGAAAGGCATGTAAAACACTTCTGTCCAGCAAAGAAAACTCAGCCCCTTCGATATCAACCATTAAGACGCAAGATCTCAAAACGTCTTCGGGTAAATCCTTATAAAAATCATTAGTGGCAAGTCCTCGAACCTCGACCTTTTTATCCGACACATCATTTAGGACACAGGCTTGCCTGATTAGCGATCGACCATGCTCACTTTGCTCGTAACAGTATGATTTTTCAAACAAGCCAGAGACAACTACACCAATTCCATAATAACCATCAGCGGCACCCAAATCTACAAAATATTCATATTCGTGCCGCTCAGACAAAGTTGTCAAAGTTTCCAGAACTTCCTTTTCATATATTCCAAGCAGCATCCCTGCTCGATCCCCTCCTCCCCACCAGGAGTCATCTGTAAACCTTAGCCCTTGAAATGGACCATATCCAACGGTGCCAGAAAAATGATCATTTATCACCCTGGATAAATAAAGTCTTTTCTGAATTATGGCGTGATTTACCCTTTCTATATAAATATCCCTAAACTTGGGATCAACCGTATAAAGGTCTGGGAGATAACAACCTGAAAATCTCCGGCCAATATTGACAGCAACCTTCCCCAGGAAAGGAATTGATTTTATCATTTTCTTAAAATATCTAATCATGATACCTATCCAAATGCCCTTACCTACTTACGGGGTCTAAATCACTTAATGGGAAATCCATACGCCTCTATTAGTTTATGACACGCTGAATCATTGCTCACATCACCTGTTGTATTCTCTATCCAGAGAGCCTTCTCCTGGCTGCCCCTCCAAACCAGGAATTTTTTTGAGCCCGCTAAAATACGAATTACCGATCCATTCAGACGAACCATCCAATACAACCAAAAATCGTCAGCTGTTGGGCATAGTGAAAGGAAGGCAGTGCTATCCGTAACTCTTGCATCAAAAACCTCGGGGGCGTACAAAACGCCACCAACGCCTGTCTGAAACGCCAAAGGGGATTGCAGCTCCCTTGATATGTCACCCTCCCATTCCTTGTAAGGCAATGGATAACCTGACGGATTAAGCCTAATTTTATGCCCTCTATGACAAATCACACCTACCGGATTCTCTATATACGAACGAACCAACCTAGATAGCCAATCCGGCTCATAGTACACATCATCATCTGCTGTCACTATGAATTCTCTCGGCACAGCATTTATCATGGGAATAATTTTCTTATATGACCTTATATCCTCGCACCCCAATATCTCAAGTCCATATTTTTTAAGTTTATTAACCTTATTTGGTATGAGATGAATATCATTCTTCGCTATCCACAGAACAATCCGATCTGGACTTGTTCTTTGCGTTAACAAGGATATCAACGTTAGATGCAATGTATTAAACCTAGGTGGATATGACGTCAACGATATATTTAGTTTTTTTGATAAACCATGATTCGGATTTATTTTTTTTATCCTCCTTAAAGACAGAAAACACTGAAACAACTCTAATCGTAATTTTCTATATATCACGACCAGGGCTTTTAGTAAATTAAAAATTTTTGGGCAAGCTGCCAGAGCAGCCTTGATTGCTGTTATATGCTGTCTCAAGATCAAGATCCACCCAACGAACCAATCTGCCACGGTTGGCAGCCACATAATCACAAATCACGATCCATAGGGACAATATCAGTCGCGCCTAGACGGACCTTCGATTGGCCTATATGTCCGTTTTTCAACTCAAAAATGCTATCGCATTGATTTAAAGTTGATAAGCGATGCGCGACGATCAAAAGCGTGACACGTCCTTTTAATCTAGCGATAGCATCCATCACTGCTGCTTCTGTTTCATTATCTAATGCACTAGTAGCTTCGTCAAAAATTATCACTTCAGCCTGTTTGTACAATGCGCGGGCAATGCCTATACGCTGCCTTTGACCGCCTGACAATCGAACGCCTCGTTCTCCTACCTTAGTCTCATACCCTTCTTCTAATGCCTCTATATACGACGATATTTGGGCCTGCTGCGCGGCCAACAGGGCACGAGCTCTGTCTATTTTATCCGCCGGCACCCCAAAGGCAATATTTTCGATTATGGAAGCATCCGTTAAATAAATGGATTGTGGAACATGTGCTATGAGGCGTTGCCATGCCTTGCGATTTTTTTTATTTAATTCAACTCCATCAATCAATATTCGACCACCCGTCGGCACAAGAAGCCCCATTAGCACGTCCAGCAACGTGCTTTTCCCGCTGCCGGTAGCTCCGATAAATCCAACACAACTGCCGTGTTGGATTCTGAAATTCAATTTACTTAATATCAGGGGAGACCCTTGAGCATAATTGAAATCAACATCACATATATCTATAGAAGACTTATATGGTAATGCAATCCCACGGGCATCTCGCGGCTCCATATTAACAGGTTGATTGAGCAACTTAAGTGCATCATGCATTGACTCGCGCCCACTACGCAATTGCACGATGGAAACATACGCCTGCTGCAACACCGGCAACAAGCGCTGCGCCCCCAAAGCAAGCACGCCCAACAGGGTTATAACACTCGCCATGCTCCCTTCTTGCTTTGATAATATATAGGCAAGTATGGCGATAAACGACATCCCTAGTGCCTCCACTGCATACCTTGGAAAACCACCTATAATTGCGCTGCCAGCCTGTGCACGCCTTAACGGAATATCTGCCATCCGGTATTGTTTGCAGTATATTTCTTGAGTTCCATCAATCAAAACATCCCGTATACCTCCTAAACCCTCTTGTAGAACTTTAACCACTTGATTGGATTCGGTGGATATTTCTTTACTATAGAAAGCAAGGCGTCTACGTGTAATAAGAATTGTCAGCAGATAGATCGCACCAAACCCCAGAAAAGCAATAGAGGAGACCAGGGGGTCCACTGCCAACAGTGCAGTCATAATTGCGATTAATATTACGACACTACTTGACAAAACCAGGATAGGATTTAAAAAATAAGTTATTATTAGTCCAATTTTGGTCGTCACACCGCTAATGATTTCGCTACTATTGCGTGACAAATGTACGGAATATGGTTGATATAATGTTCTTCTGTACACTTGATAACTGAGATCTGCTCCTATAGAAAATGACACTCTTGTTTGCACGTACAATAAGAGCAAACGCATGCCGCCAGCCAATACCACAGCGAAAACAAAAATCATGGTGATTGGAAAAAGAAGATCTTCTGGAGAGCCGATCTGCAGCCACTTAAAAAATGGCTGCAACTCTTGATACGCGAATATTTTCTCTGGTTGAGTTAAAGCACCCAAAAAAGGAAGCACAGCACCGAGGCTTAAAACATCTGCAAAGGACGTCAACACCATTAAGCAGAATAGCAAAAACAGCTGTCGCTTGCGTCGAACCGTCAAATGCGACCAAAATCCTTTGATTAAATTTCCCAAGCTCATGACCCTTCTACTTCTTGACGCAACTGCTCAATTTCATGTTTCAAAATCTCATATTCTCGCATTTTTCTTTTTAAGAAATCCCTGGTTAACTCTGCTTTAGCTACGATCCCTGCCGGAGTCAGCAGATAGGCGTAGCCCAGCTTGCTGTCGCTGTTGCGAAAGTTCTGCATTTTGATCAATCCCTTGTCCAACAAGGCGCGCATGCAGTAGTTGGTCTTGCCCAGGCTGATGCCCAGGGCGTGGGACAGTTCGCGCTGGCTAAGCGCCGGATCAGTTTCCAGCAGGCGCAGCACTTTCAGGTGGCTTTCTTCGTAGACGCCGTTGCTCATTTTTGAAGGAGGCGGGGGCAACTGTGGTGGGGCTTCGGGCACGCTACCGCCGTGCTGTGACACGGTCAGCAAGCGCTTTTCATCTGTTCAAGGCGTGAACGCGATCATAACGCCTATTGCCCCTGTCAGCCAAGATTGGCATCTCGGTGCGACCCCACGCGTGGCCAGACAGACAGGAAGTTCAGTCTGACGCAGGTGATCCTGGGCCGCAACAACGGCGCGATATTCTTCGTGATCTCGCTGGCGATCTGGTGGGCGGTGATGCGGCAGGAAGAGGCCGCCGCATCTACCCACCGGCAGCCTGCCGGGACAATTTGATCCTGCCCATATGACACACAAGAGCATCGGCAATACATCACAGCCATCGAGGAAATAGCAGGCAATGACCAAAGATCCGGGAAAGCCTTCCCTGACCGGCTGGTGATCATCTTGAACACGCCTGGCGGCGTGGTTGAGGCAGTCGAGAAAATGGTTGAAGTCACGCGGGCCAATTTCACGGAAGTATTTTTCGCAGTCCCCGGCGCAGCCATGTCTGCTGGAACTATCTTCTGCATGTCTGGCGACAAGATTTACATGGACTACACGTCGTCCCTTGGCCCCATTGATCCGCAATTAAGCCTCGGGCCGGAAGAAATGGTACCGGCGCTGGGATACATCGACAAGGTCGAAGAGTTCATCGAGAAATCGCGTGTCGGCACACTGACGCAGGCTGAACTGATCATGCTGCAACGGCTGGATCTTGCCAACCTGCGAAGATACGAGCAAGCCAGGACTTTGTCCGTCAGTCTCCTGAAGGAATGGCTGGTGAAATATAAATTCAAGGATTGGGTGACCCACAGGACCACAAACCCTGGCAGCGCGGTGACGATAGAGGAAAAGCAGGCACGTGCAGAGCAGATCGCCACCGATCTGAGCGACAACAAGAAATGGCATTCTCATGGGCGAATGATCGGGATCAAGAAGGTGCAGGACATGCTACGATTAGAAGTCGAAGACTACACAAACGATCAATCTCTTCGCTTCTGTCTAAGATCCTACGGCGACCTTCTGACCGAATTTGTAACACAGCAGCGAACTCCCTGCTTTATCCACCATGCCAAAAAGGTGATCTCATGAGAATCGTAGAGCAATTCAACGAGACCGTAGACCGAGAACTGGCAAGGCTGCCCAAAGACCAGGAAGTCCTGATGGAACACGCAATGGCGCAGTTTGATGCGCTGGTCAGGTCCGGGGCTATTCAACCAGAACGCTACAAGCTGGAACCCATCGGCACTATTTCCCTGGATCGACGCCCCCAAACCCTGTAGCGGCACGATCCGCCTGCTTGTCCCCCCAAAGGCCTGACCTCGATATCCGAGATCAGGCCTTGTGTTTTATACCGCAGCGATTTCCTGGTCAGTACGCGGAGCGCGACTTCCCATCCAGCGCCACACTCACCCCCAGCCAAACCCCGTGCTGCATCTGCCCCCCGCCATGCTGGCCGGTATAGACCAGGGTGACAGAGGCCCGCTGGCTGACAGGCGCCTGCACGCCGACATCCAGCTGCAGGGCATGCCGGGCATAGGGCAGCCCTGTGGCATCAGACGACACACCCGGGTCCGCCCGGTAGGCCTGGGGGCTGTGCAGGACGCGCCCGCCCCACAGGCTGCGTACACCAGCCTGGGCGAACATCCGGGCATCGCCATGCGGGGCGGGCCAGCGGCGTTCCGCCCGGATGCCCAGCTGGGTCAGCCAGCGCCGGTCGGTCTGCGCGCCCAGTGCGACGGCGGCCATGCCGCCGTTTTCCTCGGCCGCCGGCCGCCGCAGGTGCAGCCAGGCGATGCGGGCCCAGGGGGTGATGGCCCAGTCCCCCACGGGCAGGGGCTGCGTGGGGCGAGCATCCGCCCACAGCTGGGTCAGGACGGCGCGGGCGCGGCTGGACAGGGCCGATTCTGCCGGGTCGGCCTGGCGGCTGATGCGCGCGCGATGGTGAGACTGGGCGGCGCCCAGGGCCAGCGTGACGGACGGGTTACGGTACTGGGCGGCCAGGCCCAGGTGCGCAGCGCGGTCGCGCAGGTGGTAGGTGCCGTCGTTCGTCGCGGCAGTGGGCCGCGTGTGCTGGCGGCTGTCCTGCCAGCCGGCAAAGGCGGCCATGTGCCAGTTCGGCCCCACGGGGCTGCTGACGCCCAGTTGCAGGCCCCCGATGTCGCGATCGTCCCCCGGCAGGCCGGCCTGGCCGGGCCGCTCGGTATTGGCCGCCCAGGTTTGCGCCCAGGCCTGGCCGCTGCCGGTGTAGGTCAGGGCAGATTCCCGCAAAAAGCGGCTGTCGTCCAGCAAGGCGCTGCGCCAGCTGGAATCTGCGCTGTTCAGGCCCCGGGCGTTGTAGCGCAAGGTCAGGCTGACGGTCTGCGAGCCATAGCCCAGGACGGGGTCCAGGTAGCGCACGGGGCTGTGTACCCTGGCGAACCGGCCGGCGCCGCTGCTGATGCCCACCGCCGTCATGGCGGCGGGGTCGGACGCCGCGATGGGCGTGTAGTCCAGGCCGCCGTCCGCCTGCACGAGGTCGTAGCGGGTATTCGGCGCCCATTGCCCGGGGATGGGGTCCAGCCACAAATCGCCCGCCAGGCGGATGGTGCCCCAGGATTGCAGGGCGGGTTCGCCCAGGCCGACAGGCAGGCGGGTCTGGGCGCTGTCGGCCAGCCGCAGGCTGTTGCCGAACCACAGGGCGCCCGGGGCGTCGGGCGATCCCGGCCGCAGATGGCCGGCGACCAGGGCGTCCAGGATCAGGCCGGTGCCCGACAGGACGGTACCCGGGCGGGCATGGATGGCGCCGAACCAGAACTGGCCCATGCCCAGGCCGCCCTGACCAATCTGCAGACCGCCCTGGCGCAGGTCCAGGGCATGATCGGGGGCAAAGCCCGACCCCAGCAGCCGCAGGGTGCCGGCGCCGTCCTTGACCAGCGGGGTGTTGTCGGCGTTGATGCGGCCCTGCCAGGTGGCCGTGCCCTGCTCGACCCGCAGGATGGCGGCCGGGTCGCCGGACGCGGCCGGGGTGATGCCCCAGGCCCCCGGCACCAGGGATGCGACGTCGGCAAAAGACCGCGCCTGCAGGTCTTGATGGATGATGACGCCATCGGCCAGATCCAGGCGGGTGCCGCCGGCCATGTCCAGGGTGTTGGTGACGGCCCCCAGGGCCTGGCTGGATTGCAGCCCCAGGCTGCCCTGCAGCAGCGCGGTGTTGCCGCGATAGCTGTTGGCGCCCGACAGGGCCAGGTGGCCGTCGCCCAGTTTCAGCAGCAAGGCCGGCGAGTGGCTGCCGGGAACGCCTGGATCTTCGCAGGTGTTCTGGCCCGGGCCTGCCGGGGTGCAGATGGCGCCTCGGATCTCCAGGGTCTGGCCGGTCGCGACGTCAAAACCGCTGTCCCGGTCCAGCAGCAGCGGGCGGGTGATGGTGGCCAGGGCTTGGCCGCCGGGTGGCCGGGTCAGTGCCCCGGACAAAGAAAAAGGCGCCGGGGACGAATCCCACGGTGCCAGTAACGGAGCGGACAACGGCTGCGGCGGCGCGAGTGCCTGTGCGGTGGTCGGCGGCGGCAGGCCCAGGCAGGCGCAAAGAATCGCAGTCTGTCGGATTGACATGCTTGTCTCCTGTAAGAGTTGTCAGTCACGGAATGTGACTGGGCTCTTTTGCCAGGAGACACGTGTTGTTTCAATTGGTAGTAATGCCCTTGAATTTGTCGCAGAAGATGGCTGCGAGAACTGGCAGGGCGACTGGGACTAATCTGGCACAGATTAGAACAACTCCGGCACTGCCACCTACAGTGGCGCAATCTGCCCGAATTCGACCTGGACGGTCTGGGGACGGCCCAGGATGTTCAACAGCAGGGTGACGCGGTCTTTGGAGACGGCCTGCACCAGGGCCTGGATGCCGGCCAGGGGGGAATCCTGGATCTGCACCGGCATGCCGGGCTGAAATGGGCTGATCTGGTCCATCTGCGCGGTTTCGCGCAGGGTTTCGGCCTGGCGAATGGTCTGCACGGCGGCGTCGGCCAGGGTGGCGGGTTGGGGGCCGAACATCACCAGGCGGCTGACCCCGACGGTGGAACGCACGACCGACAGCGATTGCGTGGACCGCGTGGGGCGCAGGAACAGGTAGCGGGGGAACATGGGTTCGTGGGCGGTCAACCCAGGTGCGGCCGACGCGGCGGTCGCAGGCGCCCCTGGCTGCGCGGCGCCAGCGGCCGGCGCACGCTGGGCCCCTGCGCGCGGCTTTTTGAAGACCTTGAACAGCGGCAGGTAGACCTCGAAATCCTGGCGCTGCAGCTGTTCCCGCGCCATGGATTCCTGGCGGGGTTTGGTGTGGGCGACGTACCAGAGGCCTAGAGAACTGGACATGACGGACCTTTTAGACTACCAATCTAGGTATTTTTTGATCAGCAAAAAATTATGACAACGGGCTCCTCAAGGTCATTGAGAAGCCCGCTGGAAGAAGACCGGCGCTGTATTCGTTCGAGCCCCTGATGAAACTCGTGCGAGTCTAGGCAGAAATGCCTGGCTAAGCAACCCGCCCAGGTCAGGCTTCCGCGTGCTTGGCGGCCTCGACGGCGCCTTTGGTGTCGTGCGGGGCGCCGTTGAAGAACACGTTCAGCAGCACGGCCGACAGGGACGTCAGCAGGATGCCGGACTCGATCAGGGGGTGGATGGCGTGCGGCATCCACTGGCGGAAGTTCGGCGCGACCACGGGGATCATGCCCATGCCGATGGAAATCGCCACGATCATGGCGTTGTTGCGGTTCTTGACGAAATCCACGCCGCCCAGGATGCGGATGCCGGTGGCCGTGACCATGCCGAACATGACGATGCCCGCGCCGCCCAGCACGACGGTAGGCAGGGATTCAACCAGGGCGGCCAGTTTCGGCAGCAGGCCCAGCACCAGCAGGATGACGCCGCTGGCTACGCAGACAAAGCGGCTGCGTACGCCGGTGACGGCCACCAGCCCGACGTTCTGCGAGAAGCTGGAATACGGGAAGGTATTGAAGATGCCGCCGATCAGGGTGCCCAGGCCGTCGGTGCGCAGGCCGCGCGCCAGGTCTTTCTGGTGGATCTTTTTACCCGTCATGTCGGACAGTGCCAGGAACATGCCGGTGGACTCGATCAGGATGACGATCATGACCAGGGTCATGGTCAGGATCATCCAGAAATCGAATTTCGGCATGCCGAAATGAAAGGGCATGACGACGTCCACCCAGGCGGCCTTGGCGACCTTGTCGAAATTCATGATGCCCATGGCGGTGGTGATGATCGCCCCGATCACGATGCCCAGCAGCACGGCGATGTTGCCCAGAAAACCCTTGCAGAATTTGGCGATCAGCAGGATGGAAACCAGCACGATGGCGGCCACGCCCACGCCGGTCAGGTCGGCGTATTTGGGATTGGGCACGGTCGGCAGGATGGACAGGCCCTGCGGGACCGCCGCCAGCGGCGAGCCGGGCGCGGATGCCGCAACCTGGGCGCTTTTCAGCCAGGCGGCGTAGCTGGGGTCGACGATCGACGGCGCGGTGGGGCCGAAGGGGTTGCCGAAGATCCAGTTGATGCCCACGCGCATCAGGGTGATGCCGATGATGGCGATGATGGTGCCGGTGACGACCGGCGGGAAAAAGCGCAGCAGCCGGCTGATCCACGGCGCGATGATGATGGTGATGATCCCCGCCGCGATGATGGTGCCAAACAGCAGCTGGGCGCCCTCGTGCCCGGGATTGCTGGCGGCGATGTGGATCATGGGGCCCACGGGGGCGAAACTGACACCCATGATGACGGGCAGTTTGATGCCGAACCATTGGGTGGCGCCCAGCGACTGGATGATGGTGGCCAGGCCGCAGGCGAACAGGTCGGCGGCGATCAGCAGGGATACCTCGTGGGCATCCAGGTTCAGGGCGCGGCCGATGATCAGCGGCACGGCGACCGCGCCTGCATACATGACCAGCACGTGCTGCAGACCCAGCGCGGTCAGTTTGCCCATCGGCAGTATTTCATCGACCGGGGCGACGGAATTGCTCATGGTTGTCTCCAGATTCTGATAGGCCTGTCGCGCGCGGCGTTCTGATCTGCGCTCGGGTCGGACAGTTCCGATCAATGTACCGGAGGCCCCTGCGGGGGGCTATAAGAAAAGCGCCATAAGGTGCTTTGAGATTCGCGCATAATTCCGGGATAACCCTGGGGTTCCCGGTTCCAAAAGCGGGCCTGTGCCCGCTGTCCAGGGAAAACACCTATGCGTGAGCCGTGGGGCGGTCTCGCATAGAATAGCCGTATCCGACAACCAGGAAACACGACATGCGCCGCCAGGCCCAGGCCACCGAGACCGCTGCGCGGGCGATGCCCGCCTATCAGCGCATCAAGGACTATGTCCTGCAGCAGATTCGCGGCGGCATCTGGACGGAAGGCGAACTGATCCCCACCGAACTGGCGCTATGCAAGCAATTCGGCGTGTCGCGCATGACGGTGCACCGCGCGCTGCGCGAGCTGACGGCAGACCAGGTGCTGCTGCGCTACCAGGGATCGGGCACGTATGTGGCGCCCGCAAAAATCCCGTCCACCCTGATCGAGATCCGCAGCATCGCGCAGGACATCCGCGACCGGGGGCATCGACATTCCTGCCATGTCCTGCTGCTGGAAAAAAGCAAGGTGACCACCACTCAGGCGCAGCGTTTTCACCTGCCGGTGGGGGCGCCGCTGTTTCATTCCATCATCGTGCACTACGAAAACGCGGAACCCATCCAGCTGGAGGACCGCGTGGTCGACGCCCGGCGCCTGCCCGACTATCTGCAGCAGGACTGGTCGCAGACGACCCCCAATGAATACCTGATGCACGCGGCGCCCGCCCCCACCGGGCGCTACACGATCGAGGTCAAGCTGCCCCCGCAGAACGTGGCCGCGCCACTGGACATCCCCCTGGAACAGCCCTGCCTGGTGCTGGATCGCACGACGTTTTCCGGCGGGGTGTTCGCCTCGCAGGCGGTGATGTGGTACCCCGGCAACCGCTACAAACTGGCGGGGCAGGCCTAGGGGCGACAGGGACTCAGGCCCCGGCCCTTCAAGTAATCGCGCGCCAGGTCCAGGAAGGCCTGCGCCAAGACCCCCAGGGGCAGGTCGACCGCGCTGGCCAGCACGATTTTCTGGGGCGGCGGCGCATCCCGCAAAGCACGGCACGCCAGGGGGCTGCCATCGTAGGCCAGATCGCCTGCCGGGCGGGTCACCAGAATCGAAACCCCGTGCCCATTGGCCACCAGGGCACGGACCATTTCAAAGGACCCGACTTCCGCGACGACCTGCGGCCTCACCCCCGCATGGCTGAACAAGGACAGGAAGTACTCCCGGCTATGGGGCGGATTGATCAGGATGAAGGGATACCGCGCCAGGTCCGCCACCGACACATCGGGCTGCACGGCCAAGGGATGCCCGGCAGGCAGCACGGCATAGGGCAGGCTGGCGCCGACATCATGCAAACGGATCCGTTCACCCGCCAGGCTGGTGTCGTAGACCAGCGCCAGTTCCAGGGCGCCATCGGCCACCTGATCCAGCAGATCGGCGATATGCCCCTCGTGGGGCCGCAGCCGCACATCCGGGTAATGCTGCTGGAATGCCTTCATCAGGGCCGGAAACACCAAAGGCCCCAGCGTATCGAAACAGCCCACGGCCAGTTCCCCGCGGATGCTTCGTTCCGTCCGCTGTTCCAGGGAATGGGCCTCGCGCAGCAGGCGCAGGGCCTGGCGGAAACGCTGTTCGCCTTCCGTCGTCAGCTGCAGGCCGCGCGCATGCCGCCGCACGAACAGAGAGACATCCCAGCTCGCCTCGAGTTCGCGGATGGCATGGGAGATCGACGGCTGCGACACATTCAGGGCGCGCGCGGCCTGCAGCGTGCCGCCGTGCCGGGCGACCGCAACGAAGTATTCCAGCTGCCGGATTGAAAATTGAATCATTAAATTCTATTCAATCAATTAATTTTTAATGTTTTAAATTATACAAATGCGCTCTTACCATATCTCCGAAGCCGGGTGACGGACATCGCCACCCTGCGGCCCGGACGCACGACTCGCCATCACGACGGAGACACGAGATGCTGCAAAACACCGATTCTGGCGCAGGACCCTTGCACGGCCTGCGCGTGCTGGATTTCACGCGGGTGCTGTCCGGTCCGTTTTGCACCGCGCTGCTGGGCGACCTGGGCGCGCACATCATCAAAGTAGAGCCCCCCCAAGGCGACGACTACCGCGCGATCGGTCCGATGCGCGACGGACACAGCGCCCTGTTCAGCGTCGTCAACCGGAACAAGCAAAGCCTGGTGCTGGACTTGAAACAGCCCGAGGCGGTGGCGCTGGTGCACCAGCTGGCGGCCGAGGTCGACATCGTGGTCGAGAATTTCCGGCCCGGGGTGGCGGACAAGCTGGGCATCGGCTACGGCCAGCTCAGCGCGCTGAACCCCCGCCTGATCTACACCAGCATTTCCGGCTTCGGGCAGAACGGGCCCGCCGCGCGCCGGCCCGCCTATGACATCGTCATCCAGGCCATGAGCGGCATCATGGAATCCACCGGGTTCCCGGACGGGCCACCCACACTGGTCGGGGAAGCCATCACCGACGTGCTCAGTGGCCTGTTCGCATCCTGGGGCACGCTGGCAGCCCTGATCGGCCGTGACCGCAGCGGCCAGGGCACCCACGTGGATGCGGCCATGTTCGACGCCACCCTGTCGTTCACCGTCACCGCCGTCGCGCGCTACCTGTTCACCGGCAAGGACGCCCGGCGCGTGGGCAACAGGCACCCGCTCTCCGCCCCTTTCGGCGCGTATCGGGCCAAAGACGGCCATTTCGTCCTGGCCATCCTGAACAACAAGCTGTTCGCGCAGTTCGCCCAGGTCATCGACCGCGACGACCTGGCGCAAGACCCCCGCTTCGCCAGCGACGAACAACGTTCGCAGCACGAACCGCTGCTGCGGGCCGCCATCGAATCCTGGGCGGCCGACCTGACCGTATCCGATGTGGTCGAGCGTTTCGAGAAAGGCGCCATCCCCGCCGCACCGATCTGGACGGTGCGCCAGGCGCTGGACAGCGACCAGGCGCGGTACCGCCAGTTGCTGCAGGACACGGATGATCCGCGCCTGCCCGGCCTGCGGCTGCCGCGTCAACCGATCCAGTTTTCAGCGTGGGAAAACACGCCGGCACGCCCGGCTCCGGACCTGGGGGCCGACACCGACGCAATCCTGCACGGCCTGCTGGGCCTGGGACTGGACAAGATCGCCGCATTGCGCGACCTGGGCGTCTTCGGGCGCCAAACCCCTCTTGAACACACAGGAGATCCATCATGAATCCGCGTTTGGGCGTCCATGAGGACGATCTGGAAATCGCCGCCGCCATCGGCCGCTATGCGGCCGCCGAGCTCGCCCCTCGGGCGGCCGAGCTGGACGAGCAGGCCCGATCCGCCACGTGTCACGTGCGCGGCCTCTCGGAGCTGGGCGTCATGGGCATGAACCTGCCCGAGCGCTGGGGCGGCGCGGGGATCAGCCCCACGGCGCTGGTCCTGTCCATCGCCGAAATCGCCCGCAGCTGCGCCGCGACTTCGTCCATGATCGGCGCCCACTACCTGGCCACCGATTCGATCCTGATCGGGGCGGACGACGACTTGCGCGCGCAATACCTGCCCCGGGCGGCCCGGGGCGACATCCTGGGCGCATTCGCCCTGACCGAACCCCGGGCAGGATCCAACCCAGCGGACATGAGCACATGGGCCCACCGGGAAGGCGACCAATACCACCTGAGCGGGGTCAAGCACTTCATCTCGAACGCCGGCGAGGCCGACTTCATCGTGGTCTACGCCAAAACCGACCCGCAGGCCGGCAGCCGGGGCATCAGCGCCTTCGTCGTGGACAAGGACACCCCCGGCCTGCAGGTCTCCCAGCCGGAAAGGCTGATGGGCATCCGGGGCGGCCATGCCTTCGAAGTCGCGCTGGACTGCCGGGTGCCGGCAAGCCGGCGGCTGGGCGAGGAAGGCAGCGGATTTCGCACCGCCATGAAAGTGCTGGACAACAGCCGCCTGGACGTCGCCGCCACCAGCCTGGGCATCGCGCAAGCAGCCCTGGACGCGGCCGTGTCCTGGGCGCGGGAACGCCTGATCGGCGGCCAGCCCCTGGCCGACAAACAGGGGATCCAGTGGATGCTGGCCGACATGAAGCTGCGCCTGGAGGCCGCCTGGGCGCTAACGCTGCAGGCCACCCACAAGCGCGGGCTGGGCGAACGGTTTTCCATGGAATCCGCCATGGCGAAACTGTATGCCTCGGAAGCGGTCGGCTTCATCACCGACCGCGCTTTGCAGATCCACGGCGGCTACGGCTACACGCGCGACATGCCGCTGGAGCGCTATGCGCGCGATGCCCGCATTCTGCGCATCTACGAAGGTTCGTCCGAGATCCAGCGCACTATCATCGCGCGCCAGATGCTGGCGGAATAGCCGGTCCGCCGCCTGGGACTTACCCTTAATTCGGCTTGATCCACACGCGTGCCGGGCTCTCTGCGATTGACACCCCACCGCTAATGTATATACTTTTTATCGGGCCGCAAGAAGCCCTGTTGCGACACAGATCCACTATTATTTCCGGCATCAGGGCACACCCCGCTGCCCTGCCGATCGAGGAGCCACACCATGCGCATCACCCCGACACTCAAATGGCTGTTGGCCAGCAGTTGCCTGGCCGCCGCATCGTTCACCCTGCCCGCCCAGGCAGACCAGTTGGCCGACGTGCAAAAGGCCGGCGAACTGGTCATCGGCACTGAAATGCAGTTCGCGCCGTTCGACTTCCTGAAGGACGGCAAGCAGGAAGGCTTCAACAAGGAATTCTTCGCCGAAGTCGGCAAATCCCTGGGCGTGAAGATCCGCTTCATCGACCTGCCCTGGGCCAGCGTGCTGCCGGGCCTGGATGCGAAGAAATTCGACATGGTGGGCGGCCCGCTGAACGTCACCAAGGCGCGCAAGGAACGCTATCACTTCACCCTGCCCATCGCCGACGGCACGGTGGCATTCCTGAAGAGCGCCAAAAACAAGGACTTCACCAAACCCGAACAGGTGGCGGGCAAGATCATCGGCAGCCAGCGCGGCTCGTCGCAGCTGGCGCAGACCAAGGCCTATGCCGAAACCCTGAAGCCGGTGCCTGAAATCCGCGAATACGTGGACTTCAACCAGGCCTACGCCGACCTGGCCAACGGGCGCATCATGGCCGTGGGGCATTCGATCACCAATATCGCCGTGGCGGCAAAGGAACGCCCCGACACGTTCGCGGTGGTGCAGCCCAGCATCGGGAAGAAGGTCTACTTCGCCTTCATGGGGCATAAGGGCGCCGACAGCGATTCGCTGATCACCGCCATCGACAAGGTCATCCTGGACATGCACAAGGACGGCCGCCTGAAGGCGCTGCAGGTGAAATGGTTCGGCATGGAAATGCCCGTGCCCACCGAAGACTTCGTCCCGAACGTCTGATCGGCTCGTTTCCAGCCTGTCGCATCGGGTGGCTGCCTGGCCGCTGCCCGATCGCTGCGGGGCCCAGGCCCCGCTTTTCTTTGGAAGCCCCGCATGTTCGATGCCAGCACCTTCATGCAAGCCCTGCCTCTGATCCTGAAGGCCTCGCAGATGACGATCTTCGTCTCTGCGATCGGGCTGATGCTGGGGTTCGTGATCGCCATCCTGGTCGTCACCGCCTGCCTGTCGCCGTCGGCCTGGATCCGGCGCTGCGGCAATTTCTATACCTTCCTGTTTCGCGGGGTGCCGCTGCTGGTGCAGCTGATGCTGGCTTACTATTTCCTGCCCACCCTGGGGATCAACGTGTCGCCGCTGACGGCCGCCATCGCCGCCATTTCGCTGTGCGAGGGCGCCTACCTGGGCGAGATCCTGCGCGGCGGCTTCCTGGGCATCCCGCGCGGGCAGATCGAGGCCGCGCAGATGGTGGGCCTGTCGCCCGTGCACACGCTGGTCCGCATCGAAATCCCCCAGGCGCTGAAACTGACCACGCCGTCGCTGATCAATGAAATGATCCTGCTGATCAAGGCGTCCGCCCTGATTTCCGTCGTGGGGGTGGCGGAAATCACCCGCACGGCGCAGAACGTCGCGGCCAGCACCTTCCGGCCGCTGGAAGCCTACCTGATCGCCGGCCTGGCCTACATGCTGATCAACGGCGTGCTGTCGATCGTGGGCCACTACGCCGAACAGCGCTTCGGGAGAGCCTGATGTCTGTGGACTTTTCCCTGATTTCGCAATACAGCGGCCAGATCCTGGACGGTTTCGGCGTCACGATCGCCAGCTGGATCGGCGCCGTGGCCCTGGGCATGGCGGTGGGATTCGTGATCGCCGTGCTGCAATTGTTCACGGGCCGCTGGGTGCGGGCGGTGCTGCGGGTCTACATCGAGGTCCTGCGCACCACGCCATTCCTGGTGCAGCTGTTCATCCTGTACTACGGCGGGCCGAATTTCGGCGTATCGCTGTCGGCGATGGACGCGGGCATCGTGTCGCTGGCGCTGTACGGCAGCGCCTATTTCGCCGAGATCTTCCGTTCCGGCTTTCTGTCGGTGCCCAACGGCCAGGTCGAGGCCGCAGACTGCCTGGGCCTGTCGCGCATCAGCACCATCTGGCGCGTGCAGCTGCCGCAGATGCTGGTGATCATCACGCCGGCCCTGATCAACATGATCATCATCCTCAGCAAGGAAACGTCCGTGCTGTCCATCATCACGGTGCCCGAACTGACGGCCGTGCTGACACAGATCGGATCCGAACAATTCATCTACGTCGAAACCACCCTGGTGCTGTGCGTGTGCTACCTGATCCTGGTCGCCATCACGCAGAAACTGGGCGGCTGGGCCGAACTGAAGGCCAGCCGCTATCTGCAGCGCTGATTGACGGAATCCCGCATGACGACACTCCCCACGAATCCCCCAGACGGCGGCGACTTGCTGATCCAGACCCGGGACATCACCAAACGCTATGGCGACAACCAGGTGCTCAACGGCATTTCCCTGGGGGTGCGCAAATCCGAGGTCATCTGCATCATCGGGCCGTCGGGATCGGGCAAGAGCACGCTGCTGCGTTCCCTGGCCTTCCTGGAACAGTATGATTCCGGCGACGTGCTGATCGAGGGCCGGCTGCTGGGCTACGTGGACCAGGACGGCACGCGGCGCAAGGCCACGTCCGCCGAGGTCAAGGACGTGCGCCGCCATGTAGGCATGGTGTTCCAGCATTTCAACCTGTGGCCGCACATGACGGCCCTGGGCAATGTGGCCGAGGCCCTGATCCGGGTGAAGAAACTGCCGCGCAGCCAGGCACACGACAAGGCCCGCGCCATGCTGGCCAAGGTCGGCCTGGCGGACAAGGCCGACAGCTACCCGATCCGCCTGTCGGGGGGCCAGCAGCAGCGCGTGGCCATCGCCCGCGCCCTGGCGATGGAACCGCACATCATGCTGTTCGACGAACCGACGTCCGCCCTGGACCCGGAACTGGTGGGCGAGGTGCTGCAGGTCATGAAGAACCTGGCGCGCGACGGCATGACCATGGTGGTCGTGACCCACGAAATGGGCTTTGCCGCCCAGGTGGCCGACCGGGTGCTGTTCATCGACCAGGGAAAAATCGCCGCCAGCGGGCCGCCGGCGGAACTGTTCCGCCACGTGCAGCACGAACGGCTGAAACAATTCCTGCAGAACTACCTGGACCGCAACGCGTTCTGGGAACAATAGGCCGCCCGCGCGGCCAAGCAATCACACAGGGCGCAGATCTCATGTTTGCTCACATCCCCTCATTTGCCGGCGACCCGATTTTCGAACTGGGCAATGCCTGCCGCCGCGACCCCCGCGCCGACAAGGTCAACCTGACAGTCGGTCTGTATTACGACGAGGACGGCCGCATCCCGGTACTGCAATGCGTCCGGCAGGCCGAAGCCCTGCTGGCGCAACAGGAACGGCCGCGCACCTACCTGCCCATCGAGGGCCTGGAATCCTACCGCCTGGCTGTGCAGCAGCTGGTGCTGGGCGCCGACAGCCCCGCGCTGAGCGAGCAGCGGGCAGCAACGATCCAGAGCGTGGGCGGCACCGGGGCCTTGAAGGTCGGCGCGGATTTCCTGCACAGCGCCTATCCCGACAGCGCCGTCTGGATCAGCGATCCGGCCTGGGACAATCATTTCGCCATTTTTTCCGGCGCAGGCATCGCCACGCACCGCTACCCCTACTACGATCCCGCCACCCACGCGGTGCGCTTCGACGCGATGATGGACGTTCTGGCGACGCTGCCGGCCCGCAGCATCGTGCTGCTGCACCCCTGCTGCCACAATCCCAGCGGCGCGGACCTGACGGCCGAGCAGTGGGGCGCGCTGATCGCCCTGATGCAGCGCCAGGGCCTGATCCCCTTCCTGGACCTGGCTTACCAGGGATTCGGCAGCGGCCTGGACGAAGACGCGCTGGCCGTGCGCCTGCTGGCCGAATCCGGCATGGCGTACCTGGTGGCGAATTCTTTTTCCAAGAACTTTTCCTTTTACGGCGAACGCTGCGGGGGGCTGTCGGTGGTGTGCGAGCAGGCGGGCCACGTGCCGGCCGTGCTGGGCCAGTTGATCGCCATCGTGCGGCGCATCTATTCCAACCCGCCCGTGCATGGCGCGCAGGTCATCGCCCAGGTTCTGGGCGATCCTGCGCTGAACCGGCTGTGGCGCGACGAGGTCGCCGCAATGCGCGCCCGCATCCGGTCCATGCGCGGCCAGGTGGTAGAGCAACTGGCCGGCAAGGCACCGGATTACCCCGCCCGTTATCTGCTGGCGCACCAGGGCATGTTCAGCCTGACGGGCCTGCGGCCCGAGCAGATCCTGATGCTGCGCGAACGCCATGCCGTCTATCTGCTGGATTCGGGGCGCATCTGCCTGCCGGGCCTGAACACCCGGAACGTCGGCCGGTTCACCGACGCCCTGGCCGACGTGCTGATGCGGACTGCGCCGCAGGCCCAAGCGCCCGCTATGCCCGCTATGTTCGATACTCCCGCTATGCCCGATACGATCGAGGCGCTGATGCGGACCGTGTCGTGCCTGCGGCCGGGCGCCGATGACGTCGCCCGCTACCTGCAGGACGACAGCGGCCTGAAGGCCGATGCTCCGCCGTACTGCATCCTGCGCCCGCGCAGCACGGACGAGGTCGCCGCCATCGTGCGGGCCTGCCGGCGCGAGGGCCGCAATCTGACGATCCAGGGTGGGCGCACCGGCCTGGCGGGCGGCGCCGTGCCGGATGCGGGCGACGTCGTGCTGTCGCTGGAACTGATGGACCGGATCGAACGCCTGGACGCCGTCAGCGGCACGGCGACGGTGCAGGCCGGCATGGTGCTGGAAAACCTGTGCGCCGCCGTCGAAGCCCAGGGCTGGTATTTCCCCATGGACTGCGGGGCGCGGGCGTCCTGCCAGATCGGCGGCAACGTCGCCACCAACGTCGGCGGCAATCGTGTGCTGCGCTACGGCACCATGCGCGAACTGGTGCTGGGGCTGGAAGTCGTGCGTGCCGACGGGACGGTGCTGACCATGATGAACCAGGGCCTGAAGAACAACACCGGCCTGGATCTGAAGCATCTGTTCATCGGCACGGAAGGCACGCTGGGCGTCGTCACGCGGGCCGTGCTGCGGCTGTTCCCCAAGCCCGAACGACGCCACAGCGCCCTGGTGGGACTGGCCGGCTTCGATCAGCTGGCGGCGCTGCTGAAGGCCGCACGCGGGCGGCTGGCGACCTTGTCCTCATTTGAAGTGATGTGGCGCGAATACCTGCAGGCGGCCGCCACGGTGACGCAGCGGGCGGAACCTTTCGACGGGGCCTGCCCGATCTGCGTGCTGCTGGAAGTGGAATCCTTCGCGGGCAGTGACGGTCATGCGGCCGGTGCGGATGGGGCTGATGCCCCGGACAGCGACGCTGCCGGCGACCGCGCCCGGACCGACTTGCACCGCTTCCTGGAAGACTGCCTGGACAACGGCCTGGTGCTGGACGCCATCCTGCCGCAAAGCCAGGAACAGGCCGCCCAGCTGTGGCGGCTGCGCGATGCGATCGGCGAGATCCTGCACACCATGGCCCCCTACGTGGCCTTCGACATCGGCATCCCGCTGGCCCTGCTGCCGGACTTCATCGCCCGCACGCAGCAGGCCCTGGCGTCCCGCTGGCCGGCGGCGCAGCGGCTGCTGTTCGGCCACCTGGGCGACGGCAACCTGCACCTGTCCACCGGCCCCTACGCGCACGACGATCTGGAGGCGGTCGAATCCCTGGTCTACCGGGAAGTCGAGCGGGTAGGCGGCAGCATTTCCGCCGAGCACGGCATCGGGCGCATCAAGAAGCCCTTTCTGCATCACAGCCGCAGCGCGCCGGAGCGCGAACTGATGGTGGAAATCCGGCGATTGCTGGACCCGCAGGCAGGGCTGAACCCGGGCCGGATCGTGACCCTCTGACAGCGGGCGCGCCAGCCCCCTTCGCTGGGCCTCGATGCCGGGCCAATTTGTATAGACATTTACGCCAAACAGATATACATTCAAGCTTGATATTTCCCGTACAGGAGCAGACCGTGTCCCATTCCCAAGCAGACGATCCGCGTTACGACGCCAGCCGCGAAATCCACGCCCCCACCGGATCGCAACTGCACTGCCGCAACTGGACGATCGAGGCGGCCTATCGCATGATCCAGAACAATCTGGATCCGGCCGTGGCGGAAAACCCCAAGCATCTGGTGGTGTACGGCGGCATCGGCCGCGCGGCGCGCAACTGGGCCTGCTACGACGCCATCCTGGACAGCCTGCGCAATCTGGGCGAAGACGAGACCCTGCTGGTGCAGTCGGGCAAACCAGTCGGGGTCTTCAAGACCCACGCGGACGCGCCGCGCGTGCTGCTGGCCAATTCCAACCTGGTGCCCAAATGGGCCACCTGGGAAAAGTTCAACGAACTGGACCAGGCCGGGCTGTTCATGTACGGCCAGATGACGGCCGGCAGCTGGATCTACATCGGCAGCCAGGGCATCGTGCAGGGCACGTATGAAACCTTTGCCGAGGCCGCGCGCCAGCACTTCGGCGGGTCCTTCGCGGGCCGCTGGATCGTGACGGCGGGCCTGGGCGGCATGGGCGGGGCGCAGCCGCTGGCGGCGACGTTTGCCGGGGCGTGCTCGCTGACCATCGAATGCCAGCAGTCGCACATCGACTTCCGCCTGCGCACCCGCTACCTGGACAAACAGGCACGCGACCTGGACGAGGCGCTGGCCATGATTGCCGAACACACGAGCCGCAAGGAAGCGGTGTCCATCGGCCTGCTGGGCAATGCAGCCGACGTGCTGCCGGAACTGGCCCGCCGCGCCCAGACGGGCGGCCCGCGCCCCGACCTGGTCACGGACCAGACTTCCGCCCACGATCTGATCCACGGCTACCTGCCCTCGGGCTGGACGGTGGAACGGTGGCAGGCCGCCCAGCGCGACCCGGCCCAGCATGTGCGGCTGCGGGCCGAGGCCGCCCAATCCTGCGCCCGCCACGTGCAGGCCATGCTGGACCTGCACGCCCTGGGCATCCCCACGGTGGATTACGGCAACAACATCCGCCAGGTGGCCTACGACGAGGGCATCACCGACGCCTTCGACTTCCCTGGTTTCGTGCCGGCCTACATCCGGCCGCTGTTCTGCGAGGGCAAAGGCCCCTTTCGCTGGGTGGCGCTGTCGGGCGACCCGGAAGACATCTACGCCACCGACCACAAACTGAAGGAACTGTTTCCCGACAATCACCACATGATCCAGTGGCTGGACATGGCGCGCGATCGTATTGCCTTCCAGGGGCTGCCGGCGCGCATCTGCTGGCTGGGGCTGGGCGAGCGCCATCGCGCCGGGCTGGCCTTCAACGAGATGGTGCGCACAGGCGAACTGAAGGCCCCCATCGTGATCGGCCGCGACCATCTGGACACGGGGTCGGTGGCCAGCCCCAACCGCGAAACGGAAGCCATGCGCGACGGCACGGACGCGGTGTCCGACTGGCCGCTGCTGAACGCCTTGCTGAACACGGCGGGCGGCGCCAGCTGGGTGTCGCTGCACCACGGCGGCGGGGTCGGCATGGGCTACAGCCAGCACGCCGGCATGGTGATCGTGGCCGACGGCACGGAGGCCGCCGCCCGCCGCCTGGAACGCGTGCTGATCAACGACTGCGGCAGCGGCGTGATGCGCCATGCCGACGCAGGCTACGACCTGGCGATCCGGACGGCGCGGGACTTCGGCCTGAAACTGCCGATGATCCCCTGAACACCATCCGCCCCCCTGTTTCTTCAAGAGAGACCGTATGACGACCACATTGACCTTGCAGCCCGGGGAACTCGATCTGGATACCCTGCGCCAGATCTGGCAGGGAGACGTGCAACTGGCGCTGCCCGGACAAGCCGTGCGCGACATGGATGCCTCGGCCGCTGTCGTGCAGGCCATCATCGACCGAGGCGACCCGGCCTACGGCATCAACACGGGGTTCGGCAAGCTGGCGCAGACGCGCATTCCCGATGACCAGCTGCAGACCCTGCAACGCAACCTGATCCTGTCGCATTCCGTGGGCGTGGGCGCCCCCCTGGACGTACGCGTCGCGCGGCTGCTGATGGCGATGAAGGTCGCCAGTCTGGCGCGGGGCTATTCGGGCATCCGATCCAGCGTGGTGCGCACCCTGCTGCAGGTCTTCAATGCCGGCCTGATCCCGCACATTCCGGAAAAGGGTTCGGTGGGCGCATCCGGCGATCTGGCGCCGCTGTCGCACATGACCCTGGCGCTGTTGGGCGAAGGCCGCATTCTGTGCGAAGGCCAATGGCTGCCGGCCCAGGAGGCGCTGGCGCGGGCCGGCATCGCGCCCATCCACCTGGCCGCCAAGGAAGGCCTGGCGCTGATCAACGGCACGCAGGTATCCACCGCGCTGGCGCTGCACGGGCTGTTCCTGGCAGAACATCTGTTCGACAGCGCCGTGCTGGCAGGCGCGCTCAGCGTGGACGCCGCCAAGGGCAGCGATGCGCCCTTCGACCCGCGCGTGCATGAAATCCGTGGACAACCGGGGCAGATCGAAGTCGCCCGCCGCTACCGCGCGCTCTTGGCGGGCAGCGCGATCCGGGCTTCGCACCTGGTGTCGGACAACAAGGTCCAGGACCCCTACAGCCTGCGCTGCCAGCCCCAGGTGATGGGCGCCATCCACGATCTGATGGACCAGGCCGCGCGCACGCTGTTGATCGAGGCCAATGCCGTGACGGACAATCCGCTGGTCTTTCCTGGGCGCGACGGGCAGCCGGACCAGGTGATCTCAGGCGGGAACTTCCATGCCGAACCGGTGGCGTTCGCCGCCGACATCCTGGCGCTGGCCATCGCCGAGATCGGCGGCCTGGCCGAACGCCGCGTGGCGTTGTTGATCGACGCCAGTATTTCCGGCCTGCCGCCGTTCCTGGTGCCCGAACCCGGACTGAATTCCGGTTTCATGATTGCGCACGTGACGGCCGCCGCGCTGGCGTCGGAAAACAAGTCGCTGGCGCACCCGGGCAGCGTGGACAGCCTGCCCACGTCGGCCAACCAGGAAGACCACGTCAGCATGGCAACGTTCGCCGCCCGGCGGCTGGCCGACATGGCGCGCAACACGGCGCACATTGTCGGCATCGAACTGCTGTGCGCGGCCCAGGGCATCGATTTCCACGCGCCCCTGACCACGTCCGCCCCCCTGCAGGCGCTGCACCAGCGGATCCGCCGGGATGTGCCCTTCTATGATCGCGACCGCCTGCTGGCCCCCGACCTGGACATCATCGGCCGCCGGGTGCTGGAAGGCAGCTATCGGGTGGACTGGAAGGCGATGCTGCCCTGACGCACGGACATCCGGCAGCGCGGCAGGCCCATCCAGTAGGCCAGTTCGGCCGGGCTGTCGATGTCCCAGACCACGAAATCGGCGGGGTGGCCCACGGCCAGGCGGCCGCTGACCCCCGGTGCCCCCAGGGCATCGGCGGCATGGCGGGTGACGCCATCCAGGGCTTCGGCCACCGTCATCCTGAACAAAGTGCAGGCCATGTTCATCATCAGCAGCAGCGATGTGGCCGGCGAGGTGCCGGGATTGCAGTCGGTGGCCAGCGCCATGGGCACCCCGTGGCGGCGCAGCAGGTCGATGGGCGGCTGGTGCGTATCCCGCAGAAAATAATAGGCGCCCGGCAGCAGCACGGCGACCATGCCCGCCTGGCGCATGGCCTGCACGCCGGCTTCGTCCAGCCATTCCAGGTGGTCGGCCGACAACGCCCCGTAGCGGGCGGCCAGGGCAGCACCCCCCATCAGGGACAACTGTTCTGCATGCATTTTCACGGCCAGGCCGCGCTGCGTGGCAGCCTGCAGGACGCGTTCGGACTGCGCCAGGCTAAAGCCGATGTTCTCGCAGAACACGTCCACCGCGTCGACCAGGCCTTCGTCGTGCAGGGCCGGCAGCATGACGTCGCAGACCAGATCGATGTAGTCGTCGGCCCGCCCCGCGTATTCCGGCGGCAGGGCGTGCGCCCCCAGGAAGGTGGTGCGCACCGTGACGGGGCGAGCATCCCCCAGGCGCCGGGCGACGCGCAGCATCTTGCGTTCAGCGGCCAGGTCCAGGCCATAGCCGGATTTGATTTCGATGGCGGTCACGCCTTCGGCCCGCAGGGCATCCAGCCGCGCCAGCGCCTGTTGGAACAGGGTGTCTTCATCGGCTGCCCGCGTGGCGCGCACGCTGGACACGATGCCCCCGCCCTGGCGGGCGATGTCCTCGTAGCTGGCGCCAGCCAGACGCAGCGCGAATTCGTCGGCCCGCTGGCCGCCATGCACCAGGTGTGTGTGGCAGTCGACCAGGCCGGGCGTGACCAGGGCGCCGCCCAGGTCGTGCTGCTGCGCGGCCCGGAAGCCGGCGGGCGCCCCGCCCGCATTGCCCAGCCAGGCGATGCGCTCGCCCTCGACCGCCAGGTCGCACAACGGCACCGGCCCGGACTGCCAGCCTGGCGGCACGATGCGCAGGTTCTTCCACAAGACGCGGCCGGGCGACCGGACGCCGGTTTCCTGAATGGATGACATGCGGGATGTTCCTCGTCCTGAACTTGTATAGACAATGTGGGAATTATGCCTGCGCAGCACCGCCGCCACAAGGGAACAGGCTGCGGCGCCATGGAAGCCGCCGCAGCCTACTCACCCGCCCGCCGCAATCTATGCGGCGCTGCCCAGCGCCCGCTGCAGCGCCGCCAGCGCGGCGGCCAGCATCAGCACGGCTGCCGAGGCGGCCAGGCCCACGGACAGCGAACCGTAATGGTCGCTGAGCCAGCCGCAGGCGACCGGGCCGATCACCTGGCCGGCGGCGAACAGGCTGGTCGCGACGGCCATGGTGCCGCCCCAGGCGGGCGGCGGCAGGTTCGCCTTGACGAAATGCGTGACCGACGAGGGCACGATCCCCACGCTGACCCCCACCAGCACGGCCGAGGCCATGATGCCCGCCACGCCGTTCAGGGCCAGAGGCAAGGCGGCCCCCAGCACCAGGACCAGCAGCGCGGCCGACATCACGCGGCCATCCCGGCTGCGGGCGAGCAGCCCGCGCCACAACACGGCTGCCGACAAGCTGGCCAGGCCCAACGCCATCCACATTGCCGACACCAGGGTCGTCAACTGGCCCGAGTCACCGCCCTGCTGCCGCACCCAGGCGATCATGAAAGTCATGTAGGCGATGTAGCCCAGCCCGAAGACGAAATACGCCAGATAAACAGCCGAGCAATCGCGCCACCGGCCACTGGCTGCCAGATGTCGGGACGAGGGTTCCGGGATGCCGCCGCTGGCGCGGATGGCGGGGATGCAGAGCAGCAGGCAGACCGCGCCGACCAGCAGCCACGCCTGGGGCCACACCACGGAACCGTAGACATGAAACAGCCAGGGCAGGACGGCGCCCCCCGCCATCAGGCCGAAACCGATGCCGCAGCCAAAGAAAATCACGATGGCCCGCGCGCCCAGCGCGCCCGCCAGGACGCCCCCGCAGACAAATGCGCCCGCGCCACCCAGGCCCGCCAGGAAACGCCAGATGGCCAGCCACGCGAGGTCATGAGTCAGTCCGGTGCCGAATACCGCCGCTGCAGTCAGCAGCGTCCCCCAGGCAAAAAGCCGCCGATTGCCCAGCCGGCCCACGGCGAAAATCGCCAGCAAGGCGCCCAGCAGATATCCCAGGCCGTTGACGGTATTCAGCCAGCCCGCCTGGGCATACGTCAGCGCCAGGTCCGTCTTCATGGCGGGCAGGATGAGCGCGTAGTCAAAGCGCGCGAAGCCGACGGAAATCGCGGCTGCGCTGGATAGCGCCCACGCCCGGGCCAGGTCGCCGGCGGGAGGCTGGGCCACGGCCGTTTCGGCGCCGGGCGAAACGAGAATCGAAGAATCGCGCGTCATGATGCCCCCTTTGCGGTCCGGTCCGGCCCTGGCCGCGCGGCGGATTCCCGCGCGGCGATCAGCACGCCAACGGCCTGGCACGCCGCATCGACGGCGGCAGCGGTGTAGTTCAACTGGGCGGCTGCGACTGCCCCATCCCACAGCAGCTGGCACTGGAGGCCGAAACCTGCGGCATCCGGCCACCCGGCGTCATCCGCGATGCGCGCAAACCCATCCGCCATCCGCTGCTTGTGCTGCGCCGACAGCACGGCCCCGGGGTGGCTCGGATCCGCCAGTTCCACGGCGGCATTGATGAACACGCAGCCCCGGAACGCATCCGCGCCGACGAGATCGCGCAGATAGCCGAACGCGGCCATTACCTTGTCGCGCGGTGAATGCGCAGCTTCCATGACGGCCTGCATGGCCTGGCGGCGCTCGGCCATGCGCCGTTCCAGGACCGCGACAATCACGTCGTTCTTGGAGGCAAAGTGGTGATAGAGCGTCATGCGGGCGATGCCGCTGGCGCCGATGATCTCGTTGATGCCCACGTGATTGATGCCCTTTCTGTAGAACAGATCGGACGCGCACGCGAGAATGCGGTCTCGGGCGGCGGGCTGGGATGCGGAGGGACGAGGCATGATGACGACCTTTGGAAACATCCGCGCAGATCAGGCAATGCTGCGCGTATCGATATATATATAGACCGGTCTGTATAGTAATACTTCCGAGCGGATGCTTGTCAAGCGCTTCATCACGGGCCCGCACTGGCGGACCCCGACGAACACCGCGCTGCGCGAAGGGCTGCATGGTCGCCAGAAGACCTGTCCAGCCACATGGTTCTCAGCAGAAATCCCGGGATTCAGGATCCAGCCCGGACAGGGCCTGCGCCAGCAGGTCGCTGCGATCCACCAACCGTCTGGCGATCAGGTGATGGACGCTGCCGTCGGTCTGCCAGATGCCGTAGACGGCCAGCAAAGGCGCGCCCAGGGCCTCGCGGCGGTACTGTTTGAAGATGTCCGGCCAGAGGATGACGTTGACCGGCCCGGTTTCGTCTTCCAGGGTCATGAAGACCACGCCTTTGGCGGTCTGCGGGCGCTGGCGCACGGTGACCAGGCCGCAGGCGCGAGCCAACTGGCGGTTGCGCAGATCCGCCAGCTGGGCGGCGGACAAGAGGCGATCCGCCTGCAGGCGTTCGCGCAGCAGGGCGACGGGATGGCGACCCAGCGTCAAGCCCAGGGCGCGATAATCGGTGGCGATGGCCTGCCCTTCCGTGGGGCGCGGCAAGACAGGATCGGCGTCGTCCCGGGCGGTGCCGCGCAACAGGTCACGATCCGGCACGGCGGCGGCTGCCTGCCACAAGGCTGCGCGGCGGTTGTCGCCAGCCAGCGCGCTCAGGGCGTTCGCCTGCGCTAGCACCTGCAGGTCATGGCGATCCAGTTGCGCCCGATGCGCCAGGTCGGCCACATCCGCAAATGGTTGCCCGGATCGGGCCCGGGCGATGCGTTCGGCTGCAGGCTGTCGCATGCCCGTGATGCGGGAAAAACCCAGGCGCACGGCGGTTGAAGCCGCGACGGCGGATCGCGCCGAAGCGATGGGCGGCATGCCCTGCGGCCGCGCATCTTCCAGCGTGCTGTCCCACTGGCTGACGGCCACGTCGACCGGCAGCACGATGACCCCGCGCCGGCGGGCATCCTGCACCAGTTGCGCGGGGGTATAGAAGCCCATGGGCTGGCTATTGAGCAGGGCCGTCAGGAAGACGGCCGGCTCGTGGCAGCGCAGCCAGGCGCTGGCATAGGCCAGCAAGGCGAAGCTGGCGGCATGGCTTTCGGGAAAGCCATATTCGCCGAACCCCCGGATCTGGGCGAAGATATCCTCGGCAAAGGCCGGGTCGTACCCATTGGCCAGCATGCCGCCGACCAGACGATCATGGTGGATGTCGATATTGCCGTGCCGCTTCCAGGCGGCCATGGCGCGGCGCAACTGATCGGCCTCGCCGGCGGAATAGCCGGCGGCCAGCATGGCGACCTGCATGACCTGTTCCTGGAAGATCGGCACCCCCAGGGTGCGCGCCAGCGCCTCTGCCAGGGCTGCCGAAGGAAAGGTGACGGGTTCCTGTTTGTTGCGGCGGCGCAGATAGGGGTGGACCATGCCGCCTTGCATGGGGCCGGGACGCACGATGGCGATCTCGATCACCAGGTCGTAGAAGCACTGCGGGCGCAGGCGCGGCAACATGGCCATCTGGGCGCGGGATTCGACCTGGAACACGCCGATGGCGTCGCCTCGGCACAGCATGTCGTAGGTCGCGGGATCTTCCGGCGGGATGTCCTGCAGGCCGAACGGCCGCCCCCGTTTCGCCGACATCAGGTTCAGGGCGCGATGCAGCATGCTCAACATGCCCAGGGCCAGGATGTCGATCTTCAGCAGCCCCAGGGCCTCGATGTCGTCCTTGTCCCACTGGATGACGGTGCGACCTTCCATGGCGGCATTTTCCACCGGCACCAAGCGGGTCAGCGGCCCCCGGCTGATGACGAAACCACCGGAATGCTGCGACAGATGGCGCGGATACCCCAGCAACTGGGTAGCCAATGCCGCCCACTGTCGGTGCCGCCGGGCCTGCGCCGACAGATCGGCCGTGTCACGGATGGCTGCGCCTGTTTCCGTGCCTGGACCGGTGCTCTCTCCCACGTCCAACCCGACGTCGATCAGGCGCTGCAGGAAATCCCCATGGCCGTCGAAGCGCCGATAACGGCGGGTCACGTCGTCGATCACGTCGAGCGACACGCCCAGCGCCTTGCCCGCATCCCGCAAGGCGCCGCGTGTGCGATACGTGGCCACTGCCGCCGTCAGCGCGGCGCGATGCCGGCCGTATTTTTGGTAGAGATACTGCATGACTTCTTCGCGGCGCTGATGCTCGAAATCCACATCGATGTCGGGCGGCTCGTTGCGTTCCTTGCTGATGAAACGCTCGAACAGCAGCTTGGATCGCGCCGGATCGACCTCGGTGATGCCCAGGCAATAGCACACGGCCGAGTTGGCGGCGGACCCCCGCCCCTGGCACAGGATGTCGCGCGACCGCGCGTACTGGACGACGTCGTAGACCGTCAGGAAATAAGGCTCGTAGCGCAGTTCCGCAATCAGCTGCAGTTCGTGTTCGATCTGCCTCAGGATATCGGGTGGAATCCCCTGGGGAAAGCGACGCTGCGCGCCTTTCAGGGTTTCCTGGCGCAGATGGGTGGCGGGGCTGAGGCCGGCCGGCACCAGTTCTTCGGGATATTCGTAGCGCAGCTGATCCAGCGAAAAATGACAGCCCTGCGCCAGGCGCACGGTTTCTGCCAAGGCCTCGGCTGGATACAGCCTGCCCAGGCGCAGGCGGCTGCGCAGGTGGCGTTCGGCATTGGGCTGCAGGGCATAGCCGCAGTCATGCACGGTCTTGCCCAGGCGGATGGCGGTCAGCAGGTCCTGCAGCGGCTTGCGCGACCGCGCGTGCATCAGCGGCCAGCCAGTGGCTACCAGGGGCACGTCGTGCCGCGCCGCCGCGCGCGCGACCCGTCCGCGATGGATGTCGTCCAGCGCCTGGGCGTGCAAGGTCAGCGCCACCCGCAAAGCGGCGCCGAACGCGGTCCTGGCCCAGCGTATCTGTTCATCCAGCACCGCCTCGTCGGCGGGATAGTCCGGCGACAGGATGATCCAGCAGCCGGGCAGGCCGCGCAGGTGCGCGGGCGACGGGCTAGCCGGCCGCAGCCCCGAATCGCCGGCTTGTGGAGCGGCAGGCTGATCGCCGGAAGGCGCGTCCGCATCAGTCTGCGGCGCCGGCTGGAAAAGCGGCGGTGCCTGGACGGCTGCCGATGGGCTCAGGTCCTGGCGCATCAGGCAGTAGCGGCCTTTGGGGCTGCGCCGGCGCGCCAGCGAGATCAGCTCGCACAGATTGCCGTAGCCATCGCGATGTCGAGCCAAGGCGGTGATCGTCAACGGAGTGCAGGGTGCCTCGGACGGGGCGCCGAGACGGGCCGGGGTCGCAGCATCCGGACTCGGGGATTCGTCCGATCCGGACAAGCGGAAGGTCGCCCCGACAATCAACGGCAGGCCGATCTGCCGGGCGGCGACATGCGCCCGCACGACGCCGGCCAGCGAGCATTCGTCGGTGATCGCCAGCGCTGCATAGCCCAGCTTCGCAGCGCGATCGACCAGTTCTTCGGCCGTGGACGCCCCGGTCAGAAAGGAAAAATTGCTGGCGCACTGCAATTCCGCGTAGTCGGGCAGGGTTGCCATGATCAGCCGAACAGCCCGTGCAGGAACCATTGCGGGCCGGCACCGGATCGGAAGATCCAGTAGCAGGCTCCCGATTCGTCTTCCGCCACGAAGTAGTCGCGCACGACCGGGCGCCCATCATGCCAGCCACAATCCAGCCGTTCGGCCGGTGACACCAGGCGCAGCGGCGTGCCATGAAAAGGCCGATGTCCCTGCAACGCCAAAGGCACGGGCGCGTCCAGCAGCCAGGCGGGACGCGGCAGCGTTGCCGCCTGCCCGCCCGGCAACTTTCGACCCAACGGCGTCCAGCGGGCCGCCCGTTCGGGCCGATGGTCGGCCAACGGCGCGGGCACCAGCAGGTTATCCGCGCCCAGACGGGCCGCCAGCACAGCCAGCAACTGGGCGTGATCCTGCGGCGTGCCGCCGGGTTCCGGGAACAGTTCCAGGCTGGGCGCCTGCGCGTCCTGGAACCGAGTGGCGCGCAGGCGTATGGCGATCGCGGACGCAGGCAGCACCAGGCGTGCCAGGTGCTCTTGCACCAGGCGCGTCAGGATGGCAGGGTCGTGCGCGGGCGTGCCCAGGATGATCGGCACGAGCGTGGCATCGCCCGCCGGCAGGCGATCTGCCGGCAAGGCGCGGTGCGGGCGGCGTTCGTGCGCCAGCAGCAGCGTGAATGCGGCGACATCCTGCCGGCGGCTGACCAACCAGCCGCACAGCTGCAGAATCAGGCGCTGCGCCGCCCACTGCAGGGCGGGCGCGTGTTCGATATGGTCGGGCAATTCCAGGGCCTGATCGAATTCGGGGGGCGGTTCCAGGCGGGGATACGGCACGACGCCGGCGTCCCCCAGCCGATCCAGCCAATCCAGCAGCGCCGGCCCGCAGCGTTTCTTCAGCCCCGTGCGGGGCAGCCGCTGCAGATCGGCCAGGGTGTCGCACCCCAGGTCGCGGAACCAGTCGGCAAAGGGCCGCGCAGGCGGCGCCACGGCCAGGGGGATCCGGGCCTGTGCCCGCCGCAGGGAACGCGGCGTCAGGGCGTTGCCGCCGCGCCCGTTGCGCGCCAGCATCCAGGCGGACGCCCAGGACTCCGCCACCGACACGGTCGCCGGGTCACCCTGGAACGCAAGCAGCACCCGGCGCACCTGCGTTCGCAAGGCGCCGATTCCGCCGAACAGCCGCACGCTGGCCGTGACGTCCATCAGGATGACGGATTCGGGCGCCAGCGCCAGGTCAGGCGTGAAGCGCAGCAGCGCGCAGGCGAGCGGCTGCAGCAGGGTCGAAGGCGGGGATACGCCGATCCAGACGGACATGATGGTCAAGCAAGACAGGAGACGGCGCCAGGGGCACGAACAGCGGTTCATCGCACCGGGGACCCCGGCGTTTGACGAACACGACCTGCACGCCGCCGCGCGCCGGCGCCAGAAGCAGGCGCAAGGGTGCGGGCGAAGACTGATCCGCATCGCGGGACGAGCGGAACATGAAGAACAGGGCAGGCCCGGCCTGGGCAGCCAGGTTCAGGCGCCGCAAGGCGGCCGGGCGGATGGGGGCGTCGGACCACAGCAGTACCAGCCGACAGGTGCCCGCCTGCAGCGCCTGTTCGGCGGCCCAGCAGGCATCGGCCTGGCGCGCCGCCCGCAGCAGCAGGATGCGATCCGGATCCACCCCCCACCAGGACAGGGCCAGGGGCTGCAGCACGTGCGGCGGCTGGATCAGCAGCACCGACCGCCGGGCCGGCCCTACGGACTGCCGCAGCACCGGCAGCAGCAGACGCAATTCCCCGATGCCCGGCCGAGGCAGCATCAGTTCGGTCAGGCTACCGACCGGCCAACCCCCGCCGGGCAATTCCGGCGACAGCGCCGCATGCCCGGTATCAACGCACACCGCCCCGCCCCGCGCCAGCTGCGAGGCCCGCCACAAGGACGGATGGATGGTTTCGGGACGGACAGGCAGGGCGGGCATGGCGAGGAAGGTGCTTTTGTTTGCTGTATAAATATACAGTAAATCTGCACCCTACCTCCATCCATACCCAAAAGCCGAACCCCCTGTTTGCCAGAGACAAACAGGGGGTTCGGCGGACGAAGCGAATCGGGCCTTAGAACGGAATATCGTCGTCCATGTCCGCCAGGTTGCTGGCGGGCGCAGCCGCCGGGGCGGCGGGGCGCTGCTGCTGCGGGGCGCGGCGGGCAGGGGCCTGCGAGAAACCGCCCGAATCGCCGCCAGCCGGGGCGTCGCCGCCCTCGCGCCCGCCCAGCATCTGCATCTGGTCGGCAACGATTTCGGTGCTGTAGCGGTCGGCGCCGGTTTCCTTGTCCTGCCATTTGCGGGTCTTCAGGCGGCCTTCGACGTAGACGGAACGGCCCTTGCGCAGGTATTCGCCGGCGATTTCGGCCAGGCGGTTATAGAACACCACGCGGTGCCATTCGGTTTCCTCGCGGCGTTCGCCGCTGGCTTTGTCCTTCCATTGGCTGGTGGTGGCGATGGATACGTTGCAGATGGCGGCGCCGTCGGGGCTGTAGCGGACCTCCGGGTCGCGCCCCAGGTTGCCGACGAGAATGACTTTGTTGACTGAGGCCATGGTGGGAATCCTGTTATAGAACGATGTGGCTGCCATTATCGGGGATATGCGGCCCCGGCATGCCATCGAATCGGGTCAAATGGACATTATCGCCCAGCCGGGATTACCCCGACAAGACGCAGGGCCACCCCCTGGGCGGGCCGCGCCCGCACGACATTTCCGGGCGGCGGCGCAACGGCCAACCGGCCCCTGCCCGGATATCCCTTGTGCCATATCAAGAAAGTTGCGCGATTGCGCATGCGGGTAATTCTCGATGCCCAAACACTACGGTTCAAACAGCGTTTCGTGCTATGTTCTCGCAGATTCACGCATCACGCGAGGTGAAAATGATGATTTCCAAACGCACCCTGGGTCTGTCCCTGATTTCCATGGCCCTGGCAGCCGGCTCCGTACAGGCAGCCTCTACCTACGTCTACTGCTCCGAAGGCTCGCCCGAAGGCTTCAACGCGGCGTTCTTCACGTCCGGAACGACCAACGACGCCACGCACCCGATCTTCGATCGCCTGGTTGAGTTCAAGGCCGGCACCACGGAAATCATCCCGGGCCTGGCGCAGTCCTGGGACGTCAGCGAAGACGGCAAGACCTATACCTTCCACCTGCGCAAGGGCGTGAAATTCCACTCCAACAAGCTCTTCAAGCCCACCCGCGACTTCAACGCGGACGACGTGCTGTTTTCCTTCCTGCGCCAGAAAGACGCCAACCACCCGTACCATAAGGTCTCCAACGGCGCGTACCAGTACTTCGCCGGCATGGGCATGGACAAACTGATCGACAAGATCGAAAAAGTCGACGACTCCACCGTGCGTTTCGTGCTGACGCGCCCCGAGGCGCCCTTCATTGCCAACCTGGGCATGGATTTCGCGTCCATCCAGTCGGCTGAATACGCCGACGCCATGATGAAGGCCAACACCCCGACCAAGGTCGACACCGACCCCATCGGCACCGGGCCGTTCGAATTCGTCACCTACCAGAAAGACGCCCGCATCCTGTACAAGGCCAACACGGCGTACTGGGGCGACAAGGCCAAGGTCGACCGCCTGGTCTTCGCCATCACGCCAGACGCCTCCGTGCGCTATGCCAAGCTACAGAAAGACGAATGCCAGTCCATGCCCTACCCCAACCCGGCCGACCTGGAATCCATCCGCCAGAACAAGGACATCCAGCTGCTGGAACAGGCCGGCCTGAACGTGGGCTACCTGTCGTTCAACACGGAAAAGAAACCCTTCACCGACGTGAAGGTGCGCCAGGCCCTGTCCATGGCGATCGACAAGCCCGCCATCATCAAGGCGGTCTTCCAGGGCGCCGGACAGCCGGCGAAGAACCTGCTGCCACCCACCATGTGGAGCTACAACGACGCCGTGCAGGACTGGCCGCACGACGTGGCCAAGGCCAAGGCACTGCTGGCCGAAGCCGGCTACCCCAACGGGTTTGAAACCGACCTGTGGGCCATGCCCGTGCAGCGTTCCTACAACCCGAACGCCCGCCGCATGGCCGAAATGATCCAGGCCGACTGGGCAAAGATCGGCGTCAAGGCGAAAATCGTGTCCTACGAATGGGGCGAATACCTGAAGCGCACCAAGAACGGCGAACACCAGACCATGCTGATCGGCTGGACGGGCGACAACGGCGACCCGGACAACTTCCTGGCCACGCTGTTCAGCTGCGCTGCCGTGCAGAACGGGTCGAACTATTCGCGCTGGTGCTACAAGCCCTTCGAAGACCTGATCCAGCCGGCACGCACCACGTCCGACCACGCCAAACGGGTCGAACTGTACAAACAGGCCCAGGTCGTCATGCATGAACAGGCGCCCGCCGTCATGATTGCCCATTCCACGGTGTTCGAGCCGCTGCGCAAGAACGTGAAGGGCTATACCGTGTCCCCCGTGGGCCGGCACATCTTCGACCACGTCAGTCTCGGCAAATAAGCCCTGATCGGGTTTCGGCGCACCCCGCCGGAACCCGACAGACGACATTTTCCTACCTTTCGCGCTCGGCCCTGATCTGACCCACTGCGGACACCAGGGCCGATCCCACAGGGTCGCCGCTACGGCAGGCGATTAGCGGGCTTCACAGCACCATGTTTTCTTTCATTTTCAAACGCGTCGGGCTGGCGATACCGACGTTCATCGGCATCACCTTGCTGACGTTCGCCTTCATCCACCTGATCCCTGGCGACCCCGTGCTGATCATGGCCGGCGAACGGGGGCTGTCCCCCGAACAGCATGCCGCCATGATGACGCAGCTGGGTCTGGACCAGCCGCTGGTCACGCAGTATTTCCACTACATCTGGAACGTGCTGCACGGCGACCTGGGCACGTCCCTGACGACCCGCGAGGCGGTCTGGTCGGAGTTCGTACCGCGTTTCCAGGCGACCCTGGAACTGAGCATCATCGCCATGTTCATCGCCCTGGCAATCGGCATCCCAGTGGGCGTGCTGGCCGCCGTCAAGCGCGGATCCTGGTTCGATCACATGTCGATCACCGCCGCCCTGACCGGTTATTCCATGCCGGTGTTCTGGTGGGGCCTGATGCTGATCATGCTGGTGTCGGTCCAGTGGGACCTGATGCCGGTGTCCGGACGGGTCAGCGCATCGCTGTTCCTGGACCCCAGCGACCCGCTGACCGGATTCATGCTGATCGACACCCTGTTGTTCGGCGAGGCCGGCGATTTCTGGGACGCCCTGCATCACATCCTGCTGCCGGCCTTCGTGCTGGGCACCATCCCCCTGGCGGTGATCGTGCGCATGACGCGCTCGTCCATGCTGGAAGTGCTGAACGAAGACTACATCCGCACCGCCCGGGCCAAGGGCCTGTCGCGGCTGCGGGTGGTGATCGTGCACGCCCTGCGCAATGCGCTGCTGCCGGTCCTCACCGTGATCGGCCTGCAGGTGGGGGTGCTGATGGTCGGCGCCATCCTGACCGAAACCATCTTCTCCTGGCCCGGGGTCGGCCGCTGGCTGATCCACGGGCTGGAACAACGCGACTACCCGGTCGTGCAGGGCGGCGTGCTGATCGTGGCCACCCTGATCATCCTGGTGAACATGTGCGTGGACATCCTGTATGGCCTGGCCGACCCGCGGATCCGCCAGCAAAAGGGGCGCAGCAAATGACTGAACTGACCACCGCCATGCCGGCCCCCCCGGGGCCGCTCAAATCTTTCTGGCAGGATTTTTCCCGCAATCGGGGCGCCCTGATCGGGCTGATCTATATCCTGCTGATGCTGTTCATCGCCATTGCGGCGAACCTGGTCGCGCCGCACGACCCGGCGGCGCAATTCCGCGAACACCTGCTGCAGCCCCCCGTCTGGCACGCGGACGGCAGCTGGCAATTCATCCTGGGCACCGACGACGTGGGCCGCGACATCCTGTCGCGCCTGATCTACGGCGCGCGGCTGTCGCTGCTGGTGGGCTTCCTGGTCGTCAGCGTGTCGCTGGTGCTGGGGATTTTCTTCGGCGTGCTGGCGGGCTACACGGGCGGCGTGGTGGACATCACCATCATGCGTCTGGTGGACATCATGCTGGCGCTGCCCAGCCTGCTGCTGGCTCTGGTGCTGGTGGCGATCTTCGGGCCATCCATCGTCAACGCATCCCTGGCGCTCAGCTTCGTGGCCCTGCCGCATTACGTGCGCCTGAGCCGCGCCGCCGTGCTGCGCGAAATGACGCGCGACTACGTGATCGCCTCGCGCGTGGTGGGCGCGGGCGCCTGGCGGCAGATGTTCATCAACATCCTGCCCAACTGCGTGGCGCCGCTGATCGTGCAGGCCTCGCTGGGTTTTTCCAACGCCATCCTGGACATGGCCGCCCTGGGTTTCCTGGGCATGGGCGCCCAGCCGCCGACCCCGGAATGGGGCACGATGCTGGCCAA